>JAYTOX010000149.1:0-1830 GCA_043747595.1 Bacteroidota bacterium | reverse complement strand
TTGTCAACCTTTTTCTAACCAACAAAATTGAAGACATACTGATAAAATTACAAAAGCTTTTTGAAGTAAATATTGAACCAATAAGGCTTAATCGAACCTTCCCAAGAATAAGGAAAATTCGAAAAGTTTTAGGGAAATACAAAACCGAAACGAACTATAAACGTGCAGTTTAGGGCTTAACTAAATGACATTAACCTAAAGGTGACGGTAATAAAATTCTCGCTCTTTTACTTACGCGATTCTTAGTTGGTTGCAATTTTCTACTAGATTATATTTAAGCAGTTATCATCCGGGAATAATTTTCTGTTAAGTTTTATTACCGTCACCTTTAGGTGACGGAACAAGAATAGTAAACCCTCGATTGGCTTTAGCCAAACAACAACTACTATTATCGAAGTAAAAAACTCAAGGTCGAAAATTTGGCTAAAGCCAAGCTCCCTTCGTAGCCTTCCTCATCCGTCACCTAAAGGTTAATGTCATTTAGTTAGTGTATAAAATTTTAGAAACCACTGAGTTAAGAACCCGCAAATGCGGGTTCTTAGTGTTCGACTAAAAACAACAACTCAATGGTATGTGCAAATGTAAAAATTATTGAAGGGCTACGTTCCTTCTTAGAAATGATTTCCAAAGAGGAATCTATTCGCGAACTTTTCACTTCTCAAAAATCAGATTTTAGCAGGAATCGAAAGCTCCCTTTCGAAAAAATTGTAGCTCTCATTCTTAATTTTCCAAAACGCAGCATAAGTATTGAACTTAGAGAGTTCTTTAATTTTATTGAAGAGCCGGATAATTGCTGTACCAAAGGAGCTTTTAGTTTGCAACGTGTAAAATTGCGCCCAGATTTTTTTGAAGTATGGAATCAATTATTGGTAGAATTATTCTATATCCACTACGATAATAAAATAAAGCGATGGAAAGGGTTTCGACTTATGGCAATAGATGGATCAACTAATTATTTGTTCAATAAGCCGGACGTAGCAAACTATTTTGGCACAGTTAAAAACAATCATGAACATGTTTCAATTCCAATCTCTAGGATTTTGCAAATTCAAGACGTATTGAATGAAGTCATTGTGTGGGCCGGAATGTTTCCTTACAAAATATCTGAACGAGAAATAGTATCAGCAAATATTTCACGTTTACCTTCCGATTCTATTGCTCTAATGGACCGAGGGTTTCCCTGTTATTCACTTATGTATTTGTTGATGCATCAAGAAAAGACAATTCATTTTGTAATGCGATGCAAATCCGATTTTAATAAGAAGATAATCTCGTTTTCGCGAAGTAAATTGAGTGATACGGTGGTAAAATTAATGCCGAGCTACAAAGCAATTAAACAACTAAAGAAAAATGGTTACATCGTTCCTGCTCAGACTGAAATTTTAGTGAGATTGGTGAAAATTAAATTATCCTCCGGCGAAACAGAAATACTAATCACTAATTTATTTGATCAGAATTTATATTCAATTCAAGACTTAAAGCAGGTGTACTATTTACGCTGGAAAACAGAAACAAGTTTTGGCACTCAAAAAAATCAATTGCAAATGGAAGTTTTCAGTGGACATACCGTTGCAAGTATTTTACAGGATTATTACGCATGCATTTTTGTAGCCAACTTACAAGCTCTAATTGAAAAACAATGCGCACAGCATTTGATTAAAATTAGCAGGAAAAGAAAGCATAATTACAAAATAAATAAAAATGTAAGTTGGTCATGTATGAAAAATAATATTGTCAACCTTTTTCTAACCAACAAAATTGAAGACATACTGATAAAATTACAAAAGCTTTTTGAAGTAAATATTGAACCAATAAGGCTTAATCGAACCT
>JAYTOX010000148.1:0-10278 GCA_043747595.1 Bacteroidota bacterium | reverse complement strand
CTAAATCTGAGCAAACAAAGCCTAAAGAATCAAGATGTATTTCAGCAAGAATATAAAATTGAGTTACTAAAAACGGTCAACCTGTATTAGGCATTGTCACATTTTTACTTACCACTTACTACTCACCAATCACTAATAGAAGTAAGAAGTAAATCTTTATTTCCCCTTTCGAATTTAAGTATGAAAAAGATTGCCGAAATATTAATTTACAATTTTCATTTCATCTAACAGGCGTTTTTCATTACCTAATTTATCGACTATGAATAAAAAATATCGCACGTCTAATGAAATATTTCTGCAATACGATTCACCATAATAAACATCGGTCATAATTCCTTCCCACATACCGTCAAAATTAATACCTATCAACTGTCCTTTAGAATTTAAAATTGGACTTCCACTATTGCCCCCGGTACTATGCACAGATCCAAGAAAATTTACTGGCACAGAACCATTCACTGCATATTTTCCAAAATTTTTCTTTTCTAAAATATTCCGATAATTATCAGGAAGGGCATAATCAAGATTAGTAGAATTACTTTTCTCAAGTAAACCTTCAGTAGTAGTATAATATTTATAAATTTTTCCATCAACGGGTTCTACAGATTGAATTTTTCCATAAGCCACTCTCAACGTACTATTGGCATCAGGATAAAATACTCGACTTGTATCGATGCTCCGAATTAATGCGAGATAGCTCCTTTGAAAAACCATCAATCGTGACGTTAAATTATTCAGATGTTCTGCAAGACTTTTATTTAATGAAACAAAATCCTTATTAAAAATTATCATCGGATCTTTCTCTAATTTCCTTACAGATTTTTTCGAATAATTATTGAGAAAAACAAAAACCTTTGCAGTATCAACCAAAAAAGTACTGAAGAGCTTATTAGATTCTATTTTGATATCGTTTTCAGTATGGACATTCTTCAATACAATTGGCTTATCAGCATCAATCAGTTTTTTATTAGCGAGCCTCAGCATTTCAAAACAAATTTTCTTATCAGTTTTCACCGAATAATTTTTGAAAAAAGTTCGGACATCATTTTTTAACCTGACAATTTCGGCATTTAAAATATCTGCACTAATTGTATCACTCTTACTCAAGCTAATGAGTTTGGAAAACTTAGACGCCAACATAAGCAGCTCAATGCCTTGAAGTGCTTCGGTATAATAATCGGATGTAAAACTGAATGGTTTTAATTCTTTATTCAATTTAGCAATACTGTCAAGAAGCGGTCCCATTTTACCGCCCGACAAGGCTATCATTTTCTTTTCATACTCTTGTTTGATATCAATCGCTTTAAAGCGGCGAAGACCCATCATCTCACCCGTCCACTTTTTGTAATAGTTAGCCAAAGAAGAAAACTTAGCTGCATATTGCAAACGAATAGTATCGTTATCCTGCATATCTTGACGCCAGATATCCAGACGCTTTTCACGAATAGAAACACGATCAGGATCCGTTTGATTCAAGTAAAGATCTAATGCGGGAGAAGTGATATATTCATTTGTTCTACCGGGAAAACCATAGATCATTGCAAAGTCATTTTCTTTTATGCCACCACTATTTATTTCAAGAGATCGCTTAGGTGTAAAAGGTATATTGTCAACAGAATAATCTGCTGACCTATTATTTTTATCTACATAAATTCTGAACAAAGAAAAATCGGCTGAATGTCTGGGCCAAACCCAATTATCCGTTTCACCACCAAACTTTCCTATAGCTTGCGGAGGAGCACCAACGAATCTAACATCTTTGTAAACTTCAGTGATGAATAGATAATATTCATTCCCTGCAAAAAAAGATCGTACAAATGCTTTGATACTTTTTTTATCTGACATTGCTTTTTCAAGACTATCACTTTTAGTTTTTATAATTGAGGCACGATTCTCTTCTGAAGTTTTATCATCAATATTCTCTAAAATAATTTTAGAAACGTCTTTTATTTCGCGAACGAAAGTTACAGTAAGTCCGGGACAAGGAATTTCGTCTTTGTCTGTTGCTGCCCAATATCCCTCTTTCAAATAATTTTTTTCGATGGTCGATAGCGATTGAATTTGCGAAAATCCGCAATGGTGGTTTGTTACCAACAAGCCTCTATCGGAAATTAATTCTCCTGTACAACCACCACCGAACTGCAGCACCGCATCTTTTATAGAACTATTATTGACACTATAAATATCTTCAGCTGAAATTTGCATTCCAAGGGAACGCATATCATTTTCATTCAGACTTTTTAATAATTGAGGCAACCACATACCTTCTTTAGCAGAAACAAAATTTCCTGCAAGCAGGAGTGCTGCGAGCGTAAATAATATTCTCATACATTTTTATGTTAGAATAAGGCAGTAAATTTCTACCTTAAAAATGGCGAAGTCCGATTTTACTCGAGGCTTGAAAGTTCTTGCTGAATTTCTAAAAGCGAAGCCTTCATTTTTGTAAGCGAGTTTTTAATAACTATTGTGTTTACAAACTGATCTTGATAAGCCTGAGTGGTGGTAATTAATGGTGACTCTAATGGATTATCATGCAATTGAACTTCAGTATTGAATGTCGTTATATCAGCCTTTGATGTTTTCTTTTCCTTTAATTCTATCTTAGCACCTTTTAGCGTAAAACCTTTTTCCTTTACCAGATGATATATTTTTTTGAAATTATCGATATCAGATTGCGTGTACATTCTGTTTCCTTTTTTGTTAGTCGCAGGACGAATAACATCAAATTCTTTCGACCAAAATCGAATGTGAGATGTGTTCACATTAAACATTTGAGCCACTTCTCCAATGGTAAAATATAGTTTTTCGATTTCTTTTTCTTTGTACGGCATATCAAAATGTATTGAAGTTTTACGAAGATACAAGAAAACCTTGATTAACAAAAAATAAGTTTATACTTTCTCCCCTTCTTTTTAACAGGAGAAATACATATGGAGAAAATCAAAATATATGGTGCATTTCGTTTTGAAAATCATCCAACTCCATCAATCAAAAGCCTGCCCAGCTCTAGATGATATCTCCAACATCTTTTCATATTCTTCTGGTGAGAGATCGTTGTAATAGAAATTCACAGGGTTCAAAGGTGTTCCACCCTTCCTCACTTCATAATGCAAATGCGGACCGGTAGAAGAACCTGAGTTTCCAGAATAACCAATGAGATCGCCACGATTTACTTTTTGCCCTTGACGAACGCTAAAACGACTCATGTGTCCGTAAAGTGTTTCGTAACCATAGCCATGATTAATTATAATATTATTCCCATAGCCTCTACCATCGTTCTCCACTTTACTTACCACTCCATTACCTGTTGCATAAATTTCAGTCCCTATTGGTGCAGTAAAATCCATTCCGGTGTGCATCTTTTCCGTTTTATAAATCGGATGAATTCTCCACCCAAAACCCGATGCCACACGTGTAAGTCCTTTGTTGAAAATTGGCTGAATAGCAGGTATCGATGAAATCATTGTCGCTTTATTTTTAACTAGCGACCATACTTCATCGTACGATTTAGATTGTACGTATAACTGTTTTGATAACTGATCAATTCGCTTAGTAACATCAACAATCAAATCGGCATTGTAATAATCGCGTAACTTATTGTATCTATCTACCCCACCAAATCCGGCTTCTCTTACACTTGAAGGAATAGGCTCAGCTTCAAAAATTACTCGGTATATAGTATTGTCACGTTCTTCAATATCTTTTAATACTTCAGCAACTTGATCTGACCGTTTTGTGAGGAGTTCTAATTGATACGTTGTTTCTTCTAATTCTCTTTTCAATCGTTTCTCTTTAGGAGAGTCGAAAAAATTGTAGGCCACTAACATAATTATAGCACCAAAAACCACCGCTGTGGCTAACCATCCGGTTAGGCGCAACAGGCGCTTTTTCCAACTAATAATAACTCGCTCATATTTTAGCGAATGAGTATTGAAGTGATATTTTACGTTAGGCATTTGATAAATTAAGGTATTCCTGATTATCTTCGCAGGGCTTGAGAACAGTGCAAATATACAACAGGCAAACACGACATACAATTCTAACTATAAATGATGAATTCGGCTCAAATCCGTACAGCTTTTCTTGATTTTTTCAAGAGTAAAGGTCACCACATAGTACCATCAGCTCCAATGGTGGTAAAAAACGATCCTACATTAATGTTTACTAATGCAGGAATGAATCAGTTCAAAGACATATTTCTGGGCAACTCGCCTGCTAAATATTTGCGGATTGCAAACACACAAAAATGCCTACGTGTTTCAGGTAAACACAATGACCTTGAAGAAGTTGGAATCGACACCTATCATCATACAATGTTTGAGATGTTGGGAAATTGGTCGTTTGGCGATTACTTTAAAAATGAAGCCATAGCATGGAGCTGGGAACTATTGACAGAAGTATACAAACTTCCAAAAGAAAGACTGTATGTAACAGTATTTGAAGGCGATAGCAAAGAAAATCTGGCTTTCGATCAAGACAGTTATGATTATTGGAAAAAGGTAATACCTGAAGACCGAATTCTTAGAGGAAATAAAAAAGACAACTTTTGGGAAATGGGAGAAACAGGACCGTGTGGCCCTTGTTCTGAAATTCATATTGATTTAAGAAGTGATGAAGAGATTAAAAAACTACCGGGACATAATCTGGTCAATGAAAGTCATCCGCAGGTGATTGAGATCTGGAACAACGTGTTTATGGAGTTTAATCGTAAGGCAGACGGAAGTTTAGAAAATTTACCTGCACGACATGTGGATACAGGAATGGGATTCGAACGTTTGTGTATGGCGATGCAAGGTAAAACCTCGAATTACGATACCGATGTTTTTCAGCCGATGATTCAGTTCATTGCAGCAACAAGCGGAATTAAATATGGTGCTGAAGAAAAAACAGATATTGCAATGCGTGTAATGTCTGATCATATCAGAGCAATCGCATTGGCAATAGCAGACGGACAATTACCGAGCAATAACAAAGCAGGCTATGTGATTAGAAGAATTTTACGACGGGCTGTTCGCTATGCATTTACTTTTTTGAATTTGAAAGAACCATTTTTAAATAAATTAGTTCCCATCCTAGCTGAACAATTTAAAAATGTATTCCCTGAACTGAAAGCACAACTTGATTTTGTGATTCGTGTAATTCATGAAGAGGAAATATCCTTTTTAAGAACGCTCGATACAGGAATAAAAAAGTTTGAAGAGTATAAAGGAAAAAACATAGATGGCAAATTCGCTTTTGAGCTCTATGATACATTTGGTTTTCCGATAGATCTTACTCAGCTAATGGCAAGAGAAAGAAATATGACTGTTGACATGGTTGAATTCAACAAATGTTTAGAAGAACAAAAAGAAAGATCGAGAGCAGCGGCAGTAGTAGATACAGATGATTGGGTAATAGTACGAAACGGAGAAGAAGTAGAATTTATCGGCTACGATGAAACAGAAGGCGAAGCAGAAATACTACGTTATAGAAAAGTAAAAGCTAAAAACAAAGAGCAGTATCAATTGGTGCTAAATAGAACACCATTTTATGCAGAGAGTGGCGGGCAAATTGGCGATACAGGCTATATAGAATCAAATGGCGAAAAAATTTCTATTACCGATACGCAGAAAGAAAATAATTTGATTATTCATTATTGCGACAAGCTACCGAAAGATCTGGCTGCATCATTTAAAGCAAAAATCAATACAACACGTAGAATTAAAATTACGAGCAATCATTCAGTAACACATTTATTACATTCTGCTTTAAAATTAGTTTTGGGCACACATGTAAATCAAAAAGGTTCACTAGTAAACGAAGCACAAACACGATTTGACTTTTCACATTTCAGCAAAGTGACAGATGAGGAAATATTAAAAATTGAAAAAATCGTCAATGAAAAAATACGCGAAAACATTTTCTTAGATGAAAAGCGAAATGTTCCTATCCAAAATGCAATGGAAATGGGAGCTATGGCATTGTTTGGTGAAAAGTATGGCGAATTTGTACGAGTAATTACATTTGATCCATCCTATTCAGTAGAACTTTGCGGAGGAACGCATGTAAAAGCTACCGGGCAAATTGGCCAGATAAAAGTAATAGCTGAGAGTGCAGTAGCTGCAGGAGTACGACGAATAGAAGCAATTACCGGTGAGAATGCAGAAAAATATTTTGAGGAACAGCAGCTGCAGTTAAATTCGATAAAGGAAATTTTAAAACAACCGAAAGATGTTGTTCAAAAAATTCAAAGTTTACTTGACGAAAATGCTGCACTACAAAGTCAGGTTGTTGCTATGTTCGCAGATAAAACACAACAAATTAAAAAAGAATTATTGACGAAAATAAAATTGCTGAATGGAATAAACTATTTAGCTGAGAAGATAGACTTACCTTCGGCCGATGCTGTTAAAAATCTATCGTTCGAATTAAAACAACAAGTCGACAATCTATTTTTCATTGCCGGGGTTGAAATAGACGGAAAAGCTTTGATCTCATTAATTATATCTGAAAATTTAATTAAAGAGAAAAATTTAAATGCAACAAATATAATTCGAGAACTTGCTAAAGAGATACAAGGTGGCGGCGGTGGACAACCATTTTATGCTACAGCCGGAGGGAAAAATCCAGAAGGCTTGGTAAGTGCCCTTGAAAAAGCTTCATCATTTTTAAACTAATCCTTCATAAATAAAAAGCGACCTTATTTTATTAATCCAAATAAGGTCGCTTTTTATTTCCATAACATTGCAATGATGAATAATGCATTACAAAAATTAGTAGTCGTCATTTTTTTGCTGTTAATCATTCCATGGATATTTCGTGACGGAATGTTTATGGATGGATTAATATATTCCACCGTGGCTAAAAATTTGGCCAATGGACAAGGGAGTTGGTGGCATTTGCATCTTACATCGTTTCTCTCAAATAATTATTACGATCAGCCTCCATTGACCATTTGGATAACAGCTATCTATTTCAAAATTTTCGGAAACTCCATTTACACTGAAAGATTTTATTCGTTAACAGCATCAATTATTTCACTCTTGTTGCTTCGAAAAATATGGCTTCAACTATTTTACAAGGAAAAAGAATATCAAGTATATTGGTGGTTGCCTGTTCTATTTTGGATTATAGCTCCAGTATGCTTTTGGTCGTATACAAATAATATGGAAGAAAATACGATGAGTATTTTTATCATGACTTCCATTTATTTTTTCTTAAACGGATTTTATTTAAATAAAAATAAAACCACGAATACCGTATTAATGACATTGAGCGTTCTACTAGCTTTTATGTGTAAAGGAATTCAAGGCACATTTCCAATCGCAAGTATCTTCTTATTCATTCTATGTTTTACTCGGTTAGATTGGAAGGAGCTAGTAAAGTCCTATACTATAATGGCATTAGTTCTTACCATCTCAATATTGTTGCTATACAATTACGAACCATCGAGAACCTATTTTAAAAACTATTATTTTACTCGACTAGTGAATACCTTTCAGAATCCAGGCGCTTCCACAACTGAGAATAGGTTTTATTTGCTTTACAGATTACTAATGGAGCAACTAACTCCTCTTTTAATTTGCTTTTTGTTTATAGCGATTGCATCAGTTAAAAAACTGAAAAGGAAAGCTGAACACAGTCGACTAGCACTTTTCTTTTTTCTCCTTGCCTTATCCGGAACTTTACCATTATTGATTACGAGTGAACAGCGCCGATTTTATTTAGCTCCTACCTTCCCTTTCTATGCTTTGGCCTTTTCGATCTCCATCCTTTTTGCTGTTGATTACAGCATCAAGAATATCAAAATTAAAAAACCTATCTTCATAGTGCATGTTATTTCGACATTAACATTCATCTGCATGATCGCACTTACAATCATTACATTCGATGTCCCAAAACGAGATACTATTTTAATTCACGATATAAAGCAAATTGGTGAGAATATACCGAATGGAAGCAATATTTCTATAGATCCTAATTTGTACTCAAGCTGGAGTTTACACCTTTATTTTCAGAGATTGTATAGTATATCCTTAGATCCAAATTTACCGGCCAAACAAAAATATTATCTGATAAGGAAAAATGTAAATCATTCGTCAGCATTTTATAGTAAACTCGATTTACAATTAATAGAATATCAACTTTTAAAGAAAAACGAATAGCTTAAGAAAAGTATTCGTATCGTGTTCCAAAGTGACGGTCACGGCCGCCACGTGACGAATCCATTTCAAAATTCTGCTCGGCAATTATATTTCCGGCTTCGTCATACTCATATGTATTTCTTTTCACAAGCAATCCATTGGTATCGAAAATTTCTTGCAAAACAAGTTGATCTTTTTCATCATACTCATTTTTCACCTTCTTACTATGAAAATCTTTATAAATTTTTTCTATTACATTGCCTCTCTCATCAAAAATATTAAGCAAGGAACTAATTAACTTTCCTTGAGCATTCCTCTCAACAGAACTTATTTCTTTTCCTTTTTCATCGAATGTTGTAACTGAAACATTGCCCATTTTCCCTTTTTCATCGTAATGCGTTTCTTCCACTTGTTTATCTGATAGATATACAAATTTGATTTCCGATACAATTTTGTTGTCTAATCCAAGTGTGCTCCGTTTTACAATGCCACCGTTTTCATTATATTCAATTGTTTCACGCGATGTAAAATCGCCGTCATCATCATAATTCACAATAGCTACTACTCTATCCTTTTCATCATATTCAAATTCGATATGTGCACCCTTATCTTCACCATACATTTTAGTTTCAGATATCAACTTTCCTTTTTCATCACGTACTAAAACAACTTTCTCTCTAGCTTCATCCAATGCATAATACAGTTCATGTTCAATTAATTTACCGTTCGAATCATAGCGATAATCATTTTTCTCCTCCATTTCACCTTCTTCTGTGAATTTAACTTCAGAAACTACTCTTCCATCATTATCAAATTCTATGGTCATTTCTAAAAACTCCAACTCGGCAACAGGAGCGTCATCGGTAAAATTATAATTCTTAAAATTTTGATTGTACTTTTTAATAGTTTTGAATTTCGACATAATATTTATTTTTTGCTGGCAAATTGAATAACTTCTTTTTCAGTAATTTTTACATCTGAAAGAATTACTAAACGTTCAATAACATTTCTGAGTTCTCTAATATTTCCCGTCCAATTAATTTTTTGCAACTCCTTTAATGCTTCTGATGTGAATGTTTTTACAGGCATTGAATAGTCATCACAAATTTCTTTCAAAAAATAATTAGCTAAAATTGGGATATCATCTTTTCGATCATTCAACGAGGGAACGTGTATCAGAATGACAGATAATCTATGATATAGATCTTCTCTAAAATTCCCTTTTTCAATTTCAATTTTTAAGTCACGATTTGTAGCCGCAACAACACGGGGGCTAACCGAAATTTCTTTTTCACCACCAACCCGTGTAATTTTATTTTCTTGCAATGCTCGCAAAACTTTCGACTGAGCAGACAAACTCATGTCACCAATTTCATCAAGGAATAATGTCCCTCCCGACGCTTGTTCAAATTTTCCTATACGTTGTTTGATGGCAGAAGTAAAAGCACCTTTTTCATGTCCGAACAATTCACTTTCTATTAATTCTGCGGGTATTGCAGCACAGTTTACTTCAATAAGTGGAGCGTTTGATCGGTTGCTTTTTTCATGAATCCCTCTTGCTACTAATTCTTTTCCAGAACCATTGGGTCCAGTAATGAATACGCGTGCCTCAGTAGGAGCAACCTTTTCAATGGTTTTATAAATTTGTTGAATAGGTGCTGAAGTGCCAATAATTTGGTACGCTTTGTTAATTTTCTTTTTAAGAACTTTCGTTTCTGTTACCAAATTTTTCTTATCCATCGCATTACGAATAGATACCAATAACCTGTTTAAATCTGGAGGTTTAGGAATAAAATCGTAGGCTCCTTTTCTAGTAGCGTCTACAGCGCTTTCAATGGTGCCGTGTGCCGATACCATAATGAAAGGTGTTTCAATTCCTGCTGCTATAGCTTTATCTAAAACTTCTACACCATCCATTTTCGGCATTTTAATATCGCATAGAATAATGTCGTAGGAGTTTTCTAACAACATCTTCAAGCCTTCTTCTCCGTCTTTTGCTTCATGGACATCGAATTTTTCATACTCCATAATTTCGCGTAAGCTGCTACGAATACTTTTTTCGTCGTCGATAATTAAAATAGAGGGCATATGGAAATTACTTTAAAGTTGTAATTGAAAATAAGTAGTGTATGCCTATAAGCCGGGTTCTGTCGAG
>JAYTOX010000147.1:0-62950 GCA_043747595.1 Bacteroidota bacterium | reverse complement strand
TAACTGATATTTCGCAAAGTAGATGAATAGGTAGAAAAACGTGTTTCATTTTACTTTCGCCAAAACACCAAACAGCATCCTTGTGAATTCGTGCATCGGCATTTAACGAAATTAAGATGAATAGAATAAAAATTATTTTTTTCATAGAAGAAAACAGGAGCATTGAAAATTCAAAGCTCCTGTTTATTTTTAATTAATGATGAAGAATGATCAATCTCATTGAATTGAGAAATTCATTATTTGAATAAAACGAAATGCTGTATGTGCCATTTGGTATAGCATGAACATCAACGATATTTGATTCCAGTTCCTTCTTCAGAATGGTTCTTCCAAGGAAGTCGGAGATTTGAATGGATAATTTGCCGGTGAAATTATTCTTTCTTCACTTGTAAATGAATAAAAATAAGATTCATCTTTTAGTAATCCGGCACGTATTTCGAGTTGATTGAAGTCTGAATTGAAGCCTATATTCTGGGACCCTTTACAAAGCGCAGCAGTTCCATCAAATGACTTAAAATAATTATTGTAAATTAGATTCGTGTTTGAATTTGTGCACGAAAAGTAAGCTATAATCCTGTGAGTTACTAGTCGGAGTTGAAATTGTTAAATTGATTTTGCTAAAGTTCATAACCGGTGCAATCCACTGAGTAAATACCGTAATCATAGCCTGTATTGCCGACCTTGAATTCGTTATTAATAATATGTTGTCGAGTAATATAGGTTCTGAGTGAAGAATTGAAAGCCTTTTATTATTCGCAAATAATTTATTTTCAGTATCTTACAGTTATACTCAACGATCTTTATTTTTCATTACTACCATTCAATTTTCCTCCTCAAATTGGCCCTGCTCTTTGGTTAAAAAGATTCTGCTTCATGCTTTTATGATTGGAATATAATTAATAGATTTGCAGCCCCTTAAGTTAGAACCGAAATCAAACCTATATAACATTACAATTTAAATGATTACAGAAGAAATTACAAGTCCGACACCAACTTATACTCCAGAACCATTCAATTGGGAATCTACCGGAAATAAAAAAGGTTGGAACGATTACTCAGACGATGAGCGTATTAAAATGGAACAACAATATGATCAAACACTGAGTTCTGTGGTTGAACATGATATTGTTGATGGAAGCGTTGTTTCTATTTCCCCTAAAGATGTTCTGATTAACATTGGCTACAAATCGGATGGTTTAGTAGCACTGACGGAATTTCGTCATATTCCTGATCTTAAGATTGGTGATAAAGTTGAAGTTTATGTTGAAACTCAAGAAGACAAAAACGGCCAATTAATATTATCTCATAAAAAAGCACGTGCCCTTAAATCTTGGGATCGTGTAAATGCCGCTTTAGAAGGTGATGAAGTAATTCAAGGCTTTGTGAAGTGTCGTACGAAAGGCGGTCTTATCGTTGATGTATTCGGTATCGAAGCTTTCTTACCGGGTTCGCAAATTGATGTGAAACCAATTCGCGACTACGATCAATTCGTTGGTAAAACAATGGAATTTAAAGTTGTTAAAATCAACAATGAATTTAAGAACGTTGTTGTATCGCATAAAGTGTTGATCGAAGAAGAACTTGAGCAACAAAAAGCGGAGATCATGAAGAAGTTGGAAAAAGGTCAAGTGCTTGAAGGTACTGTGAAGAATATTACTTCTTACGGTGTGTTCATGGATCTTGGTGGTGTTGATGGTCTTCTTCACATTACTGATATTTCTTGGGGACGTATTTCTCATCCTGAAGAAGTTCTTAAATTGGATGAGAAGGTTAACGTGGTTATCCTTGATTTCGATGATGAGAAAAAACGTATCGCTCTTGGATTAAAACAGCTTACTCCGCATCCTTGGACTCAACTTGATGAGAAATTAGCTGTTGGTGATAAAGTAAAAGGTAAAGTGGTTGTTATTGCCGATTATGGTGCTTTCGTTGAGATCGCTCCGGGTGTTGAAGGCTTGATCCACGTTTCTGAAATGTCTTGGTCTCAACATCTTCGTTCTCCTCATGAATTCCTAAAAGTAAGTGACGAAATTGAAGCTGTTGTTTTAACTTTAGATCGCGAAGAGCGTAAAATGTCTCTTGGATTAAAGCAATTAAAAGCTGATCCTTGGATTGATGTTGCTACTAAATATCCTGTTGGTTCTAAGCACACGGCTACGGTTAAAAATTTCCAAAACTTCGGTGTGTTTGTTGAATTGGAAGAAGGTATCGATGGTCTTGTACATATCTCTGATCTTTCTTGGAGTAAAAAAATAAAACACCCTTCTGAATTTACGAAAGTAGGAGAGAAGATGGATGTGGTTGTTTTGGAAGTTGATCCGGAAAACCGTCGATTGAGTTTAGGTCACAAGCAATTAGAAGAGAACCCTTGGGATGTTTTCGAATCGATCTTCACGATTGATTCTATTCACGAAGGTACTGTTCTGAAGATGGGCGAAAAAGGTGCATCGGTTGCTCTTTCTTACGGTGTGGAAGCTTTTGCTCCATCTAAACACATGGTGAAAGAAGATGGCAAAATGTTGAAAGGCGATGATAAAGCAGACTTCAAAGTAATTGAATTCAGCAAAGACCAACGTAAGATCGTTGTTTCTCATAGCCGTATTCACGAAGAAGCTACTGCTGGTGTAAGAATCGCTGAAAACAATTCTAAATCTGCCGATCGCGAAGAAAGCGTTAAAGCTGTTAAGAAAGTAAAAGAAAGTGTTGAGAAAACTACTTTAGGTGATCTTAGCGTTCTTAGCAATCTTAAGAATGAAATGGAAGCAGCTGAAAAAAAGAAAAGCGATAGCGCTGAGTAATTTTTTTAGAAATAATCATATTTCAAAAACGGGCCTTTCGAAAGTTAGGTCCGTTTTTTTTGTCTGCAACTTTCTGTCATTCTAAAAATAAGGATTGTGTTTCTTCCCACCTCAATTTTAAATCTTCCACAAATAATACTATTACTCAGTTCAAATTACTCCAATAAATCGCTGGTATAATGCCGATAGAGTAGTTGTTATAGTACAAAAGCCAAAGGCGCATTGGATTATAAAAAATACCGTATCGGTATTATTAAAGTGCTTTTCCCTGCTTCTTCTAGCACAGCATAATCAATCATTGATTAATTGAAATAGAACTCGGCAAATCATTTTATAACTATTCTCCGGCAAATTAGGCTGCATCTTCATCGTACTTTCTCAATGCAAAGAAATAATCGCGTCGAATTAATTTTTTTACTCGGTTTCATTGGCCTCTGTTTAATAATTCGGAATTTGTTTTTCTGTTTCGATTTTTTTTTGCATCTTGATAACAAATATTTATTGGATGACGACCGAAGAAAAATTTGATTTTATTAAAAATACATTTCCGCGTCTTGTAAAGAAGGCCAACCCAACTGCAAAAGGGGAGTGGGGGAAAATGAATGTTCATCAAATGGTGGAACACATGACCGAAGCTATTAAAAATGCCAACGGAAAATTAAAACTCGAACTTCTTACTCCACAAGAAAAGGTTCCTGCCATGTTTGCATTTCTACAGAGCGAAAAAGAATTTAAACCGAATACTAAGAATGCTCTTATGAGTGAGGAGCCGGAAGAAGTTCACTTTGAAAATTTTGATGATGCCGTAAACCAATACATTGCGGAGGTTCTCGATCTGGAGAAATACTACAACCTTCATCCGAAAGATTCTCAAATGAATCCATTTTTTGGCAAACTGAATTTTGATGATTGGTGCCAACTCTTGCATAAACATGCACTTCATCATTTGAAACAATTTAAATTAATCTAATTCGAATAGTTTTTTATCGAACTGCCCTAAAAAACAAACGTTATAGCTATTTTCTTCCTATCTTGCCCTTCGAAATGCAAAAAAGACTCCTATTAAGTAGCGAGAATTTCGATATTTCGATTCGCCGACTCTGTTATCAGCTTATCGAAAACCATGACGATTTTTCTAATTCAGCTTTAATTGGCCTTCAGCCTCGTGGTATTTTTGTTGCTCAGCGAATTCATACTCATCTTTCTCAGATTCTAAAAACAGATTCACTCAATTTAGGTTTCCTTGACATTACCTTTTATCGCGACGATTTTAGGAAACGAGAAATTAATTCGCCAAGTGCTACGCGAATCAATTTTGAAGTTGAAAATAAAAAAATCATTCTAATCGACGATGTGCTCTTTACAGGAAGAACTATTCGTGCAGGCATGGACGCTTTGCTCGACCTTGGCCGTCCGGAAAAAATAGAATTGCTTATCTTAATTGACCGTCGTTACAGTAGGCATTTACCTATTTCACCCGACTATACAGGCATACAAGTAGATACCATTGCCACTGAAAAAGTAATCGTTCAATGGAAAGAAATAGACGGTGAAGATGCTGCTTGGCTTATTTAATTTAATAATTATAATCTGATCATTATGTCAACTCTCAGTACGAATCATTTAATCGGTATTAAAGAACTCGATCGTGCTGATATTGATTTAATTTTTTCTACTGCCGAAAATTTTAAAGAAGTTATTAATCGACCTATTAAAAAAGTTCCTTCTTTGCGAGATGTAACGATTGCTAATCTGTTTTTTGAAAACAGTACTCGAACTCGTCTCTCATTCGAACTTGCCGAAAAAAGATTGTCGGCCGATGTAATCAATTTCTCTGCTTCTTCGTCTTCTGTGAGTAAAGGTGAAACGCTTATCGATACCGTTAATAATATTCTTGCCATGAAAACGGATATGGTTGTGATGCGACACCCAAATGCCGGCGCGGCACTCTTCCTATCCAAGCACGTCAAAGCTACTATAATTAATGCCGGCGATGGTGCACATGAGCATCCAACGCAAGCCTTACTCGATGCGTTTTCAATTCGTGAGCGCTTGGGCGAGTTAACCGGAAAAAAAGTTGTTATTGTTGGCGATATCCTTCATTCACGTGTAGCGCTTTCTAATATTTTTTGCCTTAAGAAACTAGGGGCGGAGGTAATGGTTTGCGGACCAGCCTCGC
The DNA here is from genome assembly GCA_043747595.1 of Bacteroidota bacterium. Classification (GTDB taxonomy): domain Bacteria; phylum Bacteroidota; class Bacteroidia; order AKYH767-A; family 2013-40CM-41-45; genus JADKIH01. The sequence continues at coordinate 57,973 of JAYTOX010000147.1, read as the reverse complement.
TTATCCCTAAACACATCGTCTCTTTAGGTGTTAAAGTCGAAACCGACCTCTTAAAAGCCCTCAATTGGTGCGATGCTGCCAATATGTTGCGTATTCAGTTGGAACGACAGGATACTCGCTATTTTCCGACCTTGCGAGAATATGTGATGCAATATGGCCTCACCATGGAAATACTGAATTCGCTTAAAAAAGAGATTTTGATCCTTCATCCAGGACCGATTAACAGAGGTGTAGAAATTACCAGCGAGGTTGCCGATTCAAAACAATCGATCATTCTCGATCAGGTGGAAAATGGTGTCGCCATTAGAATGGCAGCGATCTATTTATTGGCATCCAAACGCTGATTTTTTAACTCGATATCGTGTCTTTCGCTATTAACAATCAAGGCCCTTTTTGTTGTTGAAAATTATTGCCTAGCGTGATTGGAACCGATTATTAATCAGTAAATTTGAAGAAATACTTAAACTATGAACTTAACTATTGACAAACAAGAGAAGTATGTTTTGGTTTCTATCAAAGAATCTAAACTTACATCTGTAGTCGCGCCTGAATTAAAAGCTGAAATTGTGATGCTAAATCACGACGGATATAAAAACATGATCTTTGACCTAACTGAGGTTCAATATTGTGACTCGTCCGGGTTAAGTGCTATCTTAGTAGCTTACAGAGCATGTAGAGATAACAATGGCTCATTCGTTTGTGCCGGTGTACAAGATCATGTGCGTAAATTGATTTCGATATCTCAGCTCGATGCTATGTTGGTTCAAGTTCCAACTGTTAATGAAGCAATCGATTTGATTTTCATGGATGAAGTTGAAAAACAATTACACAAAGAATAATACCAATGAAAAAACTATTATTAAGCATCTGCATTTTATTTTTTGCAGCTTCTTTTGTTAGCGCTCAATGTGTGCCTGACACTAATATTACACACAATGTTCCGGGAATTTATCCTGATACTATTGTTAATTTACCCCACGGATATGTGGGACTTCCTTATGCAACAGATATTCAGATTAAAGTTTTAACCGATACAACCTATCAAGGATTTCCTGCCATCGTTGATTCGATAGCCATCACTTCTGTTTCAGGTCTTCCTGCCGGATTTGCATATACTTGTACTCCTCCTTCATGTGTATTTCCTGGTGGTTCTAATGCTTGCATCTATTTATATGGTTCATCTCCAACCGGCGGTATTGTTGGCATTTATCCTATTGTTGTAAATATTAATATCTATGGAAGAGTTTTTGGAATTCCTCAAACTGTTCAACAAAGCAATACCGGTTATACTATTGTGATTGAAAATAATGTTGGAATTATTTCTTTTAACACCAATGAATTTGCTGTTGAACAAAATATTCCAAATCCTGTAGCCTCACAAACTATCATTCCTGTTAATCTTCCAAGAAATGCTTCTGTTCAGTTTCGATTAATAAATTTATTAGGAAAACAAGTTATCAATCAAGAATACAGATTAGCGAAAGGAAGTAATAATATACCTGTAAATGTTTCATTGTTGCCTGCCGGTATTTATTTGTACACTGTTACATACGGAAATAATTCGGTGACAAAAAGAATGATCGTTACTGAAAAATAATGGTTTTTGAAGTAAGTATTTTAGGTAGCAGTTCTGCTACGCCCATCTATCAACGTCATCCCACCGCTCAGGTTTTAAATATCCATGAGCGGTTTTTTTTGGTCGATTGTGGAGAAGGTACTCTCATTCAGTTGAACCGGTATAAAATTAAATTTCATCGGATCAATCACATCTTCATTTCACACCTTCATGGTGATCATTATTTTGGTTTGTTAGGTCTTCTTTCCACAATGCATCTTCAGGGAAGAACTATCCCAATGAATTTGTATTGCCAACCTGCATTAAAAGAGATTATCGATATTCAACTCAAATACTCTGAAACATCATTGCGTTTTGAAATTATCTACCATTTTCTAGATCCGCAGAATTCACAAATCATTTTTTCGGATGAAGATATGGAGATAAGCACCATCATTTTAAATCATCGCATACCATGTACCGGATTTCTATTTAAAGAAAAACCGCGTTTGCGGAAATTGATAAAAGAGAAGTTGCAAAAATATAATATCCCTGTTGCTAGTCTGCAAGAATTAAAAAATGGAAAGGACATTGTAGATGAAAATGGTAAGCAAATATTGAATGCCGAATTAACTACTGATCCTAAACCTCCTCGTTCGTATGCTTTTTGCTCTGACACTTGTTATGATGAAAGAATACTTCCTCAGTTAGAAAATGTAAATCTACTTTATCATGAAGCGACATTTTTGAGTGATAAAGAAGAAAGAGCAAAAGAAACATTTCATTCTACGGCTGCTCAAGCTGCAACTATTGCATTAAAAGCAAATGTTAATCGATTAATAATTGGTCATTTTTCTGCGCGATACAAAAATTTATATCCACTTCTCGATGAAGCGAAAGCAGTTTTTCCGGAAACAACTCTCGCTATGGAAGGCGATATTTTTTCAATTGCGTAAGTGCAATCAATTAATTTTTCCGACTGTTTTGTTGAAGCTTCATTTTTTTTAATTCCGCATCAAGATCTCGCATTACTAATTTTATTCCTTCTCTGAACTTAGAAAAAAGTCGCGGTATCTTTTCGAGATTTTCTAAATCTCTGCTGTACTCTTCTATATTGGTGATTATTTTTTTCAATTCATTGAGCTCAAAAATCGCAATGCTCGATTTTACTTTGTGAGCAACGGCATGAATTTCTTTCCAATTATTTGATGAAAGCCCCGCTTCAATTTTTTGCACCGACTCCGGAGCTTGCTTCAAAAAAATCTCAACTAATTGTATCGCTAAATCATCATCACCACCTGTAAACTTGTCGAGAAACCTTAAATTAATTCCAGGCTCATTAGTTTTTGTTAATGATCGCTTTGGAATTTCAAGTGTCGATTCTCCTAGTGGTTGTGTGTATTTTAAAATCACTGAAAATAATTCTTCTGAAGTATAAGGTTTAACTACATAATCATTCATTCCCGATTCTTTTGCTTTTGCCTTTTCTTTTTCTGATGCATCGGCAGATATCGCAATGACAGGAACATTTTCCAATTTATTTTTTAATCGATTACGAATCTCTTTCGTTATCTCGTATCCATCCATGCCAGGCATTTGAATGTCCATTAAAATTAAATCGTAATGGTTTGCATTCAATAGTTCTAGTGCCATGCTTCCGTTAATGGCTGTGTCTAATTGCTCAAAGCCGAATTTTTTAAGCATGTTTTTTATTAGTAGTTGATTTACTTTATTGTCTTCAACAATCAATACTGAAACATGAGAATAGTTTCCGGGTAAGATCTCTTCGCAAACTTTTTCTTGATCTGAACCATTCGCTTTACCTATCTTAAAACTCAAATCAATGCAAAACTCTGTTCCTTTTTTTAACTCACTCTTCACACTCACAACGCCTCCTTGAAGTTCTACCAATTGTTTTACAATTGTTAATCCAAGTCCTGTTCCTTCATACCTGCTTTTGTTACTCCCGACTTGTTCAAAGCTCTCGAATATGGTTGCCAATTTATCATGAGGTATCCCTATTCCTGTATCGGTAACCTTCATTCTTATTTTACACACATTTTCTTTTTGCTCGACCATTCTAACGTCCAAATGGATTTTTCCGGCTTCGGTAAACTTTAATGAATTGCCCAATAAGTTTACCAGAATTTGATTGAGTCGAATAGGGTCGCCCAGCAAATGATCCTTCAAATTGTAATCTATTCTGCAACTCAACTGTATTCTCTTTTCGTCTGCTTTAATTTGAATAATCTGAATAATTCCTTTGATCAGATTGCGTAAATGAAATTCTGTTTCATTAAATTCAATCTTCCCCGCATTAATTTTTGAAAAATCGAGAATGTCATTTATTATTACCATTAAATTATTGGCCGATAATTTGATGGCATCGATGTATTCTTTTTGTTCTCTGGTTGGATTAGTTTTCGAAAGCAAGTGAGCCATTCCTAAAACGCCATTCATCGGTGTTCTGATTTCGTGACTCACATTGGCCAGGAATTGCTCTTTTAATTTATCCGATAACTCAGCAATTTCTTTTTGCTTTTTCAAATCGTCGAGATCGTATTTAATATGAAGCGCATTAGTTTTTAAACTAATTTCTTCTGAAGTTGACTTTTTATCGAGTTCAAAATACTTTACATGATGTTGGTAAGCTGCTTCGAAGTCACCGATTTTTTCGTATGCTGTCGCTAAAAATTGATGAATTTTGATTAGCTGTGATTCGTGTGGCGAATTTTCTGCTAAGGCTAGAGCCTTATTGAGAACTTCTATGGCTTTATCATATTGTGTCAACTCAATATAAAGATTTCCTAGACTCTTCTTTAGTTGCGCTCTCACAACTAATGTTCCACCATCTTGATTTATATTTAATGCTTCTTTAAAGTAACTCAAGGCCTTCTCGTAATCTTTCAATTTGGTGTAAAGAATGCCAAGGCTTCCCATTACTTTCGCTCTTGTGTCTACCTTTTTAATAAATTCGAATTGGTTTGCTGCTCTTAAAAGATAATACAACGATTTATCATACTCGTCTAACCAGTTGTAAGCATTGCCAATTTGAAAGTAAGAATTCACCATCTCTGATTTTTCTTTTAAGCTTTCAAAAATTAATAATGCTTTTTTAAAATGGTCTATCGCATTTTCATATTGTTGTAAATAAGTGTAAAGTTTTCCTAGTTCATTGTAATTTCGAGCTATTCCTTCTGTGTCGCCTTGCTCTTTATTCAATTTTAAACTCTGTAAAATATATTGCAATGCACTAGGAAAGTCGCCTAATTTAAAATAAATGCAGCAAATTTCTCTTAAACATTCAAGTTGCAATGGAATATTATTTAATCCAACATAAAACTGAAATGCCTCGGTGAATGCTGTAATCGATTGCTTGTATTTTTTCTGTATTAAAAAACATGATCCTTTGTCGCGAATAATTTTCGCCATACCAACTTTGTAATTAGCCATTAAAGCTATTGAAAGTGCATCATCGAGCAATTGCATGGACTGATCTACATTCCGTTCACGAAGTACGTCTGCTCGCTTAATTAATATTTCTACGCTTTCTAAGGCCATGACAAAATTGATAGTATGCCTGCTAAAGTACAGGTCACGCTAATTATAGAGATATCGCAACTGATTGTTGTACTAAAAGTGTTGGGTTTCTTACAAAAAAAATACTTAATCTTTTTTCTTGCCCCAGCGCAAAGAAGAAAAAAATCTTCGACCGCAAAGATAATAATCCCACAAAATGCTACGTTTATAAATTGTTAAAAGTGGCTTTGGGAGAGGGTTTTCATCTATATTAATCTTTTTACTTATTTCTTTATAATCTTTATGTGCCTGCAATACAGCTAATGCATCGGCTTTGCCGTTGGTGATCAAAAATTTTAATGCAGCCAGTAAATCAAAAAACCTTCTTTTTTGTAAAATTCTCATCTTATTAATTCCTCCGTTTTTGTAAATCATCAACAAATTATTACGAAAGTTCAAATAAGTTTTTCGAGGATTATTCTTGGCTAATGTCCCGCCACCTACATGATAAACGCTTGATTTGCCACAGTAATACACGGAATACCCTACCAATTGCATTCTCCAACAAAGGTCGATTTCTTCCATGTGGGCAAAAAACTGTTCATCTAATCCATTCAACTTTTTATAAACATCTGCCCTCACAAACATACACGCACCTGTTGCCCAAAAAACCGGAAGTGTATCATCATATTGATGATCATCTTTTTCAAGTGTATTAAAAATTCGTCCTCTGCAAAAAGGATAGCCCATACTATCGATAAATCCTCCACCGGCTCCTGCATATTCGAATGAAGTTTTATCGTGGTAAGAAAGAATTTTCGGCTGACAAGCACCTATCGAACTGTCGCTTTCCATCAACGTAAGTATAGGCTGAATCCAGTTTTCTGTAACTTCTACGTCGCTATTTAAAAGCACATAATACGTTGCATCGACATGTTTGAATGCCTCATTATAACCTCCTGTAAAACCAAGATTGCTTTTGTTTTCAATGATCTTTATAGTGGGAAATTCTTTTTTTATAAACTCGATTGAATCGTCTGTACTTGCATTATCGGCAACAATCACCTCCGCAATTGCTTCGCAGTATTTTACTATTGAAGGTAAAAATTGTTCGAGCAGTTTTTTGCCATTCCAATTTAGGATTACTACTGCAATTTTAGTGGACATATATTTTGGCTGCTGAACTTAAAAGTGGAAGTGGTAAAAATACTAGAATTTCCTTAGCGTGGATTATTAAAATTTTCTTTTGTTTTACTTCCGTAAATATCGTCTGCTTTCTCAATGTCTAAATCCGGACCGTATTGCTGGCCTCTTGAATGGAGGTCTAATTCCCAATGTGAATTAAAAATTTCTCCTTTCGCATCGGAATGTAAGAGCTTATAATTTTGAGTCACCATTTCTCTGCAAAAGAAAATAAACTTTTTATTGGTTTGTGTGCCAAGTGTCAAATAATGCCAAATCTCGTACGGAAATGCTTCGGGATCGTCCTTGTATTCTGTCATCGTACTTGGTGCTCCATACTGCAAATATACTCTTCCTCGATCTGTTTCATAGCCTCTTCTGTTGAGTGCTCCAAATGAACGATTCACTTTCGTCACTTCAACCATATAGTTTGTCCAGGCCGACTGCGGATCTGCATTGTTTCTTTTACCCCAAAAATAGTAAAGAAATTTTTGCATAGATTTTACATCATGGCGCACCATTTGGTTTTCTTCCACATTAATTTCGCTCGCTGAAGAAATAGGGTAGAGCACATCGATCAAATAAACAAGTGTATCGGGATTGGTAATGTTACTCACAAAAGTATTGGTGATATTCAAATTTTCATAGTCGGTATTTATTATCGGCTTGCGAACTGTATTCGCTCGCTGAAAAAATATTTTTTTATAGGCTAATAGTTTGTTGTTCTTATTCACTACTTCTATATTGATATTCCAATTTCCACTCGGTAAATTCTCTAATGGAAATTCACCAAGTATCGGATTTACATTTTGTGCTTTCTCTTTTTTAGCAATAACCATATCTTCTAATAATTGATTGTTATTATCGTTCGATAAATAATATCTGATTAAAAATGGATCGTTGTTCGTCGAAAGTGTATTGTAAACCTCTGCATAGAAACGTATCTTTTTTATTTCAGCCGGATAAAAATTGTCGGGGAATGGAGTAAGGTGATAGCCGTTTTTTGTGAAGATGGAAGTTTCTGTAGAAGGAGAATATGATTCTAACAATTCAATGTCCGAAATTTGAACGGTGTCTTTATTGAATTTCAATTCAACATTTTGTTCCATTCTAATTTCGGGATCGTTTGAGTTAATATCCTTTAAATATAATTCAACAGAATATTTACCTGACTCTAAACTGATTCGTTGCTGATTAATGAAGTCGGGAATCAATGTGTCTTTTGAGGTAAGTTCAGGACTTAGCAGATTGTATTTTTCAAAGTGAACAATTTTATCGCCGTTCTTAAAGATCCATTTTACTTCAATTTTACTCTGTATTGTTCCGTCTCCTGTTTTAATTGCTTTAGAAGTATTGCCAATTATTTTCAAGTAGGTTTCTACATACGGATTACCGTTTGGATTGTCGAATGTGCCAAACGACAAGTACGCAGTAAGCTTCGCTTCTGTAACTGTAACAACTGAAAATGAAAGCAGTAGGAGTGATATTAATTTTTTCATTACGCCATTTTTACTTCTTTAAAATTAAGAATTATTAATTGAATCGGGCTATAATTTATTTGTTCTTTGCTAAGTTTAACAAGGCAATGACAAAGATTTGTTGATGTGCTTTTTATTGTGCTTTTTTGAGGTAAATTAACACTCTCAAATTGAGCCATTGCCCTCTATGAATCTATTTCTCTTCCTTGTTTTTCTAGTCAGTGTTTTTCTAGTGTTTTATTCCTATGTCCTTTTTCCGCTGCTTTTAAAAATTATGGCCAAAGGAAAAGCTCTTGGTAGTTTTCCTGAAAATAATCAACAAGGTGTCTCAATCTTAATTGCCGCTTTTAATGAAGAAGGTGTTATTGAACAAAAGATAAAATCTGTTTTGGCTTGCGATTATCCTATCGATAAAATTGAAATATTAATTGGCTCCGATAGTTCTTCTGATCGCACAAATGAAATTGTGAAGGCAATAAGTACTTACGATAAAAGGGTTCAACTTTTTGAATTTACTGAACGCAGAGGCAAGCCTTCGGTGATGAATGATTTGATGAGTGCAGCGAAGTTTCCACTTGTAATACTCACCGACGCTAATGTTTATTTTGAAACCAATACTATTACTAGTCTTGTTCGTCATTTTGCCGATGAAAAAATTGGTTTGGTTGGAGCTAATATTCTGAACATAGGAATGAAAAAAGATGGGATCTCTATGCAAGAGAAATCGTACATACAGCGTGAGAATTTAATTAAATACTACGAAGGTATTGTTTTCGGAACTATGATGGGTCCATTTGGCGGCTGTTATATTCTTAGAAAAAATCTGTTTGAAAATGTTCCGGCAGATTCGCTCGTTGATGATTTTTATATCTCGATGAAAGTTTTAGAAAAAGGGTATAAATGCTTGAATGATTTGGAGGCAATTTGTTACGAAGATATTCCCAATGAAGTGTCGGTAGAATTTAAACGGAAAGCTCGTATTTCTGCAGGTAATTTTCAGAATCTTTCGCGCTTCAAAAAATTTCTGATGAATCCATTTCACGCCGCCGGCTTTTGTTTTATTAGTCATAAATTTATTCGGTGGATTACTCCGTTGTTTTTATTGTCGTCGTTGGTAAGTCTATTTTTGTTAATTCCGAGATCTAATTATTTCCTCTTTCTTTTTATTGCGGAGTTAGTATTGTTAGCAACACCAATCTTCGATTGGCTTCTGAAACGAGTAGGAGTAAACAATAAATTAATTCGTTTTGTAGCATATTTCTCTATGATGAATCTAGCGCTGGTGAAAGGATATTTTATTTTTCAAAAAGGCATTAAGAGCGGTGTGTGGACTCCAACGAAGAGAAGAGAGAAATGAAATAATTAAGAATGAATAATGAGTAATGATTAATGAAGAATGAATAACCGCCGAAAAGCAGAATGTTTAGTGAGGCGTACGTACAATTTTTGATGAGCAACTTTTAATTCCGAATGGCGTTCTGCTTTACTATCGTAATTCGAGAGGGTATGATTTGAACAAGACCTTACTTATCTGTAAATCGCATTCAACCAATTAATTTAACTGTGTGTGGCTGAATGATCCACTGCACAAACCTTCACACAACATTCTGCCGAAGAATGAATTGCAATTATTTTATATATTTGGCTCAAATTTAATTTTCCAACTGAAGTACAAAAATTTAACAATCGAAAAATATTACTTATGAAGCTTAAAAATAACATATTCCTAATTATTCAATTTTCATTAATTAGTTTATTTGTTGGCGCCCAAAACAACATGATTATTAAAAGTGGGCATGAAAATAATTTTGAACGAAATGAACAGCTAAGAAAAATTCTTGGATCTGATAATGAAGGATTTTATGTTTTAAATTCCAGTAGCGGAATTGGAATGATGGAAAAATTTATTGTTCAGAAATTTGACAATTCTACTCTTACTAAAATATGGTCGAAAGATTTCTCGTTAAATGTTTCTTCGGAACCATTTGAAGGAGCATATTTTGTAAATGGGAAAGTGATTATTCTGTATTCAACTTGGGAAAAGAGCGATAAAACCAAGACAATAAATATAAAGGCAATTTCATCTTCAGGAGAAGTAACTAATTCTCCGACAAAAGATGCCAGAATCAATATATCGATGATGGAATTTGCAAAAAGGAAATTCTTTTTTTCCTTTTCTCCCGATGGGTCGAAATTGTTAGTTGTAAATAAAATGCAAGACAAGAAAAAACCTGAAGAAGTAAGTGCAATTTTATTGGATATGAATGGCTATAAAAAGATTTGGGGAAAGTCTATTCAAAACATGTATAATGGAAACCAAATACTTTCCTTCAACTATCGAGTTGATGATAATGGAAATTTATTTTATTTGGCTTCATATCAAAATTCGGAAGTTCCTCGCAATATCTTTTGTACAATTGAAAGCAAAGGGAACATTCCTAAATGCACAGAATTAAATGCTAACCTCAATCAAATTTCAAATTCGTTTTTATTTGCTAGATTGAAGACATTGAATCTAGGGGATTATGGAATTCAACTTATTGAAAATGCAAATGAAATTTCATACGAATTTTCCGGAACAGATAAAGTTGTTGTCGTTGGTCTGCTAAAAGATATTCAGCAGAATAAGAGTGGAATATTTATGAATACTATACAGAAATCAGACTGTAAATCAATTTCCATGAAAGTTAATTACTTTGATGCTAAGATGGAGTCAAGTATTAAATCCATTGGAAAAGCGAAAAACCCATTTGATTACGATTACTGCATAAATCAAATCATAAATCAAAACGGAGCGCTGTTAGTTTGTGCAAATGTGTTTAAACCTTCGGGATACAACGATCTTACATTATTAATTGATCGTTACGATGATTTGTTTTTCTCGCTTTCAAATGACGGAATGAATTGGTCAGGATCAATGGCATCTAATTCACGACAAGTTGGAGGTGGAAAACATGAAATTCAATTGTACTCAAAAAATGGGAAGTCGTATTTGAGTACAGGCTTGCCGGAAACGAATGAAATTGCTTCTACACTATTTGAAAACTATAAAGAGACTATTGAGTCGGCAAGAAAAGAAAAAAGCGATTTGTTGATTACTGAGCTTTCGATTAAAGGTGTAACAAATGTTTATTCCGGTTCATTAAACGAAAAGAAAAGTTCTGAATTGTTACTTGGTGATTTCCTTACCGTCAACGGAGGATTTTTAATTCCACTTACAGACTTTAACAATATGACCGGTGCAAGTAAAACTTATAAGTTTGATTTGTTGGAAGTGAAATAATGTAAGCGATTTCTCCTAGCAAAAATTGAAGCTAAATGGCCGTATTTCAAACTTAAATACTCGTGATCAGTCTGAAGACAAATAATGAATTTGCTTTCCTCTAAAATGGATTACAAGTACATTTTCAACTCTCAAATTAAAACTCTCGAATCACAACTCTCAAATCACAATTCTCAAATTTCAACTCATTAAAAAATAAAAACAAAAAAAATGCCCCACAAAATGAGGCATCTGATTTTTGAAGCGGAGAGTTAGGGATTCGAACCCCAGGAGGCTGTAACACCTCAACAGTTTTCAAGACTGCCGCAATCGACCGCTCTGCCAACTCTCCGGGGGCAAAAGTAGTATAAATTCTATTCTGACAAATTCTAATTGCGCATTTTTCTTGCATTTTGTTATTTATTTTCATCACTCGCCCTTTGTTGCTTGAATATCAATACTAAATTTGTCGCGAACTATGGCACAAAAAAATGCAATCACCTCGCCGCTAAATATTATTGTTGTCGTCGCCGCTTTAGGTTACTTCGTCGATATTTACGACCTCATTCTTTTTCAAGTAATTAAGAATCCTTCGCTCGAATCGCTAGGGCTCAGCGGACAAGCGCTTACTGATGCCGGTCTGGCTCTAATGAATTGGCAAATGATCGGTATGCTCATCGGCGGTATTCTCTGGGGTATTTTAGGCGATCGCAAAGGTCGGGTTTCTGTGCTTTTCGGTTCCATTCTTCTCTATTCCATTGCCAATCTCGCAAATGCTTTTGTAAGTGATCTAAACACGTATGCCTTGTTGCGATTTATTGCCGGTATCGGATTGGCAGGCGAGCTCGGCGCAGGAATCACATTAGTTAGCGAAACGATGACGCAGAAACATCGTGGATATGGAACCATGATTGTTGTGTCGTTTGGTGTGCTCGGCGCGGTGGTAGCGAATCTTGTAGCGAAACACGGTGCTATTTTTTCAGGTGTGCTCAATCGGATAACCGGACACGAGCTACTCAACTGGCAAGTGGCATATATTATTGGTGGGGTGTTAGGTTTGTTCTTGCTCATACTCCGATTCGGTGCTTATGAAAGTCACATGTACCAATCGCTCGAAACCGATAGTGTCTCGAAGGGAAATTTTTTCAAACTCTTCAGTCAGCGTGCGCGCAGAAAAAAATATTTCAACTGCATCGCAATCGGGGTTCCTATTTGGTTTATGATTGGAATTCTTATTGCGCTCGCCAAAGACATCTGTGCCGAAAAGGGCATCGTGAATGTTAACACCGGAAATGCTGTGATGTTCTTTTATCTGGGAACTTCCTTTGGCGATTTTATGAGCGGGTATTTAAGTCAGGTTTTTAAAAGCAGGAAAAAGATCATTTTTTTGTACCTTGTACTCACAACGATATTTGTACCTGTCTATCTTTTTGCCAAGGAAATTAGTCCGACGCTCTTTTATTGGATCTGTGCATTTCTTGGATTGGCTGCCGGGTACTGGGCGGTTTTTGTAACCATCGCTTCCGAACAATTTGGAACTAATATTCGCTCTACGGTTACAACCACGGTTCCAAATTTCGTTCGTGGTTCGTTAGTCTTACTTACGTTTTCATTGAATTTCTTGCGCCGATCGTTCGAAATTTCCTTGGTGAATAGTTGTTTGATCGTCGGATTTTTTGCACTTGCACTAGCATTTTTTGCTTTAAGTAGGATGGAGGAGACCTATCATAAAGATTTGAAATACATTGAAATAATGTAGTTATTTAAAGTAAAATAAGAGCATGGAAAAGCGGAGGACATTGGTGCTTGGAGCGTCGGAAAAAACGGAGCGATATTCTAATATGGCCATTAGAAGTTTGGTTCGGAATGGGGAGTTGGTAGCTGCGGTTGGAAAACGTGAAGGAGAAGTTGCCGGAGTAAAGATTGAGACGGGCATGCCGCCATTTGACGATATTGAAACCGTTACGATGTACTTGTCGGCCAAAAATCAGAAGGTATTTTACGACTATATTTTGTCGCTCCATCCCAAACGAATTATCTACAATCCCGGAGCCGAAAATGAGGAGCTGGAAAAACTAGCAGCCAAAGATGGGATTGAAAATATCGAGGCGTGCACGTTGGTGATGCTGAATACTGGGCAGTACTGATAAAAAATGCAGTGATTATTCTCCCGCAGAAACCGCAGAATCCCGCAGAAAAAGCCTAGATTTTTTGGCATAAATCTCGAATCTCAAATTACGATTCTCGAATTCTCAATTCTCAAAAAAAAATCTGTGAATATCCGCGGTTTCTGCGGGCAAAAATGCAGTGATTATTCTCCAGCAGAAACCGCAGAAACCCGCAGAAAAATTAGTTCAATTAATAGAGGGTTAAATCAAAAACCATAAACCACGAATTACCAATTCCGATTCTCAATTCTCAAAAAAAAATCTGCGCTTATCTGCGGTTTCTGCGGGCAAAAAAAATGCTGTGATTATTCTCCCGCAGAAACCGCAGAAAACCGCAGAAAAATTAGTTCAGTTTGTAGGGAGTTAAATCAAAAACCATAAACCACAAATTACGATTCACGACCTCCGATTCTCGAAAAAAAAATCTGCGGTTTCTGCGGGCAAAAAATATGCTGTGATTATTCTCCCGCAGAAACCGCAGAATCCCGCAGAAAAATTAGTCCAATTAATAGGGGGTTAAACCAAAAGGGTTAAATCACGATTCTCGAATCACGACCTCCGATTCACCAAAAAAAATCTGCGCTTATCTGCGGTTTCTGTGGGCAAAAAAAATGCTGTGATTATTCTCCCGCAGAAACCGCAGAAGACCGCAGAAAAATTAGTTCAGTTTGTAGGGGGTTAAATCAAAAACCATAAACCACAAATTACGATTCACGATTTACAAATTACGATTCACGACCTCCGATTCTCGAAAAAAAAAAGACCACCCAAAAAGGTAGTCTCTTATGCTTTTTTAGAAAATAGAAATTATGCTTTCTTTTCTTTGATACGTGCTTTTTTACCACTGATACCGCGTAAATAGAAGATACGGGCACGACGAACAATTCCTCTTTTGTCAACCACGATCTTGTCGATCTTTGGCGATGCTAATGGAAAAATACGCTCAACACCAACGCCGTTGGAGATCTTCCGTACTGTAAATGTTTGTGTAACTCCCGAACCCTTACGTTGTAGCACAACGCCTTGGTATTGCTGGATACGTTCTTTATTTCCCTCGATGATTTTGTAGAATACAGTTACTGTATCACCGGCTTTAAATTCAGGAGTTTCGCGTTTTTCATTTATTTGTTCTTCCGCAAATTTCACTAAGTCCATGATAATGATTGTTTTCGATTCGGTTCAGCCCGAAATCGGACCGCAAATATAGATAAATATTCAATACCGCAAATAATAATCTTATTGATTTTTCAATAATTCAGGCCTTCTTTCTTTGGTTCGCTGTACCGACTGCTCATACCTCCAGTTTTCTATTTCTTTGGCATGGCCCGACATCAACACATCTGGTACCTTCATGCCTCTGAATTCTGCCGGTCGGGTATAAACCGGTGGCGCCAATAAATTGTCCTGAAAGCTGTCTGATAGGGCAGAGGTTTCATCGTTCAGAACACCGGGCAACAATCGTATCAAAGCATCGGCAATTACTGCTGCTGCCAATTCACCTCCCGAAAGTACATAGTTGCCAATTGAAATTTCTCTGGTCACAATACTCGTTCTCACTCGCTCGTCGACTCCTTTGTAATGGCCACACAGGAAAATCAAATTCTTTTTCATCGACATCCGATTGGCCATTGGCTGATCAAACAATTCACCATCTGGACTCATATAAATTATTTCGTCGTAGTGCCGTTGGCTTGTCAGTTCTTCTATGCAAGCGACAATCGGTTCAATCATCATCACCATTCCGGCTCCTCCACCATATTGGTAATCGTCTACTGCTTTGTGTTTATTGGTCGACCAATCTCTGATATTATGCACATGAACTTCTGCAATTCCGCCAGAAATTGCTCGCTTGAGAATGGAATGTGAAAAAGGACTTGCCAACAAATCTGGCACTACTGAAAGTATGTCTATTCTCATTTGATATTTGCCAGTTTGTTTTGAATGGTTGTTACCACAAAATTCTGTTGCGACACTAGGCTTTTAGCAGCGGGAATTATTTCGCTTAAGTTTTTATCGATGCTCTTTTGATAGTCACGGTTATCACTTTGTCGATCGCTTATTTTGTCTAGTAATTTGTCTTTATTATCTCTCAATTTTTCTAATTCTTTTGTCATGCTTTTCAATTTCTTGTCTTCAATTTTTAATTGTTCGGCAGTTCCGGTGAAATGATTGAGCAAGGTTTTTTGTTCGACGATATTATTAGATTTCAAAACCTGATCGGCTTCATTCGTTTTTATATCATCTCTTGTTCTGGAAACAAAGCGATCGTTTTGGTCTATTTTTTTTCTAAAATTCTCGTTTTCAGACTCCAAATTCGACACTTTTTTTTCTAAATCATCTGACTTTTTTATCTCTTGTTTTAATTCAATTAGAACTGCATTTTTATATTCTGAGATTCCAAATTTTCTCATGAAAAAAGAAGCAGCATTGGCTGCCGAAGCGTTGGTTGAACTACTTATATAACTCGAATCATTTTTCAAAAAGAAAACAGTTAGAATAGATTTTGGTCCGGCGGAAGTTACAGTGCTAAAAACTGTTACAGAATCGGAAGTTATATCGGTAATTGTTCCTTTAGGCAAAATCAATTCACCGTCTTTTTCTGATACACTTCTTTTGGTATTCGAACGCAAATAACTTTTCCAGCCGCTTTTTGTGTTCTTAACCGTTGCTTGAGGAATTTCAAGAATAAATGCGTTTCTATTTCCTAAAGAAAACGATTTATTTAGCTCTGTTACTTGCAATGAATCTTGTGCCTTTGCCAAGAAGCTTGTTAATACAATTACTAGTGTAAAAAATTTCATGTGATAATTTTTAATTAAATAACGCAAAAATTAATGACAATACCTTTCGGTTGTCGACACAAAGGTAATTTTCTCTACGAATTCGGAAATGAAAGTTTACCTTTACCGCCTCCGAATAGATTCTATGAATAAGATAAAAGTTGCTATCATCCGTGAAGGTAAGGTGCCTCATGATAAGCGCGTAGCCTTTACACCTGAACAATGTGTACAAATAAGCAATGAATTTCCTCAGGTTGAGCTTATTGTTCAGCCTAGCCCATGGCGTGCTTATAAAGACGAAGAGTATTCAACGCTCGGTGTTGTGCTTTCAGAAAAAATAGATGATTGTGATATTTTAATAGGAATAAAAGAAGTTCCCAAAGAAGAATTATTACCGGGTAAAAAATATTTGTTCTTTTCTCATACAATCAAGAAACAACCGCACAATAAAAAGTTGATTCAAAAATTGATGTCAATGGGAATTACAATGATCGACTATGAATGTTTAGTCGATAAAAATGAGAATCGCATAATTGGATTTGGACGTTATGCCGGAATAGTAGGAGCATACAATGGAATCAGAGCCTATGGAATGAAGTATAAGATGTTTGATTTAAAACCGGCTTACGAATGTCACGATAAAAAGGAATTATTCGCTGAATTAGAAAAAGCGAATATGCCGAATATAAAAATTGTGATTACCGGTGGAGGCAGAGTAGCCAATGGTGCCAGTGAAACCATGGGCGCAATGAATATGCGAAAGGTGACGCCGTATGAATTTTTGAATTATTCTTTTCGTGAACCGGTATATGTTCAGTTGCATTCACACGACTACTACGAATCGAAAGACAAATCACCATTTAGTAGTTACGATTTTCATCATCATCCTTCAGATTACAGATGTTTTTTTAGCGATCCATTTAGTTTCGTAGCAGTAACCGATTTGCTTATTCATGCTACATTTTGGGATCCTAGTGCTGACATCCTTTTTTCAAAATCAAGAATGCGTGATCCCGATTTTCATATTAGCGTTATTGCAGATGTTACTTGCGATATTGATGGCAGTATTCCTTCAACTAGTATGGCTAGTACGATCGAAGAACCTTTTTATGGCTATGATCCGATGACAGAAAAAGTTATTGGAGCTTTCGATAAAAATGCGATTACAATTATGGCTGTCGATAATTTACCGTGCGAATTGCCACGCGATGCGTCTGATGGTTTTGGTAAACATTTAATTGAACGTGTGCTTCCGGCTTTGTTCGGTGAAGATAAAGATGGACTCATTGACCGCGCGAGCATTCTAAAAAACGGAAAACTCAGCGACCGATTTGCGTACTTGAGTGATTTTGTAGAAAAATAATTAGCACTTAAGAACATATATGCTTTTTGGTTAAATTGAGTGCTCTATAAATAAGTGAGTAGTGAGTGGTGATTAGTGAGTAAAAAAAATGACCCTAAAGCAGAATGTTTAGTGAGGCGGAGGTGAGAAATAAAATGTAAGCTATCATTTGCCGAACGGAATTCCACTTTTGTGAGCAATCATTTCGCTTTTAGAAAAGTACTATCCATTTTTTTTCTCCCGCAGAAACCGCAGATTAACGCAGAGTTTTCTTTGGTGAGCAATCATTTCAATTTTAGAAAAGTACTAACCATTTTTTTTTCCCGCAGAAACCGCAGATTAACGCAGAGTTTTCTGTGGTGAGTAGTGAGTGGTGATTAGTGAGTAAAAAAAATGACCGCAAAGCGGAATTTTTAGAGAGGCGGAGGTGAGAAGTAAAATGTAAGCTATCATTTGCCGAACGGAATTCCGCTTTTGTGAGCAATCATTTCAATTTTAGAAAAGTACTAACCATTTTTTTTCTCCAGCAGAAACCGCAGATTAACGCAGAGTTTTCTTTGGTGAGTAGTGAGTGGTAACTGGTGAGTAAATCAAATTCCTTTCAACTTTGCAATCATATCAACAGGATTGTCGCTCGAAAAAACGGTATTCCCGGCTACTAATATATCGGCGCCTGTTTTAAGTAGGAGTGAAGCATTCTTCAAATCTACTCCGCCATCAATTTCTATTTTAGCAGCCGAATTACTTTTTAAAATTAATTCTTTTAACTCCGTAATCTTTGCATAAGTATGCTCAATAAATTTTTGTCCGCCAAATCCGGGATTCACACTCATCATACAAATAACATCAATATCTGAAATGATATCTGATAAATCACGCACCGGTGTGTGCGGATTTATTGCTACTCCGGCTTTCATTCCTGCCGCTTTTATCTCTTGAATAGTGCGATGCAAGTGAACAGAAGCTTCAAGGTGTACACTCAACAGATCTGCTCCGGCGTCTCTGAATTGTTGGATAAATCGTTCCGGTTGAACAATCATCAAATGAACGTCTAATGGTTTTGCTGCATATTTTTTTATCGCTTTTATAACCGGAAAGCCAAATGAAATATTTGGAACAAAAACTCCATCCATAATATCTACATGAAACCAATCGGCAGCACTGCGATTGATCATTTCTATATCGCGTTGCAAATTGGCGAAGTCGGCTGATAAAATACTGGGAGCAAGAATCATTTTTTTTCGTTTGATGTTTTCAAATGTAGCGAATCTCTTTTAATCGGCATACATTCAAAGTTGAAGATCGTATTGAACAATAGCTTGGATTAAGTTTACCCATAAAAAAAGCCACTTCCCAGTGGCTTTCTATTATCCTAAATATGTTTTTAATATTTTACTTCGGGATGTATGCTTCAAACGACGAATGGCTTTTTCTTTTATTTGACGTACTCGCTCTCGCGTTAAATCAAATCGGTCGCCTATTTCTTCTAATGTCATCGGTTGTTCTCCTTCTGCTAATCCAAAATATAATCTGATTACATCTGCTTCGCGAACAGTAAGTGTAAATAATGCTCGTTCTACTTCTCTGCGCAACGACTCTGTAATTAAATTTGAATCGGGGTGTGGTTGGTCATCGTCGCCTAATACATCTATCAACGTACTATCTTCGCCTTGTTGAAGTGGCGCATCCATTGAAACATGTCGGCCCGATGTACGCATGGCATCTTTAATATCATCTACCGATAACGACATTGCTTCTGCAATTTCTTGAGTAGATGGTTCTCTTTCGTATTCTTGTTCGAGTTTCGAAAATGTTTTGTTGATCTTATTGATAGATCCAATTTTATTCAATGGCAATCGAACAATTCGCGACTGTTCAGCCAATGCTTGAAGAATCGACTGACGAATCCACCATACAGCATACGAAATGAATTTGAAACCACGTGTTTCATCAAATCGTTGTGCGGCTTTTATCAATCCTAAATTTCCTTCATTAATTAAATCGCCCAATGTCAAACCTTGATTTTGATATTGTTTGGCAACAGAAACGACGAATCGTAAATTGGCTTTGGTGAGACGTTCCAACGCAAGTGCATCGCCTTTTTTGATTAGCTGGGCTAGTCTTACTTCTTCTTCTGCCGTAATAAGTTCTACTCTTCCGATCTCTTGAAGATACTTATCTAAGGACGCTGTCTCGCGATTGGTTACCTGCTTGGTAATTTTTAGTTGTCTCATGCTAATTTTTTAGTGATTTTAAAAAGTTGATACAAAGGTGAAACGATGGTGATGCACTTTGGTTTCAGCAATTTTTAAAAATCAATTGAAGTTTTTTAAAAATGAGATGTTTTATCGAATTAAGTTCTTGGAATACGACGGAAAAGTTAGATTCCGTTCTTTTTTCGATCATTTGATTTAGACGAAATTATTAGGAACTTTTTAAATGATCAAGGTCAAAAAAAAGAGCAAACCATACGATTTGCTCTTCTTGATCTTTATTAATTTGGATTAGTGACTTGTCTGGCGACGAGGCGGACGACCACCTTCCGGTGCGTCTACCATTCCTTCGGGACGTGGTTCTAGTATTTTTTTCGATAAGCGGAACTTTCCGGTTTTCTTATCTACTTCTATTAATTTAACTTTTACGACTTCTCCTTCTTTGAAAACACCATCCATTTTATCGATGCGGTTCCAGCTGATCTCCGAAATGTGAAGTAAGCCATCTTTACCCGGCATAAATTCAACAAATGCACCGAAGTCCATAATGTTTTTTACTTTTCCTTCGTAAACACCACCAACTTCTGGTGTTGCAGTGATAGCACGGATGCGAGCTTTCGCTGCTTCAATACCTGTTTTATCGACCGAAGAAATTTCAATGATACCTTCGTTGTTCACCTCTTCAATAGAGATGGTTGTATTTGTTTCACGCTGCATTTCTTGAATGATTTTTCCACCGGGTCCGATCACAGCTCCAATGAATTCTTTAGCAATCACCAATTTCTCAATACGTGGAGCATGTGGTTTGTAATCGGCACGAGGAGCAGAAAGTGTTTTCATCATTTCACCTAAAATGTGCATACGACCTTCTTTCGCTTGTGTTAATGCTTTCACCATAATATCCATTGGCAAGCCTTGGATTTTAAGATCCATCTGACACGCACAAATTCCTTTATCGGTTCCTGTTACTTTGAAATCCATATCACCTAAATGATCTTCATCGCCAAGAATATCGCTCAACACGGCAAATCTTCCTTTGCCATCGGTAATTAATCCCATTGCAATACCCGAAACTGGTTTGCGAATCTGAACTCCGGCATCCATCAACGCAAGTGTTCCTGCACAAACTGTAGCCATTGAAGAAGAACCATTCGATTCTAAGATATCAGATACAACACGTATAGTGTAAGGACATTCTGTTTGCGATGGAAGAACCATTTTCAACGAACGCATTGCTAGGTTACCGTGACCAATTTCACGACGAGCAGGAGCACGATTTGGTTTTACTTCGCCGGTAGAAAATCCCGGGAAATTATAATGCAATAAAAATTTAGTAGATCCTTCTTCATTTGGTGTATCGATCATTTGCTCATCTAACTTGCTACCTAATGTAACTGTAGTGAGTGCTTGAGTTTCTCCGCGTGTAAAGATTGCAGAACCGTGTGGAGTAGGAAGGTAGTTTACTTCCGACCAAATAGCACGGATGTCTGTCGTTTTACGACCATCCAAACGTATTCCTTCGGCAAGAATGCAATTACGCATTGCATCGCTTTCAACTGCATGGAAGTAACGTTTAATCATTCCTGCTTTTGCAGCTTTATCTTCTTCCGAAATTGTAGTCATGAATTCTTCGTGTAAAGCTTTGAAGGCTTTTGAACGAGCATGTTTATCCGGATTTGCACTACGAGCAATTGCATATGCTTTATCATAACAGAACGCAGCAACTTGAGCATTTAGAGTTTCATCATTTGTTTCGTGATTGTATTCGCGCTTTGGCTTGTTACCGCACATTTCACGAAGTTCAATTTGAACTTGACACTGAACTTTAATAGCTTCATGAGCAAAACGGATTGCATCTAGCATTTCCATTTCACTTACTTCTTTCATTTCACCTTCAACCATTAAAATACTATCGTGATTTCCCGCTACGATCATATCCATATCGGCACGTTCAATATCTTTTGTTGGTGGGTTGATTACAAAATTTCCATCGATACGTGCAACACGTACTTCAGAAATAGGACCATTAAAAGGAATATCGGAAATAGTGATGGCACACGATGCAGCAAAACCTGCCATTGCATCTGTTTCAACATCTACATCTCCTGAAATAAGTGTAATGATTACTTGTGTGTCGGAGTGATAATCATCCGGAAACATTGGACGAAGAGCGCGATCGACTAATCGGCTGGTTAATATTTCATATTCTGACATACGTGTTTCTCTTTTCAGAAAACCACCCGGATAACGTCCGACAGCAGAAAATTTTTCTTGATAATCGACAGATAAGGGTAAGAAGTCAATACCTTCTTTCGCTTCTTTCGAAGACACTACTGTTGCTAATAACATGGCGTTACCACAACGAACTACAACAGATCCGTCTGCTTGTTTAGCTAAACGACCTGTTTCGACGGAGATTGTACGCCCGTCAGCGAGACTAAATTCTTTTACGATTCCTTTTGACATTTTGCAGCTTTATTAATTACAATTAAAAAAAGGCAATCATTACGAATTGCCTTTCTGTATTTTAGATAAATTTTATTTTATTTTCTGATTTTCAGATCAGCAATTATCTTACGGTAACGCTCGATATCGATTTTCTGAAGGTAGTCAAGTAAACTACGACGTTTTCCTACTAAACGAATCAAAGAACGTTGAGTAGCAAAATCTTTTTTCATTGTTTGAAGATGACCAGTCATAAAACTGATACGCTCTGTAAACATTGCTATTTGTGCTTCAGAAGAACCGGTATTGCTTTCAGAGCCACCAAATTTCTTGAAAATTTCTTTTTTTCCGGCTGAGTTTAATTTCATTGTAACTTGACTTATTTCTTTTAAAATGAGGTGCAAATGTACCATTTATATTCTTACCTGCAAGAATTTTTTCAGCACATTTTCTGTAAACATATTCTTTCTAGAAAACAAAATGATGATGCAGGAAAACAACTCGGTAATTAGCTATTTTTCAGGTATTTAGTTTGATTTTGCAGGGTTTTTCAGCATCGCTAACACCTGTCCCAGCTTAGCTTTTAATTCTCTTCGATCTACTATGAAGTCGAGAAAGCCATGTTCAAGCACAAATTCAGCTGTTTGAAATCCTTTTGGAAGATCTTTTCCAATTGTTTCTTTTACAACACGTGGACCGGCGAATCCGATTAAAGCACCAGGTTCTGAAATATTCAAATCGCCTAACATGGCATAAGACGCTGTAACGCCTCCGGTGGTAGGATCTGTTAATAATGAAATGTATGGCAATCCTGCATCGGCAAGCAAAGTTAATTTAGCGGAGGTCTTTGCCATTTGCATCAACGAATAAGCGGCTTCCATCATACGTGCTCCTCCCGATTTAGAAATTACAATCAACGGAAGTTTATGTTCGATACTATAATCAATTGCACGTGAAATTTTTTCTCCTACAACCGATCCCATCGATCCACCAATAAATGAAAAATCCATACAGGCAATTACGACACCTTCGCCATGTATTTTTCCTGCAACGGTACGAATCGCATCAACTAGATTCGTTTTCTTTTGTGTCTCTTTGTATCGATCTGTATATTTTTTTGTGTCAACAAAATTTAATGGATCGCCCGAACTAAGATTTTCATTGAATTCAATTGCATCGTGTTCTTCGTCGAGTAATATTTCAAAATAATCTTGCGAACTAATACGATCATGATAACCGCATTGCTCACACACAAATTTTCTCGATATATGATCTTTCTTGGGAACAATATGTTTGCATGCTGAACATTTGTGCCAAAGCCCTTCAGGTGTTTCTTTTTTCTCTTTTGTAGAAGTAGTTATACCTTCCTTTATTCGTTTAAACCAACTCATGATAGTTGTTTAGTAATCATTAATAAATTGATGAACTAACTCGAAAGTAGTTTAGGCTATCGTTACTTTTTCTTCAAGATAAACATCTTGTATCATTTGTAAAAGTGTAACGCCATCTTTCATTGGTTTTTGAAATGCTTTTCGCCCGCTGATCAATCCTTGTCCGCCAGCTCTTTTATTAATAACTGCGGTAGTGATAGCTTCTGATAAATCGGTTGCTCCTTTAGATTCTCCACCGCTGTTAATCAATCCCACTCTTCCAGAGTAGCAGTTGATTACTTGGTAACGACAAAGATCGATAGGGTGGTCGGTTGTTAATTCTGAATAAACTTTCGGATGTGTTTTCCCAAAGTTAATGGCTGTATAACCTCCATTGTTGGTTGGAAGTTTTTGTTTTATAATATCTGCCTGAATTGTTACTCCTAAATGATTGGCTTGTCCGGTTAAATCGGCCGATGTAGAGTAATCTATCCCATCTTTTTTGAAGCCATTGTTACGAGTGTAACACCAAAGTATTGTTGCCATTCCTAACTCGTGGGCATAAGCAAAAGCGTTACTCACTTCTTGTATCTGGCGCCCCGACTCTTCACTGCCAAAATAAATTGTGGCTCCTACTGCTACGGCCCCCATTTCATAAGCTTCTTTTACTTTTCCAAACATGATTTGATCATACTTGTTTGGGTAAGTCAGAAATTCGTTGTGATTTATTTTTACAATGAAAGGAATTTTATGAGCATATTTTCTTGATACAATTGCAAGTCCGCCAAAAGTTGATGCAACAGCATTGCATCCTCCTTCTATAGCTAACTTAACAATATTTTCCGGATCAAAATAAATAGGGTTGGGAGCAAAGGATGCTCCGGCCGAATGTTCTATGCCTTGATCTACCGGTAAGATTGAAAGGTAACCACTCCCCGATAAACGACCATGATTATAAAGTTGATGTAAGCTTCTTAAAACTTGATTCGAACGATTTGATGATGAAAAAATACGGTCAGCAAAATCTGGTCCGGGCAGGTGTAAGGTTTCTTTACTTATCGTTTTACATGAATGACTTAGTAAATTATCTGCTCCTGGTCCGAGTAGTTCGGTGATCTTTGAATACGACATAGATTTATTTTAATTTAAGGACACAAAGCTAGAAAAATATTCTAATTTTTTATTGCAAAAATTTGCGATAAGCTCAGAAATCAAGCTTTTAAAATGGATTAACATGACTTTGAAATATTCACAATGACTAAAAAGGATAACCAATGGCGAGATTGAAATTTACTTCGCTAATCCCGAATTTTTGATTTGGGTATACCCATCGTTTATTTAATTCGAGCGACGGATCGCGCAACTTAACAGCTGCATCTAGACGAAGGATGAAAAAAGAAAAATTAAATCGTAATCCTGCTCCGCCACCAACACCTAATTGTGCAAGCACATTCTTAGGGTCAAATTTCCCGCCGGGTCGACTTACGTCTTCATTTCTTGTCCAAACATTTCCTGCGTCAAGAAAAGTAGCCGCTTCTATGATTATACCATTGGCAAGTCGAACAAATTCTGTTCTGTATTCTATATTGCCTTCAATTTTTATATCGCCACTTTGCTCTATGCTCACAATTTTTTTATACGAACCTGGTCCAAGTGTTCGTGCACTCCAAGCTCTTACACTGTTAGCACCACCGGAAAAAAAACTTTTTTCAAAAGGCAAAGATCTACTCAATCCAAAAGGAAGTCCAACTCCGGAGGCTACACGAAACACAACATTATTATACTTATTGATAGACTGATGATAGCTCAAATCGAAATCGATTTTTAGAAACTGTGAAGGATTTAATTTTGCACTAAATAATTTTCCTGCACCCTCGCCATTAACTCTGAAGTAAAGGAAATTTCTATTGGCTGTTAAATTTTGGTTCGTGTTAATATAGCTCAACCGCAACGAAGAAATAACGTGGGTGTCGTAGGTATAAAATAACCTTGGATCGTTTAAACTTTCTAGTTTTGATTTAAATCCTGACGACAATTTTACTTTAACCGAATTCACTTCCGGACCAAAAATAAATCGCTGCCGTTTGGTTGGAGAAATAGAATAGTTGAGCGAGAAATTTGTAATTGAACGTGTGTAATCTGGTCGTTCTTGATAATTGAATCCGAGGTTAATGGAGGTTTTCGGATTTGCGTATCGCGATGTTCCCCTCTCAATGAATCCGGGAAGTAATAATTTTTTAAATCCAAGACTTAGTTCAGGGCCAAATTCGAAGGTGTTGAAGAAAAATAATTTTTTCTTGTCGACGCTGTCGTTGAAATTTGGAATGGCTTCCAGTCCTCCTTTTAATTTCAATTCTAGTACTTCTGCACCTTTAAAGAAATTCTTGTTTCTGTAACCGAAACTTCCTGCTATTCCAATGTTTCCTCCGGTATTTGTTACTTCCGATTCAACTGTAAAATCTTGGCGGTTTGTTGGTGTCATTTGAATGTAAAGATCCAAGAGATATTTACTTTGTTCTTCATCACGAGGTATTTCTTTAAAATAAATATTTATGAACTTGAAAATATTTAGCTCTTGTAATTTTTTATAGGTATAGTCGAGCTTTGATTGCAAATATAAATTTCCGCTTGAAACAAAAACGTTTCTAGCCAATTCAGAGTTTCGAATAACATAGTTGCTATCGATTGTAAGAATATGCAACCCTTTATAAATAATTGTGTCTCTTGGTACAGATGCTGCAGGATTTTTTGGGTTGTAATCTGTCTGAACGTAGATGTCGCGAATTCTATAAGCTTGATGATCTTTGATTGGCTCATTGTTGATCATATTAGGGTCGACATTTTCATTGATTCTATTTATGTACAAATAAATATCGGCCGAATGATTTCCTAATGTTGTGTCGATTGAAAAAGTGATATAATTGCGATTGAAAAAATAATATCCTTGATCTTTAATCCCAATTGTAACTCTTTCACGTTCTTTGTCGAGTGTTTCTTCACTGTAATTATTTCCGGGAACAAGTAACGATGAATGTTGAAAAATTGGCAATACATAAGCCAAGCCGCTATCTTGAGTTGAATAGGCAATAGTATGAATCTTATACGGTTGATTATAGGTTATTTTGTAAATTACTTTTGCTCTTTTTTTATGGTAGTTGATACTATCATTTACCAAGCTATTAAAATATCCGTTTTTGTTAAGGAAAAGTTTTATCTGTTCTTTCGATTTTTCAACGGCGAGAGAATCAACTATTACAGGAGCTTCGCCAATTTTTCGAAGGCCGGTTTTTAGTTTATTGTCTTTTCCGTTTTTGCCAATATTATATAACCATAGATGAAAACGAATAAAGCCTAAAAGTTTTCTGTTCGGTTTCTGTCTTATTAATGCATCCAGTTGTTCATTATTCAATCCAATGGTATCTGATTTAATGACATTCGAATTGAGAAGATAGCTACCCTCCGGAACATGTCGTGTCGGATTGCAAGCAGTAAAAGCTAGCGCGAATAAAACTAAAAAGAGGAAGCTAATTATTCTTGACACGTTTGAGGATAGAGTAGGTGCCTGCAAAAATAGGATTTTTACATGGTATTCAATTATTATTGATTAAGCAGTTGAAGATTTATGTTGGGCAACAACAATAAAGATATTCGCCGTTCGAAGGTTAATAATAAATTATTGGATGAGTATAAAAGTACATAAGTTGAACGTTATTGTGTTGTTTATCAGTTCTGTAATTGGATAATGATTAATTGCAATTGATTCGTTTTACGATATTATTTTGAATTCAGAAACTCTTTTAGGAATTGAAATGTGGAAGATCCATTGTTTGATTACAGCTCACTTAAAATTAAATCGGCACTTTCTTCTCCTACTTTTGCTCCTAGCGCTATTCCCATACCACCCATTCTCACGCAACAATAAATGTTTTCATTTACTTTTTTTATGATTGGGTTTTTATGTTTGCCTAACCCCATAATTCCACTCCACCGCTGATCTACTACGAAACCTGTTTTTGGAAGTATCATTTCTTTCAAAAGTTTCTCCAAAGTATTTTGTATCAATTGTGTTAATCCGAATTCGCTAGTGTTTTCATCATTAAATGCTAAATTCCTTCCCCCTCCAAATAGAATTCTATCGCCTACATTTCGAAAATAGTAATACCCTTCGTCATAATGAAAACTACCTTTTATTTTTAATCCTGCTATTGGTTGTGTAATTAATACTTGAGCACGAGCAGGCGCTACATCAAATTCAGGTAACAGTTCCCGCGCAAAACCATTTGTTGCAATCAATACTTTTCTGCTTTCTAAGTTAAAATTATTGTCGAGTATTAATTGCACTGTATGATTGTTTTGAATAATTTTAAGCACCTTAATTCCATTGAGAATTTCTACTCCTGCTTGTCTGCATTTTTCAAGAAGAACTTTCATCATTTTTCCGGTATTGATTTGGCCTTCTTCGGAGTTCTTAATCATGCAATCAACATTTTCAAAACCAAATTGACTTATTTGATTTTTTACTAAACTGTATGTGTTTTTATGGCCGGTTATTTTTTCTAATTCTTTATTGAATGGTTCTATTTCAGCTAAACAATTATCTGCAAGCGAAGATTGATTCGGAGTAAAAATTTCATAACCACCAAATGGTTCATAGTCTAAATTGGAATCACCTATTATATTTCTCAACTGTTGTAATCCTTCAAATCTTTTTTGAACCAAATCAAAAACGTCTTGCCATGAATTATTTTTGAGATCGGAAATTAATTCGGAGATACTGCCGAAACAAGCGAAACCTGCATTTCGAGTACTTGCGCCATAGGGCAAAGCTCCACGTTCCAAAACAAGTACTTGTAGTGCAGGATGTTTTGACTTTAATTGTAAGGACGCATTCAATCCAACAATTCCGCTGCCGATAACAATTACATCAGGTTTTTTTATAAATGATTCCTGTTCCCAATAACTCCAGTTCATGTTTTTTTATATATCTGCAATTTGCAATTTAATTTGCACATTAAGAAAGTTGGTTCACTATGAATATTTAGTTACTTTTCAACACTCAAAAACCTATCGATGAAAAAACTCCTACTTTTTATTTTTATTTTATTCAGTTCAATTATTTGTAAAGCGCAAATTAGTGGGTCGGCTGTGGTTTGTCCGGGTTATGTATATGTTTATCATGCCAATATTATTGGTGCATCAAGTTATACATGGGCCGTGCCGGCTGGTTGGTTAATAGTATCAGGTCAAGGAAGCTCAACTCTTGAAGTAATGTGTAACATAAATGATGGTGATCTTTGTGTTGATGGATACGATGCCGGCGGAATTTTTATTGCACAAAATTGTTTTACAACCGGCTTTGGTGGCGATGGCGCCGGATGGGATGCCGATAAAACATCTGTGGGAAGTTGTATTTGTTCTTCTTACACCATTGCTGTTACCGGTAATGGATCTTCCAGCCCTTGTGGTGGGTGTGGAAATGGAACATTAAGCCCTAATGCTGTTTATGCAGTATACGATAGTATTTGGCCGATTGGAAACTATTTAGGTTTGGCCGATGCACTAACATTGTATGATCCTCTTTCGTTTGCAATAAGAACATTGAAAATTTATTTAGTTGATACTACTCTTGGTGTTTCAAATGCTGCGTTAATCGGAAGTCCATGTTCGGCTGTTATCAATAATACAGTTCAAATTTTTCCTTGTTCGCCACCAACACTTACTGTAGAAGTTGATCATACACCGGTTTGTATTGGCGATACTTTTTCTATCAGAGAGAATTCCGGGCTAGGAAATTTTCCAAACTATTTGTGGGCTTCTGCAAATCCGAATCTTAATTTTACTTCTGTCTTAATGAATGATACTGTAGAAGGAGTTTACAACGGACTTCCGGGGAGTTTACCTCTAGTAACTCTTGTAACACACGACATGTTTGGTTGTCCTTATCGTGGAGAAATTTCGCTCGATATTGTAAATTGTATTGTACAACCTCTTGCATCTTTTACAGTCGATAACGATTCGATTTGCCCAGGTCAATGTGTGAATTTTCAGAATACCTCTGTAAATGGATCAACTTTCAATTGGTATTTTCAAGGAGCAGATATTGATACCAGCAGTTTTCAAAATCCGGTTGCAAGCATTTGTTACTCATCTCCCGGAACATATACTGTTACACTGTTAGCCGTAAACGGAGGAGGAAACGACAGCGCGGTATATACCGACTTTATTACTGTCTTTCCATCTCCAATTTTGCAAAATATAATTCTCACAAACGATACCCTGTTTTCGATTTCAGGTTTTTCTAGTTACTCTTGGTATTTTAATGGAAGTTTAATACAAGGAGCCTCACTAGATTATTATGTTCCACATCAAAATGGAAATTATACCGTAGAAAGCACAACGGCAAATGGATGCTCCTCTTCTTTCACGTTGTCAAATATTTTATTGTCGAACGATGAATCATTTTTTGATCAACTTACTCTTTATCCAAATCCGGCTTCATCGGAAATTTTCGTTACTATTAAAAGAACAGGAATTATTAAGCTTAAATTGATCAATGCAATTGGCAATATCGTTTCTGAAATTGTGACCGAAAATAATAAACTGACAATTGACCTTATGCCGTATACTTCCGGTATATATACTCTGCAGGTAATTAGCAATAAATCATCGATCAATAAAAAATTAATTATTCAAAAAAATAACTAATAACTATGAAATCAATCACCAAGAATTTATTAATTCTACCCGGAATTATTTGGGTGGCTTTTCTTTCGTCATGTGGCAATTCGAAAGAAGCGCACATGAAAGAAGTGCAGTCTTACCTTGACCAATACAATATAACGTATCAACAATTGTATACTGCAAGCAGTGAAGGGCAGTGGCTTGTTAATACACACATCGTTGAAGGCGATACAATGAATGCTTATAAATCGGGTATTGCTGATCAAGCATTAGCCAAATTTACAGGAAGTAATCAAAACATTGAAAAAGTAAAAACGTATTTGAAATGGGAAAGTGAATTACAACCGATCCAAGTACGTCAATTAAAGAAGATTTTATACTTAGCTGCCGGAGGACCGGAGAGTGCAGAGAAAGAAGTGAAGGCTCTGATTAAAGCAGGAACAGCTCAAACAGAAAAACTTTATGGATATAAATTTAATTTAGAGGGAAAAGAAATAACTCCCAATCAGATCGATTCTATTTTGACTTCAGCAACAGATACAACTCTTCGTAGAAAGGCGTGGGAAGCAAGTAAGTTAATTGGGAAAGAATTGAAGCCGGGTTTAGTGAACTTACGTGAACTTAGAAATAACGTTGTAAATGGTTTGGGTTATCCCGATTACTTTACGTACATGGTTTCTGATTATGGAATGAGTAAAGATGAAATGATGGAGATGCTTTCCAAATTCAACAAGGAGTTGTTTCCATTGTTCAATGAATTGCATACTTACATGAGGTATGAATTGGCAAAAAAATACAAAGTAAAAGAAGTTCCTGATTTTATTCCTGCACATTGGTTAAGTAATCGTTGGGGACAAGATTGGAGTGAACTTGTAACCGTAGAAGGTTTGAATCTTGACAGTGCATTGAAAAATAAGAATGCAGAGTGGGTTGCTAAGCAAGGAGAAAAATTTTATGTATCACTTGGGTTTCCGTCGTTGCCAAATTCATTTTGGGAAAAATCGAGTTTGTATCCGGTAGAAAAAAATTCCGGCTATAAGAAAAATACACACGCATCTGCTTGGCATATGGATTTAGAAAAAGATGTTCGTTCCTTGATGTCTATTGTTCCTAACTCTCAATGGTATGAAACTGTTCACCATGAATACGGACACATCTATTACTATTTATCGTACAGCAATCCTGATGTTCCATATTTATTGAGAGAAGGAGCTAATCGTGCATATCATGAAGCCCTAGGCAGTATGATGGGTTTGGCAGCAATGCAAAAACCATTTTGTGCAGGACTAGGTTTGGTGGATTCAACCACTAAAATTGATATGACTAAGCAACTCTTGAAAGATGCATTGCATTACGTTGTATTTATACCTTGGAGTACTGGTACCATGAGCATCTTTGAACATGATCTTTATGCTAAGAATTTACCTGTCGATCAGTGGAATAAAAGGTGGTGGGAGTTGGCTAAGGAATACCAAGGAATTGTTCCGCCATCTGAACGTGATGGAGATCTGTGCGATGCTGCAACTAAAACTCATATCAACGATGACCCTGCAGGATATTACGATTACGCCATTTCATTTATTTTGCTTTTTCAAGTTCACGATTATATTTCTAAAAATATTATCCATCAAGATCCTCACAATACAAATTATTTTGGACATAAAGAGATTGGTACTTTCATTCAAGATATCATGAAACCGGGAAGTAGTGTTGATTGGAGAAAATTATTAAAAGATAAAACCGGCGAAGATTTAAGTGCTCGTGCAATGCTTGATTATTTTTCACCTCTGATGGGTTGGTTGAAAGAGCAAAACAAAGGGAGAAAATATACCTTAGTTCAGCCTAAATAATTATCGTTTCTGGCGATAATGTTATGAATTTATTTTTTGGAAGACTATCTGTAACGCCCTATTAATAGGGTATTTGACAGGTAGTCTTCTTTTTTTGAATGAATTTTTTATTAACTTTTTAATAAGGCGGAATGATTTAATATTGGAAAAGTTAGAATACAATCTGCTTAAAGTATTCATTTTTAAGGAAATTTCACACTATTGAGAGATAAGAAATTCCACTGAAACTTTTTCAAATGTTGAAAACTTTTAAGGGTTCTGATTCGCCAAATTTTAGTCAATATTCGCCAAATATTGTGGTTAGAATGAATTTTTAAATATAGATTTGTTTCTAGATACAACACAAACAAACACAGATTGCCCCACTGTTAATCAAACTATTCATACTTTAATTATTACTTAGACCCTTCATGAACACACATCTTAAGAAAGCTCTACTTGTAGGGTTATTTTTTCTATTTACTCTTTCCGCTTCATTCGGCCAATTACTGATTAATGAAATTTGCCCTTCCAATTATACAATCATTCAAAACTCGAATGGTAAGTACGATGATTGGATAGAATTATATAACACGAGTGGTTCTACATTGAACCTTCAAGGTTATGGTTTATCTGAT
The DNA here is from genome assembly GCA_043747595.1 of Bacteroidota bacterium. Taxonomy (GTDB): domain Bacteria; phylum Bacteroidota; class Bacteroidia; order AKYH767-A; family 2013-40CM-41-45; genus JADKIH01. The sequence continues at coordinate 25,511 of JAYTOX010000147.1, read as the reverse complement.
GATCTAACGAAACCATATCGTTTTACTCTTCCCTCTATCACTTTAGCTGCGGGTAAAAGAATTATTGTTTTTGCATCTGATTCAACCAGCAATGTAAAAGCAGATCATTATGAAATGAGTGTAAATGCATTGTCGAGCTGGAAATACAAAGTTGGAAGTAATTCGTTAGATACCAATTGGAGAAATAATTCTTTCAATGAATCTCCTTGGTCTACAGGAAATGGAGGAATTGGTTTTGCTGATGGCGATGATAATACAACCATCAATTCAAATTCTGTCTCAGTGATGATGAGGAAAACGTTTACTGTTAGCGACACTTCTCAAATTCTAAAGGCTATTTTCATGATGGATTATGACGACGGATTTGTAGCTTACTTGAATGGGGTAGAGATAGCTCGAGCTAATATTTCATCAACCGGTCGACCTGCATGGAATACGCTAGCGTTGTCATCGCACGAAGCACAGATGTATCAAGGCTTGAGACCCGATTCATTTTTTATTGATCCAACCTTTTTGAAAACTATTTTGAAACAAGGCTCGAATGTATTGGCAATTGAAACACACGATGTTTCGTCTTCTCCGAGCGATTTGTCTTCTATTCCATATTTATTTTTTGGAATGAAAAACTCAGGAATGACTTATTCAGCACTTCCATCTTGGTTTTTAGCTCCGGCTCAAGACTATTTTAATGCACACTTTAAATTGTCGAAAACGGGAGAAACGATTTATCTAACCAATCCTTCCGGAACACTAGCCGATCAGGTAACATATACCAATATTGATGTTGATAATTCTTACGGCCGTAAACCGGATGGAGCTAACTCATGGTGTTTTATGTCGACACCAACACCTGAAACAACAAACAATAATTCGGTTTGCTATTCTGCTTATGCCGGCATCCCAATTTTTTCAAAGCAAAGTGGTTTTTTTACCAGTGCTCAATCAATTACTTTGTCAACTATTACACCAGGGGGAACTATACGATACACAACTAATGGAAATGTTCCCAAAACAACAGACAAGTTATATACATCGCCCATTCTTGTTTCGGCTACCACTACAATTCGAGCACGAGTTTTTGCCAGTGGAATGTTACCTGGAACCGTCATTGCAAATACTTATTTCATAAATGTAAATACTAAACTTCCAATATTTACAATTACTACCGACTCATTGAATTTGTGGGATTATAATACCGGAATATATGTAATGGGGCCGAATGCATCAACAACTACTCCTTATTTTGGTGCAAACTTTTGGCAAGACTGGACAAAACCGGCTTCAGTTGAGTTCTTCGATAAATCGAAAAGTTCAATTTCTAAGTTTGATTGTGATATTAGTATTTATGGAAATTATTCAAGAGCAAAACCTCAAAAAAGTTTTGAGATGGCTTTGAGTAGTCGTTACGATGTAAGTGAAATTAACTATCAATTTTATCCAGATAAACCATACATCGATAAAGCATCCGATTTAGTTTTAAGAAATTCAGGCTCTGATTGGAATGTAGTACATTTCCGTGATGCGTTAATGGAAAGAATAATGCGAACTACACATTGCGGATACATAGATACGCAACCGGCAATTATGTTTCTTAATGGGGCATATTGGGGAGTTTATACCATTCATGAAAATCATGACAACCATTGGGTGTCTGATAATTATGGATTGAGTAAAAAGGAATGTAGTTTTTTAAAGGAATCGGGGAGTACAATTTCCATTAATTCTGGCAGTGATGCTTCTTTTTGGGCAATGTATAATTACGCTACTTCTCAAACCCCCACTTCACAAGCGTATTATGATTATATGAATAGTGTTTTGGATTTGCAGAATTTTACCGACTATTTTGCAGCCGAAACATATTATAATAACGGAGATTGGATTGGAGATTGGACTAACAATATAAAAATGTGGAGGCCAGATGCAACAGGAGGAAAGTGGAAGTATTTTATGTATGATCTAGATTTTGGATTGGGATATAGTGGAAGTGTGAACGATGATCGTTTGAATATTGCACGACACCCGACTGCATTCAGCTATTCATCTAAAATATTTGATGCTATTTTAAAAAATCCTACTTACAAAAAATATTTTATTAATAGATATGCCGATCTCATAAATACTATTTTCCTGCCGGGGCAAATGAGTAATGAAATACATTATTTTCAAGATTCGATGGCTTACGACATGCCTGCACATTTTGCAAAATGGGGAAGCAATACTTCTACATGGCAATCGAATATTAATGTAGTAACTAATTTTGCAAATGCACGTCCTACAATCATGCGTGATTTTATTAAATCACAATTTTCAATGACGGCAAAAGTTACATTAACGTTGAATGTATCTCCGGCAGGTGCAGGTCGAATTGAGATTTCAACAATTACTCCGACAAGTTATCCTTGGTCAGGAATTTATTACAATGGGAATCCTGTTACAATTACCGCAATTCCTAATCCCGGTTATTCTTTTGATCATTTTAAGTCAACGTTAATGATTACGACGAATAACCTTAATCAATCGGTAACTTATAATTTTACCGGTAATGATGCAATCACTGCCTACTTTACCGGATCTGCCTCAACACCTCGATTAATTGTTAGTGAGATTAATTACAATTCAGATACAACTGCCGATGCAGGTGATTGGATTGAATTACATAATATAGGAACAACGGCCTTAAATATTTCAGGATGGAAAGTGAGAGATTCTCAAGACAATCATAATTTTGTTTTCCCAACAGGAACGGTAATAGCTGCCAATTCTTATTTGGTCGTGATTACAGATTCAGTTAAATTTAAAACTCAATTCCCGACCATAACAAATAAGATCGGACTCTTAGGTTTTAACTTAAGTAATGGTGGTGATCAAATCAGAATTTTGGATTATAATGATAATCAGAAAATATCAATCTACTATCAAGACTTAGCACCTTGGCCACAATCGGCCGACGGTGGTGGTTACACATGTGAATTATTAAATCAAAACAATGATCCGAATGATGGAACAAATTGGTTTGCCGGTTGCTTGGGAGGTTCCCCAGGAAGAGCATATAGTGCTTCACTCGCTACCACCGTTTCAATTAGTGGAAATACAACTTTCTGTTCAGGCGGCAGTGCTTCATTGTCGGCAACTTATGTGAATGGTTATTCTTACCAGTGGAGAAGAAACAATGCAAATATTTCGGGAGCTACAACATCAACATACAGTGCTACTCTAGCCGGTAGTTATACCGTTCAAGTAAGCAATTCCGGTTGTTCAATAATTACAACTGCATTTAATGTAACTATCGTTGGACAAGCTCCTGATCCTGTCACTACTTCGGATTCAGTTTGTGCGAGTGGGACGATGACACTCACTGCATCAGCATCTGACTCTATTTTTTGGTTTGATGGTATTGGAGGAAATCAAGTCGGAATAGGAACGAGTTTCGTTACTCCAAATTTATTGGCCTCTACAACCTATTATGCTCGAGCAAGCAGAACTTGTCCGAGTAATTATGTTGCAACAAATGCCATTGTTAATTTGCAGGCAGCAACACCTGTGGCATCAGATGCATTTCGTTGTGGTCCTGGTACAGTTACTTTAACTGCTACAGATACCGCAACAATTCATTGGTACAATGCACCGAGTGGTGGAGCACTTTTACAAACTGGTGGTACTTTTTTAACAGGAACAATTCCTCAAGATTCAATATTTTATGTTGAAGCAGGAAATTATTGTCAGAGTCAGCGTGTTGAAGTTCATGTTACGATTAATACCACCGATGCTCCTGTTTCAAATGATGCAAGCAGATGTGGAAATGGTATACTTACATTTAATGCTACTGCTACAGCTCCAATTTATTGGTATCAATCACTGCTAGGCGGTACGGCACTTGGAAGCGGAACTTCCTTTACTACTGGAACCCTTTCGGCCTCTGATACCTTTTACGTAGAAGCAAATGGAGGATGTGCTTCTCCACGTGTGAGAGTGATAGCCATAGTAAATCCTATTCCTTCGGCACCTACAGCAGCAGCAATTACAATTTGTGGAAGTGGAAGCGGAATGTTCAATGCCGTTTCTCCCGAGCAAGTATATTGGTATGACGCAGCACTTGGGGGGAATTTATTATTTACAGGATCAAATTATGTTACTCCGAATTTATCTTCAACTACCAATTATTATATTGAAGCAGGTTATACTTGTAGAAGTACAAGAACAAGAGTTACTGCAACAGTAACACCTAATTCATCCTTACCTACCACCTCAGATGTTTCGAGATGTGGTTCGGGAAGCGTAAGCTTGACTGCTTCATCGCCCGATGTAATTGGATGGTATGATTCTCTCACAGGTGGTACTCAACTTGGAAGTGGCACTACTTTTTCCACACCTAGTCTTTCAACCACCACATCCTACTTTGTACAAGCCGGAAGTGCATGCCCTTCTGCCAGAGTACAAGTGAATGCAATTATAAATGCCATGCCCGCTTCTCCAACAGCAGCTGATAGTAGTCGTTGTGGAACAGGGGTAGTGCAATTAGCAGCGCAAGCAGTAGATCCAATTTCATGGTTCGATCTTCCAACCGGTGGAACTTTTCTTGGTTCAGGAAATAGTTTTACTACTCCTTCATTGAATGCTACTACTAAATATTATGCTCAAACAAATAATGGTTGTGCAAGTATTCGTACTCAAGTTCAAGCAGTGATTAATGCTATTCCGGCAGCTCCATCTGCTTCAGCTGTTACACGATGTGGGCCGGGCATTGTAAATTTAATTGCCAGCTCACCAGATCAAATCAATTGGTATACTGTGGCTGTTGGTGGTACTTCTGTTGGTAGCGGATCAAATTTTACGACGCCTTCTATTTCAATAACTACTACTTATTATTTGGAAGCTTCAAACCTTTGCATCAGTAATCGAATTGCAGTTGATGCTATCATTACATCTGCTCCTTCAAGTCCGATTGTTAATGATGGTTCACGATGTGGAACTGGTACAGTTTTATTGACTGCAACTGCCGGAGCGCAAATAAATTGGTATACAGTTTCAAGTGGAGGAACTGCAATTTCAACAGGAGGGACTTTTACAACACCAACTATTTCTGCTACGACAACTTATTATGTTGACGCAGGAATAGGTTGTAACAGCCCTAGAGTTTCCGTTTTGGCTACTGTTAATCCTGTACCAGTTGCACCTACAGCTAGCAATGCTTCACGATGTGATGCAGGTGTTGTTACACTCACAGCAAGTTCACCCGAACAGATCTATTGGTATTCAGCAGCAACCGGCGGAACTTTACTTTTTACCGGAGCTTCGTTTTCTACTCCTTCAATTTCTTCATCAACTACTTATTATGTTGAAACTGGGAATACTTGTAGGTCTTCGCGCATTAATGTAAATGCAATAATTAATAATTCACCCGCTGCTCCTATAACTGTCAGTGCATCAAATTGTGGACCGGGTTCTGTTTTATTAACGGCTAATTCAACTTCGACTGTAAATTGGTTTACAACATCAACGGGAGGAACTTCTATTTCAACCGGAAATACATTCACGACTCCATCTATTGCTACCACAACAACTTATTATGTTGAAGCAGGAACAGTTTGTTTAAGTCCGCGAGTTTCTATAGACGCAATTATCACTAATCCGCCTAATTCACCTGTTGCTACTGATGGTTCACGATGTGGTACTGGTACTGTGAATCTTAGTGCAACATCTTCAACTCAAATAAACTGGTACAATGTTTCGAGCGGAGGAAGTGCATTGGCAACAGGAAGCACATTTACCACTCCTAGTATTTCAGCAACAACTGTATTTTATGTTGATGCAGGGCTCGGATGTAATAGTCCAAGGATAGCTGTTAACGCTTCAGTAAATCCTATTCCTCCTTCTCCAAGTACGAACAATGTTGCAAGATGCAATACAGGAACAGTTACACTTGTTGCAAGTTCACCGGAACAGATTTATTGGTATTCTGCATCTACCGGTGGAAGCTTGCTATTTACAGGTTCTAGTTTTACAACACCTTCTATTTCTTCTACAACTACCTATTATGTGGAAACGGGGAATACTTGTCGTTCATCTCGGATGAGTGTGAATGCAATCGTAAATGTTCCGCCTGCAGCTCCATCAGTAACAGACGGGGCAAGATGTGGATCAGGTGTTGTTACCTTATCGGCCAATTCATCTTCACAAATAAATTGGTATACAGTTTCGACTGGAGGAACTTCGATTGCAACAGGAAATACATTTACAACTCCAAGCATTTCTTCAACTACAACATATTATGTTGATGCCGGGATTAGTTGTCTTAGTCCAAGAGTTTCTATTCATGCAATTATTAACTCTTATGCTCTTTCTCCAACTACAACTGATGTTGCGCGATGTGGAAATGGATCTGTGACTCTTGTTGCTTCATCGCCCGAACAAATTTATTGGTACGATGCTCCTACAGGTGGCAACTTGTTGGCTACTGCAAGTAATTATACGACTCCGGTTCTTTCAGCGACTACATTATACTATGTTGAAGCAGGAAATAATTGCCGTTCTACTAGAGTAATTGTTCAAGCTGACATAAACAGATTGCCTTCTAGTCCTGCAGTAAACAACTCTTCGCGTTGTGGTAGTGGTACTGTTACATTGAATGCCGTTTCTTCAAATACTATAAACTGGTTTGCAGTTTCAAGCGGCGGGTCTTCAATCAGTACTGGTTCATCTTTTACTACACCTGTCATAACTAATACTAGCACTTATTATGTGGAAGCAAATGATGGATGCCCAAGTCCAAGAGTTGCAATTCAAGCAATCGTAAATCAAGTTCCGTCTACACCTATTACAAGTAATGTAACACTGTGTAACAGCGGTAGCGCTATATTAACAGCTACGTCAAATGGTATTCTTAATTGGTTTATGAATCCGATAGGAGGAACGTCACTTTCAACAGGAAGTACTTTTACAACTTCGGTTGTAAATATTACTGATACTTTTTATGTTCAAGCAGGTGATATTTGTTTAACTGCTCGTATTCCTGTTATCGTTATTGTAACTGTTGCTCCTTCTACACCAACAACATTTGGTGGAAGCCGTTGTGGAACAGGAAGTGTAACTTTAACCGCTAACAGCACCGATCAAGTTAATTGGTACACCTCAAATTCAGGTGGAACTTCCATTGGTACAGGTTTAAACTATTTAACTCCATCTATCAGTTCAACAACTACTTTCTATGCCGATGCAGGATTGGGATGCAATAGTCCGCGTGTAGCTGTTGTGGCTACAGTAAACAGCGCTCCGGTTGATCCCACTGTTACAAATGGAAGTCGTTGTGGAACAGGAACGGTGCCCTTAGCTGCAGCTGCTTCGAATTCACTTAATTGGTTTTCTGCAAGCAGCGGTGGTTCGATAATTTTTAGCGGAGCAAATTTTACAACACCTTCTCTTGTTTCATCATCTACTTATTACGTAGAAGCAAACGATGGTAGATGCAGCAGTAACAGAATTCCCGTTGTTGCTACTGTCAATGCTATTCCTCCTGCGCCTACAGTTTCTGATGTAGATAGATGTGATGTTGGTTCTGTTACGCTTTCTGTTTCGACGAGTGGTACTATAAGATGGTATGATTCTCCTTCAGGAGGATTATTATTAGGAACAGGAAGTACGTTTACAACTCCGGTACTCAATTCTTCAACACCTTACTATGTATCGGCTGAAACAGTTTGTCTCAGTCCTCGTGCACAGATATATGCTATTATCAATCCTCATTCAGCTGATCCCATTCTAACAGATAATTTCAATTGTGGACCTGGTAGTGTTTCATTGTCGGGTACTGCAGCCAATCAAATTAATTGGTACGATGGAAACGGAGTCTTGCTTGCTACGGGCAATCAATTTACAACACCTTCAATTTCTGTTTCAACTATTTATTATGCTGATGCCGGAACAGGATGTAATAGCAATTTAGTTCCGGTTAATGCTGTCATTAATTCAATTCCTGCCGATCCTAGTGTAATAAATACTTCAATCTGTGGACCCGGAAGTGGAACATTGATGGCTACTTCTACAGAGCAATTAAATTGGTATGATAGCATGACAGGAGGAAACTTACTTGCTACAGGTTCTACTTTCATTACGCCAACAGTATCTACTTCTCAAACTTATTATGTAGAAGCCGGTGATGCTTGTAGAAGTAATCGAGTTGCAATCGAGTTAACTGTTGATCCTGTTTCAAGTATTACTTTTGTTTCAGCCGATGAAAATTGTGGACCCGGTTCTGTAACGTTAGAAGCATTGTCAGCTGATCCAATTAATTGGTACGATCAAATAGGAGGAACGTTAATCTTTTCCGGTTCTCCTTTTGTTACATCGGTAACTTCAACTACTACTTTCTATGCAGTTGCTGGCGTAACTTGTCCAAGTGTCCCAATTCCGGTCGTAGCTACTATCAATCCAATTCCATTTGTGAGTATTGGTCCTGATACACTATTTGCTCAGAGTGGTCAAACAATCCAACTCGACGGTGGACCAGGCTTTGTTTCTTATTTGTGGAATACTTCTGAAACAACACAGCTTATTAACGTAACTGTGAATGGTACTTATGGAGTGATAGTAACAGACGTTAATGGTTGTACATCGTCCGATAAAATGTTTGTCGATTTTACAACATCTGTTTCTAACAATTCATTGAGTAATTCATTTAGTGTATTCCCTAATCCAACTCATGATAAATTTATTTTTGAGTTGAAAAATCATTCTGTGAAGAAAGCTAGTATTCGATTAATTGCAACCGATGGAAAAATTGTAGCGGTTAGACAATTTACGAATGCGACTCCGGGTACAAAAGAAGAATTCGATTTGAGTTCTTATGCAGCAGGAATTTATTATATTCAAATTACTTCTGAAAAAGAAACAGGTTTAATAAAAATAGTTCTTCAATAAATAGTGATTGGTGAGTGGTAAGTAGTGAGCAGTCGGTAGTAATTGGAAATTTGTAATTCGTAATTTGATGCAGGCTATATTGACCTTTGACCTTTTTTAGTGAGTAGTAAGTGGTAATTAGTAAGTAAAAAAACTGCATCGGACCTTTGACCATTCTTCTTTCATAATTTTTACTTCAAAAATTATGAAAGAAGAAAATAAATGCAGACTATATTGCCCCTTGACCTTTTTTAGTGAGTAGTAAGTGGTAATTAGTAAGTAAAAAAACTGCATCGGACCTTTGACTATTCTTCTTTTTAAGTGAGTGGTGAGTGGTAATTAGTACGTAAAAAAAACTGCATCGGACTTTTGACCTTTCATACTTGAAACTTCATACTTCATACTTCTTACTACATACTTCATACTTCATACTTCATATTTTTTATTTCTTATTTCTTACTTCTTACTTCTTATTTCATACTTCATACTTCATACTTCATACTTCATACTTCTTACTTCTTACTTCTTACTTCTTACTTCTTACTTCTTACTTCTTACTTCTTACTTCTTACTTCTTACTTCTTACTTCTTACTTCTTACTTCATACTTCATACTTCCTACTTCTTACTTCTTACTTCTTACTTCATACTTCTTACTTCCTACTTCCTACTTCATCCTTCTTCCCTTCAGCTTACAAATGAATACACTCCCCGTAAGCTTCAGCAACGGCTTCCATAATTGCTTCACTCATTGTTGGATGTGGATGAACAGTTTTAATTATTTCATGACCTGTAGTTTCTAATTTTCTAGCGGCAACAACTTCAGCAATAAGTTCGGTTACATTATTTCCAATCATGTGTGCACCTAACCATTCGCCATATTTCGCATCGAAAATAACTTTTACAAAACCCTCTGAATTACCACTTGCTTTTGCTTTTCCACTCGCAGAAAATGGAAACTTACCAACTTTTATTTCATAGCCTGCATCTTTTGCAGCCTTCTCAGTATAACCAACAGAAGCAATTTCAGGTGAACAATATGTACAACCCGGTATGTTTTTATAATCAATCGGATCAACATGCATACCTGCAATTTTCTCAATGCATGTTATACCTTCGTGTGAAGCAACATGGGCTAGAGCAGGAGTGTTTAATACATCTCCAATCGCATAGTAGCCCGGCATATTTGTTTGGTACCATTCATTCACCAAAATTTTACCTTTGTCGGTAATAATTCCAACTTCTTCTAGTCCGATGTTTTCAATATTCGAAGTTATTCCTACTGCGGAAAGAACAACATCACAATCAATAATCTCTTCTCCTTTTTTCGTTTTTACTTTTACTTTGCAACCTTTACCTGAAGTATCTACTCCTTCAACAGTTGATTCTAACATAATCTCTATTCCTGATTTTTTGAAAGAACGTGCAAGTTGTTTTGAAATATCTTCGTCTTCAATCGGAACAATATTTGGCATAAATTCTACAATCGTAACTTTTGTTCCAATCGAATTATAGAAATATGCAAACTCAACTCCAATTGCTCCCGAACCAACTACTACCATCGATGCCGGTTTTTGGTCGAGCACCATGGCCTCTCGGTAACCAATTACTTTTTTACCGTCTTGTTTTAAGTTTGGTAGTTCACGCGAACGTGCTCCGGTAGCAATAATAATATTTTTTGCTTCGTAAGTCGCAGTTTTTCCCTCACTGTCTTTCACTTCAATTTTACGTCCACTTTTCAAAGTGCCATAGCCATTGATTACGTCGATCTTGTTTTTCTTAATGAGAAAAGCAACGCCTTTACTCATAGCATCGGCTACACCACGACTTCTTTTTATAATAGCAGGAAAATCGGCTTCAGCTCCTTTTGATTTTATTCCATATTCTTCTGCATGCATCAAATAATCGAAAACTTGTGCGCTCTTCAATAATGCTTTTGTTGGAATACATCCCCAGTTTAGGCATACTCCACCTAATTCAGATTTTTCAACTATTGCTGTTTTCATACCTAACTGTGCTGCACGAATTGCTGCTACATAACCACCGGGACCGCTACCCAAAACTATAAGATCGTAATTCATTTTTTTCAGAATTTGTGCGAAGGTAATTACATTTTGGTAAAAGCAGTATAGTAAGCTTCATTTTCAATGATGAAAAAAAATCTTCAATTTATTTATGTGAAAATAATTTTGTTCAAAACATAGAATTTTTACGACTCCTAGAGTATGTTTAAAACATTGAATTACAATAATATAAATCTAATTTTTACTTAAATTTAGCTACGATAAATCATTTTTTGTAATTTAATGATTGTTAATTTTTCAATTTGCTTATCGTTCGCGATTGATGATTTATTAATACAATTGCACATGCCTATTTTCTATAAACTTTCATCGCCTAATCCCATCTCGCATTTTGTGGAAATAGAAATGCATGTAGCCGACATCGATTCTCCGGAAGTAACCTTTCAGCTTCCAAGTTGGAGACCCGGCCGCTATGAATTAGCAAATTTTGCAAAAAATATTCGGGGCTGGAAAGCGATGAATACAAAAGGACAAGCGCTTGCCTTTAGGAAAGTAAATAAAGATTGCTGGAGTGTTTCAAGCGAAGGCAACAGTGAAATTGTAATTCGTTATGAATATTTTTGCAATCAATTGGATGCAGGTGCATGTTATGTCGACGATGATCAACTGTATATTAATCCAATTCATTGTTTCTTTTTTATTCCTGATAGAATTCATGAAGAATGTGTTTTGGAACTTATCATCCCTAAGAATTATCGAATAGCTTCATCGATGCAACAATCGGGCGAACGAATTTTATTGGCCGAGAATTATGAAGAATTGGTTGATAGCCCTTTCATAGCAAGCGCTTCTTTGCAAATAAAACATTACGAAGTAGAAGGAGTGAAATTTTATATTTGCCTTAACGGCGATGCAAATCCTGACTGGACTAGAATATTAAACGACTTCAAAGCCTTTTCGACACAACAAATAAAAATGATGGGCTCGTTTCCGGTAGACGAATATTATTTTTTAGTGCAAATTTTACCAATTCAGTTTTATCATGGTGTAGAACATCTTCGGAATACAGTATTGGCCTTGGGTCCCGGGTCAAAATTAATGGAGGAGGAGTTATACAATGATTTTATTGGCGTTGCTTCTCACGAGCTTTTTCATAGCTGGAATGTGAAAACAATTCGTCCGATAGAAATGATGCCGTATGATTATACAAGAGAAAATTATTCACGTCTCGGTTTTGTTTATGAAGGTGTTACTACTTATTACGGCGATCAAATACTTGCACGCTCCGATATTTTTTCGGTCGAACAGTTTCTTAAAGAGCTGTCAACTCGTGTTCAAAAACATTTTGATAATCCCGGTCGATTCAATCTCTCTGTCGCCGATAGTAGTTTCGATACTTGGCTAGATGGATATGTGCCCGGTATTCCCGGAAGGAAAACGTCAATTTATGACGAAGGTTGTATCATCGCTTTGATTACCGATTTGCTTATTCGGAAAAATACGAATCACAATTCTTCGCTCGATGATGTGATGCGACAATTGTATAACGATTTTGGAAAAAAGGAAATTGGTTATACGGATCACGATTATATTTCTCTTGTAAGCCATTGTGCAAAATGTTCTATGGCCGATTTCTTTCTCGATTTTGTTTATGGTACAGAAGATGATACTGAAATTTTAAATGAGGCGTTAGATTATGCAGGACTCGAATTGTCGGTACGTCATTCGCAGTTGGATAATGAACGTTTCTATGGTTTCAAAACATCAAAGGATTCAAAGCTTACGAGGGTAATTGCTATTTATCCTGATTCTCCTGCGTTTATTACAGGCCTTGGAAAAGATGATGAAATTATTGCGGTAAACGAAATGAAGGTGGAAGATAATTTGCATGAATTATTATTATTAAACAGAGATAACAAAATCATATTAACAGTATTGACTGCTATGAAAAAATTAAAAGATATAGCAATCGATAAAGATAAAAAAGAATATTATTCGAAATATTCGATTGTAACTAATAAGCATGCCAACAAGGAACAAAAAGCATTTTTTGAATCTTGGCTGGGAAAAGATCTTTACGAAAAAATAGTATGAAAAAAATAATTAGAACATCCAAAGCGCCAGCGCCAATTGGACCTTATAGTCAAGCAGTAGAAATAAATAATATTCTATATGTTTCTGGACAAATTGCTATTGTTCCTGCGACAGGTATTTTGGAATTGGTAAATATTATTCGCGAAACAACTCAAGTCATGGAAAATATTTCTGCAATTTTAGCCGAAGCCGGATATAATTTTTCTGATATTGTTAAGACATCTATTTTTCTGAGCGATATGAATAATTTTTCAGCGGTGAATGATGTTTATGCAAATTATTTCAAAGACAATTTTCCTGCACGTGAAACAGTTCAAGTTTCTGTATTACCCAAAAATGTGAATGTAGAAATTTCTGTTATCGCAGCTAAATAATTTTGCCTTGAAAATTGTACTCATTGATAATTACGATTCTTTTACTTTCAATCTTTTGCATTATTTAAATAAATTTGAAAGTGATGTTACTGTTTTACGTAATGATGAATTTTCTATCGATGAGCTTGAACAATTTGATCGAATTGTTTTATCGCCTGGTCCCGGCTTACCCGCCGATGCCGGAAAATTGTTGGATGTGATTCGTACTTATGGTGATCACAAAAAAATTCTCGGAATTTGCTTAGGCATGCAAGCTCTTGCTGCAGCAAGTGGTGGCACGCTCACAAACCTTGAAAGTGTTCATCATGGTGTCGCTATTGCAATTGACATAATTGATTCTGAAGAGCCTCTCTTTTTTGGAATTCCGTCGTCGTTTTTAACCGGAAGATATCATTCTTGGTGTGTCAATGGTGCTACACTTCCTGAGGTTCTGAAAGTAACTGCAATTGATCCGGATGGCGAAATAATGAGTTTAACGCATCAAAATCAGCTATTAAGAGGCGTTCAATTCCATCCCGAGTCAATTCTTACAGAATGGGGCAGTATTATCATTTCCAATTGGTTGTATAAGTGCTGAGATAAAAACATTTTTGTTTATTTTATCGTATGCAAGTACAATTATTTCCTCGAACTATGATAATCATAAAATTTGGCGGTACTTCTGTCGCCTCTGCGCAACGTATCGAAGACCTTTTGCCGATCGTAACCGATATAAAAAAGAAGACGAATAAACTCGGTGTAGTTGTCTCTGCATTTGGTGGTGTTACTGATGAACTCATTAAAATGAGTCGACTTGCAGCTAAGCAAGATGAAGAATATATCAATGTGTTTCACGAAATCAGAGAACGGCATATGAAGACTGTTCGTGAGCTGAAACTTAGAAACGATAAAGTGCTTCACGATTTTTTGGAAGAAGTGTTTAGTGAATTACACGATATTCTTCACGGAGTTTTTTTGGTGCGTGAACTTTCGCAACGAACGCTCGATTTCATTAGTGGGCATGGTGAAGTATTATCAGCAAAAATTATTGCACATTATTTTAAATCACAAAAAATAAATGCATCATTTTTAGATGCTCGTAAAATTATTCGTACCGATGAAGCTTTTGGTTCAGCTCGTGTCGATTTTAATGTTACCAATAGAAATATCAGAGAGCAATTTCGAAAAACGAAATCAATTGAAATTATTACCGGTTTTGTCGCATCAACTCAAAAGGATGAAATGACAACGCTCGGTCGTGGTGGAAGCGATTATACGGCGGCAATTTTTGGTGCTGCTCTCGATGCAAGTGAAATTCAAATTTGGACTGATGTAGATGGAGTCATGACTGCTGACCCTCGAAAAGTAAAAAAAGCTTTTTCACTTTCGGCGATGACGTACGAAGAGGCAATGGAAATGTCGCACTTTGGTGCTAAAGTTATTCATCCGCCTACAATTCAGCCGGCATTGGATAAAGGAATTCCATTGATCATCCGAAATACGTTTAAACCAAAACACCCCGGAACTTTTATATCTACTAAACAATCGGATCCTGGATTTCTTATCAAAGGAATTTCTTCGATCGATAATATTTCACTTCTCACAATGCAAGGTAGTGGAATGGTAGGCGTAGCAGGTATTTCCGCACGTTTGTTTAATTCGTTATCGCTTGCTAAAGTAAACGTAATCTTGATTACTCAAGGATCATCTGAACACACAATTAGTTTTGCTGTGAAGCCGGAAGATTCCTTACGTGCTCAAGTTGCAATTGAAGAAACTTTTCATCTCGAAATTCGCGCTCGAATGATCCAAAAAGTTCGTGTAGAAAAAGAACTCTCGATTGTAGCGGTGATAGGGGAGAACATGCGTAACACGCCGGGTGTCTCAGGACGACTGTTTCAAGCACTTGGTAAAAATGGTATCAGCGTTGTTGCTACTGCTCAAGGTTCTTCTGAGCTAAACATTTCTACTGTTATCCATCGTCATGATCTCGATAAAGCACTTAATGCACTACATCAATCTTTTTTCTTGTCGGATGTAAAAACACTTTCTGTCTTTATTGTTGGAACAGGATTGATTGGTAAAACATTATTGAAACAAATTGCCGATCATAAAGAGTTTTTGAAAAATAATCGCTCGTTAGAAATCAATGTTGTTGGTGTTGCGAATACAAGAAAAATGATTTTCGAGAAAGATGGTATTTCTTTGAATCGATTTGCTGATACATTCGAAAAAGGGGAGGAAGCCGACCTTTATCAGTTTGTACAAGCTATGATCAATTTGAATCTGCCTCAATCTATATTTGTCGATTGTACCAGCAATGAACATGTTGTAAAACATTATGCTGAAATAATGAAAAATAGTATCTCTATTGTTACTCCCAATAAATTAGCTAATAGCGATACCTATAAAAACTATTTGAATCTTCGTAATATCGCTAAAGAAAGAAATGTTCGTTTTCTCTATGAAACAAATGTAGGCGCCGGGCTTCCGGTAATCAATACATTGAATGATCTCTTGACAAGTGGCGATCAAATTAAGCGAATCGAAGCGGTGTTAAGTGGTACTCTCTCATTTATTTTTAATAACTTTAAGGAAGGAACACAGTTTAGCGAGATTGTAAAACAAGCACAAGAAAAAGGGTACACTGAGCCTGATCCAAGAGTTGATCTCTCTGGAAAAGATGTGGCTCGTAAACTGCTTATTCTAGCTCGTGAAACAGGATTGAAAATAGAATTAAAAGACATTCAGATAGATGGTATTCTTCCGCCTTCTTGCTTAAAAGTTAAGTCGGTGGCTGATTTTTTTGTTGAGCTAAAAAAGAACAATCATTTTTTTGATGCAAAAAGAATTAAAGCTACTAAAAGTAACAAAGTGCTTCGCTTCATAGCGAGCCTTGAAAAAGGTAAAGCGAAAATTAGTTTACAAGAGGTAGATTCGAATCATCCTTTTTATAATCTATCAGGCAGCGATAATATTATTTCTTATACAACTGAAAGATATTCTGATCGACCATTGGTTGTAAAAGGTCCTGGTGCCGGAGCTGAGGTAACGGCTGCTGGTGTGTTTGCAGAAATAATAAGTATTGGAAAATATTTTGAATAAAATGAAAAAAATAAAATTAGATAGTATTAATGTTTTTGCTCCGGCAACTGTTGCAAATCTTGCATGCGGGTTCGATGTATTCGGGCTCGCCATAAATGAGCCGGGTGATGAAGTAAAAGTTTCTTTCAATCGATCGAAAGAAGTTGTTGTCAAAACAATTACTGGCGATGGAGGTAAGCTTTCGAAAGACGCAAGAAAAAATACTGCTTCTGTTTCTATTCAAGCTCTGCTCGACGATTTGCATATCGATCAAGGCTTCGACATTCAAATAAAAAAAAGAATGCCGTTAGGAAGTGGACTTGGTTCTAGTGCTGCAAGTGCCGTAGCAGGTGTATTCGCTGCTAATGAATTATTAGGTCGGCCTTATTCCAGAAGAGAGTTAGTTCCTTTCGCAATGGAAGGTGAACGAATTGCTTGTGGCGCAGCCCATGCCGATAATGTTGCTCCATCGATGATGGGTGGTATTGTGTTAGTACGTTCTTATTTTCCATTAGATATTATTCAACTTCCTTCTCCTAAAAAATTAATGGTAGTCGTTATTCATCCTGATGTAGAAGTGCTGACGAAAGATTCGCGAGCTATTCTTCCGAAGAAGATTGAAATGCAAATTGGCATTGCTCAATGGGCAAATACCGCAGCATTAACAGCCGGTTTGTTTTCATCCGATTATGATCTCATTGCGCGTTCGGTGGTTGATCTTGTAGCTGAGCCTTATCGTGCAAATTTGATCTCGCATTTTTATCAAGTGAAAGAGGCCGCAATTAACAATGGTGCACTCGCTTGCAGCATTAGTGGTTCTGGTCCTTCTATCTTTGCTTTAGCAGAAGGTAAAAAGAGTGCAATGGAAATTGCTGTTGCTATGCAGAAAATTTTCAAGAAAGATAAAATAAAAAACACTGTTTACGTTTCAAGTGTAAACTTAAAAGGTGTTCATAAAATTAAATCATAACACTGTTCAAGTGAAATATTTCTCTACAAAAAATAAAATTGTTGAATATTCTTTAGCGGATGCAGTTCTACTGAGTCTGCCGCCCGACAACGGATTGTTCATGCCTGAAAAAATCCCGACGTTAAGTCCCGGATTTATCAAAAATATTAATGACTATTCTCTTCCTGAAATTGCTTTTGAAATAAGTAAAGCTTTTATCGGCGATGATATTCCTGAAAAAATTCTACGTGAAATTTGTGAGGAGGCTTTTAATTTCCCGGTTGAACTTGTAAATACAGAAAAGAATACTTTTGTATGTGAATTATTTCACGGGCCAACTCTTGCTTTCAAAGACTTTGGCGCTCGGTTTATGTCGAGAGTAATGTCTTACTTAAATAGAATTCATACTACGCCATTGACCATATTAGTTGCTACTTCAGGCGACACGGGTGGGGCAGTGGCTGATGGATTTTATAACGTTGAAGGTATTCAAGTGTATATTCTTTATCCATCGGGTGGAGTAAGCGATCTGCAAGAAAAGCAATTGACAACATACGGAAAAAATATTCACGCGATTGAAGTGAAAGGTACGTTCGATGATTGTCAGGCATTGGTGAAAAAAGCATTTCTCGACGATGAACTAAATAAGTACTACCGATTGGCAAGTGCGAATAGTATTAATATAGCTCGCCTTATTCCTCAAACGGTTTACTATTTCGAAGCGTATAAAAAATTATCTAATAAAAATAATGTTGTATTTGTTGTTCCCAGTGGTAATTTTGGAAATCTCACTGCAGGATTAATGGCAAGGAGAATGGGATTGCCTATTCATCATTTTGTTGCCGCTACAAATTCTAACGACATTGTTCCTCATTATTTAGATAAAGGAGAATATCTTCCTCGTGCAAGTAAATCTACGATTTCAAATGCTATGGATGTTGGTAATCCTTCAAACTTTGGAAGGATGAGTGAGATGTATGGAAACAGCTGGACTGATATGAAGAGTGCTATTGATGGATATTCTTTTTCTGACGAACAAACAAAAGCAATGATGGTCCATGTATATGAAAAATTCAACTACACTTTGGATCCTCATGGTGCTGTAGCTTATTTAGGTTGGTTAGCTTATTCGAAAGAACATCCCGATCTACAAGGAATTATTCTTGAGACTGCTCATCCTGCTAAATTTATTGATAGTGTTGAATCAGTTTTGAAGACTAGGATTAAAGTTCCGGAAGAGTTGGAAAAATTGAGGGATCGAATTAAAGTAGCGTCTTTACTTTCTATTGAATACAGCGATTTTAAGTCGTTTTTACTTTCACAAATGCCTCACTAAAATCCTATTAAAAACCGAAAAATGATGTAAATTGCCGGACTTATTTCCGGCATTTTTTATTTTGTCGGATTATTCATTTTGAAAAGTTAAGCATCCTTTGTTTTTCTTTTCAATTATAAAATTAAATATGTCGAAAGAGAATTTATCTAATCATATGAAACCTGTTGTTTGCGTTGGGGCCTCGCTAGTCGATCTAACATTTCGGTGCGATGCTGCACCTGTTCTTAACACATCTAACCCTGCACAAATGCATCGTAGTCCCGGTGGCGTTGTAAGAAATATAGCTCATCACCTTTCTCTTCTCCAAATTCCTGTTGAGTTAATTACTGTTTTAGGAAATGATATGGATGGAAAATGGCTAGCTGAACAGTGTGAAGAAGTAGGAATTTCAATGAAAGGTACAGCATGGCTCGATAAGCCTACCGGTACTTTTGCTTCTATTGCAACGCCAGGTGGCGATTTACATATTGGAGCTGTTAGTTCTGAAACGGACGTTATGCTCAACACAGATTTTCTTCAAAGCCGTTCTGAAATTATTCTCAACGCTT
Source organism: Bacteroidota bacterium (assembly GCA_043747595.1). Taxonomy (GTDB): domain Bacteria; phylum Bacteroidota; class Bacteroidia; order AKYH767-A; family 2013-40CM-41-45; genus JADKIH01. The sequence goes on along the minus strand of JAYTOX010000147.1, from coordinate 6,232 downwards.
CTGTAGTTGTGGCCGATTGTAATCTTTCTGTCAATGCATTAAAATGGTTGATTCATTTTTGTAATGAGAAAGATGTTCCGCTCATAGTTGAAACTGTATCCGTTCCTAAGGCTTCGCGTTTGCGTGATGCACTTCCAGGTAAACTTTTATTGGTGAAGCCGAATCGTGAAGAGCTTTCTGTTTTTGAAAAAGATTCGCACGTTACTCCGGAAGAAAAAATTGCTCATTTACACATGCTCGGTTTTAAAAATGTGTGGCTGAGTAGAGGAGCCGATGGATCACTTTTTTCTGATGGTACTTCTGTATCTTCTATTCCTGCACCTCGTGTGCATGTAAAAGATGTAAATGGGGCAGGCGATGCCTTATTGGCCGGATGGGTTTGGGCTTGGTTACATGCAAAGAGTATGAATGAATGTATAGTGTACGGACAAGCAGCTGCCACTTGTTTGCTAGAAGTGTTTGGTGCAATTCGAAATGATCTATCACCTTCTTTATTGGAAGAAAAAATTAAATTACAACAACGATGAGCTACCCGCTTATTTTTTCAGATGAAGTAAAAATTGCGATTGCAGAAAAGAAACCGATCGTAGCATTGGAGTCTACAATCATTGCTCATGGAATGCCATTTCCAAAGAATGTTGAAACAGCCTTGAATGTTGAACATATTGTGAAGGAGAACGGAGCAGTACCTGCAACCATCGCTATTCTCCATGGTAATTTACATGTTGGTCTTAATAATGAGCAATTGAATTTATTGGGAACTGCAAAAGATGTTTGGAAAGTAAGTTTACGCGATATGCCTTACATCGTTTCTCAAAAATTAATTGGAGCAACAACTGTTGCTGCGACTATGAGAATTGCATCGTTGGCCGGAATAAAAATATTTGTAACCGGTGGCATCGGTGGTGTTCATCGTGGAGCAGAAAAAACAATGGACATCTCTGCCGATCTCACCGAAATGAGTCAGACAAATGTGGCTGTGGTTTCTGCTGGTGTTAAATCTATTCTTGACATCGGACTTACGCTTGAATACTTAGAAACATTAGGCGTGCCTGTTGTTACATACGGAAGCGCTGATTTCCCAAGTTTCTATTCTCGGAAAAGCGGATTCAAATCACCTTTGCATTTATCTTCACCAGTTGAAATCGCTGCGCTCTTAAAAGCTAAATGGGAGATGGGTTTAAACGGATCTGTTCTTATTGCTAACCCCATTCCGGTAGAAAAAGAATTTCCTTTTGAAAAAATGGAAGTACTTATTCAAGAAGCATTGAAAAGCGCAGATGAAAAAAAGATACTTGGAAAAGAAATTACTCCTTTCATCTTAAAATTTATTGCCGACAAAACTTCCGGTGAAAGTTTGGAGTCGAATATTTCTTTGGTTTACAATAATGCAAAACTCGGAGCATTAATTGCGGGTGAAATGTAAAGATCACTTGCACATTTTTCAAATAAAAAAGGAGCTCAAATTGTGAACTCCTTTTTTATTTTCTTTTTATACCATTTTAATATTGTTTAATAAATCGTTTGGTAATTGTTTTTTCACCAAAATTTAAATTGACGAAATAGAATCCGGATTGCAAATCATCAATATCTAATTTCATGTTTTCACTATTATCTTCAACAACTATTTTTTTGATTTCTCTTCCGGTCATGTCTATGATTGAGAGCGTCATACCCGCTTGAAAACCGTCAGACAATCGTAAGAACAAATCGCTACCCGCCGGGTTTGGAAATAATGTTAGTTCGTTATTCTGTGTTACTGAAATATCATCACTAACTTTATAAGGACTCGCTGTCGTTGTTGTTAACCAAATTGTAGCATTTAAAATAATTCGGCGGTGATCGCCGGCAGCATCTGTTAACCAGCCATTGAATAAGGCATCGTTCGTATCTCCAGTTCCATCGTCCGGACAAGAACTATCGCCTAATCCAATTACTTTTCCGCTACCATAATGAGCATGCGCCATCATAACTCCGGTACTTCCGTGTGTACTTCCTGTTTTATAAACTAATCCTGTGATCGTCGAATTCGCGCTCGTACTTAATGTCATCGAAGTTCCATTGGAGAATTGCATCTTTGTCGGATTTCCCTTTGGGCCATGCAATACCGGATCTGTTGCCAATGAATTAAAGTTAGTTGTAGTCTGAGAAAAATTTGCTAAGTCGAATGTAAAACCGAATGGGTTATTTACAATTCCATTATTATTCATTAAATCATTTAGAATAACAGGAGAGTCTTTCCCATCATTATTACGATCTGAAATGGTGTGATCAGAAATTAAAAATAATCCGCCACCATTTTTTACAAAGTTAACGATAGCTTGTTTTTGCGAGAGCGAATAAAGAATATTTGGTTCGCAGATTACAAATATTTTATAGTTGGAAAGATCTTGTGCATTTGTCGTACTGCCATAAGTAATTAGACCATTGTACGGAAGTGTTTCTACTTGATAACCTAATTTTGCACATTCAACACCCCACGATGAAAGTGCTCCTTTCCAAAATGTTTCCGCAGTAGTCGAAGTTATTCCACTTTGTGCCGGTGTAGGATAACGTTGAGGGTTTGCTTCATTGCCATAACCTGTTACCATTGCACCACTAGAATTTGGTCCTAAATTAAATTGGTCGGCATCAACTTGCCAATCTGCATTCCCTGCGGTTTGAGCTTTCGTTGCATCAAAAAGTATTTTGATAGTCTGTGCACTCGAGAAATTTAAAAAGGGAATAAACACAATTAAGAGTAATGTGTATTTGATTTTCATTTTATTCTTGTTTAAGAAGGTGAATTCATCTTGTTTAGGAAGGTGAAAAGGAAGAACTTTTTTTCTAATACTTTATGAATTTCTAAGGAAGTTTTAAAAAAGGATTTAACTATGCTATAATTATGCTTTTTCATATTCAATTAAATGTTGCTTTTTTTGAGTTTTGAGTTCTTTTAGTTGTTTAGCTAACTGTTTAACTTATGAATGATTGTTTTCACCTCATTTTTGCCCTTCCTCCAATTGATTTCTAATTCTTCATTGGATTTCTAATTCTTAGAAGTAGGTTTGCGCCCTTATTTCATCTAACCTACCATGAAAACAAAAATTACTAAACTGATACAACTTGCTGTTGTGTTATTTTTCACATTGAGTAACTCTACTGCTTTTTCTCAAGTGATACAAACGGAAGGATTCAATTCCGCAACTTTTTTACCTACGGGCTGGTCGGCCGCACCGGTTGGTTCTAACACAAATAGCTGGACGAGATCTACAGCCGGAACTTTTCCTACATGTGCTCCTCATAGTGGTGTAGGAATGGCACGGTATAATTCTCGAACGTCTACTGCTGGTTCAATGCAAACAATTGCAACTCCTGCATTCGATAATTCACAAGTAGGTGCCAACACTTCGCATGTTAGTTTATGGATTTTTAGAAACGACACTTTACCTTCTGCATACGACACATTAAATGTAATGGTAAATACCACTGCCGATACTGCCGGTGCAATTACCATTGGCACAATAGCACGTTCTCGCCAATTCGCAATTCCTGATACGCAAGCAACAAATGGTTGGTATCAATACATTTTTACTATACCTGCTACTTTTAATTCAGCAACAAATTATTTATTATTTCGTGGCGTAACTCAGTCGGGCGGAAATACCGGCTACCGAATTTTTATTGACGACATTGCTTGGGAAACTTATCCTGCTCTTTGTACCGGTACGCCTACTGCCGGAACTATCACCGCAGGTACATCGCTTATTTGTGGTGGTAGTGGTTCAACTAATTTGTTTTTAACTGGAGCAACTACAGGTTTTGCAGGTATCAATTACCAATGGCAATCGGCTTCTGTTTCCGGCGGACCTTATACCAATTTCGGAACAAGTGTAATGGTTATTAATTCCGGTACGTTAACTTCTACAACTTATTTCCGTTGCAAAGTTACTTGTACTGCCTCAAACGATTCAGTTTTTACTCCGGAAATTACTGTAAGAGTAAATCCGAATGCTGCTCCTGTAGTAAATGTTACTCCTGCTTCTGCAACATATTGTACGAATAGCGGCGATACTCCGATGCTGATTGCTTCCGGTGCTGCTACCTATACGTGGGCTCCTGCACAGGGACTTTCATCCTCAACAACCGATACAGTTTTCGCTACACCTAATAACAGCACAACATATCTTGTTACCGGTTACGATTCTTTTGGTTGTTTTGATACTGCTACTGTTCGCGTTTCTGTACAAGGAACTCCAACGGTAACTGCCACACCAACTTTTGTTACTTCTTGCTTGGGCGATTCTATTTCGCTTTCTGCATCTTCAACAGGTATTGGAGGCGGTGGTACAACTGTTAATTATTTATGGTCGCCCGGTGGATTAACAGGCGCAACAATAAAAGTTCCTGTCGATTCATCAATCACTTATTATGTTACAGGCACAACTAACTTAGGTTGCAGCGGGCCACAAAGTACCGATACTGTTGTAATCACTGCGTTAACAATTCCAAACGCCGGAACTATTTCTGCTGCCGACACTGTGTTGTGTGGTGGTGCAGTTACTACTCAACTTCAACTATTGAATGCAACTTCAGGGTCTACTATTTCTTACAGCTGGGAATTTAGTACTTCTGCCAGTGGGCCATGGACAGTAGATACTACACGGGTAACAAGTATTACAACCGATACATTAACAGCCAGAACATATTATAGATGTGTAGTAACTTGTGGAGGTAGTTCTTCTTCTACAACTCCGGTTATTTCGATTAATTTAAATCCGAATTTAGCTCCGGTAGTTACCGTTTCTCCCAATGCAAATCATTGTGCAGGAAGTACGCCGGTTATTTTAGTTGCAGGAGGAGCAACATCGTATTCTTGGAGTCCTGTTACCGGATTAAGTTCGACTACTACAGATACCGTTTATGCAAATCCAACTGCAAGTACAACGTACATCGTTACCGGTTACGATTCTTTTGGTTGCCATGATACAGCTGCAGTGCGAGTTTTCAACCGTCAAATTCCGAATGTTACTGTGAGTACGTTGGCTGCAACAATTTGTGAAGGCGATTCAATTACATTAACTGCAAATTCAAATGGTCTACCTCCAAACAATACGGTTACTTACACATGGATGCCTGGAAATTTAACCGGAGCATCAATTACTATAATACCAACTACCTCGGTAGATGTTATTGTGACAGGAGTAACGAATTACGGATGTACGGCCGACATCAGTGTCGATACAGCGGTGATCACTGTAAATCAACTGACACATTCTTCTTTTACTTACACACAAACGTTAGGTTCATTTACGTTTACAAGTACATCTAGCAATGCGATTTCATATATGTGGCATTTTAGTCCGAACGATAGTTCAACATCGGCAAATCCTACTTTCGTTTATCCGATGGACGGAATATATGCAGTAACACTTATTTCTACCGGCTTGTGTGGTTCAGATACACTTACCGATTCATTGAATGTACTTTTCGACGCAATTAATCAATTGAATGGAATGTCGTTTTCTTTGTCACCGAATCCTGCGAAAGATTTTATCAGAGTAGAATTAAAATCGAAAGCAGATAGAGTGGAGGTAGTAGATGTTCAGGGAAGAATTATTTTTTCGAAAAATGTTGAAACCGCAATTGCAAACAATGTAACCCTCGATGTTCGAGAATTGAAAAACGGAATTTATTTTGTTCGAGTAATTAATGGAACTATTACAACTACAAATAAATTTATTAAAGAATAAATAATTGAACGATTGACTAGCGAATAAACCGCTCCGAAATCGGGGCGGTTTTTTTTTGAGAGATTCTGATAAAGAATTTAAAGATTAAAACTTAGGTCGATTAGAGAGACGATTAATTTTCTTCAAAATCTTTTTGTGTTTTCTGATAATCTATCCCACAAAAAAAATCCCTCCGGAATATTCTCCTGAAGGGATTAAATTTTTGTGAACTTCACGGACAAAATCTCGAACCAACTATTAAAGGATATTGAAATACTATCGAGTTTAGAGCGGTACATTACAAGTCATTAGATTGATTTAATATTTTGTAAAACATTTATGCTTCCTTACAAAGGCAAACTTACTCAATTGGCTTTTTTAAATACTTAATAATTTTGCTATATAATAATTGTTCGTCAATGGGTTTGGATATATAATCATTCATTCCAAATGCTTTGCATTTTTCAACATCTACAGTGGTAACATCTGCTGTAAGGGCGATAATGGGAATTTTAGAATTC
>JAYTOX010000146.1:0-24718 GCA_043747595.1 Bacteroidota bacterium | reverse complement strand
TAACTGTTACACCACGTCGCGACTTCCTAAAGTTTTTAGGATTCAGCGTTGCTGCGGCGTCGTTGGCAGCATGTGAGGCACCGGTTCGCAAGACGATTCCATATTTGGTTCGTCCCGATCAGATCACTCCCGGAATTGCAAATTATTATGCATCATCGTATTTTGATGGATATGATTATTCAAGTATCGTAGTAAAGACACGCGAAGGTCGTCCAATCAAAATCGAAGGAAACAAACTCAGCTCGATCAATAAAGGAAAAGTAAGTGCACGTGTTCAAGCGTCGGTACTTTCGCTTTATGATAACGTTCGTTTACGAGGACCAATGATGGGCGGAAGTCCTGCAACATGGCAAGATGTAGATAAAGCCATCGGCGATAAACTTTCGGCGATTGCGGCAAAAGGTGGGAAGATTAGAATTCTTTCTTCGACAGTTATCAGTCCTTCTACATTAAGAGCGATTGGTGATTTCTCAAAAAAATATCCTACAACAAAACATATACAGTACGATTCAATTTCTTGTTCTGCAATTCGCCAGTCTAATTTGGAAAGTTTTGGAGTAAACGGAATTCCATCGTATGCTTTTAACAAAGCAAATGTTATTGTTGGTATAGAATCAGATTTTCTTGTAAACGGAATTTCTCCAATAGAATACTCGGCACAATATGCTGAGACGCGTAAATTGGATGGCGGTAAAAAAGAAATGTCGAAGCATTTCCAATTAGAAGCTGCTATGTCGGTAACAGGTAGTAACGCCGATGTTCGTATTGGAATGAAGCCTTCGCAGCAAGGTGCAATGGTAACAGCTTTGTACAATGTAATTGCATCGAAGACAGGTGCGAGTTCTGTTAGCGGAGGAAGTTTAGAAGGTGAAAACCAAAAGAAAATTGAAGCTGTTGCAGAATCACTTCTTGCTAACAAAGGAAAATCGTTAGTGGTATGTGGAATAAATGATCTTGCAATTCAAAACATCGTAAATGCGATGAATGTGTTGCTTGATAGTTACGGAACAACAATTGATTTAAACACAACATGTAATTTACGTCAAGGAAACGATGCAGAACTTGCAACACTTCTTGATGAAATAAATAAAGGCGAAGTAGCCGCATTGTTTATTTACAATGCAAATCCTGCTTACACACTTCCAACTGGAAAAGCATTTGCAGAGAGCTTAAAGAAAATAGATTTATCTGTTTCTTTTGGTGACCGTGCCGATGAAACAGGCGCTGCTTGTCAGTTTATTTGTCCTGATCATCATCCGTTAGAAAGTTGGAATGATGCAGAACCAAAGAAGGGAATGTATTCAATTTCTCAACCAACAATTTCTCCATTATTCAGCACACGTCAGTTCCAGGAAAGTATTTTAGCTTGGGCAGGTACACCGGCCGACTTCCACGATTACATGAAAGCAGGATGGGCATCGAAACTACCGATGGGATTAACATGGGAGAAGTTTTTACAAGATGGAGTATTGGAAGGAGCTTCAATGATGCCATCTAAATTTGCATCTAAGGCTTCATTAACAGCACCAACAGCTTCAACCAGCGGAGGATTTGAATTAGTGGTTTATGAAAAAACAGGTTTAGGAAACGGAGCACAGTCGAATAATCCTTGGTTACAAGAATTACCTGATCCTATTTCTAAAATTACTTGGGATAATTATTTAGCTGTATCTCCAAAAGATGCGCGTGAAAAAGGTTGGGCGCAAGGAAATATCGTGTCAGTAAAGAACGGTAATACAAGTGCAAATATTCCAATCGTAATACAACCGGGACAAACACCGGGAACAGTTTCATTAGCTTTTGGCTATGGAAGAGTGGGAGCAGGAAAGACAGCAGATAAGATTGGAACAAACGCCTTTCCATTTGTAACACTTTCCGGAAGTGCGTTGTCATATTCATCTCCTGTAGAAATTTCGAAAACAGTAGAAGAAGATTACAAATTTGCAGCTACACAAACACATCACACAATGATGGGTCGTGCAATTGTAAAAGAAACAACATTAGAAGAGTTTATTAAAAAACCAAATGCCGGAAACGAAGAAGAACTTTTCGAGGTAAAGGTTGGAAAAGATATAAAGAAGAAAACGGCTACCGAAGTTACACTTTGGAATGAGCACGAATTCGGAAATCACCATTGGGGAATGTCGATCGACTTAAACAGTTGTATTGGTTGTGGAGCTTGTGTAGTAGCATGTACAGCTGAGAATAACGTTTCTGTTGTTGGAAAAGACGAAGTAATGCGTAGCCGTGAAATGCACTGGATGCGTATTGACCGTTACTATAGCAGCGATGCAGATCCGAAAGAATTTGAAAAAGGTGATATTAAGAAGATGGAGATACCGAGTGATATGCCGAAAGTGGTATATCAGCCGGTAATGTGTCAGCATTGTAATCACGCACCTTGTGAAACAGTTTGTCCAGTAATTGCGACGAGCCATAGTTCAGAAGGATTAAATCAAATGACATACAATCGTTGCGTAGGTACTCGTTACTGCGCAAATAACTGTCCGTATAAAGTTCGTCGTTTTAACTGGTTCCGTTATAACGATAATCCGAAATTCGATTTCAATACCAATAACGATTTAGGTAAAATGGTTTTGAATCCGGATGTAGTAGCACGTTCACGTGGAGTAATGGAAAAATGCTCGATGTGTGTTCAGCGTATTCAAGAAGGTAAATTGAATGCAAAGAAAGCTGGTCGCCCTGTAAAAGATGGTGAAGTAAACACAGCTTGTGCGCAAACATGTCCTACGAATGCCATCACTTTCGGAGATTATAAAGTGAGCGATAGTGGGCTGAATAAAATGTGGAAGCCGGAAGAGCGGAGTTATCATCTTTTGGAAGAACTAGATGTACAGCCAAATGTATTCTACAACACGAAAGTTCGTAATGTAGAAGAAGGAAAAGAATCATAATTGAGTAACAGTTTTAGCTTGACTAATAATAGATCATGAGCGGTAATCATGAAGCGGTTGTCCGGGACCCCTTAATTCTCGGAAAGAAAACCTACCATCAGATGACAGAAGATATCTGTCGTCCGATCGAAGGCAAGGCAAATAAGTATTGGTGGATTTCTTTCATCATCGCTTTTGTAGCGATGATTTGGGGAATGACTTGCTTAGCTTATACAATAGGTAACGGAATAGGATCTTGGGGCGCCAACAAAACAGTTGGATGGGCTTGGGATATTACCAATTTCGTTTGGTGGATTGGTATTGGTCACGCCGGAACATTGATCTCTGCGATCTTATTGTTGTTCCGTCAGCGTTGGAGAATGTCAATTAACCGTTCGGCCGAAGCTATGACGATTTTTGCCGTAATATGTGCAGGATTGTTTCCATTGTTTCACACCGGACGTCCATGGTTAGACTATTGGATGTTACCATTGGCGAATCAATTTGGATCGCTATGGGTAAACTTTAACTCACCATTGTTATGGGACGTGTTTGCGATCTCTACATACTTCTCAGTATCATTAGTATTTTGGTATTTAGGATTACTGCCGGATTTAGCTACGATCAGAGATCGTTGTGTAGATCCTACAAAGCGATTTATCTATGGAATAATTTCTTTCGGTTGGAAAGGAACAGCACGCGACTGGCATCGCTTTGAAGAGGTGTCGTTGGTGTTGGCAGGATTATCAACACCGTTAGTACTTTCGGTTCACACGATTGTCTCCTTTGACTTTGCCACTTCTATAGTTCCGGGATGGCATACAACAATCTTCCCGCCATACTTTGTTGCGGGAGCTATCTTCTCCGGATTTGCGATGGTATTAACATTGATGATTATTGCGCGTAAAGTATTAGGCTTACAAGAATACATCACACTTCAGCACATCGAGCTAATGAATAAGGTTATCATTTTAACCGGATCGATAGTAGGAGTAGCATACATCACAGAATTTTTCATGGCTTGGTATTCAGGAAGTCAATATGAAAGTTATGCGTTTATGAATAGAGCATTTGGACCATACTGGTGGGCATACTGGAGTATGATGACCTGTAACGTAGTTACGCCACAGCTTTTTTGGTTTAAAAAAATACGTACAAGTATCATGGCAACATTCATCATTTCGATATTTGTGAATATCGGAATGTGGTTTGAGCGATTTGTAATTATCGTTACATCGTTACACCGCGATTACCTGCCATCAAGTTGGGTAATGTATTCACCGACATTTATAGAAGTAGGAATTTTTGTAGGAACAATCGGATTGTTCTTTGTATTATTCCTTACGTTCTCTCGTCTCTTCCCTGTTATTGCTCTTGCAGAGTTAAAATCGATTTTGAAGAAAACGGGTAATCAGTATAAGAAAAAAGGTATACTCTGATATGGCAAAAAGAATCTACGGGATATTCGACGATGAGGAAGCATTAATGCTTGCCATTCCCAAATTGAAAGAAAAAGGAGTAGTATGTAAAGACGTTCAAAGTCCATTTCCTATTCATGGAATTGAGCCTTTGTTAGATGTACCACGTACACGTATTTCTATTGCATCGTTCCTTTTTGGAATATCAGGAACATCCTTTGCATTATGGATGACATGGTATATGATGATCCACGACTGGCCGATAAACATCGGAGGAAAGCCAAACTTTATGTTCTATATGAACTTGCCGGCATTTATTCCGGTAACATTTGAGTTAACGGTTTTCTGTGCGGCGCATGGAATGGCACTTACGTTTTTACTCAGAAGTAAATTACTTCCGGGAGTAGTACCTGCTATGCCTCATCCACGAATTACCGACGACAAATTTGTACTTCACGTAGATGTGAAAGACGAAAATAAAATGAACGAAGTTGTGTCTATGATTAAAACAGAAGGTGCATCAGAAGTATTATTAAATTCATTGCAATTTAGCTGAGTATATCAATGAGAAAAATATTATATATCATTCTGTCATTTGGCGCCGTTGCTCAATTAGCATCGTGTACGAACGACGACCCGAAAAAGCCCGGCTATGAGTACATGCCCGACATGTACAATTCCGTTGGTTATGAAACCAATTCATCCAATCCAAATTTTGCAGACAGTTCTACCGACCGCCAGCCGGTTAATGGAACGATTGCAAGAGGAGATGTTGTTTACACTGATTTCGATCGATTGCCATATACAATTCCAAATACTCCGGAAGGATATGAGGAAGCAGGTAAAAGTGTTCATAATCCATTAGAGAAAAATGAGGAGAATATGGCAGAAGGCAAAAGATTGTATACCAATTACTGCCGTCATTGTCATGGTGACGCCGGAAAAGGAGATGGGCCTGTTGCAATGAATAACGGACCAAAACCACCGGCTTACGATGGAACGTTGAAAGATTTACCTGAAGGAAAAATGTTTCATACGATAACATTCGGAAAGAATATGATGGGGTCGCACTCATCACAAGTAACACCTACACAACGATGGAAGATCATTATGTATGTGCAGACATTGCAGAATCCTGCAGGTCAAAAATTAACAGCAACAGCCGATTCATCAAAGGCTGCTGCTACTACAAAAAAAATGTAATTAGATTCAACGTTCTAGAAAATGGACAGAAAATACGAGCTTACCCGGAACAATAAGATGATCCCAATGATCATGATGGCAATAGGAATTGTTGCAATCATCATGGGTTTCATGACAGATAAAACACGTGCCTGGGCGGTTTTACTTCAAAACAATTTTTACTTCACTGCAATTGCATTGGCAGGAACATTCTTTATCGCATTCAACTATGCTGCACAAGCAGGCTGGGCGGTTGGTATTAAGAGAGTGCCTGAAGCAATGGGTGGTTTTTTGAAGTATGGCATGTCGGCAATGGTTCTGATTTTTGTTTTCGGACATCACGATCTTTACCATTGGACGCATAATACAGTAGCAGAATTAAGTAACCCAAACGATGCGGCATTTGATATGGTACTTGCAGGAAAAACAGGGTTTTTAAATATTCCGTTTTTCATGATTCGTCTAGTGTTGTATGGTGTAATTTGGGTTTCATTCACTTATTTTTTACGTCGTCACAGTTTGCAAGAAGATAAAGACGGAGACATTGTACACTACAAACGTAGCGTAACATTATCGGCGATTTTCCTTGTGTTTTTTGCGGTGACATCCTCTATGGCAGCATGGGATTTATTAATGAGTATCGATGCACATTGGTTCTCTACATTATTTGGGTGGTACACATTTGCTGGACTATTCGTAAGTGGATTAGCAATGATGGCGATGTTTATATTGTATTTGAGGAGTAAAGGTTATATGGATCATGTATCAGAAAGTCACCTTCACGATGTAGGTAAGTTTATGTTTGCATTTTCTATATTCTGGACATACTTATGGTTCTCGCAGTTTATGTTGATTTGGTATGCGAACTTACCGGAAGAAGTAGTTTATTATCAAACGCGTTGGAGATTATTCCGCTCATTATGGATTGGTAATTTCTTTGTAAATTTTATTGCGCCATTCTTTATTTTGATGACACGCGATGCAAAAAGAAAGATCAGAATTCTGTGGGTAGCGGGATCAATAATATTAGTTGGTCATTGGATTGATGTATTTTTGATGGTCATGCCAGGAACAGTGGGAGAAAATTGGCACATTGGATTTATTGAAATAGGTACAGCAATTGGATATTTAGGAGCATTTATTTTAAGTACACTTTCAGAATTATCTAAAGCTGCTTTAGTTCCTAAAAATCACCCGATGTTACCTGAAACGTTACATCACCAAATTTAAAAGTTATTAAGCATATTATTATCGTAAAAAGAAAATATCATCCATGATAAATTTATTAACTCTCCTGACAATTGCGCTGGCATTAATTACCGGTTGGAGACTGATGCGAGTATTGGAGCTAGTCCGCGATCTGCGTGGTGATGAAGAAGATGTAATCAACGAGCAGGACAACAAAATGAATGGCCGAGGAGCCATCGCTTTCCTGATACTTGGTTTTGCAGGTATGATCTATTTTACAATAGATGCAAAAAAATACTTGTTGCCGGTAGCAGCTTCAAAGCATGGAGTACTGACCGATGCATATTTGTATCAGAACTTCATGTTGATTATTGTCGTGTTTTTCATTACTCAGTTTCTGCTTTTCTATTATGCTTGGAAATACCAACACAAAAAAGGAGAGAAGGCTTTATTCCAACCTGACAATCATAAGTTAGAATTTTGGTGGACGGTAATTCCGGCAGTTGTGTTAATGGGATTAATTGTTTACGGATTAAAATTATGGATTGGCATTACGAATCCTGCTCCTGCAGATGCAATGGTTATTGAAGTTTACGGAAAACAATTTGACTGGACAGCTCGTTATTCTGGAGAAGACAATAAATTAGCTCGATCGAATTATAAATTGATCACAGATGATAATCCATTAGGAGTTGATTCGTTGGATACATTCGGAAAAGATGATAAGATTACACGTGAACTACACCTTCCGGTTGGATCGAAGATTAGTTTTAAATTTCATTCGCGTGACGTAATTCACAGTGCCTACTTCCCACATTTGCGTGCTCAAATGAATTGTGTTCCCGGTATGACGACTCTATTCTTCTTAGAACCTACCATTACTACCGATTCGATGAAGATGATTACGAATGATCCAAAGTTTGAATATATTTTGTTGTGTAATAAGATTTGTGGCGTAGCTCACTACAACATGCGAATGAAGTTAATTGTAGAAAGCGAAGCAGATTTCAAAAAATGGTATGCCACACAAAATTATGTTTTTGCACGCCCTGAAGTTGGTGCTCCCGCTGCCGGAACAGATTCAACTAAAACAGCTGAAACTGTTCAAGCAAAAGTAGTAGCAAGTAAATAAAAATTATCGCCGCAAGGCAGAAGTATAATAAAGAGTTTTTTACCCCTGTAATAAAAATTAGGTCTGATGTCAACTCATTCGAACGATCATAATGTAGATGCTCACGGTGATCACGATCACCACGAACATCACGATACTTTCTGGACAAAATACGTGTTCAGCAAGGATCATAAGATGATCTCAAAACAATTCTTAGTAACGGCAATTTTCATGGCAGTACTAGCCATGATCATGTCGCTGATCTTCCGTCTGCAATTAGGATGGCCTGATCAGAAATTTCCAATTATTGAATCGTTGGTAGGTCATTGGGGAAAAGGCGGAAAGCTGGACCCAAGTTTTTATCTGGCCTTAGTTACGATTCACGGAACGATTATGGTGTTCTTTGTATTGACAGGAGGACTGTCGGGAACATTCAGTAATTTATTGATTCCATTCCAGATTGGAGCACGAGATATGGCTTCGGGATTTTTAAATATGCTCTCGTATTGGTTCTTCTTTGCTTCATGTTCACTTATGACAGCATCACTCTTTGTAGAAGCAGGACCGGCATCGGCAGGTTGGACAATTTACCCGCCATTGAGCGCCTTACCGCAAGCTATTCCTGGTTCAGGATTAGGAATGACATTGTGGTTAATTAGTATGGTAATGTTCATTGCTTCGGCTTTGTTGGGTGGTATCAACTATGTAGTTACTGTTCTTAACCTTCGTACAAAAGGAATGAGCATGACTCGTCTGCCTTTAACAATTTGGGCATTCTTAATCACTGCAATCTTAGGAATCCTTTCATTCCCTGTATTGTTTGCAGCTGCTTTACTGTTGTTGTTCGACAGAAGTTTTGGAACAAGTTTTTTCTTGTCAGATATCTTTATCAATGGAGCACCTTTACACAACACTGGTGGTAGTCCCGTATTATTTCAACATTTATTCTGGTTCTTAGGTCACCCGGAAGTATATATCGTACTTCTTCCTGCATTAGGATTGGCATCAGAAGTAATATCTACTCAAGCTCGTAAGCCAATCTTTGGTTACAAAGCGATGATAGGTTCTATGTTAGTAATTGCCTTTTTATCGTTCGTCGTTTGGGGGCATCACATGTTTATTACCGGAATGAATCCATTCTTAGGATCGGTTTTCGTATTCACAACACTTTTAGTTGCGATTCCATCAGCCGTAAAAGTGTTTAACTACTTAGCAACTTTGTGGAAGGCGAATATTGTTTTATCTCCGGCCATGTTATTTGCAATCGGTTTAGTTTCATTCTTTATCTCCGGTGGATTAACAGGAATTATTTTAGGAGATTCAGCATTAGATATTAATTTGCATGACACTTATTTTGTAGTAGCTCACTTCCATATAGTAATGGGTAGTTCGGCGATTTTCGGAATGTTTGCAGGAGTGTATCATTGGTTCCCGAGAATGTTTGGAAGGATGATGAATAAACGTCTTGGCTACTTACATTTTTGGTTAACGATTGTATCTGTTTACGGAACATTCTTCCCAATGCACTTTGTGGGTTTGTCTGGCGCACCACGTCGTTACTATGCATACACATCTTATGAAGGATTCAATGCTGCGTTAAACATCAACTCATTAATTTCAGTGTTTGCTATCCTCGGTGGATTAGCACAATTAATATTCGTATTTAATTTCTTCTATAGTATGTTCCGAGGAAGGAAGTCGGTACAGAACCCATGGAAGTCGAATACAATTGAGTGGACAGCACCGGTAGAACATTTACATGGCAACTGGCCTGGAGAACTTCCTACAGTTTATCGTTGGCCGTACGATTACGGAAAGCCAAATGCCGATGATGATTTTATTCCACAAACGGTTCCGTTCACAGAAACAAAAGCATCTAATTTACCTGGAGAAGCTTAAGGATATAAATTGATATTTTTAAAGGAGAGTAGTTTAGGCTACTCTCCTTTTTTTTGTGGTTTTTTTTCGACTTTCAATGGCTAATTGAAAAGAAGTTAACGTATTTCTGAATGCCTTATTTGTCCACCGGCATTGCCAACGCTCACAAGAAAGAGTGAGTTTGTAAGTAATAAAATGAAGGTAATACCTATCAGAATTTTTCTTTTTTCACTTTTAAATTTATAAAGCGTAAGAGCTGCAAACAATCCGACACCCAGTGTTGTCCATAGTGCAATGTCAGCCATTTCTTCATGCAAGTGGATTAACTCAACCGGCTTTTGTCCGATAGCGGCTAATGCTTCTTCTGCGCTATCTCCTGTTAAAGAAGAAGGTATTGTTAAAGCAGCGGTAAGGATTATGAGAGCTAGTGCTGTTTTTTTTACAGTATCGTTTTTTAAGATCATTCCGCTACCGAGAACTAAGAGAGAGAAAATGCTTCCAATTACAGGGAAGTGATTAAATAAGAGGTGTGCATGAGCGCCGTCCATAAACGAAATTTTAGTTGTCATGAAAGAATATCGTTTTGATATTCGAGTGACCAAATTACATTTTTTTAGGAATGTAATAATTGTATTTTTTTCCACGGTAGAAAGAGGTAAAGGCATGGTAGAGCTTCTATGTTTTGTAATTTTAGTGTCAGATTAATAGCTGTAGAATAATAAATAGTAGAAAATCAGATTCAATTCAATATTCATTCACACCTTCACAGAATAAATCATTGAACGATATGATAATGGTCATATCGATTGTATAAAAATGCTATTTTATTTGTTGAAGAATGAATATCGCGTTAATCCTTCATGACAGTACTATGACATCTAAAAAAGCGTCAATTCGACCTTTGCACGCAGATAAAAACGATATCGATTTGTTCCAGTTAAAGACCATTGCCTTTACACACAAGAATACTCCAATTAAGGAGTTGAATCGATTCTTTTTACATGAAGAAAATCGAAAAGAACGATTAGAGTATCTTCGATTCTCGTGCGACTTAGATGAGATTTTTTATGTAGCTACATGCAATCGCATCGAGTTCTTTTTTACTACAGATCATGTGTTGGATAAAAGTTTCTTAAAGAATTTCTACAAAAATTTTAGAACAGATTGGGATTCAGAAGAAATTAATTTTGCGATTACTCATGGCGATATTTTTGAAGGAGAGGAAGCATTGCGACACATTTATCATGTTGCATCTTCTTTAGATTCATTAGTTATTGGTGAACGAGAGATTATTACACAAGTACGTAAAGCGTATGATCTTTGTAAAAATGATGGACTCACAGGTGATGTTTTACGATTGGTAGTTAAAAGCACCATCACTACAGCAAAACAAATTTATACCGAAACAAAAATTGCTAACAATCCTGTATCGGTTGTTTCATTGGCAGAACGAAAATTGCGTGAGTTGAAGCTCGAGAAAAACGTACGAATATTATTAGTTGGAGCAGGAGAAACGAATACAAATATTTCTAAATATTTAATTAAGCAAGGCTTTTCAAATTTTACGATCTTCAACAGAAGTATCGAAAATGCTCAGAAGCTTGTAAAGGTTATTGGTTCTGCAACTGTAAAAGCAACAGCGTTTACTCTTGATCAATTGGCTACTCACAAAGGAGGTTTTGATGTATTGATAACTTGTACTTCATCGCCCGATAAAATTATTTCGCCCGAATTGTTCCAAAAGTTAGTAAACGGCGATACCGGTAAAAAAGTAATTGTAGATCTTTCAGTACCTTCAAATATTCATAATGATGTACTGATAGCAAACAAAGCCACCCTAATTGATATAAGTGAATTAAAAGAAATAGCAACAAGCAATTTAGAAGAGCGAAAAAGCGAATATATTGCTGCAGAACAATTGATCGAAGAAAACATTATCAATTTCCGTCAGTTGTTTAAGACACGAACATTAGAATTAAAAATGAAAAATGTTCCTGAAAAAATTCGCGAGATCAAAGAAAAAGCAATGAGCGATGTTTTTGCAGAGGAAATTAAAGGTATGGACGATCGGTCGCGTGAACTGCTTTCACGAGTAATGGATTATATGGAAAAGAAATGTATTTCTGTTCCTATGGTTATGGCAAAAGAAATTATTCTCGAGTCGAACAGTTAATTTTTCGAGAGCTGTTCTGTTTTTTATTTAAAGTTTCATTTGCATTTAGTAAATTCAATTATGCGTTCACCATTAATTATCGGCACAAGAGGAAGCGATCTTGCATTGTGGCAAGCCAATCACGTAAAGTCATTATTAGAAAAGGCCGGAATAAAATGTGAGCTTAAGATCATTAAGACGCAAGGCGATATTGTTCAACATTTGAGTTTGGATAAACTTGAAGGCAAAGGTTTTTTTACCAAAGAAATTGAGGAAGCATTATTGACAGGCGAAACAGATATTGCTGTTCATTCCCACAAAGATTTACCAACAGAGTCGCCCGAAGGTTTAATTATTGCAGCTGTTTCTCCAAGAGAAGATCCTTCAGAGTTACTCTTGATTAGAAA
This sequence comes from Bacteroidota bacterium, assembly GCA_043747595.1. Classification (GTDB taxonomy): domain Bacteria; phylum Bacteroidota; class Bacteroidia; order AKYH767-A; family 2013-40CM-41-45; genus JADKIH01. Next base: position 12,488 of record JAYTOX010000146.1, on the reverse strand, counting down.
AGAATCGGTCGACCACAAGCGGAAATTTTCCTTGAAATTTAATGCGCTCGTAGGAACATCGTCTGCCAGAAGGAAGTCGCAGCTAAAAGCCTTTCGAGCCGATGTTGATTTAAATGATCTTAGAGGTAATGTGCCTACGCGCATCAATAAATTGCGCGAAGGACAGTACGACGCTATTCTATTGGCCGCAGCAGGGGTAGAGAGATTAGAAATTGACCTTAGCGAATTTCATGTAGAGCGATTGGATGTAAAAGAATTTATTCCGGCACCTGCACAAGGAGTTTTAGCAATACAAATTCGGTCTGCCGACACAGAACTTTTTCAACAGTTGCAAGTGTTGAACGACAAATTGGTTCAGGAAACAATAGCCATAGAAAGAAAAGTATTAAACCTTTTTCAAGGAGGTTGTCAGATGCCTGTTGGGGCTTATGCTGAGTATAACGACGAAACAGAAATTTATTCGATAAGAGTTAGTAAAGCTGTAGCGTGGGATAAAATGCCGGTGTCAGTGTATTCAGAGTCGATAGAGCCGCATGTTTTAGCTGCAAGAGTTATAGAAAAACTAGCAAAAGTAAAACCTACATCGGTGTTTATTAGTCGCGATGATCGTCGTGATGATTATTTGAAAACAGTATTAACAGCAAATGGATTTACGTTTTCAGGAAAAGCATTGATAGAAACGACCATACTTCCATTTACAAATATTCCGGCATGTGAATGGATCTTTTTTTCGAGTAAGCAAGCCGTTAAATATTTTTTCGAACAAAAACCGGAATTAGGCAACTATAAATATGGAGCAGTAGGGAAGGCGACAGCAGAGGCTATTCGTCGTTACGGAAAGCGTGCCGATTTTATTGGCGCCTCTGTAAATACTAAAATGACGGGCAAGCAGTTTGCTGCGAAAGTGGGAAGTTCTAAGGTATTGTTTCCGCAAGCTAAAGGTAGCATGCGTTCCATTCAGCAACAGTTTGTAAAAGGCGAACAAGTAATTGACCTCCCAGTTTATGAAACTATTAGAAAAAACAGTGGCGACATGCCCGACGCCGAAATTTTAGTGTTTACTTCACCTTCAAATGTAGAAGCATGGTTCGAACGGTTTAAGATCAGAAAAGATCAGAAGGTTGTGGCGATGGGAGACGCTACTGCAAATGCGCTGCGACAGAATAATTTTATTGGTTGTGGTCAGCCCGACACATTCGATGATGCAGGATTAGCAAGGGCTGTGTTTTCAATTTCATCAGACAAATAAATCTCATTGGTTATGATCATTCGTCCACGAAGATTAAGAAAGAATTCGATTGTAAGAGAAATGATAGCGGAGACGCGCATTTCAAAAGAAATGTTTATTTATCCCTATTTCATTACAAAAGGTAAAAATGTAATAACGCCAATTGATGCAATGCCGGGTATAAATCGTTTTTCGGTCGATACATTATTGATAGATGTGGAGAAAGGGTTGGCAGTAGGAATCAATAAAATATTATTGTTCGGAGTAGGTGAGGATAAATTTGAAGATGCACATTCCGCGCATGATACGCATACAGTAGTTGCAGAAGCTGTTCGTGAATTGAAGAAGAAATTTGGAGAAAAAATTTTCGTGATCACCGACATTTGCTTGTGTGCTTATACAACACACGGGCATTGTGGACTTATAAAAAATGATTATGTAGACAATGATTCCTCGCTCGATGTATTGGCATTAATGGCGTTGACGCATGTTCAGGCAGGAGCCGATATGGTTGCGCCAAGCGATATGATGGATGGAAGAGTAGCAGCAATTAGAAAAGTACTCGATGAGAATGGATTTGAGAGTACGCCAATAATGTCTTATTCCACAAAGTTTGCATCGGCTTACTACGGCCCATTCAGAGAAGCGGCAGATTCCGCTCCGGGAAAGGGAGATCGCAAGTCGTATCAGATGGATTATCGAAATGGAAGAGAAGCCGTTCGTGAGGCTGTGCTCGATGAAGCCGAAGGGGCCGATATGGTAATGGTCAAACCTGCATTGGCATATTTAGATGTGATTAAATCGGTACGGGAGGCAACAAGTATTCCGTTGGCATGTTACAATGTTTCGGCCGAATATACGATGGTTAAAACAGCTGCAAAGGCCGGATTTATTGACGAAGAGCGGATAGTTATGGAGAATATGCATGCTTTTGTAAGAGCAGGGGCCGACGTCATCATTACCTATCACGCACGCGATATAGTTGAGAGAGGCTGGATTTAGCCATTAGCCTCCTTTTTTTCGAGCTTCAAATGCAAACAGGATTTGAGCAAGTTGTTCTGCTATTTTTATTAAAAAAATTCTGTAAAGAGTGTATTCAGTTTTATTATGAATAACTACATTTACACTACAATCTTAAAATTCCCATTCAATTATGGAACGTCACAATGAGGTGTTGGACAATGTAATCATCAAGTTTGCGGGTGATTCAGGCGATGGTATGCAGCTTACCGGAACTCAGTTTACCAACACAGCTGCCTTATTTGGAAACGACTTAAGTACCTTTCCCGATTTCCCTGCAGAAATACGAGCCCCTCAAGGTACGCTTGCCGGAGTTTCCGGTTATCAATTGCATTTTGGAAGTGTAGAAATTTATACACCCGGCGATTTCTGCGATGTACTTGTAGTTATGAATGCTGCGGCGTTAAAAGCCAATGTTAAATTTCTACGTAAGAGTGGAACATTGATCGTTAATACAGACGGTTTTGATCCAAAGAATTTACGTCTTGCAAATATTCCTGAGAGTGAAAATCCGCTAGAAAATTCTTCACTCGATCATTTTAAAGTTATCCGTATGGATGTAACTAAAATGACGCGAGCGGCCTTAACAGAAACTACATTAGGAGTAAAAGAAATAGACCGTGCGAAAAACATGTTCGTACTTGGATTTCTTTATTGGATGTATAATCGCGAACTAGATCACACGATGAAATTCCTTACCGAAAAATTTGGTAAGAAGCCAGATATTTTGGATGCGAATGTGAAAGTGTTGAAAGCCGGTTTTAATTTCGGCGATACGAGAGAAGAGTTCACTACACGTTATACGATTGGCCCAGCTAAAATTGCTCCCGGCACCTATCGAAATATTATGGGCAATCAGGCAGTAGCGTTAGGATTAATTGCGGCAGCTCAGAAATCAGGATTACAATTATTTTATGGAACCTATCCTATTACGCCGGCATCAGATATTCTACACGAACTTTCAAAACAAAAAAATTTCGGGGTAAAAACATTTCAAGCAGAAGATGAGATTGCAGCAATTTGTTCTGCAATAGGAGCAAGTTTCGGTGGATCATTAGGCGTAACAGCCTCATCGGGTCCGGGAATAGCACTTAAAGGAGAAGCGATGGGACTAGCATTAATGTTAGAGCTTCCATTGGTGATAATAAATGTTCAGCGTGGTGGACCATCAACAGGTTTGCCAACGAAAACAGAGCAGAGCGATTTATTGCAAGCCTTTTACGGAAGGAACGGAGAAGCTCCAATTCCGATTGTAGCAGCAGCTACTCCAAGCGATTGTTTCAATATGGTGTATGAAGCTTGTCGAATTGCATTGCTTTCTATGTCGCCTGTTATGCTTTTAACAGATGGGTATATTGCCAACGGTGCAGAACCGTGGATGTTTCCAAAGAGCAAAGATTTGAAAGAAATAAAAGTTGATTTTATTAAAGAAAAAAATTCTGACGATAAATTCCTTCCATACAAACGTGATGAAAATCTTTCTCGTCCTTGGGCTATTCCGGGAGTGAAAGGATTAGAGCATCGTATAGGAGGATTAGAAAAGCAACACGAAACAGGTAACATAAGTTACGACGCACAAAATCACGAGTTCATGGTGAAGATGCGTGATGCTAAAGTTGAAAAGATTGCAGACAATATTCCATTACAAGATATAGAAGTTGGAAATAACAAAGGAAAATTATTGGTGCTTGGATGGGGAAGTACATTTGGAGCCATCAAGAGCGCAGTATTGCAAGCCCGTGAAAAAGGCTATGATGTTTCTCATGCACAGATTCGATACTTGAAGCCATTCCCAAAAAATCTGGGTGAAATATTATATGCTTTTGAACACGTATTAATCCCTGAAATGAATACCGGACAAATGATTAAGATTATCCGTGATAAATTTTTGATTCCTGCAGAGGGGTTGAATAAAATTCAAGGTATGCCATTTACAGCAGAAGAGATCTTACTAAAGATCGAAGAGAAATTTAAAAAATAATATTAAGTAGTATCATTCGCTGAAGAGCGATTAATAAATAAAACTATGGATTCTACATTAGAAAAATTTACAAATAAAGATCTTGTAACTGATCAGGAAATAAGATGGTGTCCGGGTTGTGGAGATTATTCCATCGTTAAACAAGCTCAAACAGTAATTCCTGAGCTGGGGATAGCAAGAGAAAATATAGTATTCATTTCCGGAATCGGATGTTCGTCGCGTTTTCCATACTATATGGAAACATACGGTATGCATTCTATTCATGGACGAGCAACAGCAATTGCGAGCGGGCTAAAAGCATCGCGACCAGAATTGAGTATATGGATAGTAACAGGAGATGGCGATGCTTTGTCGATTGGCGGAAATCACACCATTCACATGTTGCGTCGTAATTTTAATGTGAATATATTATTGTTTAATAATGAAATTTACGGCTTAACAAAAGGGCAGTATTCACCTACATCAGAAGAGGGGAAGATTACTAAATCAACTCCGATGGGATCTATTGATCATCCGTTCAATCCGATTGCTTTATGCATGGGAGCCGATGCAACGTTTGTTGCCAGAACAATGGATAGAGATCCAAAACATTTACAAGCAATCCTTCGTCGTTCGAATGCACACAAGGGTGCTTCGTTTGTTGAGATCTATCAAAATTGTAATGTGTTTAACGATGGAGCTTTTGAAGTGTTCACTGAAAAATCGACGAAGAAAAATGAAACGCTTTTTATGGAAGATGGAAAGCCATTGATTTTCGGGGAGAATAGTGATAAGGGAATTCATCTTGATGGTTTCACACCGATTGTTGTTGATTTGAATGAAACAGGTAAATCAGCAAATGATTTATGGATTCACGACGAGAAAGACAGAGTGAAAGCAAATATGTTGAGCCGGTTTTTCGATAATCCCAAAAATGAAAAACATCTACCTCGTCCTTTCGGAGTTTTCTATACAGAAGAACGCGATTGTTATGAAGATAGATTAACACAACAGATTGTAGAGAGCAAAGCAAAAAAAGGCGAAGGTAATTTAGATTCACTTTTAAGTGGAAAAGAAACGTGGACAGTAAATTAATTTTCTAATAATTAATCGATTTATTGCTAGTAAATAATTTATTTATAAAAGGCGCTCGAATAGAGTGCCTTTTTTTATTTGCATGCTTCCAAAGCTCCGCAGGAGCTTCGAAGTATTTGTGATCCTTCGTTTATCCAGTTGCATAACAGATAAACTGGAGCTCTATACTAGCACAAGAAAATTTACAATAGATCTACTTTCTTCCATTGTTGATGGATTTCAAAAGCGAACAACATCATTTGGATGTTTCAAGTCGAATATTTCAAAACTATTTTTGCGGAAAAAAAATGGGAAGAGGATTACACTATAATATTAGAACTGATAAATCTTATTTTATTACAATGACAGTTGTTGAATGGATAGATCTTTTTACACGACTAAATCACAAGAGGCTTATTACTGATTCGCTGAACTTTTGTGCACAGCACAAAGGGCTTGAAATTTATGGGTGGTGTTTAATGCCTAGCCATCTGCATATGATGTGTAACACTAAAAATGGATTTCAGCTTGCAGATACAATCCGTGATTTCAAAAAGTTTACATCGAAAAATCTTATTGAACAAATCTATTATGAAAAAGAGAGCCGACGTGAATGGTTGTTGGACCATTTTTCTGCAGCCGCTGATAAACATTCAAAGACAAAAAACAATAAAATTTGGCAAGATGGAAATCACGCAATAGAAATTTATACTGAAAGTGTAGCTTGGCAAAAATTAAATTACATCCATCAGAATCCTGTAAAGGATGGAACTGTAGAGCATCAACAAGATTATCTGCATAGTTCAGCGCGCGATTATCAGAATATTAAAGGGTTGGTTGATGTTTGTTGTTTGACACCACCGGTTATTACTACATCAAGAATGGATTTTTATCGTAGTTGAGGAGCTTCTTCGAAGCTTGAGTGTGCTATTTAAGAGTGTGGCAACTGGAAAGACGAAGGATTACAAATCCTTTGAAGCTTCTTCGAAGCTTGAGTGTGCTATTTAAGAGTTTGGCAACTGGAAAGACGAAGGATTACAAATCCTTCTAAGCTTCTTCGAAGCTTTATTGAAGCTTTTACGATAAATATTTCCCTACAATTGGTAGTCTACGTCCTTGTCCGAATGCTTTTGGAGATACGCGAAGTATGGGTGGCGTTTGGTGACGTTTGTATTCGTTTGTGTTTACTAATTTTAATATTCTTTTTACTAAACTTTCGTCGAATCCCATTGCAATTAATTCTGCGGGGCCTTTTCTTTTTTCGATATAGTTGTAAAGCACTTTGTCTAAAATATCATAATCGGGAAGTGAATCGGAATCCTTTTGGTTAGGTCGCAATTCGGCCGATGGAGCTTTTGTAAGAATGTTTTCAGGAATGACAATTCCATTCCGATTTATAAATTGACACAATTCGTAAACCTGTGTTTTATACAGATCACCAATTACCGATATACCACCACACATGTCACCGTACAGTGTTCCATAGCCAACAGCTAATTCACTTTTATTGGAAGTATTCAAAAGGATGTAGCCAAATTTGTTAGACTCTGCCATGAGCAATGTTCCACGAATTCTCGCCTGTAAATTTTCTTCTGTTACATTAAAAGGCATTTCTTTGAAAAAGGGTTTTAATGCAGTAATGTATTGGTCTAGCAAAGTTTTAATCGGAATGATATCGTGCGATACCCCTAGTGTTTTTAAGAGCTCAATGGAATCATCGATAGAACCTGATGATGAAAATTCAGATGGCATTAAAATAGTGTGTACGTTTTCTTTGCCCAGTGCTTTTGCCGCCAAATAAGTTACAAGTGCAGAGTCGATACCACCGCTAAGGCCTAAGATTGCTTTTGTGAAATTCGATTTTTTAAAATAGTCATGGATGCCGGTGATAAGTGCATCATGAATTCTTTCAATCGGTTCCGTCGAAGTGTTTGAGTTGATTCTTTTTTCAACAGTTGACAATTTCTCGGAAGCAGAATCAAATTCCATCACCAAAAAATCTTCTTTGAAATAGTTCATTTCACAAATTAACTCTCCGGTATTATCCATCGAAAGACTTCCACCGTCAAATATTAATTCTGTTTGAGCTCCAACATGATTTACATATATCAGAGGCAAATTATATTTAACTATATTTCTCTTTAGTATTGCTTTTCGTTGCTCTGCATGTGAATAGTCGAACGGTGATGCTGCTATGTTAACCATCAGCTGCGGTTGTTCTTTTATGAGCGCATCCATCGGACAATCGACATACATCGGATCGTCTTCTATATTCCATAAATCTTCGCAGATTGTAAGCGCAATCTTTACTCCATTTACATCAATGCAATTAAATTTTTTTCCGGGTTCAAAATAGCGATACTCATCAAAGATATCGTAATTTGGAAGAAGAGATTTATGAACTTCGTTTACAATTTTTCCGTTTTGTAAATGCAAAGCAGCGTTGAATAGATTTTTCCCTTCTATGTTTTTATTTTTTACCGGCAATCCGATGATAGCAGAAATGCCGATACAGTCGTTCGCTATTTCAATTGCAGCATCGTAACATTTTAAAATAAAATCTTCAAATTCCAGGAAGTCGCGCGGAGGGTAAGCCGAAATACATAGTTCTGAAAAAATGATCAGATCAACCTTTTCATTTTTTGCTTTTGAAATATTTTCACGTATCAGTCGAATGTTTTTTTCGAAATCACCAACAGTAAAGTTGAGTTGTGCTAAAGCAATCCGCATTTTTCTAGTCTGAAATTTGAAAAGCAAAGTTAATACTTATTAGCTTGAAAGGAGATAAAATTCCAAGGTGAGCGAATGATTTCTCTAAAAGCTGGCTATTTCTAATTAAATAGTGTGAAGGTTTTTTGTGAAAAGCAAAAAAAGGCTGACTCGCAAATGCAAATCAGCCTTTCTCATTTATTAAATTTCTTAGAACAAAATCCCGATTGATAGTCCGAGGTAATTACTGTTTGCTTTAGCAGAGGAAGCATCAAGCACGTCAAGTAATCCATTGTTAAATTGTATGCCTGCTAAAAGGACAGTTGATCCGCTCAAGGTGTATTCAACACCACCACCAATTACCATCGATAAATTAACGGTATTAATGCTTTTTTGAATATCAACTCCTGTCTCTTCTGTATTAACATTAGTGGTAGTGTTGTTGGTATAGGTAGTTTGGGTATTGGTTTTATTGTCGGCACGGGCTCTTATGTTAATGCCTGGTGATAATCCCGCTTGCAGATAATAAGTAAGGTAACCAATCTCGTTAGTCTTTAATTTTAATGTGAGAGGAATTTCTATGTACTGCAAAGTAGATTTTGAATCAGCAACAATAACTGTTTTTGTTCCAACTCCATCAGTCGTTTCAGAAGTAGAACGTAAATTTCCACCTCGGTAAGCAACATCAATTCCGGTAGCAAAAGAATAATGGTCAGAGAATCGAAACTCAGTAATAAGTCCATAACTGAAACCGAATTTCGAGCCGTTGCTTTCTAAGCCTTTGGTATCTGTACGTAACCAAGCCATTGCAGGTGTTATCTTAAGTCCAAAATGTAGGCTGTTATCGTCTCCTGCTTTAGCAAGATTTACAGTAATTAAACAGATAATAAAAATAATTAATTTTTTCATGGTATATTTTTTAATGATTAGACGTTTTGATAAACTAATACTGATACTTTTGCCATAACTTTCTACAATAGTAATGAAAAAAAACTCGCCATTTAGTCCCATAGCAATCCTCTTTATTTACAGCTTGGTGTTCATTACCTCATGTAGTGTTGATCCGAAAAAGCCGAATGTGTCAGACATTCCATTGGTACTTACGGTTGACCGATTTGAAAATGATTTATTCGAATTAGATGTTAAACATCCGGAATCATCTATTTCAGCACTTAAACAAAAGTACGGTGACTTTTTTGATTTATATATGTTTCAGATTACTACGTTAGGCGCACGCGATTCAATACTTATGCAAGAAAGAATTCTTTCATTTGTTCAAGATACGAATTTCAGAGCTGTGTATAACGATTGTCACAAAGAATTTGGCGATTTTTCATTTGAAATGGACGGGCTAAAAAAGGCGTTTCAATATTATAAATTTTATTTTCCGAGCAAGCCGATCCCTCGTGTTGTAACCATGCTTTCCGGATTTTCTTTTCCTATTGTCTGCGATTCGTTTAATTTAGGAATAGGTTTAGACATGTATTTAGGGAAAGACTATCGTTTTTATTCCACGTTAGAACCACCTTTACCAAATTATTTGCGAGTTCAAATGGTAAAAAGTAATATTGTTTGCGATGCAATGAAAGGGTGGGCTATGAGCGATTATCAAATTGATGAATCGACAGCTACAGTGACCGATATGATGATTGGAGAAGGCAGATTGATCGCTTTTTTGGAAAAAGTTTTACCTGATGCAAAAGATACGATGCGACTTGGTTATTCAACTTCACAACTCGACTGGTGCGAGAAGAGTGAAAAGAAAATATGGCAATTTTTTGTACAGAATAAATTATTATTCAGCGTAGACCCTAATATTTTGTCGAAGTACGCCAATGAAGGACCAACGACCAATGGTTTTCCGAAAGAATCTCCCGGAAATATTGGAAAGTATATTGGCTGGAAAATTATTAAATCTTATCAAAAGAAACACCCTGAAATTTCAATCGAGCAACTGATGGAGGAAAAAGATATGATGAAAATTTATAATGAGTCGGGATATAGAGCGGAATAATAATTAATAATGATAAATGAACAATTATTAATGAAGAGTCCTTTTTGCTATATTATTTGAATACGTAAAATCGCTGATTTAATTAATATTTACGGAGGAACATTTTTTTTATTCTCAATTCTCAATTCTCAATTCTCAATTCTCAATTCTCAATTCTCAATTCTCAATTGAACTAGACGATTAAACGATTGCTTTCCCAAATTCTTCTGCAAATTTTCTGATGTTTCGAGCATTTATTTCGTCGTTTGTAGCTCTAAGATAAGTATCGGCCATTGTAACGAAGTTTTCGTAAAAAAATCTTTTCATATCGTCTACAAGCATTTCTTTAGTCCAAAGATCTATTCGAAGTGTAGTGTTTTCCTTTGGGTCCCAAATGCTCATCATAACAGCGTTGCAAGGCTTAACTCCGTCACTGCCACTTTCTGTCGCTTCCCATGAAATATTTTGCGGAACGCGTTCTTCGTCAAGACTAACATGAAAATTAATTTTAGAATCCATTTGTTGTATATTTTTTTATTTTTTTCTTAAGAAATTAAAAAAGCAATTAATTATTTTTTTTCCGGTTTAATAAATTCAGCATTCGCTTGCGTGATGAAGTCTAGGATCACATCTCGGCCAATATTTTTTTCGGCAGAAGAGATGTAGAAGTTAGGCAATTCATCCCATGTTTTTTTTAATTCTCTTTTATATTTTGCAACGGAAGAGTCTACTTGTTGCTTCGATATCTTATCTGTTTTTGTAAAAACAATAGTAAAAGGAATTTGACTTGTTCCTAGCCAATTGATAAATGCCACATCTATTTTTTGCGGTTCGTGTCGTACATCTATCAAAACAAAAGTTGTCATTAAGTTCATTCGTTTTTCCAAATAGTCGCGAATCATTTTGTCCCATGCAACCAACGATGATTTAGAAGTTCGAGCAAAACCGTAACCCGGAAGATCGACCAAATACCATGTCTGATCGATAATGAAATGATTGATCAATTGTGTTTTTCCTGGAGTAGCCGAAGTTTTGGCCATTGCTTTCCGATTGCATAGCATATTAATTAAAGAAGATTTGCCAACATTTGAACGGCCAATAAATGCATACTCCGGCATGTCCGGTTTAGGGCACTTTTCATAAGTGGTATTGCTGACAACGAATTCAGCTTCTTTGATTATCATTTGGAAATCGAATAAGGCTGCAAAGGTAAGATGTTCTGTTGGTTTTGACGAATAATTCGCCGGTTCAATAGGCTAAAGATTGAGAGCTGCCAAATAAGAAGCGACAATTATAAAACTTTGATTAGTAAGGCATTTGAAACTAAAAACTAATTAGGAAAGGTTTTTTTTAGCCACTTATCTAATATTTCATTAAAATGGTTTGGCTGCTCCATCATGGGGGCATGACCGCAGTTATCAACCCAAAACAATTCATTGTTGGGAAGAAGCTTATGAAACTCTTCCGCTACATCAGGTGGAGTAATGGTGTCATTTTTCCCCCAGATCAAACAGGTGGGCAATTTCATGAATTGAAGATCGTCGCTCATATTGTGACGGATGGCTGATTTTGCAAGCGATAAAATTCGAATTAATTTTCCTTTATCGTTTACAATTCCAAACACTTCATCTACCAATTCTTTCGAAGCAGATGCAGGATCGTAAAAAGTGTATTCTACTTTTTGTTTAATGAAATCATAATCTTCTCTACGAGGAAAAGATCCGCCCATTGCATTTTCATATAAACCGCTACTGCCGGTTAATACCATTCCTCTTATATTTTCCGGATGTTTTTTTACGTACACAAGAGTAACATGTCCGCCTAGAGAATTTCCAATGAGAACGATGTTTTTATAGTTTTTAAAATTAATAAAGTCGTGTACAAATTCGGCCAGTGCTTTTACATTGGTATTTAAAATTGGTAAAGAGTAAATAGGCATCAATGGAATTACGATTCTGTAATTAGGAGAAAAGAAACTCACCACGTCGGTCCAGTTGCTTAACGCACCGAACAATCCATGCAATAACAACAAAGTAGGGCCGCTACCCTCTTCAATGTATTTAAAATCTCCCTCCTCTTTGATTTCGTAATTCATAAAATCTTTTTTTTCAAATGTAAATAAAAATTTAGAAGTAAAGGTCGAGAAGGTAGACACTGTTTTGAATAGGCTGTTGTTGATTTGTTTGTTCTTATAGAATGGCAAGCGAGGCGGAAGAAAATGGCAGACAATTACGTTTTCGTTTGGGCTAAAAGCGGAACACAGAAACTGTCATTTTAAAAACCTACGAGCTGAAAAGCCGCGCTGGGATGGGGCTACAGAAAGTTTTCAACAAAGTGGTAAAAAGTGGTAGGAAGTGGTAAAATTTGATTTACATTAGCACTTTGAAAAACAGCATTAGATGGCAGGCTTCATAGGTGAATTTCATTGTACAGTAGATGCGAAAGGGCGTTTCCTTATTCCCGGCAGTTTGAAAAAACAAGTGCCGGCGAAAGAGCAAAAGCAT
>JAYTOX010000145.1:0-8189 GCA_043747595.1 Bacteroidota bacterium | reverse complement strand
TTTTGAAACACGGAGGGCATGGAGAGCACGGAGAAGGGCACAGAGAAATTAGCTGAAGAAGTTAGTTGAATTACTCGCTTTGTGGTTACTGGTTTTTTTGAAACACGGAGGAAAAGGAGGGACATAGAGAAAAACACGAAGAGGAATTATTGAAAATCTATTTAATTGGTTGCTTCGTAGTTACCTGAGTCTTTAAACTAGGAGGAAAGGGAGATCATTGTGAAAAACATGGAGAATTGAGAGGGAAGAAAGTAAAGTTTTTGTCGTCAAAAATTAGGTACAATGAAAACGGCCTTCTTCTTTCTTCTTTTGGAAAAAAAACGTTAATCTTGCCGCCCGATTACCAATGGAAGAAAAAACAATTAGTATTTCCCCGCCTTCGAATTCAAGCCGCATTCAGGATTATATCCAACTCACAAAGTTTAGATTGTCGAGTCTTGTCGTTTTTTCTGCGGCTATGGGTTATATAATTGCAATGGGCAGAGATTTTAGCTGGCTTTCGCTCTTTATTTTGTCGCTCGGCGGATTTTTGGTAACAGGTGCTTCCAATACTTTTAATCAGATTATCGAAAAAGATTTGGATAAATTGATGGTTAGGACTGCCAATCGCCCCATTCCAACAAATAGAATGACAACACTGGAAGCGTTAATTGCTGGAATTGCAATGGGGGTAAGTGGTGTTACAATTCTCTGGGTGTTTTTGAACCCTCTTTGCGGAATATTAAGTTTTATCTCTCTTTTACTTTATGTATTAGCTTATACTCCGGCTAAAAAGATAACGCCTTTTTCTGTTTTAATTGGTGCTCTTCCCGGTGCCTTTCCTCCTCTATTAGGTTGGGTTGCAGGAAGAAACGAAATCGGAATGGAAGCTTTGATTCTTTATGCTATTCAATTCATCTGGCAGTTTCCTCACTTTTGGGCAATTGCCTGGGTTTTGCACGATGATTATGAAAGAGCGGGTTTTAAAATGCTTCCAAGTGGTCATGGTCGTACGAAAGGTTCTGCATTCCAAACTTTAGTCTATACAATTTGTCTTATTCCTATGGGAATATTTCCTGTTGTTTTTGGATTCACGGGTATTATTGCATCCATTTTAATGGTGATAACCGGTGGTGTGTTCACGTATCAGGCACTTCAGTTGTACCGAAATTGTGATTTAAAATCTGCTCAACGATTAATGTTTGGATCGTTTATCTATTTGCCTGTAATTCAGATTATTTGGATGATAAATAAATTAGTATAATGGAAATGACAAAAGAAATTCAACAATCAGAGTTAGATGTTCAACGAAAGGCTCAAAAGGCGCTGCTTTGGTTTGGGCTTGTAAGTATAGTGATGCTTTTTGCCGGGCTTACCTCAGCATATTTGGTGCGTCAAGGTGAAGGAAAATGGGTTGAATTTTCTATTCCTTCTACGTTTGCAATCAGTACATTATTAATTGTAATTAGCAGCATTTCAATGCAATGGGCTTTGTCTTCTATTAAAAAAGGAAACAATGCCAATTTTAAAAAAGCGTTGCTTATCACTTTATTTCTTGGGATTGGTTTTGCCGTTTCGCAATACGTTGCTTGGACGGAATTATATCAAAAAGGCATTGTATTTACAGGAACAGTGAGCGATATCAAAACAAATTTTAACTACATCCCTTCCGGAAAAGAAACAGTAGAACAAGCTGCAGATGTTGGAAATGTTGCCGGTTCGTTTTTATATGTCATTACCGGATTACATGTTCTTCACTTAATTGCAGGTATTTTCTCATTAATATTTGTATTTTCGCGCGCAACGAGGAATAAATATTCTGCAGAAAATTACAATGGTGTGAGTATCTGTGCAATATATTGGCATTTCCTCGATGGATTATGGGTGTATTTGTTTTTCTTTTTACTTTACATCCGTTAAGAGTAACTACATTTAAAAAGTACGTATAAAACTTCAATAAAAACCGAAAAGAATTTCATGGCAAATCATTCTACAGCAACATCTCCTTCTAGCTCCGTTTGGGGTGGTGATGTTTCTCCGTTTAATGTACGTTGGGGAAAATTATTTATGTGGATCTTCCTTGTATCGGATGCATTTACTTTTTCCAGCTTACTAATTGCGTATGGTGCAATGCGTCACCGTTTTACCGGTATCTGGCCAAAACCGAATGAGGTTTTTACCCATTTCCCTTTTGTTCACGGTCACATGCCGCTTGCTTATGTAGGTCTTATGACGTTTATCCTTATCATGTCGTCGGTTACTATGGTACTTGCCGTTGATGCAGGGCATAGTCTTAATAAAAAATCTGTAATCAAATGGCTTGCATTAACAATCGTAGGTGGCTTGATGTTCCTTGGCTCTCAAGCGTGGGAATGGTTTCACTTTATTAAAGGTTCGGAGAATGGCGCTTACGTTTTAGCCGATGGTCGTTTTGCAAGAACCGATGCACTTGAACCTGGTATGTTGAAATTTCACGATGGTACTATGGTAGAAGGCAACGAAGCAAAAGAACTAATTGCAACTGCACAAAAAAATATAATTGGTGCAAACCTCACCGAGAATGAATATGGAAATACTCCGCTCTTCGGAAATTTCTTTTTCTTTATCACAGGTTTTCACGGCTTCCACGTTTTTAGTGGTGTTGTGATAAATGTTATCGTTCTCGTCTTGGTATCGCAAGGCTTTAACGAACGCAAAAAAGATTACGAACTTGTCGAAAAAGTTGGTCTCTATTGGCACTTTGTCGATCTAGTTTGGGTCTTCGTATTTACTTTCTTCTACCTGGTATAATTCATCATAAAATAAATTACTATGTCTGATATCCATCACGAACATATTTCACACGCAGCTGAAGAAAAAGCTCATTCAGCATTAAGCACTAAAATGATCTGGAGAGTTTTCTGGATTCTACTTTGTGTAACAATTTTTGAAGTAGGTATTTCTTTTACTTCTATTTCAAAAGATGTACTTTTAGTAACCTTCATTGCTCTTACAATTGTTAAAGCATATTTTATTGTCGGTTATTTTATGCACTTAAAATTCGAAGCCATTCCTATGCAATGGTCACTGTTGCTTCCGTTTGTACTCATCGTGTATCTTATTTTCATAGCTATCTATGAAGGATCCGCTTTAGGGTTATCAATTTATTAGGTGAAATGAAAAATCAGTTCTGGAAAAAATTAATTATTCCATTTACTATTTTACTTTTCCCGGTGATATTGTGGCTGGTATTAGTTACCGGCCATAATCATTTTAATACCCTTCCAATTCTTGGACCTATTCAGGTAAATGAAAAAGGTGATACTTCTTATCACGCTATTCCTGCTTTTACTTTCATCAATCAAAATGGCGATAGTGTAGGTTCTAAACAGGTAGACGATCAGATTTATGTTGCTAATTTTTTCTTTGCTTCTTGCAAAACCGTTTGTCCCAAAATGAATGAGCAAATGGGAAAAGTTCAATACGCTTTTAAAGAAGAAAAGAATTTTCACATTTTATCTTTTACCGTAGACCCCGAAAGAGATTCTGTTTCTGTTTTAGCATCGTATGCTGAAAAAATGCATGCCGACAATTCTAAATGGTGGTTTCTTACTGGCGATAAAGCAGCGATTTATGATATTGCTCGCGATGGTTTTTTAGTACCTGCAGCAGAAGGAAAAACTAAAGACGACTTTTTCCACTCTCAAGATATTATTTTGATCGACAAACAAAAACATATTAGAGGTGTTTATGATGGACTTGATCCTGCTGAAATGGATTCATTAGTCGATCACGCAAAACTTCTTTTTCAAGAGTACAAACAAAAGCAATAACGTGCCATTAATTTCCAAAAACGATTCTTTTTACAAGAAACTAATTAGTGTAGTTTCTGTAGCTGTTTTTTTAGTCGTCGTAGTTTTGTCGCAATTACCTAAACGAGAAAGCATACCAAGTTGGGTTGCATATTTGCCAAAATTAAATGCACTTTTAAATGGTACAACAACTATTATTTTGCTGATCTCACTTTATTTCATTAAGCAAAAAAATATTTTAGCTCATAGAAAGCTGAATCTTACAGCTTGTGTTTTGTCAACTATCTTTTTATTGTCCTATGTTCTATTCCATTCTTTCGGTGTAGAAACTCGATTTCCGGCAGATAATCCTCTCAGACCTTACTATCTTGCTCTTTTGAGTACGCATATTTTATTGGCAGCGATTGTTATGCCGCTAGTCTTGCTATCTTTGTATAGAGGATTAACAGGTCAGGTTAGTGCTCACAAAAAAATTACTCGTTGGTCATATCCAATTTGGCTTTACGTTACTACCACTGGTGTTATCGTTTATTTAATGATTTCTCCATATTACCAATTCTAAAATGAAAAGGCTCACATTCTTCTTTTTATTTGCACTCTCTATCATGCATTTTGATGCTTCTGCTCAATGTGCAATGTGTGGTCGTGTTGCCGAAAGCAGTAGAGATGCCAATGAAAATAAAGCCGGCAAAGGATTGAATACCGGTATACTTTACCTGCTTTGTATCCCTTATGTTTTGGGAGGAATAGGTGCTTATGCCTATTTTAAAAAGAATAAGAAGGCTTAAATACACTTTTTGTAGAAATAATACACTTTTTCACTCTCGATATTCGTGCTGGTTGTGAAAGCCAAATCCTCTTTTCTTTCCCTTAATTTTCCTTATTTTTGTCGCTATGTTATTACGAAATAAATACGATAAAAAAGTGCTTCAAGAGCTCTTGATTGCCGAAGATTTTCATCGAACTACGCTTTCATTTTACCGTTATGTTATTATAAATGATGTGCCTTCAATGAGAGATCGGCTATATGCTGCTTTAGATCAATTGAAAGTTTTCGGGAGAATATATGTTGCAAAGGAAGGTATCAACGCACAAATCTCAATTCCGGTTCACCATTTCGATGAGTTTGTTTTAACTCTGAATTCGTTCCCTGAATTTTTAGATGTAGATCTGAAAATAGCCATTGAAGATGATGGTAAGTCTTTTTATAAATTGATTGTTCGTGAAAGAACTAAAATTGTTGCCGACGGATTGAACGATGCAACGTTTGATGTAACGAATGTAGGCAAACACCTTTCTGCGAAAGAATTTAACGAGGAAATGCAAAAATCGGAGACCGTGATTGTTGATCTTCGAAATCATTATGAAAGTGAAGTTGGTCATTTCAAGGGAGCAATACTTCCCGACTCAGACACATTCAGAGATGAACTTCCAATGGTGCTTGATATTCTAAAAGTCCAAAAAGATAAAAAAATATTGCTCTATTGTACCGGTGGTATTCGTTGCGAAAAGGCTAGTGCTTTTTTACGCCACAATGGATTCGAAGATGTAAACCAATTGAATGGTGGTATTATTCACTACGCACGACAAGTAAAAGCGGAGGGGCTTGAGACCAATTTTATAGGGAAGAATTTTGTATTCGACGACAGAATGGGTGAGCGAATTACCGAAGATGTAATTAGTAAGTGTCATCAATGCGGAAATTCTTCCGACCATCATACCAATTGCGCTAACGACGACTGTCATTTACTTTTTATTCAATGTGATAATTGTGCTAAGCTAATGAATGGTTGTTGTACACCACAATGTAAAGAAATTGCTGCATTACCAGATGATGAACAACGGGCAATTCGTAAGGGAACGAAAAAGGATAATGCGCATTCAGTTTATAAAAGCCGCTTGCGTCCAAATTTAAAATCGTATCTTGAACAGAATAATATTGATATTTTTATTGCTAACCATAAATAATTCTCGAATGAAAAAAACGTTACTCTCTCTCTTTATTGCATTTAATTGTTTGGTTGGAAATACTGTGTTTTCACAGACAACTATCTACTTAGAAAATTTTTCTTCAAGAGTTCTTCCTTCAGGTTGGACGAATGATAGTTTGGGTTTGCCGGCTGCCGACTTATGGGTTTTTAATAATCCATTCTTCCGTTCTATCTCAGGGGCTACTATGGATACAAGCTTTGCTTTATTCGACAGCGATATGGGAAGCGTAAATGATAATATCAATGAATTGGCTTCGCTCACTACAGCCGATATTAGTTTAGCTACAGTTACAGGTGCTCCCTATTTAGAATTAGACGAACAATATCGTTCACTATTTGGGCCAAACACTTCCGGCTCTTCTCGTCGTATAGAATGGAGTACCGATGCAGGTATTTCTTGGAATACAATTGTATATGATTCTTTAGATGTAGGATATCCAAATCCTGCCGTTCATTCGCAATTTGGACTAAATTTAGGAGCTGCAGCAAATGTCCGTTTTCGTTTTACATGGACAGGTACTTGGGACTGGTGGTGGGCTATCGATAATGTAGCTTTAGTTGATTATCCGATAACTTGTACTGCTCCTCCAAATGCCGGCACAACTGTTTCTTCTGAAACGTCTGTATGCCCTGCAACAATTTTCGCCTTGACTCTTTCAGGAGCCGATAGTGCTACAGGCATTACTTACCAATGGCAAGTTTCAACCGACAATTTAAACTGGACAAATATTTCAGGTGCTAATAGTTCTAGTTATAATGTAGTCGGTCAAATGATGATGTCATACTATCATTGTAATTTAACATGTAGCGGCCAAACAACTTCGTCGGTTTCTGTTATGGTTGATGAAAACACACCGTTGATGTGCTACTGTATTCCTCCATTTACTGTTGGCTGTGATATATTAGATAAAGTGGCTATTAATACTTTGCTGAATGATCTTACCGGATGTAATGGAAATACCAACAATTATATTTTGTATCCTGACACAGGCAATTTAACAACAAGCCTTGGCACCGGCGATAATTACGACATTACTATCGCTTCAGGAGTTGGTTCAGGTAATCATGGTGCAGCGGTTTGGTTCGATTTCAATGCCGATGGAGATTTTCAAGATGCCGGCGAGTTTTTTAATATCAGCGATAACATCCCGGAACTTTCTGGAGACATTACTGCGAATCTCTATATTCCAAATACAGCTTTATTAGGGCCAACAAGAATGCGAGTTCGTTATATTTATGATAATCCCGCAATAGTATCTTCTGATTGTAGCTCGTATAGTTATGGTGAAACAGAAGACTACACTGTAAATATTGTACTTGGAACAGGAGTGAAAAATAATCCTTTGCAAACCATTTCAATTCGTCCAATACCTGCTCACGATCGTTTATTTATTCAATCACCTGTTTCCGGTTCGTTGAATATTACTATCCTCGATCAAGTTGGAAGAGTTTGTAAAAACGTTTATTCTCCTACAAATTCGCTCGAATTAAACACAAGTGAGCTTGCTGCCGGTGTTTATTTTGTTCGTTTTGATAGTAACAAGAATACAATTACTAAAAAAATTATTATCAACTAACAGTAAACGACAGATGAATCAATCTGTTTAGTACATTTGCGTATCGTTCTTTTAGCAATTAATACTCCGCTCTCAAGCGGTACACTTATCAAGAAAGGTGGAGGGATCGCGCCCTATGAAACCTTGGCAACCCTTATTCATTAATAAAATGGATAGAAGGTGCCAACTCGCTCTTCCGAAAGGAAGTCAGATAAGTCAGATCGATCTGTATTCTTAAATGAAATTTATACAATCTCCTCTGACTTACGTTGGAGGAGATTTTTTTTGCTATTAAACAAAGCAGTACAAATTAAATAGTCGTTGAGAAAATTATTTCAGAAAAGTATGAGTCACGCAGAATCAATCAAAGAGGAATTAAAAAAACGCATTTTAGTAATCGATGGTGCAATGGGCACTATGATACAGCGTTATCGATTAGAAGAAAATGATTTTAGAGGCGATCGATTTGCCGATTGGAAACATTCGCTCAAAGGAAATAACGATTTGCTTTCTATTACTCAACCGCAAATTATTGAAGAGATTCACCTTCAATATTTACATGCCGGTGCTGATATTATTGAGACAAATACATTCAGTGCGCAACGTATTTCAATGGCCGATTATCACCTTGAAGATATTTCGTACGAATTGAATTTTGAATCGGCTAAAATAGCTAAGCGAGCAATTGAAAAGTATGCTGCTGAAACAGGCAATACAAAGAAATGGGTTGCCGGGGCAATTGGTCCCACTAATAGAACGCTATCACTTTCTCCCGATGTAAATAATCCTGCTTACCGTGCTGTAACGTTCGATCAGATTGTTGAAATTTATATTGAACAAACAAAAGGATTAATTGATGGTGGAGTAGATAT
>JAYTOX010000144.1:0-3395 GCA_043747595.1 Bacteroidota bacterium | reverse complement strand
ACTAGCCTGTGCACAAACAGGAACAGGAAAAACTGCTGCATACATTTTGCCTACGCTTGAAGGCATTTCAAAAAGCAAAACACCACACACTTCCGTACTTATACTCGCTCCAACTCGCGAATTAGCTGTTCAAATTGATCAAGCATTTCAAGGATTTGCTTACTATACTCACGCCAGTTCTATAGCTGTCTATGGAGGTAACGATGGCTTTTCATTCGACCGAGAAAAGAAAGCGCTCATGGAAGGAACTTCTGCTATCATCGCTACGCCAGGACGTTTACTGAGTCATCTGAAATTGGGTTATGTAAAAATGGATCAGCTGGAAACACTCATTCTCGATGAAGCCGACAAAATGCTCGACATGGGTTTTTACGAAGACATCATGACGATCAATCAATTCCTTCCTGTTAAAAAGCAGATCTTACTTTTCAGTGCAACAATGCCGGTAAAGATTCGTCCGCTTGCAAAAAAATTATTGCAAAATCCGGTTGAAATAAATATTGCTGTTAGTAAGCCCGCTGCCGGTGTCGACCAAAAAGCGTATGTCGTTTTCGATGATCAGAAAAATAATTTGATTGTAGATATTTTAGCATCGCGAGAAATTACCAGTACATTAATTTTTGCCTCAACAAAAATTGCTGTGAAGACATTAGAAAAAGAATTACAAAAAAGAAATCTTCCTGCTGCTGCTATACATAGCGATCTTACTCAAGAAAACAGAGAATCGGTTTTACTTAATTTCAAAAACAGAAAGACACCGATCCTTATTGCCACCGACATTCTATCGCGCGGAATTGATATCGACAACATCGGTATCGTAATCAACTACGACGTTCCCGGCGATGCAGAAGATTATGTTCACCGCGTTGGAAGAACAGCAAGAGCAGAAACTACCGGAGAGGCTATCACTTTTATTAGCCCGAAAGATCAAGCACGCTTTGTTCAAATAGAAGAATTTATTGAAATGGTGATTCCAAAAATTCCACTTCCTGAATCAATTGGCAAAGCACCGGAATGGAATCCGAGTCTAAAAATTAAAAGTAATTTCGGGAAACGAAAAAACTTTTCGAATAAAAATAAAGGCCCAAGAAAACCCGATCATAAACCAAGAAATTAAAGCGACCAACTATCATGCTTTCCAATAACGATATCTTCAAAAAATTGCGCGTAGCCTTAGAGCTGAGAGACGATGATATTATTCAAATCCTTAAGCTAGTCGATTACGAAATAAGTAAAACAGAGCTCAGCGCAGTTTTCAGAAATGAAGATCACGCTAATTACAAACCCTGCGGCGATCAGCTGCTCCGCAATTTTCTGAACGGACTCGTTATTTACAAAAGAGGACCGAGGGAGAAGGGGAAGTAGGAAGTAAGAAGTAAGAAGTAAGAAGTAAGAAGTAAGAAGTAAGAAGTAAGAAGTAAGAAGTAAGAAGTAAGAAGGTCATTTATTTACTCACTAATTACCACTCACTACTCACTTATTAAAATTTTTACTCACTAATTACCACTCACCACTCACTTAAATCAGTTAATCATTATCCTTTTCATCAATCATCAAATCATTCGTTTCGTTTTTTTTCTTTTTGTTGAAGAACTTTTTAAAAGCACCTAATCCACCTGCGATTGCAAGTGCAATTACTTTCCACAACTTCACTAATATCAATCCAATTTTTGCAAGCAATCCTGTTTTCACCAATACTCCTCCGGCTATTAACCCGGCTAATCCATACTCTGCAATTTTATCGCTGCTCTCATTAAAATCTTCATAACGATTTCCTGCAACAAAATCTGTACTTGCCATAATCGTATTTATTCTCGTTTTAATTTCCTGAAGCTGATCAATGCTTGCAACAACATTTAAAACAAGAACTCCTTTACGGCCTAGCATACGAATGTTGTAATTTAACGTGTGCTGCTTTCCATCGCCAATAGCCAAATCTTTTGCCCAATGCAATTTGTGTTGGGCTTTATCATAAAATGGCGTCTGTGCCCAACCCACTAAATGCATCGCATCATAACCCGATTTCACTCTCTCTGCATTCGCATTTTCTGCATCTTCCTTCATCGTCTTCAACATCTCATCGTACTTCATATCTGCCGCATCATCATCTTTCACATGCCCTTCTTCTTCATAGGTAAAAACAACCGCCCATAATCTTTCATCATCAATTGGAATATCTGTCGGAACTAATACGCCAAGTACATTATCACTCTCCGGATTATTCCATAAATCGTGAAGCAACTTGTTTGCATCTTTTGAATCTAGAAACGAAAGCCCATTCGCCGCTTTCACTGTAGCTAAATTATCCTTCAAATTAAAAATTCCTTGCTTATACTCTATCGACGCCACTACACTGTCAATGTGCATTTGCTCCTTTTCCAATTTCGCTTGAACAGAATCAACAACTCCGGCTTCTTTGCTATTTGAAGGAGAAGCCAAAACGTTACTATTAAAAACAATTCCGGAAATTAAAAAATACAAAACGAATTTTAAAAGTTTCGATGTGCTCATAGCTGTATGAAATTTAGATTAGAATTAAATTTGAATCAGTAATTATAAAAATAATTGCCACTGCTTCCAACTTTTTTCAATTTAAATTTATTAAGCCGCTGTTATAGCTTGAAATCACAGATTTTTACGTCAGTGTTTCCATAAAACTCCTTTAATGTTTTAATAAAGGCCATTGATATTGACTGGACTAAATTGACTCCAACTCTTTCAGATAATCATATTGAAGATCTTCGTGCAACTTGGAAATAGCAGTGGCAATTTTTTTTTGTTGGTTACTATACATATTCACCAACACCTGACTATCATAAAAATTAATACCGGAGTTCTTTAGTGTCTTACAAAAATGCATTAATAAAATTGCCTCGGTCTCTTTACTTCCTGAAAAACGACAGTTCTTATTTATAATACGCAATATCTTCCGCAACGTTTTTTTTGCTAAATATAAATTACTTCGATTTATTTCCTGAAAATGAAATTCTGTCTCTTCTTTCACTTTCTCCCTAAAACTTTCTTCGTCGTCGGCTTCGTTCAATAAATAATCCAATAACTCTTTATTTTCTTTTTTATGCTTTGCCACTCGTAAACAAATTTCCGCCACTTTTTTAGGTGGAAGTTGTTGCAACTGCTTATTCAGTTCAGAAATTGAATTGGTTGTACTTTTCATTTTTTTGAATCAACTGCGGCTAACGATCACACTCACTTCTGCAACATCTCCGTTCATTGGTGGTGCAATTTTCGTTACCGTTACTTTTACCTTCTCTATTTTAGCGATTTCTTTTTTCAATGCCTCAGCAATACGCGCCGCAACATGCTCAATCAGTTTCGAACGAATTGCCATTTCACGAACCACTACCTGGTAAACATCACAATAATCTATCGTTGAC
>JAYTOX010000143.1:0-31119 GCA_043747595.1 Bacteroidota bacterium | reverse complement strand
CAATCGCTCTTAATGTAGAAGGACTGATAACTGTCGAAGAAAGAATTCTGATCTTCCCACCTTTAGCTGCAATCGCCGAAAGTTTTTCACCGATCGATTTATCTACATCTTGCCATGTTGCCGGACTTCCGCCCATCATTGGTCCTCGTAAACGAACGTTATCATAAAGAGAAAGTACAGCTGCTTGAACTCGTGCATTTACTTTTCCTTTGTTGATCGAACTTAGTTTGTTTCCTTCAATCTTGATCGGACGACCTTCGCGCGTCTTTACTACGATACTTGAATAATCATATCCATCAAAATAAGATGATGCATAATAATTGGCTATGCCCGGAGTTATTTGATCAGGACGAACCAAGTATGGAATCGTTTTGCGAACCGGTGCCTCACATGCAGCCAATGATGCCGCAGCAACACTGAATCCTAAAAATTTTAGGAAGTCACGACGTGGTGTAACAGTTACGTCTTCTGCTTTTTTGTTGATGAGCTCATCAATCGGAAGAGGTTCGTAAAACTCGTTGTTTTTCAAACGTACAAACTCGGCATCATTGCTAAGTTCTTCTACGCCTTTCCAGTATTTTTTTTCCATTGTAGGAGCTTAATGCTAATTCTTTACTTTTTTTTGATCTAATTAATAGTGACAACGAGCACACTCAGTACCACCGATGTCTTTTACGGTAAATACAGAGTCCATCGGATGTTTCGCTACTAAATCTTTATGTAATTGATCGTAATATCCATTGCCCGCCATTTTAACCGGCGTTTGTCTGTGACAATCTATACACCATCCCATTGTAAGCGGTGAATATTGACTGGCAACTGTCATACTATCTTGAATTGGTCCATGACAAGTTTGACACTCAATTTTTCCTACAACATAATGTTGTGAGTGATTGAAGTATGCAAAATCAGGAAGGTTGTGTACACGAACCCACTGTAATGGCTTTTGATTTGGTCCGTATGTTCCTTTATCAGGATCATAGTCTAATGCTTTGTAAATCTTTGCGATTTCTTCTGTTCCCGTTTCAGGTCCTTTGCGCACATATTTATGACAATTCATACATACATTTGCTGAAGGTATTCCGGCAACTTTACCACGTTCTGCTCCGCTATGGCAATAAATACAAGCGATTTGAAGTTTTCCTGCGTGAAGTTTATGCGAATATTTTATTGGTTGATCTGGTGTATACCCTTGTGCTAGTCCGATCGACTGTAAAGCATACCAACCTTTTACACTGCCGATTAATGTAAGTCCTATTAAAATAAGTGCAATCAGTTTTTTATTGTGACGAATCCATTCGCGGTTTCGAACTTTAGTGGTAACAGGAAGTGGCTCCGGCTCATTATTTTTTGTTCGAACTGCTTTAGCAAGCGTCTCTTGTACTCTGCGTAATACACCACTCAGTAAATATAAAACAACTGCTGCTATTAAAATGTATGGCCAAATTGGCTTCGACTCACCTTCCGGCGACCCACTATCAACCGGCGTCTTCACTACTGCATCCGGCTTTTCTGCTTCCGTTTTTACATAAGCAAGTATCGCTTTGATTTCATCATCCTTGAAATTGAAAGACGTCATTGCCGTTTTGTTGTAATCGTTATACAACTTAACTGCATATTCATCACCGCTCTTAATAACTGCCTGTGAGTTCTTTATCCACTTTAACAGCCATTCTTCCGAACGACGTTGTTCAATACCTTTCAGTGCAGGTCCTATGACCTTTTCTTTCACGGCGTGACAGGTAGTACAGTTTGCGTTAAATAAGGCAGCTCCATCTTGCGCAAGTGCTGTGCTTCCATTAAATAATGTCAGAAAGCAGATAGAGATTATAAAAGCAAAGTACCGGGTGTTGTAAGGGTGACTCATGTTATTTTTGTTAGTCCGTCTTCAAAACGGAGGAATATTGTTTGAAAAATGAAATGAACGACGGGCAAGGTCATTAAAATGTCAGTTTTTTCGAACGGGTGCAAATTTATTACAATCAATAACTCCTAAAAGTTTTTCTTAAAAAAAATATAAAATTATTACCTCAAGATATCAACACCTTAGCTATGGTTGGTGGTAAGTTCGGTGAAACTGACTAATATTTAACGACTTCTGAAGGCGTTTTTGCCAGATTTGAGTCAAACCGAATTTGTTAAAAATTTGCCTAGTTAAGAATGATTCTAAATTAAATAGCCTTAAGTGCGTATATTATTGGTCGAGACGGACTCGCATCGTTGTCGAAAGCAGCAAATTGAAGGTCCAAAAGATAAAAACCGTCGCTTATTTTATCCTCAACATACATTAATTCGGTAATCGTACATTCCGTTCTAGGACTTTCAGGATAATTCCAAAAGGCGTGATGTGCCGACAATTTCCCTCCATCTTCTTCACGATCTATACTCGGTAAGTCTAACAAAACATGTTGGATATTATTCAATCTCAAAAAATCAGCGGCTTCTTTTGCCATGTATGCCGGATTTGTTCCTGAATATTGACGTATTTTTTTTTCAATCGAATTGGGCAAAGTTCTAATTATCAATGCTTCTATATTTACCAAATCAATTTCTTTTAATTGATTCAATGTGATTACGAAATCGCCGCCAATTTTTTCAGGATCAAGAGTAATTAACCGTGAGGTGAAAAAAGTTCTCATTAATGCAGTACGTATCGGGTAATTGTTTTTAGAAATGTGACCGACTGTTTCCGTGTGTGTACCATTGCCATGGGGATTAATCGTTATGGTATTGACATTACAGGCGCCGCCTTTTGAAACATCTCCAATAAAAGTTCCCATAGAAAATGGAATGTAGGTAACCGGACCAAGATAAAATGCATTTACATTTTCTTTATCGGCCATAATCGGAATAGAAAGGTCGATTGGCTTTGCGAGGTCCAATTCGTAATTCTTTTCATTAATAGTTATTTTAGCTAGCATCGGTTTTATAATGAAAATAAACTGGCAAAGAAATAAGCTGCAGCTGCTGCAAGCACACCAATCATTGTTGTTCTAAAACCTCCCTTAATAGGATCTTGACCGGTAACTTTGCTTTTAAAATATCCAAAGAACATCAGACATATCACTGTGATAATGGCTGAATAAATTAAACCCATGTGTGGAGTGTCGGTAAAGATATACGCCGTTAACGGAACAATACCTCCTACGATATACGCTACGCCAATGTTCCTGGCGCTCAACCTTGCTCTATTGATGTCGGGCTTCTCTAAACCTAATTCGAAGCGCATCATAAAATCTACCCACTTATCTTTGTCTTTCTCCATTTCCGTCATGATCAATTCTTGGGAATTGGGAGATAATCCATAGTTCGCAAAGATTTCCTTCACCTCATTGCGTTCAGTTTCATAATGCGTAACCAACTCTTCGTATTCACGCTTCAATTCTGAATCGTAATGCTCAATTTCTGTTTTCCCTGCTAAATATCCTCCAAGTCCCATCGCTATTGATCCGGCAATTATTTCTGCAAAGCCTGCTGTAAGAATAATCGAATTGGAGCTCACCGCTCCGCTTAATCCGGCCGCTAAAGCAAATGGCACCGTTAGGCCATCTGACATCCCGATAACAATATCGCGGATGGTTTGTGACTGCTCAAAATGTTCTTCGTTGTGATGATGGTGGTGAGGAGTTGATGTTGTACTTTGCATCGAATTAAAGTATTAAAATATTTCCCAAAGTAAAGAAATTTGTTCCATACGTATGAACGATTTATGTGTTTATCTTGATAATAATTCAACAACACGTGTCGACCCACACGTAGTTGATGCAATACTTCCATATTTTACTTCCGACTACGGAAATGCTGCTAGTCGTTCTCACTCCTTTGGTTGGATTGCCGATGAAGCCGTGAAAAGATCAAGAAAAAATTTAGCTGAATTTATTAATGTAGAGGAAAACGAGATCATTTTTACTTCAGGCGCTACAGAATCGATTAACCTTGCCATCAAAGGTGTTGCAGAGGCATATCACTCAAAAGGAAAACACATTATAACCATTTCTACCGAACACAAGGCTGTTTTAGACACATGTGCGCATCTCGAAAAAACAGGTTTTGAGATTACGCTACTTCCGGTACTTGAAGATGGAATGATCGATTTACAATTGTTAGAAAAATCGATTCGTAACGATACTCTTTTAGTTTGTGCCATGTTAGCAAATAATGAAACGGGCGTTATTCATCCGATAGATCAAATCGCTGCAATTGTACATTCAAAAAACTCGTTGCTCTTTTGTGATGCAACACAAGGCGGAGGAAAACTTCGCATCGACATGTACGATTTAAAAGCTGATCTTCTTTGTTTATCGGCTCACAAAATGTATGGCCCAAAAGGTGTTGGATTACTTTATGTAAAAAGAAAAAATCCGAGAGTTACACTCATCGGACAAATAGATGGTGGGGGTCACGAACGCGGACTGAGAAGTGGAACACTCAATGTGCCGGGCATTGTAGGCTTTGCAAAAGCAGCGCAACTTTGTAAAGATGAGCTAATGGAAATAAACGGCACCATTTCCATTCTACGTACACGTCTCGAACAAGCCATGTGCGATATGGGAGCTTCCGTTAATGGAAATATAAAAAATAGATTACCGAATACCAGCAATATAAACTTTCATGACATCAAAGCGGAGGAATTAATAAAAGCACTTCCGAATTTAGCTATGGCAATGGGAAGCGCTTGTTCATCGGCATTGCCTGAACCTTCGCATGTTCTAACGGCTATGGGACTAACTAAAACTCAAGCCTATTCTTCCATCCGTTTTTCACTTGGACGATTTACCACCGGAGAAGAAATCGAATTTGCAATTGCTGAACTGGAAAGGGAAGTAAGAAGTAAGAAGTAAGAAGTAAGAAGTAAGAAGTAAGAAGTAAGAAAGGTCAAGGGTAAAGGGTCTTTTTTTTCTTACTTATTTCTAATCACAACTTTCGAATTACGAATTACGATTATCAACCTTCGAATTACGAATTACGATTATCAACTTTCGAATTACGAATTACGATTATCAACCTTTGAATTACGATATATATTCTGCGGGAGTCTGCGGTTTCTGCGGGAGTCAAAAAGTTTTCACCTATAGTAACCGCAGATATTCGCAGAAAAAATTTGTAGAAATAAAACAACTTGAATCAATTTTCGAATTACAAATTTCGATTCTCAATCTAATTCTCAAATTACGAATTACGATTCTCTATCTTCGATTTTCAATTTTCAAACCATTAAAACAAGTTTTTCAATCCTCCGAGAACTCCACTTATTCCTTCTCCGCCAGACAAACTGCCAATGATTCCTTGCAAATCAAAACTCTTGTCGTTCGGATCGTTCGTCTTTTTTACAAGTGAGCTCATCACGTTTGGTATAAGATTAGAAACAATTCCACTTGCTTGCTCCGAGCTGATTCCGAATTTACTCATTAACTTTTGAGCCACGCTACTACTCATAGATGAAATCATTGGGTTGTTTTTTACATCACCTCCTCTAAACATTTCAGTGATGGAACTTAATCCGCCACCGGCAATAGCAGTTTTAAGGTGATCCATAATTCCACTTGTTGCTTCAGAAATTGCAGCATCATTTTTTTCATTAGGAATAGCAGGATTATCAATAATTGCACTACCTGCATTTTCCTTTACAAGATTTAAGAGATTTTCTAACATAGCATTTGTTTTTAAAAGTGTGTGACCTCTAATATACGAATAAAATTAATTTCAACTTTCAATCATGGTTTAGATTAAACATTTTATTTTTTATTAAATAAAAAATAACACTAATTTATATCGCAAGATTGTCTATCAATCGAATCTCTCCACAAAAAACCGCAGCAAACACTCTTGCATTTTTCATTTCTATACTGTTTAGCTTTTGCATGGTATTCGAATCTGCTATTTCCAAATATTCAACTTTAAATACTTCAGTCGAATTAATTTGTTCAATGGCTTCTTTCACCACAACATCAACACCTTTCGTTTGCCAATTTTCTTTTACAAATTGTAACGCCCTATAAATACACGATGCCATTTCCCTTTCTTGCGTACTAAGTCGCAGGTTTCGAGAACTCATTGCCAACCCATTTTTTTCTCTTTTTGTTTCACATCCGATTATCTCAACAGAGTAATTCAACATCGACGTCATTTTTCTGATTACTGCTAGTTGCTGAAAATCTTTCTCTCCAAAATAAGCAGCATCGGGCAATACAATGTCGAACAAACGTGAGACCACCTGTACCACTCCATTAAAGTGACCGGGTCGATGTTCTCCCTCAAGCACTTTTTCCAAGCTTCCCAAATCGACCGACTTCCCTTCATGGAGTCCATTTAGATAAACCTCGTGTACGTCTGGCTCAAACACTACGTCGGCACCCGCATGCGATAGCAATTGATGATCGGCTAATGGCGTTCTCGGATATTTTTTCAAATCGTCGGGGTTGTTGAACTGTGTGGGATTTACAAATATGCTTACGACAACGAATGCATTTTCGGCCTTAGCTCGATTTACCAGCGATATATGCCCTTCATGAAGAGCACCCATAGTTGGCACAAAACCAATCCTTTTCCCTTTTTTTCGCTCTTGAGCTAAATATTCGACCAATTTTACTATCTTTTTGAAAACCACCATCTTTTTACAATCAAAATATAATTTAAATAATCATTAATTAAACTTTTGAGAGGATATTACAGCTAACTCTCAATTACTTACCCGTCATTCACGCGCCGAAAATAGCAGAAAATCATAGATATACAGTTAAAACCACTTGCAAATTTGAAAAACTGCTCTATATTCACTATCTTTGCATGCCAAATTTATAAATCCAATCCCAAGAATGAAGAAAGCGAAAGTTTTATTTATTTCTCAAGAAATGTCACCCTTCCTTGAGTTAACTGAAATTTCAAAGATAGCCAGATTCCTTCCACAAGGAATCCAGGAAAAGGGGAAAGAGATCAGAACGTTTATGCCACGTTTTGGACAAATCAACGAAAGAAGAAATCAGTTACACGAAGTAATTCGTCTTTCAGGAATGAATCTTATCATCGACGATTCTGACCATCCGCTAATTATTAAAGTTGCTTCCATACAAAGTGCTCGTATGCAAGTTTATTTTATTGATAACGAAGAGTATTTTCAGCGTAAGACAATTTTCCACGACACTAAAAAGAAGTTCCACAAAGACAACGAAGACCGCATGGTTTTCTTCTGTCGAGGCGTTCTTGAAACCGTAAAGAAACTTGGTTGGGCTCCTGATGTAATTCATTGTCATGGCTGGATGACTTCATTGATTCCTTACTTTATCAAAACAGGTTATAAAGACGATCCGATGTTTAAAAACAGTCGTGTTGTTTATTCAGCATATAGCCACGATATGGAAGAGACGATGACGCTAGATTTGCCAAAGAAATTGAAAATGGATGGCGTGACAGCTGATGATGCTAAACACTACAAGGATCCAACAATGGTGAATGTACATTTGGCAGCTATGAAGCTAGCCGATGGAATTATCAAAGGCGACGATGTAAAGAACACTATACTCGATAACTATTTGAAAAAAGCCGGCAAGCCGGTATTAAACTTTCAATCATTCGAAGACGAAGGCGCATTTGTTGCGGCTTGTTCCGATTTTTACGATGAACTTCTTGAACAAGAACCCGTTCTTGCTGACTAACATATGAATAGATCATTCCCGGATGGCTCCCCATCCATTGGAAAATTTGTAAATACTTCTTTACAAAATATCAAAAAGTCGACAACTAACATTTCCTCTACCATTCGGTGGAGGAAATCTTTTTTGCTGCTCCCCTCACTTTTAATTGCACTTACTTTTTTTAGCGGCTGTAAAGACGCCGATGAGATAGGCTTAGATGCATTGCCTAATGGCGATCAGTTGGGAACTGTAGTTTCTGATACTTCTACCATTGTTACAACAATTCTTCGAGAAGACTCGTTAATTGGCGATGAACTATCGTCGCAACTAATTGGAAGTATTAACAGTCCGACTTTTGGTCTTAGTACTGCGAATGTATATTCGCAATTAGTACTTTCAGGTACACCGGCATTCGGCACTCTACCTATTGCCGATTCCATTGTTTTGATATTAGCCTATAACGGTATTTATGGCGATTCAAGTCAGCAACAAACAGCAACAGTTTATCAGCTTACCGAAGACATGCACGTTGACAGTACGTATTACACTTCAAAAACATTTGCGTACAATCCGACAGCTATCGGAAATGAAACATACATTCCAAGTATGAAGAGTGTTGTGCTTGCTTCAAACACAACAGACACCTTATCTGCTCAGCTTCGAATTAAACTGAACAATTCGGTAGCAAATGATATTCTAGCTCAAAGTGGAACAAGTGTTTTTACAAGCAACGATACTTGGATGACTTATTTTAAAGGAATTTATATTGCCTCTACACCAACTGCAGGTTCCGGACAAGGAGCGATTTCTTCTTTTAGCTTTTTTGCTTCTGCTGTTAAATTGTATTTTCATAACGATACAGTTCCAAAGAGCTATAGTTTTTCACTTTCAAATGCCCGATTAAACAATTTTACCCACGATTATACCGGAACAAACATTGCCAATCAGTTAGCCGCCGGAGGAACAACCGATTCATTGGCCTATGTGCAAGGAAATTCAGGGATTAAAACAAAGATTTCATTACCTTACTTGAAACATTTTAAGGACTCAGGTAGTATTGTAGTTAATAAAGCAGAGCTAAAAATTACTGCTCAAAACTCAATTCAGGGATTTTATCCGGTTCCAACAAACCTTTTGTTGACAACCATTTCGAATACAGGAATAAACATTTTCCCGATCGACTATTACGAATCGACCGGATATTATGGAGGAAGCTATTATAGTACCGATCGAACTTACAAATTTAACATTGCAAGGCAGGTTCAACGAATTATAGACGGAACCAATAACAGTACAGATTTTTATCTTGTTGTTGCCGGTGCAGGTGTAACGTCGAACGGAGTTGTAATTGGAAGTAATTTGAATGCCGACTACCGCTTAAAGTTCACACTCTATTACACTAAAATAAATTAATACCACTATGTGCGGAATTGTTGCTTACATCGGTCACCGTGACGTTTACCCGATACTTATCAAAGGACTTCAACGTCTTGAATATCGCGGCTACGACAGTGCCGGCATTGCCATCCTGAACGGCGATTTAAAAGTTTATAAAAAGGCAGGAAAAGTTAGTGATCTAAACGAATATGTAAAAGGCAAAGATGTTTCCGGAACAATCGGAATGGGTCATACACGTTGGGCTACTCATGGAGAACCAAACGACCGTAACGCTCACCCGCATTATTCCCAGTCTGGAAAATTTGCAATTATCCATAACGGTATCATTGAAAATTATTCATCGATAAAAGCTGAATTATCAAAACGTGGTCACGAATTTAAAAGCGATACAGATACTGAAGTATTGGTTCATTTGATAGAAGACATTCACGAAAATGGAAACGTTTCCTTAGACGAAGCCGTTCGTTTAGCACTTGGCGAAGTCATTGGAGCTTATGCGATTGTCGTTTTGTCGGTCGAAAACCCCAACGAATTAATTTGTGCACGAAAAGGTAGTCCGATCGTTTTAGGAGTTGGAAAAGACAAGAACGAATATTTTGTTGCTTCAGATGCTACACCAATTATAGAATATACGAATAACGTAATCTATTTGAACGATGGTGAAGTTGCCTACATTAAAGATGGTACGCTTATTATTAAGACCATAGAGAATCAAGTTAAAACACCATACATTCATGAACTAGAGATAAAGCTGGAGCAGCTTGAAAAAGGCGGCTACGAACACTTTATGTTGAAAGAGATCTATGAACAGCCTCGTTCTATTTGGGATAGTATGCGTGGACGTATTGATGCGAAGAAAGGATTTCTACGTATGGGTGGTGTTGCTGAATACGAAAATAAATTCACGAATGCCAAACGTATCGTAATCATTGGTTGCGGAACATCATGGCATGCCGGTTTAGTAGCAGAATATTTAATTGAAGATCTTGCACGAATTCCTGTTGAAGTAGAATACGCCTCTGAATTCCGTTACCGTAATCCGGTGATATACGAAGACGATATCGTTATTCCAATTTCTCAATCGGGAGAAACTGCCGATACATTAGCAGCAATCGAACTTGCAAAATCGAAAGGCGCTACGATCTTTGGAATTTGTAATGTTGTTGGCTCGTCTATTCCTCGTGCTACGCATGCAGGAGCTTATACACATGCCGGACCTGAGATTGGTGTTGCATCAACAAAAGCCTTTACGGCACAGGTAACAGTACTTACATTACTTGCAATTCAAATTGCTCGCCAGAGAGGAACAATTACCGATTCTCGTTTTCACCAATTGCTAAGTGAATTGGAAGCCATTCCTGCGAAAGTAGAAACAGCGTTGAAGACAAACGATCAACTTAAAAAACTTGCCGAGAAATTTAAAGATGCAAGCAATGCATTGTACTTGGGAAGAGGTTATGGTTTCCCTGTAGCATTAGAAGGCGCATTGAAGCTAAAAGAAATCTCATACATTCACGCTGAAGGTTATCCTGCCGCCGAAATGAAACATGGACCAATCGCATTGATTGACGAGGCGATGCCGGTTGTAGTTATCGCTACAAAGAATGAAACGTATGAAAAAGTAGTAAGCAATATTCAAGAAGTAAAAGCACGTAAAGGAATTGTAATCGCTATTGTAACCGAGGGTGATGAAGCAGTAAGAGGAATGGCCGATTATTGCATCGAAATTCCTGAATGCGACGATGTACTCGTTCCATTGCTTTCTGTTATTCCATTGCAATTGCTTTCGTATCACATAGCAGTACTAAGAGGATGCAATGTAGACCAACCTAGAAATCTCGCAAAATCAGTAACAGTAGAATAACTATTTTGCAATTAAACTATACTTCCCTCGTCATTTAGTTGGCGGGGGATTTTTTTTTGAGAAGCAAGAAGGGCCAGAAGTCAATTTAGTTTGCATTTATTTACTTTTTACTAATTAATTTTTGAAATAAAAAGCATGAAGCAATAAAGGTCAACGATCATTTTTTTATTTACTAATTACCACTCACCACTCACTTAAAAGGAGTTGTTTCTGTATTAAAATTTTTCTATACATTAGTCATCTAAAATCAGAAAAATGAATTCGACTTTCAAAGCAATTATTATCTGTATTCTTCTATTCATCTCTAATGCTATTCCTACTCTTGCACAAGATACTATCAGGATGAAAGATGGTCGTTTGTCGATTGCGAAAATAACAATTGTTGGGACCGACGATGTTACTTACAAACTCTTTAACGATCAAAATGGCCCTACATTTATAACTCGCAAAAAAGATATTAATCAAATTGTTCTCCAATCAGGAACCGTTCTCGGCTATGAAGAACTGAACCGAAGATCAACAAGACATACCTTACCTACTTCTATTGTCAAATTAGACCCTAAAAAAAATGCACTCAAGTGGGAAGTGCTTTCAGTAGCTACCAACGATATATGTTTCGGCTATGAACGCAGCCTCAACCATAATCAGTCGATCGAATTAAAAGTGGCCTACATTGGATTGGGAGACAAAACCTATAGCAGCAATTATTCATACGATAACGCAAGCGGGTATTTCGTAAAACTGGGTTATAAATTCATCAACACAAAAAGTGGTGACAAAAACTCAATGATAGGGTCCTACATAAAACCTGAAATTTGCTACACGCAATTCAGAGAAAATTTAATCAATTATAAATCGAAGTACGCCATGTTGAATTTCGGAGTTCAATCGGTTATTAGCAGTTCTTTTATTCTAGAATTCTATGCAGGAATTGGGTTATCTTATAATGAAAGTGATCGAATTACTAATTTTCTATACCCCAACTATTTCGACACCTACCGTTCGTACTATTACAGCAACTCTTCTATTGAAGGGACTATTAATAAATATAACACTTGTGTTTCAGGCGGAATGGTTCTGTCATACCATTTCTAACAAACTTCATACTTAACACATACTATTTCCAGTTTTGAATAAATAGATTTTGTTAAATTTACCAAATCCAAAACCACTTATCTTCAGTCAATGAAATCAAAAATTCTTTTAGCTGCTTGCATTAGTTTTGCAACTTCCTCTTTATTTGCTCTTAACCCATCTAAAGAATATAAGGTGAAGCCTGAGAAATATGGAATGACTTACAAAGAAGAAAAAGTGGCAACGAAAGATGGCGCTACTTTGAATGCTTGGTTTTTTGAAACTGCCAAGAAAACTACTAACTGGGTTATTATTAGCGGAAGTGGAGATGGAAATATGTCCAATCAAATTGAAATTGCCGGTCAATTTCTTTCTGCCGGTTGGAATGTAGCCATGTACGACTATCGCGGTTACGGCTCAAGCAGCGATTTTTCCATTGATCCCGATACATATATTTATCCTCAGTTTATTGTTGACCTTAACTCGATAGCCGACTACCTTCGCAAATCGAGAGCGATTACAAAATTTGATCTCTTTGGACAAAATATTGGCGCCGGACTTTCATTGGGGGTTGGTTGTAACCGTACAGAAACACGTAAGATTATTGCTGATGGCTCTTGGACAGGGTTAGAATTAATGAAAAGGAAACTGAAAGAGAAAAAGGGGAAAGATGTTGTTCTTCCTTTCGGCTACGATAAAAATTACGAACCAATGTATGCTTGCGATCGTGCGCGCCCTAACATCAAAGGAGTTTTATTAATCGTATCAGGACAAGACGAGTTGATCAATCCATCGGACATGAAACTACTGAAATGTCAGACATCGACCTACATCGTTACCAATAGCCCTTCAAATGCTGAAAATTTTTCTACAGATAAAAATATTTACTTCGAAAAAGTAAGTAAGTTTTTGATTCAGTGAAATCGTAATTTGTGAGTCGTAATTTGTGAGTCGTAATTCGTGATTCGAAATTTGAGAGTTGTAATTTGAGAGTTGTAAGTTGTAATTTGAGAGTTGTAAGTTGTGAGTTATAATTTGTGAGTTGTAAGTTGTGAGTTATAATTTGTGAGTTGTAATTTGTGAGTTATAATTTGTGAGTTTTGGATTCAGATTTGTAATTTCAGATTTCAGGATATAAAAAAAGCAGAAAGTGAGTGATCGCTTTCTGCTTTTTTTCTTTCTTGCATTCTAAGATTAAATACTCTCGGATGAATTATTAGACTTCATCTTCAGCCAATGCTTTCACACTTTTAATTTCGGGAACCATTTTCAAAATCGTTTGTTCTATTCCGGCTTTTAATGTCATGGCACTCATAGAACACGAACTACAAGCTCCATGAAAACGTAGGTGAACGATCATATCGTCGGTAATTTCTTCTAGCGAAACATTCCCTCCATCGGCTTCAAGATAAGGTCGCAACTGATGAAGTGCTTCCTCCACTCTTTTTTCTAACTCGCTGTATTTATTTATGATCATACTTAGTATGCAGTAGCTGCTAC
The DNA here is from genome assembly GCA_043747595.1 of Bacteroidota bacterium. Classification (GTDB taxonomy): domain Bacteria; phylum Bacteroidota; class Bacteroidia; order AKYH767-A; family 2013-40CM-41-45; genus JADKIH01. The sequence goes on along the minus strand of JAYTOX010000143.1, from coordinate 17,652 downwards.
TTTTTTAGTGGGTTCTTTTGTTGCATTACGAATGGCGTTTTGACGAATCATATTATCTGCCACTTCATCAAATGCTTTTGAAATTGGTGTATCGTCGTCGAGTGCTACCGGATTTCCGGTATCTCCACCTTCACGAATACTTTGTACGATAGGAATTTCTCCTAAAAATGGAATCGCTAATTCATTCGCTAAATTTCTTGCTCCTTCTTTTCCGAAAATATAATATTTATTGTTTGGAAGCTCTTCCGGAGTGAAGTAGGACATGTTTTCTACTAAACCCAAAACAGGAACGTTTACGCTCTCCATTTGGAACATATTTATTCCTTTGCGCGCATCAGCAAGCGCCACGTGTTGAGGCGTACTTACAATTACTGCACCTGTTACAGGTACTGCGCTTACAAGCGTAAGATGAATATCGCCGGTGCCCGGTGGTAAATCGATCAACATATAATCCAACTCGCCCCATTCTGCATCACTGAACAATTGTTTCAACGCCTTTGATGCCATTGGTCCGCGCCAAGGAATTGCACGGTTAGGATCTACAAGCATTCCGATCGATAATACTTTTACTCCGTATTTCTCAAATGGAATCATATATGTTTGCCCATCGCGTTCATTTACAAAAAGACGTTCGTGCTCTGCACCAAACATAATGTGTTGCGAGGGCCCGTAAATATCCGCATCAATCAAACCAACCTTTGCTCCTTTTTTTGCTAGCGAAATAGCAAGGTTTGCAGCAACAGTCGATTTTCCAACGCCGCCTTTTCCGGAGGCTATGGCTATAATATTTTTTACTCCCGGCAACATTTCTTCTGTTGATGCTCTGCCAGTTGTTGTACGTGCAGTCATGTTCACTGTAACTGTTGCTTCCTCATCCACAAAATGAATGATTGCGTTGATACAAGCTTGCTGGATCATTGCTTTCATTGGACAAGCAGGCGTTGTAAGGATTACAGTAAAGCTTACATTTTTCCCTTCGACCTCAATATTTTCAACCATATTAAGGCTAATCAAATCTTTTTTTAAATCGGGCTCAATCACATTGGATAGCGCTTCGATTACTTTTTCTTTCGTAATTGACATAGTATTGCAAAGGTAAGGAATAATGTGCAGCGATAAAGTATATACATGCAGCTTTTCACAGAGAAATTTCTGTCAACTCGACATTTTCAATAACGCTAATGAAACGTATTTTAGCAGCCAAAAACAACTATTAGTAGGGAAAAAAGACAATAGCTGCTAATCACCCTGCTTCATGTTAAATTTCTAAAAACAGCGTTTTATTCGACCGACAGTTCCAGCATTGGATCCCAAAACTTCTTTTTGAAATCTTGAACTTGATCGTTCTTCACAACTATTTTTTCTTTTTCCAAAAGCTCTTGCATCAGTTTGGCTGAACCAAAATGATGTTTGCCTGTAAGCAAACCTAGACGGTTAACAACTCTATGAGCCGGCACTTTTGGTTTAATTGAATGCGCTCCATTCATTGCCCATCCTACCATTCTACTGGAACGTGCGGTGCCTAAATACTTCGCAACAGCTCCATAACTAGTAACGCGACCTTTGGGAATAAGACGAACAACCGCATACACTTGCTCGAAAAACGAATCGAGCTTTTCTTTTTTTTCGCTTGCAGTTTTTTTCTTTTTCATTCGAACAATTATTTTTTACAAAAAATTGTGATCGTATAAATTCAAAATTAATTAGGAGGGGTTTATAGAAAATTGAACGTAACAAATTTTAGATCCACCTTTCAACCAAATTTTTTCATAGGTAGTTTTAATCGACAATACATCGTCTAAAATTTCCGATTCGTATAAGTCGGTTGTTTGTTTATAAACATTCAATTTTTCTTCGGCAATAACTTCGTGTGTGTATTCATAAAAAGGCAGCGAATCTGTTTTTAAATTGACGAGTCCATTGGCATTCATAAACTTCCGATACATCGACAAAAAACGTGGTGCCGTTAATCTTTTTTTAACGCGCGATTTCTCCATTTGCGGATCGGGAAAGGTAATCCAGATTTCGCTTATTTCATTCTCGCCAAAAAAAGCGTAAAGGTTTTGAATTTGTACCCGCAGAAAACCGAGGTTCTGCATATTATTTTCAACACCCGTTTTTGCACCTCGCCACAAACGAGCACCTTTCCAATCGATGCCGATAAAATTTTTATTAGGAAATTTTTCAGCTAAATTCACTGAATACTCTCCGCGACCACATCCGAGCTCTAGGACAATCGGCTGGTTTTTACTGAAGAAATTTGTATTCCACTTCCCTTTTAACTCATGATCCGGTGGAGGAAAAGTCATTCCCGGCTGTATCAGATTTTTAAATGTAAAATTTTCTTCGAATCTTCTTAGTTTGTTCTTTGCCATAATCGGCGGCAAAAATAACCTAATAAAACTAGGATAGACATGGATTGACCTGGATTTTTTGGATTTGCCAGGAGTTTACCATGGCTTTACCAGGATTTTCTGGATTTGGCGGATTTGGCGGATTAATTGGATTGGTAAGGTTTATTGGATTCTCAGGAATAGTAGGATAAGTTGGGTTTAGTGGATTTCGAATTTAGCCGGTTCTTTTTTATGTTGCAGATTACCGGCTTATTGGTTTTACCATTGAATTATTGAACTAAGACGGTTTCATTTTTGAAATGTGATGAGAAAATTAAAAATTATTCTTGTATTCAATAATTACTGCACTTTAAATCGATTTACTGAAAAGTTGGGGAGTTGCTTGTTGAAAGTTATCTTCGTTGCTCATTGAAAATTGATTGGTCGTTTTCTACTTTCAGAATACGAACTCTTTCCTCTTACTAATTCCTTTGACTATTTGATGAGAAAAAAAATACTTTTTGCAGCGATGGATTGGGGAATTGGACATGCTACACGAAGTGTACCGATTATTAATAAACTAATAGCTGAAGGTCATGAGGTAACCTTAGCATCGTCGGGAAATGCTTTTCTATTTTGGAAGGAATATTTCCCACAACTAAAACTGATTGAGAAGCCTGCCTATGACGTTTCCTATTCTGCCAAACTGCCGTTAACAGCCGGATTAATTTTTCAGCTTCCTAAAATTTTAGCTACGATTCATAGAGAAAAAAAGTGGCTGGATCGACTGATTTCTGAAGTAGATTTTAACGAATTATATTCAGACAATTGCTATGGTTTATACAATCATAAAATTGATTGCACGATCATTACGCATCAATTAATGATAAAATGTCCTCGCCCTTTCACGTTTATGGAACCATTTGTTCATCGTAAAATTTTATCGTGGTTAAAAAAATTTGACAACATACTAATACCCGATTTTGAAACTGAAGAAAATCTGTCAGGCGATCTTTCACATAAATATCCGCTACCTCCTAACGCAAAATTTATTGGTCCGCAGAGCCGATTTGCAAAAAACAGTTTACCTGTAAATGAAAAACAAATTGGGATTTGTGCATTGATAAGCGGACCTGAACCACATCGTACTTTTTTCGAGCACCAATGCATTGAGATGGTTAATAAATCGGGGCTCAAAGGAATTATTATTCGTGGTTTACCGGGAGAAGTCGCAGTAATTAAAATTGAGAGAATAGAAATATACAATCACCTCCACGATCAAGAATTAATTGAAAAAATTTCTATCGCCGAAAAAATTATCTGCCGATCGGGCTATTCTACAATTATGGACCTCTATCATTTAGGAATTAAGGCCGAGTTTTATCCTACGCCCGGACAAACCGAACAGGAATATTTGGCTCAACATCATTCTCGAAAGAACTAATGTTTTTTACTGCGTAGTTAAAATTATTGGAGTTGTGGTAACCGTGTTACTTGCATGAAGTGCGCGATCCCAAATAAAAATTTCATAGTAAAAAGTGTCTTTAAAAAGGCCCGGACGAACAGGAAGATCTCGTTCAATTTCACCTTTTAACGCTTTATTACTGCCAGATGGAGTAATGTATGGAATTCGAGCGCTGATGTCAACCGGATCTACAGTCCAAACACCATTGATGCGATGGTATGTTTTAACTTTGAAATTATTGTAATAAGGATTGGTATTGTTGGCCGGAAAATCGAACATGCGGTCGTTCTTCCCCGACTCTACCGAATAATAGCCGATATCGCCATCACCATCAGTAAAACCAACTGTTACTTTAATGCTTTGATCCTTGCCATTAGCATCTTTCACACCTTCAATTCGTTTAAAATCGATTGCAGGAATGATGGGATACTCTACTGTTTTTTTACAAGCAGCGGCTACAAGCAACAGAAAGAAAATGGTAAGTAATTGGTGAGTGCTTTTCATTAATGAATTTGAAAGTTTAAATTTACGGAATATTTTAAGAACGCAAAGTGTCTAAATTAATTATTGCGCCTTTATCACTTTAAATTATCATGATGGCTCTCCTATTACCAATTAAAAACATTGAACCAAAATTTGGCAAAGATTGCTTTTTAGCTCCTAATGCAACGATAGTTGGCGAGGTAACAATGGGCGACCATTGTAGTGTATGGTTCAACGCTGTTATACGTGGTGATGTGAACAGCGTGCAGATTGGGAATAAAGTAAATATTCAAGACGGCGTGATTGTACATTGTACATATCAAAAAGCAAAGACTGTGATCGGAAACCATTGCAGCATCGGGCACAACGCCATTGTACATGGTTGTACATTACACGATCATGTGTTGGTAGGAATGGGCGCCATTATTATGGATCATGCCGACATTGGTTCTTTTTCTATTATTGCTGCCGGTTCCATTGTTTTAGAAAATACGATTGTTGAAAGCGGGTTTATTTATGCCGGCTCACCTGCGAAAAAAATAAAACCTATTTCTGATGTTCAGAGGAAATTATTAGAGGAGCTACCAGATAGATATGTGATGTATTCTGATTGGCTAAAATAAAAAAATTATTTCCAAAAATCTAATTTCTCGAGATGGATTTTGTTTTTGAAAAAATACCGCGTGCTCTCTTCAAACGATTTAGTGAAATCTGAAACATAAAAATGATGCACCGGCTTTTTTGTTTTCCCAACTAATTTTTTTGTCTTGATTACTTTCTTAACAGCATCGGCAACAACTCCTGCCGTGTCGATGATGTTCACTTGGCTTTGGTAATATTCTTCCACTTCATTTCGGATTAGCGGATAGTGAGTGCAAGCAAGAATTAATGCATCGATTTTTGCCAATTTACGACTGGACAAGTAAGAAGCAATTACAGAACGAGAGATCTTGTTATTGAAAAAACCTTCTTCAATCATTGGTGCCAATAAAGGAGTGGCCAACGAGGCAACTTCTTTTTTAGATGCTGCTTTTATTTTTTTTGCGTAAATATCGCTCTTGATTGTTCCTTTCGTACCAATAACCCCTACTCTATGAATTGACTTTTCATGAGTCACATAATCGACTACGGGAGAGATTACATCAACAACAGGAATTTTTCCGCCTACAAAATCTTTTACTGTTTCATAAGCAATAGAGCTGGCAGTATTACAAGCAATAACAATCATTTTGCAATTTTTCTCCATTAAAAATTGCGCTATTCGAATAGAATAATATTTTATGGAGTCGGGAGATTTATCGCCATAAGGCAAATGAGCAGTATCGCCAAAATAAACTAACGCCTCGTGAGGCAATACTTTTTGGATAGCATTAGCTACAGTGAGTCCACCAATTCCCGAATCGAAAATTCCGATGGGTTGCGTTGAAAGATCATTTACTTTTTTCTTCTTTACTGACATAGGCAACGAAATTAGCCCAACATTTTTAATTAATTATTAAAAGTGCAAACTATTTTTCAACTTATAAAAAAAACTAATTTTTAATAAAACGACTTTGACCGGCAAGTTTCCCATTGTTTTCCAAAGTGACCACGTAAGTTCCATTGGTAAACTCCGACGTATTAAGCTCAATTGCCTCGCTGAGGTCACTACCTGTGATTACTTGCTCTGAAATTACTTTTCCGGACATGTCTATTATTTTGCAAGTATAATTTTCATGTTCGTTACTATCTTTTAATTTCACATTTACATGATCGGTAACAACAGTTGGATAAACAGAGATATCATCGGCCATGTTCTTACCTTTTATATATTTTACTTCAGTGTAATCGAATTTTCCGTCATAATCTACTTGTTTAACCCTATAATAGACGTTTGAAAACGGATCTGTTTTGTCTTCAGAAGTATATTCTGTATCGTACGTTGTATTACCGGATCCTTTAATTCTGGAAACGTCTGTAAATGTTTCGCCATCGTTTGAACGTTGAAGAACAAAATAATCGTTATTGGTTTCAGAGGCTGTGATCCAATTAGCAGAAAAGACTCCATCTTTTCGTTTTACATCGAACGATTTCCATGTAACCGGCAAAGGAACAGACGTATTTGAAAAGAGCGTAATTACTACCCAATCGTCAGAGGAGCTAAGATTAAACTGGCTATTTACATTATTTCCTCCTTGCTGGTAAGCGGCAGTATTTGTAGTAGTAGTTCCCGCAGCATGAATTTGTGTCAATTGGTTTTTAGGAGAGGCAGTACTTTGAATTGCGCCAGCCACGGAAAATAAAAAACCGGAAAGCGAATTTGTTAAATTTCCCGAGGTGGCATTTGCCGACTTGCCGGTTTTAGTTGACACTACAAAAGTTCCTGTTAAATCTACTGAATTTATTACATCTGAGCCTGCAACAATATCGGTACTGGCACTAGTAGTTGCTTTTACTTGATATGTCCCAACCGGAGGATTTTTCATATAGTAAATATATGCCCACATGGCGTTTTTTGTTCCAGAACCTGCTAATGTTAAAGCGACACTATTGTATGTTGCTGAAGTAACAGATTTATCTTTTGTTGTAATCGATAATATAAATAGCTGATTCACGCCTAAAATATTTGTATGATTCCATGTGATTGATGAGGCTCCTGCGGCAGATTTTGTAGAAGTACTTGATATGGGCAATGTATAAGATAAACTATTTGCCTTGCTTGTTTCCGGCTTAAGCATTCCCAGTGATGTAAATAAAATACCGACTGCTGCGCTGACCAAACTCGCGCCAACAATGACTTTTACTCTAATAGAACTTTTTTGAGTTTGAACCATTCTGGTTCTCGCTCGACGACCCGCTTTCCTTTTCATAAATTCAATTATACTATTCATATTTTTTTCGGAGTCCAAAAAAGAGACTCCAACCACCGAGTTTATATACTTGACTTTAGGGGAGATTTGGTTGTTGGATTTATTCAAAGTGGGCCTAGTAAACAGGGAGAATGATACCCGTTTTGCATAAAAATCTACTTCCAAAAGTCTTTTTGGGGGATGTAATCGGCTTTCCTGTATTATGTGTAATTGAAACGCACATAAATTTTTGTAAATAAATCATTAAAAACGTTCGTTATTTTCTGAGCAAAAACCATAAAATCACCTTTTTTGCTGCTGTATTTTATTTTCATTACAGCCTTATTTTTTTATTTAGCAGTCATCATTTGCTCGGTTACCGTTGCCATTTTTTCCATTCGATCTACGACGATGCTACAGAAACCAAATTCTTCGTCTACTTTCCCGCTGATCAAATAACACCCACGACCTTTGAACGGATAGCTATCTGCTACTTTCGGAAAATGCGTGGTGTCGAAGAAAAATCCGTCGCTATCGAGAAACGTACCAAACATCATCAGTTCTTTCTTCACCGTACTGGTGTATTTACATGTTACCATATAGCCAACGATTTTTATTCGTTTCCCTACAAACTTAGGAAGATCGGCTGCTACATAATTTGCTTTAGATTGATCTTTCATAAGATCGAACGGCGACTGCAAAGTAAAGCCAAGCAATTCTATTTCATCGTGCGCATCGTCGATCGGATTGCAAGTAAGTTCAGGAAGCTGATATGTTTTTACTCCTGTCTCGAAAAGTTCGAAGCGCACTTCTGTTTTTTTTTCTTTTCCCAATAGCATATAAATATCCCACAACAATTCTTTCTTCGTTCGGCCCGTAAATCGAAAGGCGCCGATACGAATGAGAATACGCAACTGTTCTAATTCAATAGCAACACGCTGGGTAAAATCGATCAGCCCTTTGTATTGACCACGCGCTTCTCGCTCTTCTACTATGGCAAGTGCCACATTTTTCTCCAGTCCGGAAAGATGAATGAGACCAAGATAAATATCATCGCCATAAATTGATGTAACGTACTTACTGTTGTTAATACAAGGTGGATGAATGATTGCTCCCGCCATTCGTGCTTCGTGAACATAAAATTCTGTGTTATAAAATCCGCCGAAATTATTTATCACACCTACCATAAATTCTTTCGGATAATATGCTTTGAGAAATAAACTCTGAAAACTTTCAACAGCATACGAAGCGGAATGTCCTTTCGAAAAAGAATAGCCCGCAAAGCTTTCGATCTGTCGCCACACTTCATTGGTAATTGCATCGGCGTATCCTTTTTTCTTACAGCCTAAAAAATAATTATCACGGATCTTTGCAAACTCTTCGCGAGAACGAAATTTTCCCGACATACCTCTGCGAAGCACATCGGATTCAGAGAGTGAAAGTCCGGCAAAATGATGCGCTACTTTTATCACGTCTTCCTGATACACCATAATACCATACGTTTCTCGCATCAACTCTTCCATGAGCGGATGAATATACGTGCGGCGATTAACGTCGTGTGTACGCAGAATATATTCACGCATCATTCCCGATTTCGCAACGCCCGGACGAATGATTGAACTGGCTGCCACAAGTTGAATGTATGTATCGACGGCCAGTTTTTTTAGTAGCATACGCATAGCAGGCGATTCGACATAGAAACAGCCCATACATTTGCCACTACGAATAAGTGTTTTTATTTTTTCGTCTTTTTTAAAATCGTCGATTGCATGAATGTCGAGCTCAATACCATAATTCGCTTCGACGATATCGACTGTATCTTTAATATGACCCAGCCCGCGCTGACTGAGAATATCGAGCTTGTACAAACCGAGATCTTCCGCTTCGAGCATACTGAATTGCGTAGTTGGATATCCTTTCGGCGGCATAATGGTGGCGGTGTACCAACTCATAGGTCGTTCGGAAATAATAATTCCGCAAGAGTGTACCGTAAGATGATTTGGCATATCGTGCATTTGCGCCGCGTAATAATTAATCTTCTGCGTGATCTTATCAGGAGTATCGGGATGACGACGATTTTCTACGATGTAATCGATCTCTCCTTTTGGTAAACCAAAAACTTTTCCCAGCTCACGCACAACGGAACGCGACTGATACGTAGAGTACGCACCTATAAGAGCGACATGTTCACGACCGTGACGACGAAAAATATAATCAATCACATCATCTCGATCGGTCCATGAAAAATCGATGTCGAAGTCGGGTGGGTTAGCACGAAATGGATTTATGAAACGTTCGAAGTAAAGATCTAACGCTATCGGATCTACATCGGTGATGCGTAAACAATACGCGACAATGCTATTGGCACCACTGCCACGACCTACGTATGCATAATTTTTATGATGAGCATAACGAATAATATCCCAGTTGAGTAAAAAGTACGGAGCAAAGCCAAGCTCAACAATCATCTTCAACTCTTTCTCTACACGTTCACAAATTACATCGTCGGCTTTTCCATAACGATACTCCACTCCTTTATATGTTTCGCGACGAAGAATTTCTCTGTCGAGCGATTTACTACCGGAGAATGTTTGTTTGTTTTTACTTTCGTGAAAATCAAAAGCGATATAACAGGAGTCGATGATCCGTTGCGCATTTTCGATGAGCGACGGAAAATTTTCGTACTGTCGCAAGATTTCTTGAGGAGAAAGCATGCACTCATCTTTCGCTGCGAGATCGTCGGGAGAAAGTTTTGAAAGCAAGGTGTTATTAGCGATAGCACGTAAGAGCGAATGCAATTCAAAACCGCCGGCATGTTTAAACGTTACCGGACAAAATGCAACCAGCTTGTGTTTTATTTTTTCCCATTCGGAAAACCGTAAGCGATTGAGCAGTGAAGCGCGAACGCCCAGGTAAAGATTAGAGTGTTTCAAAAAAACTGCTGCTTTCATCGTCATTGAAGGATGAAAAGGAACGATCCAAAAAACATTTTGCAATTCGGGAGGAAGCTCGGGAATATCGGGAATTTCACTCGTGCCACGGCGCAAACATTGAGTAAGAAATTCATTGAGCTCACGATAACCTTCGTTATTTTTTGCGATACCCACATACATTTGCTTTGCACCAATGCGAAAGTCGACACCCACCGCCACGTCTATTCCATACTTGGGAGCAAGTCGAATAAAATCGGGAACTCCCGATGTATTATTAATATCGGTTAATGTAAGTTTAGTAATTTGTAGCCGCTGCGCTTCTTTCAGCAGCTGTTCGACGCTAAGTGTTCCGTAATTGAAACTATAATAGGAGTGAATATTGAGATACATAACCAACGATTTTTTCATAGACAAATGGCTGTCTTACGATCTTTTCGGATGGTTATAATGTAGTCATTGATAAAATAAACCACAAGAGATTTTCAAAAAAATAACAAAACAAAAAAGGCTGAGCGGAAATTTCAGAAATTTCGGCCCAGCCTTCAAACATGAAAACAAAATATTATTTTGCTACAACAATCCTTTCGGCAAAATTGACTTTTTCGCCATTTAAAACAAGAAAATAAATTCCATTCGAATATCGACTTACATCAACAGAAAATGATGATTCATTTTTTACCGACCGTTGTTCAATCAATTTTCCACACACATCAACAATTTTAAAAAGATCAATAGCATTGGAGTTTTTCAAATTGACACGAATTTGATCGGATGCAGGATTCGGAAAAATTGCCTCAACAACATCACTATGTAATTCATCAACATTAATTGTAGAACTGTAACAAACTTCTATCATAGGAACTTTTGTAGAATCGGGATTATCGCCGGAAGCAATAAGCAAACGCGCATAATAACTATCATCGATCATTCGAAGTGAAAAACCATAACTGTTTAACGGATCGTTTACCATATCTTGAACCAATGCAGTAACATCGATGTTTAAAAAATCCTGATCGGAAGTAACAGTAGGACCAATCGCTACTTGCGAGTTAGAAACGATAGATGGTGCATTGTTCCAGTTCACAGTACTTTCTGACCATGGCGACGTAACTCTGTTGATTATAGAAGTATTTGGATGACTCATGGAAGTGTCGGTAGCGAAAAAATTATTTTGCACAGGGAAGTGTAATGATAAGTAAGCGCTTTGAACTTGAGAATTAATGGGGATTGAAGAAAAATCAAATTTGAAAAAATTTCTCCATCTAACAGGCACGCCGCCAATTGTCCAACCACCACAAAAATATTCAATTTCATCGGGGTTATTATTTGCAGGACCATAATCATCAACCGAAGCATCTTCGCTTTGAGGAGAGAGTTTTTGAGTGAAGCAAATGATTGTAGGAGGAGTATATGTTATTTCAAGCAGAGGATGTTTGGATGAATCGGGATTATCGCCTGAGGCAAAAAACAAACGTGCATATTGTTGTTCGATAATTAATCGTAATGCAAAACCGTAATTACCACTGTCGACCATGTTTTGAATAAGTCCGGCTACATCGATATTCAAATAATCCTGATCAGGCAATGTACTTTCTGCCAACGTATCGGTATTCAGAGGAGATACGCCGGGCTGATTATTCCATGTGATCAAATTTTCTTGCCATGGACTTACTACACGTTGCAACAAACTTGCATTAGAGTGAGTGAGCGGTTGCTGAGGAGAATTTGCAAAACCATTTGAATCGGGATAAAACAAGCTGAGCGAAGCAGAATTGATTACCGAACCTGCGGGAATCGTAGAAAGATCGAATTTAAAAAACGAACGCCAAGCAACAGGAATGGAATTGATCGTCCATTGTCCGCTGCAGTATTCAATTTCAGAAGAATAATTTCCGCTGGGATTATAATTATCTACCGTGGCATCGCTGCCAGCTGCATCAAGCCGCTGTGAAATACTGATCTGAGCAATGGATATATTGCTTACAAAAACGATCAGGATAAATAGTATTAGTTTCTTCATGGGTTAGTTTTTGGGAGAGTGAATATAGATTTTTTTTGATCACTCTAAAAAGGATAGTTTGGCAAAAGAATCATCTTTGGAGGTGAATTATTAAAAAGTAATAATTTCATTAAAAAAAGGGGTATTTATGAAAAGTGCTCCTGCCAATATTAATGCGAACGAAATCCAACTTTGGAGTATTTTTTCTGAAAATAGATTTTCAGAATTTACAACTTTCATTAAATTTGGTGAATATATAAACCACTTCTATTAATTTTATTCGCTAACCTATTTCAAATGAAAACTTCAAAAAACAATTCATCTTCTTATGCCATCAAATATATTTTCTTGGCATTCCTTTTCATCGCATTTGCTTTCAAAGGTGAAGAAGTATTAACTAATCAAAGCATCATTTCACTTTCAAATGCAAAAGTATCGAAAGACATTATAATAGAAAAAGTAAGATCATCACCAAATCAGTATGATCTTTCTGCAGCAGGAGTTGTTGCGTTAAAAACAGCAAGAGTGTCTGATCAAATTGTAGAAGCGATGCTAGTTGCTACTAAATCGCTTCCAGTAGTTACGAATAAAGATGTAATCGATATGCAGAATGGTGGTGCCGGACGCGATATCATATTAAAGAAGATAGAAGTTTCTAAATGCGATTTCAATACAAACACTGAATCGATGATCGCTTTAAAAAATGCGAAAGTTCCGGACTCAATTCAGAAGGCAATGATGAGTGCGGGAAGTTCGTCGGCCAGTTCAAGTGAAGCAACAGCTCCCGCTCCGGCACGTGAAGAATTACCTACACCTGCTATTGCACGTTTTGCAGAAAATGGAATTTATTACGAAGACAGAAGTGCAAAAGTTGATTATGTTCAGCTGGAACCAACAACTACAAATCAAACGAAAGGTGGAACGCATGGCGAACACGTAGTAAGTGGAATGACGTACGGAATTACAGGATCTACAAATAAAGTTGGCTTGGCGAATAAGTCGGCGAATCTAATTATTAAAGATACTCGTCCGGTTTTCTATTTTATTTTCACCGGTAACGACAGAAAAGAAATGAATACAGTAGCAGAAAGTATTTTCAGTGGTGTTGCGAGTCCGAACGACTTTGTATTGGTAAAAGCAAAAGTAACTCCTAAAGGTCGTCAGATTACGATTGGGAAACACACAGCTTTTACAAATGAATCGGGCTTTTCAGAAGGAACGGTTCAGTTCCGTTTCAAGAAAATAAATACACAGATGTATAAAGTATATTTCGAGAACGACATTGCAGCGGGAGAATATGCCTTCTATTATAACAAAGGAAGCACGGAAGCTGCGTCTTTAAAGCTGTATGATTTTTCTTTGCAGAACGAGATGAAGTAAGAAGTAAGAAATAAGAAGTAAGAAGTAAGAAGTAAGAAGTAAGAAATAAGAAATAAGAAGTAAGAAGTAAGAAATAAGAAATAAGAAGTAAGAAGTAAGAAATAAGAAGTAAGAAATAAGAAGTAAGAAATAAGAAGTAAGAAGTAAGAAGTAAGAAGTAAGAAGTTTATGCTTCATTTTTTCACTCACCAATTACCACTCACTATTCACTTAAAAGAAGTAAGAAGTTTACGCTTCATTTTTTCACTCACCAATTACCACTCACTATTTACTTAAAAGAAGTAAGAAGGTGAAGTGTCCTTTTTTTACTCACTACTTACTACTCACCAATCACTTATTTAAGTAAAGAGCCATTTTTTTTACTCACTATTTACTACTCACCATTTACAATTCATTGTTAGTGGTTTACTCTCGAATCAAAATCTACCATCCATTGAATTCCGAATTTGTCTTTGAAGAGTCCGAAGTAGGAACCCCAAGGGCTGTCAGAAATAGGCATTTCTACTTTTCCACCTGCTGAGAGTCCGTGAAATAATTTATCGGCTTCTTCTCTGCTCTCTGCACTTATAGAAATTGAATACCTATTTCCCTCTATCATTTTTTGTCCCATACTTTCTACAAAATCGGTCGCCATGATCATATTCGATTTGCCAATCGGTAAAGAGATGTGCATAATTTTATCGGCATCACTTTCAGGTAACGTTTGTCCGGGACTAGGCATATCTTTGAAACGAATAAGAACGGCGAATTCTCCACCGAAAACAGATTTGTAAAAATTAAAAGCTTCTTCGGTATTTCCGTTGAAGTTGATGTAAGGATTTATAATTGCCATGATTATTATTTTTATGCGTTAATTAATTTTTCAATATCAAATTTAGTCATCTGCATAAAGGCATAAAGTACTTTCGGTGCCTTTTCCGGATCGTTCATAAGCTTTCCTAATATTGAAGGAACAATTTGCCATGAAACTCCAAACTTATCATCGAGCCAACCGCATCTGCTATATTTTCCACCTTCGCCCAACTTCTCCCAGTAATAATCGATTTCCTCTTGCGTTTCGCAGGTAATTACATACGAATTAGCAGGAGAAAATTTATACTCCGGACCACCATTCAAGGCCATAAATTTTGTATCGTTCAATTCAAAAATAACAGCCATAGGATTTTCGGAAACTATTTTAGAGTTTTTGAAAATTAAACAATAATGTTCTGCTGCTGCCTTCGCCTTTCCGTCGAACCATAAGCAAGGAAAAATTTTATTTGCCATAATTTATTTTTTGCTAGGATTAATTTTAGTGTGTTCTTAATATTTAACTCACAAGATCGTAATTTTTTATTTAAACTTTTTGCATTTACTACAATAAATTGTGCTCCCAAAGTAGAATGAATCCCGAAAAACCTATCAACCTTATTTCAATTAATCAATTAGAGGCTGTAGTGGTCGGCACGGAAACTATATGCTAGTCAGAAACACATTGAAGTTCCCAAAACAATTAAAATATTTTTAGGCTTAGCAATTTTCGTAACGGCCGTGATAGTTATTACTTTGCTGCAACTTGAAGAAAAACCTGCAGACCTAATGTCTGCTCAAGTTCGGCTTTTAGATTCCTTGCCTCGTCTGTGTTTTCAGGGAATGCTCAAATGCAATAATAGCAGCTATACCTTGATTGGAGACGTTTTTATGGCAAGAGTTTCTTACTTTAATAAAATTGTCATTAGTCTTTCACTACCTTTCCTTTTTTACTAACTCCCGCTTTATTTCTTAACTCGTAAAGGTAAACGCCTTTAGCAAGCTGCTCAGTGTTTAATACAGTAGAACTAGTAAATTTCTCTTGCATTAATTTTCGAGACGCTATATCATAGAGTATAATTTCTGCCGACTCATCATTACTTTTTTCCACTTTTAAATAATCGTTAAACGGAACCGGATAAATATTCGCACTGAACGTTTCCCCTATTTCATTTATTCCGATTGTAAACTGTGAAGCAAGAATTGGTTGATTTGGGGTTAGATTAATTGCCATGTCGCAAACTGTTATGGTTCGATCCGTAGATTGCAATCTAATCCAACCATAGCAAACAGTTCCATCAATAAAAAGTTGAAGACCAAAAAATTCGCGATTTGCAGGTTGAACGCAGCGCGCAGAGTTACAATCATAATTTAATGTACTACTCTTACTCCAAGGTAAATTGCTATCAACAACGGCTCCGCTATCTAAAACTAAAGTATTACAAGGTCCATGACCAAATGCCCCGTTGGTCATATGTGCTATTTTAGAATTTGTATCAGCAGGATAGATTTCCCCATCATAACAAGTATAATAACTATGACCGAAATGAAAATAAGATTGTTCAACAAACAGACTTAAATCAACTATTGAATCTCTATTTAAGTCTAAAGAAAGAACAATTGACGAACCACTAGGACTTGCACTAATTGTTGTATCAGGAATAAAGTCCGTATATATTATTTGTGCTTTCACAAATAATGCGAACATCAATATAAATGTCGTGAGTAAAATTTTTAGTTTCATTATTTTAAAATTTAAAATACAACAAGACGTAAATTGAAGGCTTTAGAATTTCTATCCGCTAGCTTTTTACTCTATTTTAATCTTCTTCTTTTTCGAAGATATTAATAATCTATTATTGAACCTAATTAATGATTTCTGCTTTTGCCCAAATTTCGGTGTAAATAACTTAAAACTTACACTAAATCGCCTCGTTACCGGATATTCACTATCAGTTTTTGACTGGTCAAAAATTTTGCAAGCCCCAAAAATTTAATCCGTGTACAATAACTGACGGAACAAAACTTTTGGTTCTGTGTGTCATATAACCCCACATCAAACCAATTGGGATAATCCGTATCGAACTCAATATGCCTTCGGCAATATTTAAGTCTTCTGAATACCATTTAGGAAAATGCATTAGCGCCCAAAGAAGTGTCGTAACAAACCAACCGATTCCGAAATTATTGAAGTAGGCTCCTATTCTAGTTTGTCCTACCACTCTAAAAAATTCTTCTGATAATCCAGCCAAAATTATTCCTGAAAATAATGTTCCAAAAACTCCTCCGCTTTCGGCTAACACTGCATCCCAAGTTAAACTTTGCGGAGAAACAAGTCTATTTGCAAGAGCAGAAATTAATATTATTGGAATTATTAAAATGAAAGCTCGCATGCGAAGTCCTAAGTCGGATGGCTTGTATTTTAAAATGAGTAAAATGATGGCCAAGGCAATTGGGAAAGCAAAAATAATTAAAGGCAGTACTGCAAGTCTTTTTATTCCGGACAAATGTTGCCAATCGACCGACGGACTAAATCGAAAATAGAAAAACAGTAAACCCAATAAAAAACAAACTAAAAAATAGTACGTTTCTCGTTTAGGATTACGAACAACAAATCCGACAGTTGATGCTTTTTTGATTGCATACAAATCAATAAAGAATGAACACAACCACATAACAAGCAAGTACGCCAAACTCTGTTTTAATGTGTCGTGTCGATAACCAATATAAATTACTATGAGCGCGGTTGCAACAACGAGAAGGAAAGTCAAAAGGTTTGTTTTGATTTTTTCCAGTTGAAAATGAATTACGGTTTTTAGCATCTAAGGGGGATTAGATTATTGTTTTCAAAAATAAACGAGCACATCATTAAACTCATTTTTTGATGAAGGAAATTTCAAATTAGAACAAATTAAAAATACGTTTACAGTGTAGGGCTTAAACTTAGTACCAAATGAGATTTGCACTAAATAGTATTAAACTTTCAAACACCCTGTAAAACAATCTTACACAAATCTAATACTAAATGGCAATTAAACATATCCCACAAAACAATTTTGCAAATACAGTTCTACAACATAAACTCAATGTCCTGTACCCCTCTTTTAGACTACCAGACAGAATTTTTAATCAATACAAATTAGGAATTCTGATGCATGCCCCAAGTTCAATTTTAAAACAAAGCTAATTTATCAGAATCGAAAAGCGAAATTTATAAATTACATTATAAAAAGAAGTTGGAGACGCATTAGTTTGATGGTGCGATAAAAGAATGCGCCACAAAATAACTTACCGTAATTTCTTCAATTGCTTGTTGCCAATTAACGTTTTCATTTGTGTGATTGCAATTTTATTCAGCTGTAACAATCGTTCACTTTGTTGAAGCCCTTGATGAATCATTACAGAATTTATACTTTCCATATTGCTTAACACCACCAATTGT
>JAYTOX010000142.1:0-24723 GCA_043747595.1 Bacteroidota bacterium | reverse complement strand
AAAATTAAATCAATTGAACAAATGCTTTCTAATTTATAAAATCAAAGAAGAAAGAAATGTAATTTAGAAATTATTAACGCTTCGGTCAATTTGATCGGAGCGTTTTTTTATATTTTTCCTGTCAATTTATAAATCATACAGCCAAACCATTCGTGGAATAATTTTTCCCAATTCATCATTGTTCCGGCCGAAGGAAGAAATAAATAATCAAGTTCAAATTTTACAGGTCCGCTATAGTAATCGGTAGCATAAGGAATTACTTTTATTTCTTGTTTTACAAAACATGCTAAGGCTCGTTTCATATGATAGGCACTTGTTATTAGTATGATAGAATCTTTTTCGTTTGATTCAGATAAAAGCGATTCAGTATTCAATGCATTCTCGAAGGTATTTCTCGAAACAAATTCGTCGATTAAAATTGAGTCAGGAATACAATTTCGAATAAGGTAGGAGTGGAGTTCTGTAAATTCTCTTGCATCATTGGCTAATAATGTTCCGTTTCCACCACAAAGAATTATTTTAGAAATTTTCCCTTGGTGAAACAAATCAATTGTTTGCATCAGCCGGTCTGATCGGTCGTTGAATTCTATTCTATTTTTAGCTGGCGAATAGCTTGTCATGCCTGTTAGCATTACGGCTATTTTTTGACCGGTAAGTTCACTTGATCTGGTTGCCGGATATTCCCATGCTCTCATAAAGGCATCAAAAATAAATGTGTTGCTGAAAAATAAAAGAATAAAGAGTGTTGTGAGGAAATATTTTTTTTTGCGAATAGGGTTTTTGGCAAATAAGCTGAAGAAGAAAAATAAAATTACCCATGAAAAGGGGAAAAGCAGAAACGATAATATTTTGGAAAGTGTAAAAAACATGTTGGTAACTCTGCTAGGTTGTTTTATTGTTCATTACAAAGAAAGTTAATTTTACCATGCAATGAAACAGGTCTTAAAATTTATTCGACTTACATTATTAATTAGCTTAACAGCTATTGTGGTTTGGGCATTCTTGAATCGGTCTTTGGTAAGATACGGTTGGTCGCAATTAAAAGGGCAAGTGGAAATCGTATGGAATGCTAAGCCTCTCGAAACGGTTCTGAATGATGCGAATTTTCCTGATTCTTTGAAAGCAAAAATTCGTTTTATAGATATAATTGCCAATTATGCGCAAGATTCACTAGGCCTTAAACGTTCAAAGAATTATAAAACATTGTTTGATGAAAAGGGGAAAGCAATTCTCTGGACAATTACTGCATGTGATAAATATAATTTCAAGCCTTACCAATGGAAGTTCCCAATTTTAGGAAATGTTTCTTACAAAGGATTTTTCAATTATCGTCAAGGGTTAGTTGAAGATTCTATTTTGAGGTTGCAAGGCTACGACACAGATTATGGTGAAGTAAGTGCATGGAGTACGTTAGGCTGGTTTAAAGATCCTATTCTTTCAAATATGCTTGGTAGGACGGATGGGCAATTGGCAGAATTGATTATTCATGAGATGACGCATGCAACAGTGTACCTGAAAAGCAATGTTGACTTGAATGAAAATTTGGCAAGCATGATAGGTGAGGAGGGAGCGCTTCGATTTCTTGCAAGTTACTTTGGAAAGGATTCCAAACAGCTCAACGATTATATTGCGAGGAAATCAGATTACGATTTGTTTACTCATTACATGTTGTTGTGTCACGACAGATTGGATTCGCTATATAATAAAGTAAGTACTTATCCGGTAAGTGAGAAAGAATTACTTAAACAAAAAATGATCAATGAAATTGTTGCCGGACTAGATTCAATTCAATTTCAAAAACCGAAGCGATACAGCAAACTTTTCTCTGAGCATAAACCGAACAATGCTTACTTTATGAATTTCATTCGTTACGATTCTCAAAAAGATGAAATGAGAAAAGCATTAAATGAAAAATATAATGGAAATATCGAAGCGTATTTGAAGGCGATGAGTAAGGAATAGAGTGTATGAAATATCGGAGTCAAAAACAATTTGGAAAATTGACGATTACCATTGGAAGATATTAAAGTAATTTCTAAATAAAAAATAAAACTAATTTCATTTTACATTTTATTTTTGACCCTTGACCCTTGACCCTTGACCCTTGACCCTTGACCCTTTTATCTACATATTCCTCCTATACTGTCCACCCACTTCAAAGAGCGCTTCTGTTATTTGACCGAGTGAACAATATTTTGTTACGTCCATTAAATCGTTAAAAAGATTTTTATTTTGAACTGCCGATAACTGAAGTTTCTTCAACATAGCTTCTGTTTTGTCTGAATAAAATTCATGCAGATCTTTAAGCATGTCAATTTGATATTCCTTTTCTTCTGTTGTTGCTCTGATAACTTCTGAAGGAATGATTGTAGGAGAACCCTTGGAACTTAAAAATGTATTCACTCCAATGATCGGATATTCGCCGTTATGTTTTAATGTTTCGTAATACAAGCTTTCTTCTTGAATCATTCCTCTTTGATACATTGTTTCCATTGCACCTAATACTCCACCACGTTCATTGATTCTATCAAATTCAATCATCACCGCTTCTTCTACCAGATCGGTTAGCTCCTCTGTAATGAATGAGCCTTGCATCGGATTTTCATTTTTTGCAAGCCCTAATTCTTTATTGATGATTAACTGAATTGCCATGGCTCTTCTTACGCTCCCTTCTGTTGGTGTCGTGATTGCCTCATCGTAAGCATTTGTATGAAGTGAATTGCAATTATCATAGATGGCATATAAGGCTTGCAAAGTTGTTCGTATGTCGTTGAAATCAATTTCTTGCGCATGAAGTGATCTTCCCGAAGTTTGAATATGATATTTCAACATCTGCGAGCGTTCATCGGCATTGTATTTTAACTTCATCGCCTTCGCCCAAATTTTTCTTGCTACTCTTCCAATCACTGCATATTCCGGATCTATTCCGTTGCTGAAAAAGAAACTTAAGTTGGGTGCGAATTTATTAATATCCATTCCTCTCGACAAATAGTATTCTACGTAAGTGAAACCATTTGAAAGTGTCAAGGCTAATTGAGTTATAGGATTTGCTCCGGCTTCTGCTATATGATAACCGGAGATGGAAACAGAATAAAAATTCCGTACTTTTTTGTCAATGAAAAATTGTTGTACATCGCCCATCAGTCGCAATGAAAATTCAGTTGAAAAAATACAGGTGTTTTGAGCCTGATCTTCTTTCAATATGTCCGCTTGTACTGTTCCTCTTACTACATGAAACGTATGCTCTTTTATTTTGGAATATACATCGGCAGGTAAAACCTGATCGCCTGTAACTCCAAGTAGCATCAGTCCTAATCCGTTATTTCCTTCAGGCAACGGGCCTTGATACACCGGTTGTTTCTTTCCTTTTGCTTTGAAGATAGTATCAATTTTTTTCTTCGTCTCATCTAGCAATCCATTTTCGTGAATATATTTTTCACATTGTTGATCGATGGCTGCATTCATAAAATAACCGGTCATGATTGATGCCGGCCCATTGATCGTCATCGATACAGATGTCTTCGGATCTCCAAGATCAAAACCGCTATACAATTTTTTTGCATCATCCAAACAACATATAGAAACTCCACTGTTTCCAATTTTTCCATATATATCGGGACGGTGATCAGGATCTTGTCCGTATAGAGTAACAGAATCAAAAGCCGTTGATAATCGTTTTGCCGCCATTCCTTTGCTTACGTAATGGAATCGTCGGTTCGTTCTTTCCGGTCCGCCTTCGCCTGCAAACATTCGTGTTGGATCTTCTTCTGTTCTTTTAAACGGATAAACTCCTGCAGTAAATGGAAATTCTCCTGGAAAATTTTCCTGTAAATTCCATTTTAAAATTTCTCCCCAAGCTTCATATTTTGGTGTCGATACTTTTGGAATGTGTGTATGAGAAAGTGATTCACTGTACGTCTTTACTTTCACATCTTTATCGCGCACCTGATAAATATAAAATTCGTCTTTATATTGTTTTACTCTGGTAGGCCAATCTTCAATAATTTTTCTATTCTTCCCTTCTAGCTCTAATGCAGTTTGTTGGTAAACTTCTTCTAATTGTTTTATCAATCGATCTTTATCATCAACTTTCGATTTATCTAAAAGCTGAATAGAATTACGGAGACTGTATAGATTTTGTGCAACACTTCCTTGGTCGATTGTCCACTTCGCATATTTTCTAATTGTTTCACTTATCTCACTCAAATAACGAATTCGGGCAGGAGGGATGATGTAAATTTTCTCCGATACTTCTGCCGTTATTTCAAAATGAGAATCTAATTTTGTTCCAACTTTCTCATTCATCTTATCAATGATCGCACGATAAAGTCTATTCATTCCCGGATCATTGAACTGCGAAGCAATTGTTCCGAAAACAGGTAATTGTTCATCGTCTGCCTCCCAAAGCTGATGATTTCTTTTAAATTGTTTTTTTACATCTCTCAAAGCATCGAGTGCGCCACGTTTATCGAATTTGTTCAGTGCAATTACGTCGGCAAAGTCGAGCATATCGATTTTCTCTAATTGTGTCGGAGCACCATATTCAGGTGTCATAACATACAGCGATAAATCTGAATGTTCAATTATCTCTGTATCGCTTTGTCCGATTCCCGATGTTTCTAAAATGATCAGATCATAAGCAGCAGCTTTTAAAATATCAACTGCATCTTTTACATATTTCGATAAGGCTAAATTAGACTGTCGTGTAGCTAGTGATCGCATGTACACACGAGGGTTCGAAATGGAATTCATTCTAATTCTATCGCCCAATAGCGCGCCACCTGTTTTTCTTTTCGATGGATCTACAGAAACGATAGCAATATTTTTATCCTTGAAATCAATTAAAAATCTTCTTACTAACTCATCAACTAACGATGATTTACCTGAGCCGCCGGTGCCGGTAATTCCAAGTACAGGAACTTTGGTCGACTTCGATTTTTCTTGAAGTGAATCTATTTTATTTCTTAATGTTGCAAATTCTTTCTCATTATTTTCTGCGCAAGAAATTAATTTAGCAATTGCTTTCGGATTTTTTTTAGTAAGGTGATCAACTTCACCATTCATATTTATTCCTGTTGGGAAATCGCATTGCTTCAACATATCGTTGATCATACCTTGCAAACCCATAGACCTGCCATCATCCGGCGAATAGATTCTAGTGATACCATACGATTGCAATTCTTTTATTTCATCGGGTAAAATTACACCACCACCACCACCAAAAATTTTAATGTGACCGCAACCTTTCTCTTTCAAAAGGTCGTGCATGTATTTGAAATATTCGATATGGCCGCCTTGATAGGACGTCATTGCAATTGCTTGAACATCTTCTTGAATAGCGCAATCTACTACATCTAGCACACTACGATCATGACCTAAATGGATAACTTCCGCTCCGGTTGCCTGAATAATTCTGCGCATGATGTTAATTGCAGCATCGTGCCCGTCAAACAAAGAAGCAGCAGTTACAATTCGGATTTTATTTTTGGGGTGATAAATTTCTACTTTGCTCATTTTTTAAAGAATGCTTATTTAGTGCAAAGATAGACTTTTTTAGAGTTCACACTAACTTTAGGAGTTGCCATAAAGTGCTGAATAACAAAAGTTTGTTAGTGATTTTTTCGAAAAATTTAATTTGATTCCTTTTGAATTTCCCGCTCTGAATGAATGCTAATAGTCAATTAATCTTAGAACTGATGTAAAAGAAAAAGCGGCTGTTAAATAGAAAGTATTTAACAGCCGCCTTTATTTTCTCTCATAATTATTCTAGAACAACTGATATCATTTTAGTCTTTGGCATATTCTCATTATTTAATTTTATAAAATAAAGTCCTTTAGAAAGTTTATCTGCATTTAAAATAAATTTGTCGCCTGAAAAATTTGTTTCAAAAACTTCTTGTCCTGTTGAAGTGTAAAGAATTAATCGTGTTGTTTTACCAGCGGTTGATTTTACATGAACAGTTGTTGAATTACTAAAAGGATTGGGATAAACAGATTGTTCATCGGAATCGTTTACTACAATTCCGGTTCCTGAATCTAATACGATGTATGTACTGCAAAGTGAACAATTGTTATTGTCTGTTACGCAAAGTTCGTATGTTCCAGCTTGAAGTACTGAAAGATCTTCAGTGGTTGCACCGTTAGACCACAAGTAACTGTATCCAAGTGTACCTCCATTAACTGTTACATCTAAATTGCCATCTGCGCAACCAATACATGTTGCATTAGTAATAACCGCGCTTTGTTGAAGTGGAGATGGTTCACTAATTGCAGTCATCGATGTAGTAGTACAACCATATTTGTCTGTTACAACTACTGAATAATTTCCCGCACACAGTCCTGTTGCATCTTCACTATTTTGAATAGGAGTTGTAGTCCACGAATATGTAATCGGGATTTCACCGGTGGCAGTTGCGTGCGCCGAACCTGTACATGTACCTGCACACAGTGCATCATTTTCTGAAGTTGTAACTTGAAGTAATAAAGGGTCAGTAATAGTAACAGTAGAAGTAGTCGTACATCCGCTTGCATCCGTGACGGTAACCGAGTATGTTCCTGCACACAATCCAGTTGCAGTAGCATTAAATTGTGTAGGCGAAGTTGACCATTGATAATTGAAAGGTGATATGCCTGATGATAAAGCTTCAACTCTACCATTGCATTGGCCTGCACAATTATTTTGTGAATTGATTACTAATTGTGTTGAACATAAATTTCCTTGTACTATTTTACTCACATAAATATCCAAATTTAAATTTCCCATTAAGTTCGTATTTCCAAAATGAATGGAGTCTTCGAACTCTCCACAAACATAAGTGTTCCCCATATAATCAGCTGCAATTCCTCTCCCTCTTTCATTACTTAACCCTCCGGCAGTGCTGATCCAATTTAGAGTGGAACCATCAAAAGAGTAGGAGGCAGCAAACATATCTGCAAATCCGTTCGATGTAATTGTTCGATTAGAAAAAGTTGCTGCTGATGCATAATCTCCAATTACAAGAATATTTCCTGCAGTGTCGTGACCAAGTCCACGGCCAATATCATCTTCTACGCCGCCACCATCTATTGCCCAGAGATTATCTCCGTTACTGTTGTAAGCTGCCAGAAACATATCTTCATTTCCTCTGGAGACAACATGATGTGTACCAAAATATCCTGTTTGAAATTCACCGGTTATAATAATATCACCGTTAACATTCAACATAACATCCCAACCTCGATCAAAGCCGGTATCGCCTGCCATCTTAGCCCATTGAAGTGTTCCTGCTGTGTTATATTTTGCAAGAAAAATATCGGTATGCCCATTGCCGGTAAGATTGACTGTGGATGAGAAATCGGCAGTCCCAACAAAATAACCAGTAACATAAATGGATCCATTCTTATCACTCGCTATTCCATACGCCTTATCGCTATCTGTGCCTCCTAATCTTTTAGCCCAACGAAAATTTCCATTGGGATCAAATTTTACAATTGTACCATCGTAATCTCCGGCCGAAGTAAATAAATAATTTCCTTGGTAGTATGTGTCACCTTTCGTTCCACCACATGCGTATACATTTCCTTGTTCATCGCACGTAACTCCATAACCTCTGGTTTGAATAGTTCCTGTTCCGGATAAACTTCTAACCCAAATGACCGAACCTGTTGTATCGTATTTTGCAATAAACATATCGTTAATCCCTAATCCGGCTGTTGTCATCATAATATTTTCAAAGTAACTTGTATCTTCATATTCGCCCGCAACATAAATATGTCCAAAGCCATCGAGTACGATCGATTGAATTTTGTCGCCACCTTTTCCTCCAGCTCGTTTTGCCCATACTAAATTTCCTGATGGATCATATTTTGCTAAGAAAATATCATGAATTCCTGCTGATGTAAGTATAACTCCATTTCCGAAATCAGTATCAAATTCTATCATGCCTGCTACATAAGTGTTCCCGGCCGAATCGGTTGCAAGGTCAAAGCCTTCATCGTACCCTTCACTCTCAATCGATTTAGCCCATTGAAATGATTGAGCAGAAATATGGCTCGTGTTTATACTAATAGCACCGAAGAATAAAATAGTATATCGTAAAGTCAATATGATATTCGAAGTGATTTTTGAAAAGTTCATGCGTGCTCGGTTTATTTTTATTTCAGTAAAATTCTAATAACCAATTAAGTTATTTTTCCATCCAAAGATACCTGATCATTCAAGAAGCGATCTTATACGATTTTATTAAATTGTTGTATAATTCACACTTCACTATCCTCTAGAATATGCGTCAATAAAGGCGTTAATGCAATTTAGGAAATATAATTTTAAGGTAATTTTATTTTTTAAAATTTATTTGAAACGAGCAATGACTGCACCTTAGAACCATGAAAAGTGCGTTTTTTTGATTAAATCAGGTCATGATATTTGTTATAATTTGAAGCTTTTAAGAAAAGTATGGTTATATCTTATATGATTTATAAACTAATCTATTTGGTTGCGCAATTCCGATTTACTCAAATAAAAAATTCCCGCCTCTGGTTTCTATGAAAAGAGAAGCGGGAATGCGTTAGTCATTTTTGTTATATTTTAAAAATTGAAACAAAGGTTGAATAACGGGAAGAAAGTAATCGGGGAAAGATTCTTTTTTTCCTTTGACTGTACTAAAGCGTAATGAAAATTCTTATATTAGAATGAAGTGTTCGGTTCGAGTACCAAATCTCGTATTTGCATTAAGGTCTTGCTTAGTTCTGGCGCAATCAAAAGCTTGTACATTGTTGGCGGGGATAAAGTAATTTTCAACAATTGCCTTAGAAATATTGTAACGACGTACAAACTTTCCATCCTGATTAAGTTTATTTTGAGTGTTCATTTTTGATAGGATTATAATATGAATTTATTGTAAGATTTTGATCAATATTTTTATGATCGAATTATTCTTTTATTAATCGTTAATTTATGTTTTCTGCAGTCAATTGTAGCATGTTTGTATAAATGGAATCGAGCTTCTTTAAATCGGCGGTAAATTTATCTCTTATTAATTTCCAATTACCATTGCCATCCATTACATAATTATCAAGGTCTGATTTCAATTGCATGTTTTTTATTTCTAGGAATTCTAAGGTGTTAATTTTTCTTTCATTTTGAGATTTTTCCCCCACTAAATACATTCTTAATTCTGCAAACTGCTTTTTATTTGATTCAATTCTTGAATTTGTTTCTTCGACAAATTTTTGAAAATCGCTGACAAATGTTTTTGGAATTGAATTTTCATTTTGTTTCGTTACGATAAAAGTCTTTTTCAGATTTTGAATTGAATTATATTCAGACAAAGAAGTAATAGCTCCTACATGTAGAATGAAAGTCATTAGAACAAGAAGAATTACAGGTATTATGGTTAAAGTCTTTCTAGAGAAATTCATCGATTTAAACATTTGATTTACATTTTATTTTTATTAATGCTAAATTTGTTCAAGTATTGATTTTCAATTTGGTGATCATTTTGTAAAGCTCCTCTCGAGTTGACCCAAATTTGAATTGGAGTTTTTTTAGCATTTCTTCTTTTTGTCCTTCTTCAAAAAACAAATCATCCTCAGTAAGTATTTCAATTGTCTCTTCGGCTTTGCAATTGATCTTTCTCCAATTTTCTTTTAATTTAGTTAGATTTCTCATGATGATATTTCGAAATTGTAACGATGTTATTACTCAACAAAGGTGGCAATGTATCAGCCAAACTGATTACAGAATTTCAGCTTTTACTTTCATAATTCACACTTTCCGGGTAGGAGTGATTTCATAATAGCGTTATTTTGGTAGGATTTTATTGGGAAAAGTTAGATTAATGCCGGCTTAAAACAGTTGAATGCTTTCAGACTAGAAAAGTTAAATATCTAACCACCTTATCCAAATTAGTATTCGTTTCAGTAATCGATACCTGTTTTTTACACGTTACTATTTCTCTAATCTGATAGCTTCTAACAGCCATTCACAAATTGTAAAAACAGCTGCAGTGCTATTTCAAGAATATTATTGTTTCAAAATTTTATCTTTATTTATCTTTAAAGTTCTTGTTACCGATTTGATTTCTGGAGTTGCCAAGTCTGCATCAACTTCTAAGAGTGAAATTTATTCAGAATAGAGTTCGAGATATTTCTTGCAGATTTTTTCTGTTGTATAAACCGCAAACATTTTTGCCGCAACTAATTTTTCTCTTCTTTTTATTACCTCGAAGCAAACATTTACTAATCATGATTCCATTGAAACTGGAATTGGTGAAAATGTTAAAAGTTTTAAAAGTCCTCATCTTACTGCATGATGAATTGGTTGGTTTAAAGCAGCAATTATTTTTTGAGATGCTTCTTGGAAAATTCCGGATGTTGTTCTACACAATATGCCAGCGGCCACGAAGCTCTATGTGCCAATTCGGTATCATGACCTAAAACAAATTTAATCAATTCATCGAATCGCTTTTGATCGGCTCCAACGTATTTTAGAATAACTAAAAATTGCTGCTTAGAATAGTCTTCTTCCAGCATCTGTTTTAATTTCGTCATCTGTTTCTAGTTACTCCTTAATAATTTTCTTCGTTCTACTAATTGATCCGTTTGTGAGATGTAACAAATAAGTTCCTGCCGATATCCCCTGCACATCTATTTGCTCGGTAAACAAGCCTTGACCTCTTTCATTTTTTATTCTACGAATTAATTTTCCGGTTATATCTGTTATTTCTAAAATATAACTTTCATTAGTCGGAATAAAATATTGTACGGAAGTAATTCCTGCTACCGGATTCGGCGACACATCATACAATTGAATTGTACTGATTGCAGAATTGGAAATTGGTTGTGGAATTCCGGTAACTAATGTTGAGTCTACAATAATATTTTCATCGCCCGGGAAATATAATGTATAGGAAAAATAAACTAGCATCATTTCATCGGTAGTCGACTCACCAAGAAAAACCCATGCCGGTGGTGAATTCGGATTGTTTGGATTTGCCGTCGTATTGTCATAGGTAGCTGATGAATATAAAGTTGTTCCCGCAGGTAATTTAATTAATCGAGGAAAGGCATATAATCCTTGCCAATGAAAATCCCATTGCGGTATATCGATAAATGGAATTGTGTCGTTGGTTGGTGTTACTCCAAATGAACGAATGCTTTTGCCTAATAAGTGCATGTGTGGTCCAACGGAAAGCGTTGAAAGATCATAAGGTATTGTGTAATGCGCCGTGTATGTTCGTACAGTATTGGGTGCAATCGATAAAAAAGCGCCACCATCGAGTTGGTAATGATTCAATGGTGAATCGATATAAATTTCACGATGAAAGGATGAAGATAATTGCAAAAATAATTTTGTAGAATCAACCTTCGAAGTAATTCCGCCCGGATAATGGATCTGTAAAATAATATTCGCATTCGCTGGAATTTTTATTCCCATAGATGCCGGTGTAAAAAAAGCTGCCTGCCCGGGAACCCAAACGCCTATAAGTTTTGAGGTGTTAGATCCGGTTCCTCCAAAATTAGTGTATCCCGGACTTGGATCTGCTGCGTCTAGCTGCGCAGGCGTGGACGAAGTATCAGAAAATATTAAAATGTGATGAACAATACTTCTGTTTCCGGGAATAGCTTCCAAGCCTGTAATGTATTGTGCCGTCGATAAATTTGTTGGCAATACAAAACAACGGTATAAATCGGTAGTCGTATTTACGGTGTAATTAGGAATTGATAAAATCAAATTCGGATTTGTGATTTCTGATGCTGTTGAAAAAACTGGTGGCGCAGGTTCAAGTGTCGAATCGCCTCTGAGCGTGCCTCCGTTTACCCAATCTGCTAAATCGTTTTTTTGTTGTGCTGTCAAAACTCGCTCATGTGCTAATCGGCTGTAAGATGTATTGGGAGGCCAAGGTGGCATTTTGTTCAACTGTACAGCCGACAATACGTCGTAAGAATTGTTCACTGCATCATTGTAATTCATCAATTCAAACGGAGCAATTCCATTTGCACGATGACAATTACTGCAATTGGTGTAGATAATCGAAGCTACTTTGTTCGACCAAGTAGTTTGTGCTCGTGAAGCAATTACACTTAGAATTAAGAAAAGTGGAAGTAATGTTGTTTTCATCTTGTGAAAATAAGAATTTTTGTTTGTATTTGTAAAGAATTTGAATGTCACCATTCATCCAAAATCTCTTCTCATGAAAAATCTACTCTTAATAGCTATTTTAGCTTGTTTTATCATTTCAACTAATGCACAAATTTCTGTTGGCCCTCCCGGAGCCATCAAGCCAACCGATTTTAAGAAAAAAGATTTGGAAGAAATGCGATCTTCAACAACTTGTTTTGTAATTCGTGAAATCGATAAAGAACAATTAGCAACGATTGAAAAAATTCTAAAAGAAGTTTGGACTTTCAATAAATATGAGATTATTGATTTTGATCAATATCTAACTCTTGCAAAAAAGCCGGGGAAGCTTTTTTTTGGATTAAGAAGTTACAATCGCAGTTCTGAATATGTGAAAAGTGCTGACTTGTATGGGAAATATACGCAATCCACCGAAATGTATATTCAATTATGGAAAAATGGGACGGAAGACAAGCCAAATAATATCGATGAAACTGTTATGGCTGTAATGTCGGTACCTACTGCTTATGGATTATATAATGCACTTAAAGAAATTCAAACATTAGATGCTTTTTCTTTGTTATGTAAATCGGATGTTGTTATTCCTGAATGGAATTGGGGTTTTCTAAAAAATAATTTGCAAGTAATAAATAATTGCTTAGTCGAGAATAAGCCGCGATGGAATTTTGCAAGCGATGTTGACAAAAAAGAAATTGGAAACCTTGTAAGTCAAAAATTGTATGTGAATGAAAATTCAATTAAATCGGTCGATAAAAGAGAGAGTGGAAAACCATTCGATAAATATCCGTACAAAACAGAAATAATTTCTTCTCAGGATCTGGGTAAAAAAATAGTGGAATCGGCTACACCATTTTATTATTTTATGGTGTACTACGACGGAACTGATAAGATTGTTGTTGTTCGAAATAGTGCTACCGGAAGTTTTGTATATAGTAAATACAAGGGGCTTGCTTATTTCATAAAAGCAAAAGATATCGAAGCACTGGCTGATGAGATAAAATAATCTGTATCAAAAAAGTTCAGCAATCATACAACGAGCACTTCCGCCTCCTATGTTCTCGATTTCTGTTAGCGAGGAAGAAATAATTCTACATGATTTATTTATTTCGAAAAGTTGATCGCCTGTGAAATTGTCCATTGCTCTCTCTGACATTACCAATAGCTTTTCATTTTTATCGTTTGTCAGCGCTAAACAATTGCCACAGAAATTATTCATTTGAGAAAATGTGATGTCGATTATTTTTCGTCCGGATTGTTCAATCTCCTTTATAATATAGTCTCTTTCATTATGTGCAATT
Source organism: Bacteroidota bacterium (assembly GCA_043747595.1). Classification (GTDB taxonomy): domain Bacteria; phylum Bacteroidota; class Bacteroidia; order AKYH767-A; family 2013-40CM-41-45; genus JADKIH01. The sequence continues at coordinate 11,304 of JAYTOX010000142.1, read as the reverse complement.
GCTTCCAGGCAAATAATTGCAAAATCGACAGCCAGTGTCATCAAAACATTTGTGTGATAAATTGATTCGCCAGATTGATCTGACGAATGAAAAACTACACAACGGTAACTCGATTTTTCTGACCAAATTTTTATTGCATCTTCATTTGTTCGTTCTGAAAGTGAAGCAAAAGCCAATTTCGCCTGATGATCAATAATTAGACTCCCGGTTCCTTCCAAAATTATGCTTTCATTTTCTAAATACGAAAAATCAATTGTTGATGAGTAATTTTTTTCAATCGATTTAATGAACGACGATCTTTTCTCTAACCTTCGGTTGGATGTCTTCATCGGATAAAGAAAAAGTGTTTTGTTCGGAAAAGTGGAAAACCAATTGTTTGGAAATACTGCATCCGGAGTAGTACTATCTGTTGGTCGAAATGTAGTAATATCAATTCCTGCTTGGGTGAGTAGCAACTGAAAGTTTTCGAATTCATTTTTGATTGATTCACCAAGGGCTCTCTGCTGAAACACATTATCTGTTGCTGTTTCTTCATTATATCGAAAACCAACCGGCTCAACCATCAGAATTTTTTTAGTAAGAATCACGAACCAGAGTTAAAATTTTTTGTTGCCTAAATGAATAATTGAAGAATGCGGTCATTCTCTTACACTAAATACTGCCACCATTTCGTAGTTAAGAGTGGAAAGTTAGCTAAATTAACGAACTAAGGTCGGAGAAAAAGATGTATTTCTTGCAACAATAATTAGTTATCGATTGTTATATAAACAATGGAGTTGAATATCGTATTATGAATAAAAAAGATACTATGAAAAACGAACCTGTAGTAAGTTATAATCACATGGAAGAGGATGAAGCAAACAGCAATACTGTTACTACTTCAGAAAGCGTTCCTTTTAGTCTTTATATGTTATTAATCGTCGATGCCGTTCTTATTTCTGGCTTGGCCATCGTAGCTGCTAAAGTTATATTCTAAGATATTTTTACCAAATTTGAAAGGCATCCTAATTGGATGCCTTTTTTTGTGAGGTAAATTAGGTTTCAAACATATTAAAACTTCACGCTCGGATTAATAGTTCTTACCTTGTAATTCCACTTTTTTAGTACATTTGCTCATAACCCAAATTGTACTCTTATGAAAAAATATTTTTTGCCTCTGATTGCTCTCTTTTTTTTGTCAGCTAATTTGTCTGCTCAAGTTACGCTCACACAATTTGCAAGCGGCTTTTCAATTCCTGTTGATATTAAAAATTGTGGTGACAACCGATTGTTTGTTTTAGAACAAAGAGGGACAATCCAATTAGTAGACACCAACGGAGTAAAAAGAGCTCGTCCTTTTTTAGATATTCGCTCAATTGTTTTACTAAGTTCGGAACAAGGAATGTTAGGTCTCGCGTTTGCACCCGATTACGCTACTTCCAGATATTTTTACCTGAATTATACTGCGAAACCCAATGGCGAAACGCGCATTTCTCGTTTTAGAACGTATGCGTCTTCGCCCGATTCTGCTGATCCTGCCAGTGAAGAAATACTTTTAAGAATTTATCAGCCTTACTCTAATCATAATGGTGGTCATCTTGCATTTGGTCCCGATGGCTACTTATATATAGGTACAGGTGATGGTGGTTCAGCCGGCGACCCTGGAAATCGTGCCCAAAATCCGGATTCTTTGCTTGGAAAAATGTTGCGTATAGATGTTTCTCCTTCTATTCCAACTTACGCTATTCCTCCATCAAATATGTTTGCTAGTGCCGGTGGCGGTCGAGGAGAAATTTGGGCTATGGGAATGAGAAATCCTTGGCGTTGGAGTTTTGATCAACAAACAGGTGACTTATGGATTGGTGATGTAGGGCAAGATACTGTTGAAGAAGTTGATTTTATTCCTGTAGGTACTCCTTCGAATCTGAATTTTGGGTGGAAATGTTGGGAAGGTAACAGACGAAATTCTACCAGCACTGCTTGTCATCCTTATTCGTTTTACTATCCACCTGTCATGACGTATCGCCATCCATCGGGTTGTTCAATTACCGGGGGCTATGTTTACAGAGGAGGAAAATACAATTCGCTCTTCGGAAAATATTTTTACAGCGACTACTGTGTTTCTAATATGCACTACTTAGTACCCAATGGAACCGGTGCATTTGCCGATACAAATCTCGGACTTTTAGGCGCTACTAGCATTATTGCCTTCGGTGTTGATTATAGACGAGAGTTGTATTGTTCAACTGCAGGTGGATCTATCTATCGTTTTTCATCTTCCGATTGCACACCTGTAGCAAATATTTTTAACGCAACCGATACTGTTTCTGATTGCGGAACAGGCTCTGTACGATTAAATACATTCGTCAATTCTACTCTTACTTATACTTGGTCGTATGGTGGAAATGTAATCGCTAATGACAGTGCAAGTATCACAGCCAATCAAGCCGGTGATTATATTCTCGAAGTTTCTAATGGCGCTTGTGTTAATTCAGATACAATCAATGTAAAATTTGTAACTCCGCTTAACTTAACGTTTAACGGATTGGATACTTTGTATTGTATTTATAACAGCGATGTTAGTTTAGCTCCTAATCATCTTGGTGGTACTTTTTCAGGGCAAGGTGTTACGCTCGCAACATTCAGTCCGTCGGTTGCCGGTGTTGGTAGCTGGCAAGTTGTCTACACTTATACAGATCCTAGCGGCTGTACTTATTCGCATTCTCAAGATGTGCGTGTTGATCTTTGCACTGGAGTTCCTGAGAACAAATGGTTAAATACCGTTTCTTTATTTCCAAATCCTGCTACAGGTAATTTTAAATTGAAACTATATAGCAGCGCCGACAGAAAAATTACTGTCGAGATTAGAAATAGTTTAGGTCAGTCTGTTTCCAATAACATTTATGCAATAGGAGTAGGAGAGTCGGTAATAAGTTGTAATGAAAATCTTGCGAAAGGTTTTTATACGGTTAAACTCATAGAAGGAAATGAATCTGTTGTGCAAAAATTAATTATCAAATAATTTTTCCTTAAATCAAACTTGAATAATTAAATGAGAAAAATTATTTTTTTTCTGTCGTTCATTTTATCTTACCAATTAAAGGCACAGGATGCATTTACTATTCATGTAGTTCCTTCATCTATAACTGCTGCACCTGCCATTCATAGTGGAGCGTTTGCAATGTATCAAGGTAAATGGATTTTTGTAGGTGGTAGAATTGATGGCCTACACGTAATGCAAGCCAATCAGGCTTTTCCTTTTTATGGAAGAAACGATTCTGTTTTTGTGGTTGATCCAATTTTAAATTCATATCAAGCGGCCGATATAACTTCCTTGCCATTCATTTTGTATGAAGCGTTATCTTCTTCCAACATGCAATATCATCAGGAGAATTCTCATCTCTACATGATTGGTGGTTACGGTAAGTCGGATTCAACAGGAGTGTACACGACATTTCCTTCGCTTATATCGATCGACTTGGATAGCTTGTTAGCTAGAGTAGCAAGTGGTAGCGCAATCAACAATTGCTTTCGTCAGTTGATCGATACAAATCTTGCTGTAAGTGGAGGAGAGTTAGACAAAATAGATTCAACTTATTATTTAGTTTTTGGTCATCGTTTCGAAGGTTCGTATGCGCAAACACAACAAATAAGTCCGTTTGTTCAGCATTATACTTCTGAGATTAGGAAATTTGTAATTCATGATGATGGAATAAATCTATCGTTGAGTAATTATACGGCGATCAGCGATACCAATAATTTTCATCGTCGCGATTATAATTTAGTTCCTCAGATTTTCCCCAATGGCGAATTAGGTCTTACCGCTTTCGGTGGAGTGTTTCAGAAAAATGCAGACCAACCATTTCTTACACCGATTGATATTACTACTTCCGGCTATGTTCATCAATCTTCTTTCAATGAAAATTTAAATCAATACACTACTGCGCATTTACCAATCTTCGATTCTACATTCAATCAGATGCACACGGTTTTCTTTGGGGGAATGAGTTTGTTTACGCTCGATTCTATCAGCCATGCGCTTGTTCAAGATACATTGGTTCCATTCGTCCAAACCATTAGCATGGTGTCTCGCGATAATTCAGGTGTGTTACAAGAATTTCAACTCAATGATCGAATGCCGGGATTTATTGGTACCAATTCTTTTTTCATCCCTGATACGACAACACATTTTATTAATGGAAATATTCTTGACCTTAATCTGCTTAATGGAAACAGGCGTGTTGGTTTTATAGTTGGAGGAATAAAAAGTGATGCTCCCAATATTGCTGCATTGGATCCATCAGGAATGAGTCGTCCGAATCCAATAGTCTATGATGTTTTTGTCGATAAAACATTCAATCACATCGATCAAATAGAAGTGAATAATAACATCAATAATTTAATTGTATATCCGAATCCTGCGCAAGAAGTGGTAAATATAGATTTTGATTTGCCAGAACCATCCTCATGTGAGATTGCACTTTATTCAGTGAAAGGAAAGTTGATCCGGAATTTATTGAAATCGAATTTACCTACCGGAAAAAAGCATTATAGTTTTTCGACAGAAAATTTAAAACCAGGAATTTATCTCTGCCGTATTATTAGTGGCGGTGCAAAAAAAATTGTGAAGGTAATTGTCGAATAAAATTACTTAGGGGGAATTGTAATGAATGTGACAAATTTTTTCGACCATAAAGTAACGATATCGCTTCGACTGACCAAGAAACAGTCGAAGCGATATCTTTAAAAATTAGCAATCTCCCACGCAGAGCGGAAATAATAATTAATAGTGATTAATGAAAAATGGCTATAAATTAATTGGCTGCGATGTTTTAATTTTTTCATACTTCATACTTCATACTTCATCTTTCATACTTCATACTTCAAAGATCAAACTCCTCACTCACAATCTTCCAACTCCCAGGCGAAATGCCGCCGGAGGATTTGGTTTAGCAGTGAAGAAAAGTTATTACTCAGCTTCCGATAGCTATCGGAATAAACATTTCGCCTAGCGGTCGCCGGAAGATTTGGTTTAGCAGTGAAGAACAGATATTGCTCAGCTTCCGTTAGCTATTGGAATAAACATTTCGCCTAGCGGAAAAATGTCTGAACCGGGATTTTCCTGATTTTAGGATTTTTTTGATTTGAAATTTTATAAAAGAATAGCGCCTAATATAGCAGTCAATTAAAAAGAATCATTCTTCATTAATCATTAATAAATTATTAATCCCTCTACTGTGTGCGGCTGAATGATCTCTCACACAGCCCATCACACAACATTCAGCCGAGCACAGTTTTCTAAATTACGAATCAGGAAAATCCTAAAATCAAAAAAATCCTGGTTCGGACTTCATACTTCATACTTCACCCCACAGAGCGGAATTTTTATTCCGATAGCTATCGGAAGGCGAATGTGAAAAATAAATCGCAAGCCATCATTCGCCGAACGGAATTCCGCTTTTAGAAGCAGTACATCTCTTGCTGCGTAATTGTCGAATAAAATTACTTAGGTGCAATTCTTACCAGATAGAATGCAATCACCGCAAAGATCATATTTGGAATCCATACTGCAATGAGTGAAGGGATAGATCCATTCACGGCAAACGTATTACTGAATTGCTGGAAGAGGATGTATGTGAAGCTTAAAAATATTCCAAAACCCAGCTGAACACCTATTCCTCCTCTCGATTTTTTACTCGATAACGAAACGCCAATTAACATCAAAATAAAAGTAGAGAACGGAACTGCTATTCGTCGGTACTTCTCAATTAAATAAGTATTCACATTTTCTGAACCTTGTGCTTCTTCTTCCCGAATAAATTTATTGAGAGTTGGAGTGTCCATCGCATCTATACTATTCAATCGCCGTTTAAAATCTGCAGGCTTGATGGAAAGCGTGGTGTCTAATCGTTGTCCCATTCTAATCGTTTCTTTGAAGCCAACGATGGTTCTGATGTAATAATTTTCTATTTTCCATTTGCTGCCTATGCTATCCCAAATAATTCTGTCTGAATTTAAAAACCAATTTCGTTTTCCATTTTCAATTCTCTCGAGCGAAAACCGATAACCTACATTTTCAACATTATTGTATCCTTCTAAATACATATAGATTCCCGGACTAATTTGCCGATGAAGATTTCGATCTTTAAATTCTACCGGATTTTTAATGTATAGGTTTTCGAAATTTAATTTTACTTTATTTGAATGCGGAATTACCCAGCCGTTAAAGTAAAAAGATAAACCTGCAAGAAAGAGCGACGCCACAAAGTAGGGGTAGAGCAATCTTCTAAAACTTATCCCGCTGTTAAGGATGGCTACAATCTCTGTATTGCTCGCCATCTTTGCAGTAAAGAAGATTACTGAAATAAAAATAAACAGCGGAGCAAAAAGATTCGCGAAGTATGGAATAAAATTAAAGTAATAATCGAAAACTATTGCGCTAAATGGAGCCTTGCGCTCTATAAAATCGTCGAGCTTCTCTGATATATCAAAGACCACGGCAATGACAATGATCAAAGCCAGTGAAAAAAAGAAAGTCCCTAGGAACTTTTTAATGATATATTTATCGAGTATTTTCAATCTTTATAAGTGAGTAGTGAGTGGTAATTAGTGAGTAGTAATTAGTGAGTGGAAATTCGAGATTCGTAAATAGCAAGTCATAAAAATGCCCCTTGACCTTTCTTACATATTTCTTCTTATTTTTAATAGTGATTAATAATTAGTGATTAATAAAAATGTACCTTGACCTTTCTTACTTCTTACTTCTTACTTCTTATTTTTTATTTCTTACTTCTATTTTTAATTAATGAGTAAAACAATGCAGCTGGATCTCTGACCTTCTTACTCACAATTTCCTCCCAAGTACTTGTACCATTTCATTTTTCCATGTGGTGAATGTTCCATCGAGAATTTGTTTTCGTGCTTCTGTAACAAGCCATAAATAAAATGCTAAATTATGTAATGTACAAATCTGCGCTGCGAGAATTTCTTTGCTAATTACTAAATGCCTCACATACGATTTTGAATATGTAGCATCAACATACGAAGTTCCATATTCATCGAGTGGTGAAAAATCGTCTTTCCATTTTTCATTTCGCATATTCATCATGCCGTTTCGTGTAAACAAGGTTCCGTTACGCGCATTTCTTGTTGGCATTACACAATCAAACATATCTATTCCTAAAGCAATGCTTTCTAAAATATTGATTGGTGTTCCTACTCCCATTAAATAACGTGGTTTATCTTTCGGTAAGATCGAACAAACGGCTTCGGTCATTTCATACATCATCTCCGCCGGTTCTCCAACCGATAATCCACCGATCGCATTTCCTGCTCTTTCTTGAGCTGCAATAAACTCGGCCGACTTCAACCGAAGGTCTTTATAAACACTTCCCTGAACAATAGGGAAAAGTGTTTGCGTGTGACCATACTTCGGTTCAGTGTTGTCCATGTGTACACAACATCGCTTCAGCCAACGATGTGTCATTTCCATGCTGCTTTTTGCATACCGATGGTCGCACGGATAAGGAGTACATTCATCGAAAGCCATAATAATATCTGCTCCGATGACGCGCTGAATATCAATTGCCACTTCAGGCGTGAAAATATGTTTCGATCCGTCGATATGGCTGGAAAACGACACTCCTTCTTCCTTGATTTTCCTGCGGTCGGATAAAGAATAGACCTGATATCCTCCACTGTCGGTAAGAATTGGTAGTTCCCAATTCATGAATTTATGGAGTCCACCTGCCGCTTCCATCACCTGTAAACCTGGTCGAAGAAAGAGGTGGTACGTATTCCCTAAAATGATCTGAGCTTTTATATCTTCCTTAAGTTCATGCTGATGTACAGCTTTAACTGTGCCTCCTGTTCCAACAGGCATGAAAATAGGAGTTTGAATCGATCCGTGATCGGTCTTTATTTCTCCTGCTCGCGCATTGCTGTGAGCGTCTGATTTTGTGATTTTAAATTTCATTCCTGATTAACAATCTTACGTTAATATCTCGCCAAATATAAACACTTAAATATGAAGAGGCCGTTTACTTTTGTACAAATCACAATTCTTTACAGGAATCTCTTCTTTCTGCATGTTTCACTTTACTCTCGACCTTTGCGGTCTGCTTTTTATTTTGTTGCTTATTACTGCTGTAATTCAGTTGGTTTACTATTGGTTTTTTTATAGGAGACTCGCTTTCTATCGCTATAATCAGGTAACGGGTGGACCACATCCGGTATCGGTAATTATATGTGCTAAAAATGAAGTGCTGCGATTGAAAAAATATTTATCGGCTATACTTGAACAAACGTATCCCGATTTCGAAGTGATTGTTGTCAACGATTGCTCATGGGATGAAACCTCTGACTATCTCGAATCAATTGCAGCGTCTTACCCTCATTTAAAAATTGTGACGATTCAAGAGCAAGAGAAATACCGTCATGGGAAAAAATTTGCTCTTACACTCGGAATTAAAGCCGCTAAGAACGAATACTTATTGTTGACCGATGCTGATTGTATTCCTGCAAGTAAAAATTGGCTGGCGTTAATGCAACGACATTTTGCCAGGAATACCGAAATTATTGTAGGTTATGGTCCGTACCAGAAAGCAAAAGGATTTTTAAATCGACTTATTCGTTTCGATACATTTTTTATCGGCATTCAATACCTCTCTGCTGCACTTGGCAAAAATGCTTACATGGGTGTGGGTCGCAATTTAGCCTATAAGAAAAGTCTGTTTTTTAATAGCAAAGGCTTTGCAAAACATAATCATATTCTTTCGGGCGACGACGATCTTTTCGTTAATCAGAATGCGAGCTCTGAAAATACAGAAGTTGAACTTGACCCGGAATCGTTTACCTATTCGGAAGCTAAAACAACGTTTTCTGATTGGTTAAAACAGAAGAAGCGCCACATGAGCACTTCTGGACAGTATAAATTTGGTGATAGCATTTTTCTTTTCACAAATTATATTTCAACGTTGTTATTCTTTTTGTTATTAATCGCTTTGTTAATTCTTCAATATGAATGGAGAATACTAGTATCTTTATACGTTGGTCTGCAATTATTGAAACTACCCATTATATACTCATGTGCAAAAAGACTAAAAGAGACTGATTTGGTTTGGTCTTTTCCACTCTTGGAATGCATACACACTTTTGTTCAACCATTCTTTTATATAGCTAACATCTTCTCAAAACAACAAACATGGAAGTAAACCCTAATCTCTCCGAAAAAGCCCAGATCGACTACAAGTTAGTACTCTGTGCAGTAAAAGGCGATCAAAAAGCTTATGCGGAATTAATGCAGCGTTATAAAGATTCCATTTACTTTATGCTTTTGAAGATGGTCAACAATCGCGACGATGCCGATGATCTTACGATCGAAGCTTTCGGTAAAGCATTTAAAAATCTTCATCAATACACACCCGATTTCGCTTTCAGTACGTGGCTCTTCAAAATTGCAACGAATAATTGTATCGACTTCATCAGAAGAAAAAGGAAATTCACTTTTTCAATCGACAAGAATATGGAGAATGATAACGGTCAGGAAATGCAATTTGAAATAAAGTCGCCAATGCTTGATCCGGAAGAAGACATGATCAAAAAGCAAAAAGCATTGCTAATGCGCGAAGTAGTAGAAAAGCTTAAACCGCGTTACAAAAGATTAGTTGAGTTACGCTATTTTCAAGAACGCTCTTACGAAGAAATTGCAGACGAACTGAAACTGCCTCTCGGTACTGTGAAAGCTCAGCTTTTTCGCGCACGAGAATTTCTGTATCAGATCCTGAAAAATCAAGAAGAGCAAATTTAATTTATCATCAGGTAATTGTCGATCGTTTTTTCGGCCTTTCGATTGTTACTCTTAATCACTTTGCTCTTGAATCTTATTGAAAAATATTTTAAAGACCTTTCGCCTTTACAGCTAAAACAGTTTGAACAATTGCGTCCCGTTTATGAATATTGGAACGAACGCATTAACGTTGTATCGAGAAAAGACATTGAACAAATTTACCTTCATCATATTTTACATTCATTAGCTATTGCCAAGCTTGTTACTTTCAAGCCGGGTACGATGGTGCTTGATGTTGGTACCGGCGGCGGATTTCCGGGCATTCCACTTGCAATATTTTTTCCTGAATCTAATTTTCATTTAGTCGACTCAATCGGTAAGAAAATTTCTGTGGTCGATGAAGTTGTGAATCAACTTGGATTAACTAATGTGCTGGCTCAAAAGTGTAGGGCAGAAGAAGTAAAAGATAAAGTTGATTTCGTTGTTTCCAGAGCTGTGGCTCCCGCAAAAGAAATTGTACAGTGGACTTCCAAAGTGCTCAAAAGAGGTGGAGTAAACGATTTGCAGAATGGTTGGATCTTACTAAAAGGTGGAGAGCTAAAGGCCGAAGTTGAAGAAACCGGAAAAGATGCTAATATTATAGATATCAGCAATTGGTTTGACGAGGAGTTTTTCGAAACCAAAAAGATCGTTTATCTGACTGCATAGTTTTACATCTTTAATGCCTTTTTTGATCGATTAATAGCGAAACTGGCTGATAATCAAGGATGGAGCGAATTAGCAAAAAAACTTCAATTGTTTTGTTCTTTTGAAATAAATATTACCTTTGCCATCCAGTTTTTAGAGTAAAAGCACAACAATATGAAAAGGACATTCCAACCTTCCACCAGAAGAAGAAAAAATAAGCATGGTTTCCGTAGTCGTATGGCAACTGCAAACGGTCGTAGAGTACTTGCTGCTCGCCGTACAAGAGGTCGTAAAAAACTTACTGTTTCCAGCGAAAAAAATAATAAATAGTTCTCTTAACTATTCTTTAAAAACGATGCCGTCCTTTTTGGTCAGCATCGTTTTTTTTTATACTCTGTTTAGAATTTCTGCAATTGCTTTTAAATTTTTTTCGGAGATAAGTTGGTGACCGGTGTCTATAATATTCACTTCGCAATTATCTGCCACATCTTTCTTAAACGTATTGCCAAGTGATGGTGGCATAAGAACATCCCACTTTCCAAAAAACAAATATGCCTTCTTCTCTTCTGCTTTTAAAAATGATTTGATAAGTGGTAAATTAGGTATGGCAAAACGGTAGATCATCCAGGTGTTATACACTTTGTCTCTACGCAACTGGTCTTCTAAATTGTATTTTAAAAAGCGTAATTTTTTTTCCGGCAACATTCTAAAACGAACCATCAGCTCGCCCAATTTTATGATTCTAGTAGGATTGGTTACTACTCTTTGAAATAATTTTTTACCGAAATAATTTCGTGTTACAAATCGATAAAGTCCTGTTGGTTTTAATCCGTCGGGCGCTAAAAGAATTA
>JAYTOX010000141.1:0-2086 GCA_043747595.1 Bacteroidota bacterium | reverse complement strand
CCATAACCTAATTTTCTCGCAGCCTCTTGTTGTAGCGTCGATGTTGTAAACGGAGCGGAGGCAGTACGTTTACCCGGCTTAACTTCTAAATTTTTAACTGTAAAATCAGCTCCTAAACAGCTCTTTAAAAACTCTTCTGCTTCTTCACGCGTTTTGAATTTTTTAGGCAATTCAGCTTTGAACGATTTACCATTCGATTCAAAGATGGCTACTACTTTATAAGATGCTGTAATGTTAAAGACATCAATCTCTCTTTCTCGTTCTACAATTAATCGAACGGCAACCGACTGAACTCTTCCGGCAGAAAGTTGTGGACGAATTTTTTTCCAAAGAACCGGCGAAAGTTCAAAACCAACCAAACGATCTAAAATTCTTCTTGCTTGTTGAGCATCAACCAAATTTTTATCGATCGAACGAGGCGATTTTATTGCTTCGGTGATTGCTTTCTTCGTGATCTCATGAAATACTATTCGTTTTGTATTTTCTTTACTGAGTTTTAAACTTTCAAACAAATGCCAAGATATTGCTTCTCCTTCACGGTCCTCATCGGTCGCTAGCCATACAATTTCTGAGCTCTTGCATAATCGTTTTAGTTCGTCTATTACTTTTTCTTTGTCGGGACTTATTTCATAGGTAGGTTCGAAGTTATTTTCTATTTGAATTCCCATTCCGCTTTTTACAAGATCGCGAACGTGCCCATAGCTGGAACGAACTACAAAATCTTTTCCGAGGTATCCCTCAATCGTCTTGGCTTTCGCCGGCGACTCAACTATTACTAAATTTTTTGCCATTTTTTCAAAATCGATGTGCGCAAATAAAAGAAATTATTTTTTAACAAAATGGTAGAAGTTTCTTTATCATATTTATTTAACCTTCAAATAAGTCGAATTTATTAGATTCAATGATTTCAGAATTAACTCATTACTGAGATTGTAAAAAAAATTTAAAAAAAAATTATTGAACTGAAAGTCGATATTTTAAAAAATACAATAATCAGGTCAGCTTTTCAATGAATTGTTGACACCAAAATGACGCAAAACAACGCTTTTAAATTCATTGCTCTTATATATATGTATGAGTGGCAATTCGCCTACTTTTTAACAACAACAAAATGTAATAAAAATAGCTTCATGTTTTCTAAAAACTGTTTGTTTCTATGATCTATAAACCAAATATGTTTTGAAAAAGGATTCTGTTTACCGTATCCGGAAAATAATTGTAAAATCTCTTGGCGTTCCGTTTATTTGCAAAATGAAAAAAATCACAATCGCATTTTTAGCATTATCTGCATTTATTTTTTCTTGTAAAAAGGAAAATGAACCAACTACTCCTACTACAACCAATTCTTGCACCAGTATTATTCCTAATAAATTATCGGCAAAAGTTTCAGGAGTGACGTGGTGTGCAGATCAAAGTTGTTTTGCAGATTTAGGAACTATCATGACGATAAATGGATTGAATGGAGCAGGGTCGAGTTTAACATTGGAACTCGACGATTTTATGCCCGGCACTTATCCCATAACGCTCGACCGCAACCATGTTTTGTATACAGGAATTGATGCTTACGAATCGACAAACGCTTTGCCTGGGAGTGTTACAATTACTTCAAATGATACAGTAAGCAATGTACTGAAAGGAAGTTTTTCTGTTTCGGTGAAGGGTCCAATTTCCGGAACAGTTTCTATCAGTGAAGGACAAATTTCTGTTTATTATACTGAATAATTGATCAAGACAACGGAAGCGAAATTATAAAAGTGGTCGATTCACCTAAAATTGAATCAACAATTAATTCACCATTATGCATTTTCACTATTTCGTTACTAATACTTAATCCCAAACCAGTTCCTTGACCGGTAGGCTTGGTGGTAAAGAAGGGTTCAAAAATTTGATTTTTAATTTTATCGGGAATTCCGGTTCCATTGTCATGAATAATTAATTTAACAAATCCATTTTCTATGCGAGTGACAATTGTCAAAGTCGGAACGAACGAGCTCAATGACTGTTCTTTTTCATAAAGCGCATGAAAGGAATTATTGAAAATATTTAAAAGTACTCTTCCAATATCGGCCGAAACCATTTTCACTTC
>JAYTOX010000140.1:0-19534 GCA_043747595.1 Bacteroidota bacterium | reverse complement strand
CACAATCAGGCACACAAAATTGAGCCGAGCGAGTATTAGTTGGCTAAGGGTTTAAAATCGTTGATAAGAAATATTTGAATTATCGCATGCTAAATATATAAAGGAAGGTTTGTGATATTAAAAACTTTGTATTTTTTATAAGCCAAAAAAAATGTAGATTGCGAATTGCTGCTTCTAAAAGCTTTTGTGATAAGCAACACAGGAAATGTATAAACCAATGATTCTTTAAAAAAACACTATGAACAAATTTCTATTTCTGCTTTTATTTATATCGACTAATTGCTTCGGTACAGGTTATGATTTATACATCAATCAGCCTGCAGGTGTTAAATATTATTCGTTTGCACTTACGGAAGACGGAGGTTTTATTTTATGTGGTACAATTGCTACAACCTTAACTACGGGATCTGCAAGTTTTTATTTTGAACGTTATGATTCTACAGGAAATCTCTCATGGACGAAGCAGTTTTATGATACATTGCTTTACTCTTCTTACGGATTTGATAAATGTTATGCAAAGGAAATTGTTGCTTCAAATAATGGAAGCTTTATTTTTATAGGATCCTCTATGGGAGGTTACATTGAAGCTGATTGTATTGTCGGTAAAATAGATGCCAGTGGAAATCTAATAAATTCTATTGACTTTTTTGCTGATGTATATGCTGAGGGGGGTGAAATTAAAAAAACACCAGATTCAGCCTATGTTTTAGAATATCATCAATACTTGGGTGCCGGGAATGGATCTTCTGTATTAGTCAAAGTCGATGAAAACTTAAATGAATTGTGGAGGACGGAATACGGTTATGGTGTCAATATACGGCACGGGCTTTCAGCAGCTCTAGATAATTTCATTTACTCATTTGCAGATGGTTCAAGTTTTCCTCCGGGCTCTGTGTATAATTTCGCACCATCAGCTTATAGATTTGAATCAGGCGGAAATATTAGCAGCACATTTATTTGTGGTTATGATCCTAACGGATGGTTCACTCAAGTTTTTGATTATGACATTGCCCATTCAATAACAGGAACATTTAATCAAGGATCGCTTATTGCCGGTGGAAAATCCATCAACGGGAATGAAAATATATCGCTAATGTACATAGACAGTTTAGGTGATTCATTGTGGACGAGATATTATGGAAATAACTTAAAGGATATTGCTTACGATATTCAAATGTGTCCGGATAGTGGTTATATATTAACCGGAACCGATGGTGATCCTTGCGCCTCACCTTTTTCAAAAATATTCCTAATGAAGTTAGACAAAAATGAGGATAGTGTTTGGACAAAAACATTTAGAGGTACAGCTAATAATACCGGTGAAATCGTTCAACCCACATTCGATGGTGGCTTTATGATATTCGGTCATTCAGATTCACTGCTGCGTATAATTAAGACAGATGCAAACGGCGATATTATATCTCCATATTCAATTAGTAATTCGCAAGCTTGTGAGATATATTGTACCGGCGATACAGCAACTTTATCGGTCATTCAATCTGCAGCAGCCTATCATTGGTCCACGGGCGCCACTTTAAATTCAATACAACTCACCTCTTCCGGATTATACAGTGTGATAGTAACAGATGGCACTGGTATAAATTATCCTTTATTTTCTCCTTACCTGTCATATTTATCATCTCCAACAACTATTTTTTCTTCGGATACATTACATTTTTGCGACAGTCTCAGAGTGTCTTCTAGTAGTTCACAAATACCAGGTTATACTTTTCAGTGGTTCAGGAACGATACAATTCTACCATTTGAAACAGGAACAACATTGTTAATTAATCAAAGTGCAGAATACAAATTAATTGTTTCAAGTCTGTGTGGAACTGACACAGCACTATTTACAGGTTTAATACATCAGCGTCCGGCGCCACCAGATATTAATCCTTACAATTCGCATCCATGTGTAAATGACACGACAAGATATTTCACAACTGCAACAGGAGTTAGTTATCAGTGGTACTCAGATTTTATTTTAATACCGGGAGCTACTAATTTTGAATACTACGCCAGTATTACTCAGGGCAATTATGGCCTTTACTCAGTTGTTATAATGGATTCATTTGGATGCACAAATCAAAACGTTACTAATTATATTTTGCCTTCCCTTCAATTCAATAATTTACCAGTAAGAAACTTGTCGTCAGAAGGATGTCCCGGTGACACAACTGACTTGTATATACAAGCACAATATAATACGTATGCATGGAGTAATGGTGATACGACTAGGTTTATTAAAATTACACAACCCGGATATTACTATGCTATTATGAATGCCGGGAGTTCCTGTGAATCTTATTCTGATACATTGTATGTCAGTTATTATCCTGCCGTTCCATTAAATCTCGGAATAGATTCTACGACATGTGTTGGTAATAGCATGACAGTGATTGCCGGTCCGTCCATGAGCTATACTTATTTGTGGCAGGATTCAACATTTGCAAATTTCTTTAATGTGAATACTACGCAGACAGATACACTGCAATTGTATGTACAAATGACAGATAGCGTAACACATTGTAAGGCTACGGATACATTGATGGTTTATGTGGATAATTGTCTTGAAGTAAATGAAATTGTTCAGAATCAATTTTCGCTAATGCCCAATCCCGGCCATGATTATTTCAAGATTGTTGGCAACATACAACATAGTATGGAAGTGAAACTTACAGCTATTGACGGAAAATTAATTTTCAAGCAAACGATTTCGAACGATGCTACTGATGTTGATATTTCCAACCTATCACCCGGGATTTATTTTGTAATACTGGGTAATCAGTGGTACTCTAAGTTGGTTAAGGAATAGAAGGGAAAGAGTTTTAAAATTTTGTTGAGCAGGCAATGTCAAAGTGTTCTTAAAACGCGATCCAAATCTGGTTACTGTACAGATCATGCATATATTGCCTTTGATAATTTTGCAGAAGGCTTGTCAGCTTAGAAAAAATGTATTAGCATACTCGGTCAGTAGTATGTCTCGTCTTGAAATAACTTTACACAAAAGCAATCAGAATGACAAAAACAAAATTAAAAACGAAGCGGCGATCTCCAAAAAGTAGTGACCCTTTTGTAAGGAGGCAAGAATCTGAAATGACAAAAATAATTGATTCTACGAGCTGATAAATTTTCAAATTTGCACCAATTTCGAAATATCCTCCATTAAAAGATTCGACTTATGTCTGCTCCACTGTACTGATGCAGTTTTGAGTGTGGAGTGTGAGTGTGGTAGCGACCAAATTATAGAAAATTTGATCTCCACACTCGCACTGAAATTCAGTTTGAGTGTGAAGTGTGAAGTGTGAAAAATCGAAACTAGTTTAGACTTTCAATCTCATCACTCACACTTCACACTCAAACTCAATTTTCCACACTCGCACTAAAATTCAGTTTGAGTGTGAAGTGTGAAGTGTGAAAAATCGAAACTAGTTTAGACTTTCGATCTCCACACTCACACTTCAAACTCTTCAACAAATTTTTAATCATCTGCTAATTTTCTTTATAGCAGTCGGAAGTACAATTAATAATAATGGAAGCGCTACTACTAATCCTCCTATTACTGCAATTGCTAATGGCTGGTGCATTTGTGCTCCGGTTCCGATTCCTAATGCTAATGGAAACAATGCTACTATTGCTGCGCTTGCTGTCATTAGTTTTGGTCGAAGTCGTGTTGAAATGGAAAATACTATACTGCTTTCACTATCGCTCGTTAACCGCGCTTCTTGGTATTGCCAATAGGTGAAGATTGCATTCTCTGCAATAATTCCAACTATCATTATTATACCTGTATAGCTACCTACGTTCAATGGTGTGTGTGTAATGTACAAAGCAAGTAAACTACCACTTACTCCTAAAATGGAGATAAAAATAATTACAAAACTTATTACAATTTTTCGGCAAAGAAAAAGTAAAACAATAAATACAAATAACGATGACATTAATAAAATTAAAAGTAATTCTTTGAAGGCTTGCTGTTGTTGCGCATAACTTCCTCCATATTCTATATGATAATTTACCGGCAACTGAATATTATTGGCCAAGCGAGTTTTAATATCCTTCAACGTACTTCCCAAATCTCTGTTATTTAATCGAGCCGATATTACTCCAATCATTTTTTGATTTTCTCTATTTATTTCTGCTACGCCTGTTGTTAATTTTATTTTTGCTACTGACTTTATAGGTTTCATTGAGCCGGAAGGCAATAAAATACTAGCCTCTTCTAATGAACGAATTGAATTAGCGTATGCATTCGGATAAATTAAACGTATATCAACTCGTTGATCTTTTTCAAGAATCTCTCCCACTTTTCTTCCTTCAGTTTGTGTTTGCAATTGATATTGAAAATCAACAGTAGTCAATCCTAATTGCGAAAGTTTTTCTACGTTAGGCTTAATATTTATTTCAGGTCCGGCTATCACAATGCCGTCAAATACATCTGTTGTGCCATCAACTTTTCTTAATTCATTGGCCACTTTTTTACTGTACAACTCTATTGTTTCTTGATTGTCGCCAAAAACTTTTATCTCGATGGGCTGAATGCTACTCATTAAATCGCCTAGCATATCTCCTACAACCTGACCAAAATCAACGATCAGTTGAGGAATGGACGATTCAATTTTAGTTCTGATTTCTGCCGAAACTTCTTCGGTACTTTTGTTCCGATTCTTTTTTAATTCAATAAGATAATCACCCCGATTGGGTTCGGTAATAAAGAAACCCATTTGCGTTCCCAACCTCCTTGAAAATTTCTCAACCTCTTGTTGATTTGCAAGAATTTGATCGACTCCTTTTAGCATTCGATCTGTTTCTTCTAACGTAGTTCCCGGCGGACTTGAAAAATCGAGGACAATACTTCCTTCATCCATTTCCGGTAAAAATCCGGAAGTGAGTCTTGGAGGAACAAAGTAAAGCACAAGTATAGCTACACAAACAAAAATCAAACTGATAAGAGGCCTATGAATAAAATAAGAAATCCATGATTTATTTTGTGCCTCCTTTACTTTATGCACTTTCATTTTTATTGGAATGAAGAGAAACAACATTGGCAAAATAATCCATGTTACAAAAAAAGAAGCCGCCAACGTAATTATCATTGTGTAAGCAAGTACATGAAAATAAGCTCCGGCTACTCCACTCATAATAGAGAATGGAATAAATATTACAATTGTACTTAAAGAAGATCCAACAAGTGCAGGCAGTAAATATTTGATTGAATGATTTACGATTTCAGGTATTGACAAGCTAGGTTTTTCCTCATGATTCCGATAAATTTGTTCGATTACAATTACTGTATCATCTATAACCAAACCAATTGCTGCGGCAATTGCTCCAAGTGTCATGATATTGATTGTATACCCTATCAATAACAACACTATTAAAGTCAGGCATAAAATAATTGGAATAGTAATTAATACAATGATACTGCTCGAGGCTGATCGCAAAAATAAAATGACAACTAATATTGCGAGTATAATCCCAATAAACAAAACATCTTTGATACTCTTAATACTTCCATTTACAAAATCAGCCTGCTGATAGTACGGTATTAGTTTAATGTCGTTCGGTAATAATTTTTTTAGTTCTTCTACTCGCTTCTGAACTCCGTCGTTCACTTCAATTAAATTTGCATTCGGCTGTTTAAAGACCGCCACTAAAGGAGCATCTTTCCCATTAGCATTTATTTTAATATATTCTTTCGCTTCATGAATTTCTACTTGTGCAACATCTTTCAAACGCAATAAACGACTTGGAGTATTTTGCAAAACCAAATCTTGTAGTTCTTGTAAATTATCGATCGCATTGTCTGTTAAAGTAAGATACAATCTATTGTGATCTTTGATGTATCCATTCGACTGAAGAATGTTCGATTCTGAAATTGATTTTTCTATGCTACTGAATGATAAACCAAGAGCTGATATTTTTTCCGGGTTTAAAACAATTGCATATTCTTTTGTTTTACCACCAATTATTGCCACATCGGAAACGCCGGGTGAAGCAGCTAAAAATGGTTTGATTTGATAGACAGCAATTTTTTTCAAATCGACTGCTGAACGATTACCTTCTAATGAATAACCCATAACAGGCAATATAGAAGGGTTCATTTTTTCTATAGTGATTGAAACTCCAGGTGGAAGTGTTTGCTGAATACTGTTTGTTAAATTTTCAATTTGCTGTTTTGCTCTATCAATATCCATCGACCACTTCAGAAAAACAGAAATCTCACAGCTTCCTCTAGAAGTAGTACTTCGAATATAATCTAGTCCATCAATCCGTTTAATAATATTTTCGAGCGGAACCGTTACGGTAGTCATCATTTTTCCGATTGGTTGTTGACCCGCGTCGGCAATGACTTTAATTTTCGGGAACGTAATATCTGGAAACAGTCCCGTCTTCAGATTATTTAAACTATAAACACCAAAAAAGAATAGGACAACAGAAATTGCTATTAATGGGAATTGAAATTTATGATGGAGAAATTGTTTCATTTATCTTCAATTCTAATTAGTGAAGAATCGCTCATTCCAAAAGCACCATCAAGTACAAGCTTATCATTGGCAGTAATGTTTCCCGATAATATTTCTGTATAAGTATCATTCTGTAACCCTAATTGTACAGCTTCTTTTACGGCCATCGTATCACCGATTATCTTCATTACCCAAAACGATTTTTGCATTTCATCTGTTTGCAAGGCTCCATTAGGAACGCATTTTACTTTATCTTTTGAAAGCAACGGCATTTTTACAACAACGTTTAGGCTTTCCGGTACTGCAATTTCCGGAAGTCGAATAAAATAAGTTTGAGCTTGAGATGATGTTTCTATTGTAGGAAATGTTCCTGAAATTTTTGCCGGAACAATAGATCCATCTGAAAATAAAATTGTACAAGCGGCACCAATAGAAACTAGTTTGTGATATTCAAATGGAACATTCACTAAAACAACCAAAGATGACGGCTCACTAATTGTTGCAATAACATCACCTTCATTTACAAAGTCGCCCTGCATTACACCAATTGTACCAATCACTCCTTTCGCATTTGAATAAATTGGTACCGGCAATTGAAATTTTATTAAACTTGAATCAAGATTTTTAAAAGATTTTAATGCCGCCTGCTCCTTTGTTACAATTTGACAAAATTGTTGTCCGGATTGAATTAAATCACCGACTTTAAAATTTAGCGATTTTATATAACCGGTATTAATTGATCGAATATTATCTTTTTTCTGGAACATTGTACTTCCATTAAATTTGATATAATTTGTAATCGATTGCATTGAGGGATTTACTGTAGTAACAGCAATCTTTACTATTAAATTTTCATTGTTAGTTTGATCAACATTTGAACACCGAATAAATATTAAAGGCACGAGCACTAAAAATAGTATCGTAATTTGAATTTTTTTTAAAGTCATCATTTTAGTCTTACCAGTTAATGTAATTGAATAAATTTAGACTTAGCCACAAATTGGATTCAGCGGTTATTAGGTCTTTGTTTGTTGAATAATAATTTTGCAGAGAAATCAAGTAATCCATAACCGAAACTTGTCCACTAACTAATTTATCTTTGACTAAATTCAAATATGTTTCTTGATCGGAAATTTGAGAGCGAATAAGCAATATTGAATTGGTTAATAGATCTAATTGATCATTATACAACTTGATATTATTTTTGAATTGAATATCATTTTGCTTTTTATATTCAGATAAGTTTTCAAGAATTAATTTATTCTGACTTGAAACCAAATTCTTTTGACCACCATCTGAAATTGGAATGATCAATTGAATTCCGGCGCTTATCCCCATATTATTTTGTACTCTTTCTAAATTGATTGCATTAAGCCCGGTATTACCAAAGGCAAACAGCTGCGGCTTATACTTAGTATTGTAAACAATTTGATCTAAGGCAATTTTTAGACTATCAATAGAATATTTATTTTGATAATTCGGTGTTGATTTCAATTCCGATTTAAGAATCGTTGGCTTCTCAAGTTCTATTTGTACTGAGTCGATTAATCCGCAGTTGGTAGTTAACAGTGAAAATGCAGATCTCAAAATTATTTTTTGTTGGCCAATATTTGTTTGAATTTGCTTTTGCTCAATTTTCATCAAAATAAAATCACTTTGAGAAGAAAGGCCTTGCAAGGTTAGTTTTTCTATAATTTGCAACCGGTCAACAATCAATGAGTCGATTGTTTTGAGAAATTTCAATTCTTGCTGAGCAGTATAAACATTTACATATTCTTCAAAGATGTTTTTTCTCAAATCATGTTCAAGTATTTTTCTGTTATTTTGAATAGCAAGATTTGCTACTGAGAGTTGGTCAACTCGAGGATTAATAATGTTCTTTGTGAGCAAAGGAATGCTTGCATTCAATTGCACAGAATACAAACCCCCATTCGTTACATTAGAGTTGTAACCATAAGCATTATATTCAGGATAGTTAGTTATAGAAATAACTCTTCCATTATTAAAAAAGTAGGGAGCGAACAAATATTGAGAGCTAATATTTACTTGAGGCTTTTTGAATTGAGCCAGAGCTATATTTTTATCAGTTAGATTTAACTTAATAAAATTTGTATTCTCTTTTAGATTAGGATTGTTTTCTAAAGCTTTTGATAAATAAAATTCAAAATTATTAGCTTGGCCATTAACATAAAAAGATGAAAATAAAATCCCTACTACTAAGTAGAATCGATGTGAAAATAAATAATTGACAACTTGATTTTTCAATTTCCTTTGAATAAACTGTTATTTAATAATTCTATCAACCTCTGAAACATAAAATAAAAGGAGAATCCATATTTGTTACTTCGCTATTGATTTTATAAATAAATTACCAATATCAATATTTGGCGAATTATTTATTCTCTGTTTAAATTATTGAATTATTCTTTAATAAAACTCTTTTGCAGACGAGCACTATTTTTACCAGACAATAAAACAAAGTAAAGACCTTTGGGCAATTCTTCGACATTAATAGTAATTTTTTTCGATAAAGCTGATTCACTATGAAACTCTTTCACCACCTTTCCCAACGAGTTTATTACTTGCACAGAAACAGGGCTTATAGATTGAGTGATGTAATTTACAGATAAAATATCATGTACCGGATTTGGAGAAAGAATCATTTGATCAGAATTTGATTTTACATCATCGATTCCAATAGCCGAGTTTTTAATTATCGAAAACCGATCCGAAATATTTCCGCTTGAAGTTATGAAACTGGCATTAAGTGTATCACCCAAAATATCAATAGCAAGCGAACCGTAAGAAGTATCAAGTGCAGTATACATTGCAGGGTGCGGCCAGGTTGATTGAACGGGTTCTAGTCCTCCTCCGGAACCGACCACCGCATATACAGTTCCAAAGAAATAAGGAGGAATTTTATGATAATAATTCGGAGGTGCACCACTTCCGGAATCAATTTGCAAAGTCGAGTTAAATGTATTTGATAGACCAAAATGGCCTCTGATTAATGAAGTCCGTTCATAATCGTGATCGTGACCACTCAGCACCAAATCAACTTTATGATTTTCTAATATTGGATTTACGTATTGGCGCATAAACGTCATGTCAGAATCAACATCCGAATCATGGTACCCTTTTGAATAAGGAGGGCAATGAAAATAAACAATCGTCCAATTATTTGTATTCGATTGCAGATCGCTTTCAAGCCAATTCAACATGTTTGAAGTTGCAACCGTTCCAAAGGAATCGATATTAGATTCAAGACCTACAAAATGGATATTCGAATAATTGAAGGAATAATAAGCTTCAGTGCTCGAAGGAATTCCACCACACTCACCGTTCGTAGGGAAATTAAAAAGATCAAAATAAGGACCGGTTTGATTTGCTGAATTACAGGAAAACAAATCATGATTTCCGATTGCTGAAAAAACAGGAGTTTGACTTAAAATTCTTTCATAATGTCCATTAAAGATATTCGAATTATATTCTTCTTCGGTGCCAGTAGGATATGCATCGTCACCTAACCAAACCATTAAGTTGGTATATTTGTTCCCGGTATATTGATAGTAAGCATCACGAACTAAATTTTGTTGTACTTCACCAGTTCCCATATCACCCATAGTCCAAATTCTTACTGCTTCAGAAACACCAACGGCAGGCGGAGTGATAAAAAAATTTGTACTATCCCCTTTTAATATTTCACTCGCAGAACAAACTGCGTAATAGTATTTAGTATTCGGGCTTAGATTTGTTATTCTTATATCATGCTCTTTTTGATTAGTTATTATCTCCAATGAATCAGTATAAAACATCGTTTCACCAAAAAGAACTTTTGTTGTTTCATTAATAATTGTTTTCCATCTGATATGAATGGATGATGGTGTTGGAGACTGAAGATAAGGACCTCGTTCAATTTCAGAATCTGTATCGGCTAATAAAGCAAGATCAAAACTTAGGTCAGAGCTCGTCACAACATTTTGATGAACTTCTACAGCCATGCTATTGGTTCCATTTATTAATAAACTAGGAGCAATTCCAGCGAGAACAAATAATCGTTCAGCTCCGCCACTAATTGGACCAAGTGCTAAAGTAGAGTCATTAATCAACCCATTAGGCATATTACTGCGATATATTTCATTCCCATTTAAGTAAACAATTGCTCCATCGTCTCGCTTAAGAAACAAACGCAATCCTTTATAGAGACTAGAATTTAAGCAATTGAAAGAGCTTCTGAAATAAGTGGTAATATATTTATTTGCAGAATTGGGGCCGTAACTCACCACTGTATTTTCGTCGCCGTCGCCATAACCTAATTCGGCAGGACCAGAAGCCCAAGAGGAGTCATTGAAATTAGAAGAATACCAAAAACTTCCGGGTGAGGTACCATGATCAAAGTATTTCCAAACAGTACCTTGATAAATTAGAGTATCCGGATCAGATGCTGAGCAGTTGGTAACGATGAATAAAAATAAAATGAGGTTTTGCAGGTTTATTCTCATGGTACAATAATCTAGTAAGTCGAGAATTATATTAGCATAACAAACGACAGACAAAACAATGCAAATGCGCCTAGATTATTACATTGTTCTGATTTATTTTTGAACAAGCAGTCGTTTACGATATTAGTTTTATTTAAAAACAAGCCTTTAAACATCATGCTAATTTCATTTTAAATTGCAATAGTCATTTATATATTACACAAAGACAAAATTCTTTTCATCCAACTCTTTTTCGCCGTTAAATCTGTACGCTACCAGATGTCCTTCTTTGGCGACACTATAATCCAAGCAACAAATATTTTTCTGATAGAGCGTCGGATTTCCTTTTAACCAGTAGTGACCAAAAAAAACCGGTTTTGAATGTTCAGGATAGTATTCTTTATATTTCAATTGAGAATTATCAACTTTCAGACTTGGTAAAAAATCAAGCTTCTCAATACTATAATCTCTATAGGTAGTCGCTGAGGGATCAATCCACCACTTTACCCTAATATCATTGCGTACCATTCCGTCTTTATCGGTAAACGATAAACCATTAGGTAGCGACATTTCTTTACCCTTCAAGGTAATGTCGATAGAATTCGAAAGTTTTGACCCTTTTTTAGTAGATTGAAAAATTAGCGACTCGTTAAATTTATTTTCAACTAGATTATCTCTTAGAAAATTAATACTTCTATCCTCCCAGCAAGCATGAACAGCTCTGAAAAATGAACTTTCCCAAAAAAGCGGTAAAGATTTACACCAGTTAATATACATAGAATAGTCTTCTTCAAAATTTTTAAACTGCTCTAATGTTTTGTAATGCTGAACTATATTTTTAATTGAATGTTTTCGCAGATGACCGCCATTATTATCAATGCTATCAAAACACAGAGCATTGTATTCATGGTTCCCCATTAAAGCGATTGCGTTCCCTTCGTCATCCATTTGTTTTACTATTTCCAGAGTCTCCTTAATCTGGGGACCTCTATCAATATAATCACCAATAAAAACTACTTTTCTTTCAGGATGAGAATATCCCGAACCATTTTTTTGATAGTTGAGCTTCTTTAAAAGTTCTTTTAATTTATCTGCGTGTCCGTGTATATCACCTATAAGATCTACAGCATTACCATTCCAACCTAATTTCATCAAATGTTATATTAAAAAATATAAAAAATACTAATTTGGAAATCACTAAGCAATTTAAACAATTAATATTAAACCGTCTAATTAATACTCTTATTTTTTTCCCTTTTGTAATTTATTGACCGAGATAATCCTACACATTAGAACATATTTATAAAATTCACTTAGACTAAATTACAACAAACTGACCTATTAATATTGACACTTAAGGTCAAATATTTTAAAATGTTGCAAAAATGAATTAAAATTTACGCAGTAAAATATTGTTCAAAATTAAATAATTAAATCGGTTATTCAAGCTTAATTTTCTTTTACAGATAGTATTTTCACACTTATTGCCTGCTCTTCAGAATGGGCAATAAATATTATTTTTTTATTTCCTTGAGAAGACCGGCTTTTGCGGTTTTCATAGCAGCGACTTCTTCCGTTGTAACAACCGGGTATTTTGGATCGATTTTCTGTAATTTATCGAGTATCGCTTTGCCAATAATATAGTGCGCAAAATCTTTATTGTCGGCAGGGATAATATACCATGGAGCTTCATCTGTACTTGTATTCATCAGTGCTTGCTCGTATGCCAATTGATATTGGTCCCAAAAACCACGCTCTGTAATATCAGCAGAAGAAAATTTCCAATGCTTTTCTTTTTTATCAATACGATCAATGAATCGTCTGGCTTGTTCCTCTTTGGAAATATGAAGGAAAAACTTGAGCACGTGAATTCCATTGTAGATCATATTCTTCTCGAAATTATTAATCTGCTTGTATCTCTTTTTCCAGAATTTTTCATCGACTTCTTTTACTGTTCTTACATTAGGTAATCGCTCGGACAATACAATTTGAGGATGAACTTTTGTGATCAACACATTTTCATAATGAGAACGATTGAAAATAGTTATTTGTCCGCGCTCAGGCAATTTCATAGCATGACGCCATAAATAATCGTGCTCCAATTCCAGATCTGACGGATGTTTGAAACTATGCACCGAAACTCCTTGTGGATTTACACCGTTCATGATGTGCTTAATAGTTCCGTCTTTTCCGGAACTATCCATGCCTTGTAAAATGATCAAAAGCGACTGACGATTTTCTGCGAAGAGTTTATATTGATAATTTGATATATCATAAATATCTTTTTCTAGACGACCCTTGAGGGCTGCTTTAGCAATTTTCTCTGATGCGGTATCGGTTGAGATTTTTGAGAGTTTAACTTTGGCCCCGGGTTTTACTTTGTAGTTATTAATTTTCATAATACTTTATTTTTATTCTTTTACAAATTTCATTCTTAAAACCTGATCTTCCTTTCGTATTTCAGCAATGTACATTCCAGCGGGTAAGACAGATGTGTCAAAATTCCATCCATGACTATCAACATGCATTTCAATATTTATAGTTTGCCATGCAGTATTAAAAATAGTAACTGATTTAATATCTATCGCAAAATCTGAACTGATTGTCAATTTAGAATGAACAGGATTAGGATAGATTTCAATTCCTGCGAAATCATTATTTTTATCTATACCAACGGTAGTAATATTTATACAGTCGGAGGTGTCTGTACAACCATTATTTGTGATAATCATTGCAAAGCTTCCATTTACTGTAGCTGTATATGAGGAATTAGTTTGCCCTGCGATTATCAAATTCGTATTGCAATTGAACCATTGATATTGTGCTCCGAATTGAACTGCCGTTATAGTTTCGCCATTTCCAGAAATGTTTAAAGCTGTATTAATGTCGGTGAATTCGTACGCTCCAATATCCGGTAATCCAACACGCATACTGTCGCGTTGGTCTGTGGGGAGAACAAATTGTGTTGACGCTTCATTTATTGCCGGACTTCCACATAACAATGCATGGGTCATGGTTACGCCACCATTGTCAGCAAGAACATCCAACATTGCATTCTGATCAAGAATATTTCCTTGTCCTGCAGGCATATTGAAACCTGAATTATCCCCTATCAGATTATTTAAACTAATACTGCTGATCACACCTGAATTATTTCCGTCGGGGCCATTTAATGTTGCGGAATTGCCTGCTATAATTGTGTTCTTTAAATATACAGTCGCGCTAGAAGCAATACTTAATGCTCCGCCATTTCCATTTGCAGAATTCAAAGTAAGCGTACAACTTACCAAATCGCTAAACCCCGTCATGTGAACTGCTCCACCATCTGCATCGCTATGATTTGAACTAAATGTACAATTTTCAATAACCGTATTATCATTTCCATAGACAGCACCACCGGCTCCAGTTGCATAATTTGAATCCAATATACATTGACCTAATGTAGTCTCGGAATTACTAGTCTGAAAAATTGCACCCCCTGAACTCCCGTAAGCTCTGTTTGATTCAAACGTCGAATGATTTATCTGAACAACAAAACTGTTAAAGACAGTTCCTCCATTTCCATTACTTTGATTATTTAAGAACTTAACATTTTGTGCTTGCAAACAACCATCATTATTAACACAACCTCCATTATAGATTCCGGAATTTCCATTTGTTAAAGTCAAGTTTGATAAATCAAGCGTATCAGATGACCAAACATTAAATATACGGGTAATAGAATTTCCACTGATAATAGTATTCTGAGTACCTCTTCCATAAATATATGCATGTACCTTGACATCAATTGGACTTAACAGAAAAATAATATAGCCATCGAGAGAGGGGTGAAATTCAACAAAAGCAGTATCACAAGGATTTGCAACAGCTTCTCTCAATGAACCCGGACCGGAATCATTTATGTTTGTAACCTGATAATAATTTTGAAAATGATTTTCAAACGAACCAATATCAGCTCCATATTGCCGTGCAAATCCACGTTGATCGAGTAAAGGCGCCAACAATGGATCTGCATGTCCAATGCACTCCCAATTATCACAATGCAAAGAATGTGTCAATGTATACCCACCATAATCACCTAATGACCCGAGCTCAGGAACTATTCCGAAATAATTTCCATTTCCAATAGGAATTCCTAACAATGAATTATCACCAATCACATTGTTTCTGCAAGTTGGATCGAGCATAGCAGCATTTGAACCATCACCTAAAGTATTTCCTGCTAAAATACTATTCATCAACAACAATGTCCCGGCATCATTCACCAGTCCGTCACTATTTTTTGTGATCGTGCAATTGTTTATTGTAAGATCGCCATCATTAAAAATTCCTCCTCCTCCTGCGCCGGCACCATTTCCACTTACTGTGCAATTAGTGAGAGTTGCTGTACCGCTTAATTCCAATCCACCACCAAAACCGTTTGCATGATTTGCATATACTGAAGAATTTCTGATTTGTAAAAAAGCCCCATAAGATAATATTGCACCACCTGAATTTCCAACCGCATTGTTATCCCATAAATTACAATTCTCAATTACCAAGTTATTTGTATTTGTGATTGCACCTCCAAATGCACCCGCACTATTATTATAAAAATTACAAATAGAAAGTGTCATAATTCCACTATTAAGAATTGCTCCTCCGTTGTCTCCAATACTGTTGCCGTCGGCAAAACTGAGTTGTTCCATATATACATCAGCGAAAGCGTCGAGATGGATAATACGTGTTACGGAATTTCCACTTAGAATGGTCCTTTCACGGCCATTTCCCAAAATATAAAGTTTCTTATCGATAAAAATCTCGCTAGATAAAACAATTGGAACTCCATTTGTTGAATTGTCAAAACGAATTGAATCACCGGCAGTAGCAGCATTGACCTGATTGCGAAGCGAGCCTACTCCCGTATTGTTTGTATTTGTTACGATTAATGTTGTGGCGAATACAATGTCAATTTGAAAAATTGAAATGAAAAAAGTTATTAAAACAGCAAAATAGTTAAAACCCTTAAATTGTCTTGAATTGTACATAAATTCTGTTTATTAAAAAGTGTAAGAATAAATGTAACAAAAAAAAGTTTACATTTAATTCCTAGAAAACTCTCCGATGAAAAAAATAATTGTCTGTTCTTTTTTCCTACTTGTGTATAATTTCACTTTTGCACAAGTTGCTTCCATAAGTCCATCATCAGCCTTCCAAGGACAAACACTAACAACTACCATAACATTGGCTTCAGGAGTTATGATGTCTGCATCTCCTCCAATTGGCACAAGCGATATATATTTACAACAAGGATCAAACATTATCTACACTACTTATTTTGATCAATCTCAAATTTATCCATCGCCAATTTATCCATATTTTTCAGATTCACTAACTACAAACTTCACAATTCCAAGTAATGCAGTTCCGGGATGGTACGATGTGCATGTAATTTCTCAGGGTGGAATTCCAAATGTATTTCCAATTATTACTGATAACATTTTATCTAATGGTTTTTTAGTTAGGCTTACAAATAGTTGTAACGTACCAACCGGAATTAGTGTTACCAACATTACGAATACAAGTGCTCAAATTAATTGGAACGCACAAGTAGCAGATACATTTAGGATAAGATATGTAACAGGAAGCTCTGCATACCAATACATAGATGTTGACGGCGCCGGCGGAATTGTAAACACAACTCTACTAAATTTATTACCCGGAACAACCTACAATGTAGAAGTGAGTACAAAATGTCAAGGCGTAAGTAGTACTTACAGCATTCCGATAGTTTCTTTTACTACTCTTCCTACAACAATTAATTGTGTTCGTCCAAACGGAATTGTTGTAAATGCAATTACCAATACATCGGCTGCAATCAATTGGACAAATTTTGTTTCGGCCGATACATTCAGAATTCGATATTCCGTATCCGGTTCCGGAAATTATCGATATATAAATTATGATGGAACACTTCCGCACATTTACACATTACAAAATCTTCAACCTGCTACAACCTACGATATACAAGTAAGTTCAATTTGCTTGGGAGTTAGCAGTGGTTATTCTCCAACCATTTCATTCGTCACAACTTCAACTCCTGTTAATTGTACAAGACCTTGGGGACTTTCATCTTCAAATACAACAAACGTATCAGTAATACTTAGTTGGTCGCCATACGTTGCTGCAGATACATTTAGAATTCGTTACCGAGAAGTTTCAAGCGGAAATTATTTCTACATAAATAAAAATGGCAGCGGAGGAAACAATTTAACCCTAACAAATTTACAAGCAAACACTGCCTACTATTGGCAAGTGAGTTCAATTTGTTTAGGAGTAAGTAGCGGATACAGTAGTACATCTTTTTTCACAACATTAAATATACCGGTATCGTGTTCTAGGCCACATTCCTTATCCACTTCAAATATCACGAATGTATCTGTTCTAATTAGTTGGTCGAATCTGGTAACAGCAGATACATTTAGGATTAGGTATTCGGAAGTTGGGTCAGGGATAAATAAATATTTTAATCAACCAGGCACATCCGGTTATTCTGCAATCCTAAATGGATTAAACCCGAATACCAACTATCAATTTCAGATCAGTTCGATTTGTACCGGAACAAGCAGCGGCTATTCCTCAATGGCAAACTTTACTACATCGAATGTACCAGTAGGATGTACAATTCCTTACAATTTATCAACAACAAATATTACGAATGTTTCAGCAGATATATCCTGGACACCAATGGTTTCTGCCGATAGTTTTTTAGTTCGTTATTCAGTTAACGGAACAACAAATTATCTATGGAAGAAAATTTCTGGTGCAGGTGGAATTTATGCTACTAGCTTAACAGGTTTAGCTTCGGTAACAACTTATCAATGGCAGGTAAGAACAATATGTAATGGGCAGCCGATATCATCTTATTCCTCGCCTTCAATTTTTGGTACACCGTTGAAACTCTCTCACAATAATTCAGATTTAAATAATAGCCTCGTAGTTTTTCCAAACCCTGCACACGACCAATTAAATATACATTTCACAAGCGCGAATAATGGTAAATTAAAAATTAGTATTACTGATATACGAGGAAAAAAATTAGTAGAGAATGAATTTGGAATTAGTCAAGGTGAAAATATCTTCGAAACAAACATTAGTCAACTTTCACCTGGAATTTATTTTTTAATCTTTAGTGATGGTGATTTCTTTAAACAAGAGCGTATAATAATTTACTAAAAAAATAACAGAAGAATAAAACAACAGTCAACTTAACAACAAGTTGGCCGTTATTTGTATAGGCTAATATTGTAAAAAACTAATACCGAATAATAATTAGACTTTTCCTGAAATTATTCAATTACTAATAAATATTCGCAACCTTACTAATATTTTATTCGTAATTGCATGGATTCACAAACAACAGTTATGCAATAGCAATGAAAACTAAACCATTTTACAAAATCCTAATTATTGCCACTTTGGCCATATTTACATCGTGTGGTCCATCGAGAATTGTTTCATTTAACATTACCCGACCGGCGCAAATTACTTTTCCTGCCGAAGCAAATACAATTTTACTTGTCGATAGAACAAAATTCAGCAATGAGACTTTAAATATTATTGAGGGAATATTAACCGGAGAACTTCCGTCTGATGATAAAGCTGCAGCTCAAGAAGCTCTGAATAGCTTAAAAAACAATTTGAATTATTCACCACGTTTCAATGTAAAAATTTGGCCCGATCGTTTAGAGGGAAATAGTATGACTTCTGCATTCCCAAATCCAATCAAATGGGACATCATAGATCAACTATGTATAAATAATCATTCTGAAATTGTAGTTAGCTTGGAAGTATTTGATACAGATTTTATAGTAACACAAGGTACAAGAGTAAAGAAAAAAACGGTTGGAGATGGTGCCAATAAAAAAGAAGTTGATTACAATGAATTTTATGCTTCAGGAGTGGGGACAGTAAAGATGGGCATTAGGACGTACTACAATAAAGACAAAACAATTATTGATCAGCAGATGATTACAAAAAATAATTCGTGGGAGGGAGCGGGCTCTACACCTTTTGATGCAATTAATTTACTGATTTCAAAATCGAATGCAAATAAATATTTGGCAAGTGCAGTTGGGGAGGATTATGCATATAAGATTTCACCGATGCCAATTAGAATTACTCGATCGTTTTATGGGAAATCAAAACGAATAGAAGAATTAGCAGTAGGCTCTAGATATGCAGATGTTAACCAATGGAACGAAGCAATAGATGCATGGAAAAAGGGATTAACAAAAGTAAAGAAATCGAAGGATGGCGGATTTCTAACTTATGATATTGCTATAGGTTATGAAGTGCTTGGAGAATATGGAACAGCTTTGAAGTGGGCTCAAGATTCATACACACAGTATGGAAATAAAGAGGCGAGAGATTATGTTCGCAATTTACAACGAAGAATTAATGAAGAAACTATCTTGCAAAAACAAATGGCGAAACCTAGTGAGTGAGTAGTGAGTAGTAAGTAGTAAGTAGTAAGTAGTAAGTAGTAAGTAGTAAGTAGTAAGTAGTAAGTAGTAAGTAGTAAGTAGTAAGTAGTAAGTAGTAAGT
>JAYTOX010000139.1:0-6526 GCA_043747595.1 Bacteroidota bacterium | reverse complement strand
AGTGAATACTTATAGTTCTTCTCAATCATTCTCAAATTTCAATACTTATCAATTCAATTGCAACCAATTTAATAGGGATATTAAAGGCAATATAACTTCCTGAGACTTTCGCTTTTCAGAAAAATCCCAAAATCAGCTCAATCAAAGTTCAGACAATATTAGGCCCCATTTCGTCAAAATGGGGCTTTTTGCTTTTCATTAGGAGACGTTAGGGGCCGTTATGAGACATTAATGTTTCGCTCACGTTTCGCTGAAGGAGAAAGAAATGTTTCGCTGGAAAGTTTTGTCTGAGAAAAAGTAATCGGTATTTAATAACTATAAAAGTTTTAAAATACGATGAGCATTTAACAGTGGATTAAAATCACACAGCTCAAAAACAACGGATGAATATCCGAAGAAGCGTCGGAAAGTTTTCTACTTAGAACAATGAAAATTAACTATGGATATTATGCAAGTCCGTCGCAGCGGAAAGTTTTCTAACTTAGAACAATGAAAATTAACTATGGATATTATGCAAGTCCGTCGCAGCGGGGTTTGGAATTCTCATTTTTGCTTTAGAAGGTTTCAGAATTCCATTATTATTAAGTGCTCTTATAAATTCTGCCAAGGAGGGAACGACTGATTTTCCGATGCCCACCCAATAGAATGAATTACTATCATGGTTGTAAAGTATTGGTGGACTATCAACCTTCTTGTCTCGGAAATTTTTTCCTCTGAAAAATATTTGCAGATTAGAATAAAACGTCCCCAATCAGAAATTGACGATCTTATATCAAAATCGAAATAACTACCCGTTGATTCTTGTTCTTTTTTTGAACTTAAAAGAATTGTATTGCTATTTATAAATGACTCTGCATGAAAGCGTACAAAATCTTTGTAGTCCTCAGTAATAATGGATCGCATTTTTCTTGAGGGCAATACCTTTTCTCGATCTCGAGGAGAAGAACTTAATCTGCGTTCACCCGTCCTTTCAAGAAACCATGACCGTTCGAATTTATTTTGCTCAATTATATTTTTTTCTATTTCACTCTCATCAACTCGGCTTTGCATGTATTTTATATCGGTACCAATGATCTCATTTATCCGTTTTCTAAACATAGGTTTAGCTACCAAGAGTATGTCCGCTAGATCGTA
Organism: Bacteroidota bacterium; assembly: GCA_043747595.1. Lineage (GTDB taxonomy): Bacteria > Bacteroidota > Bacteroidia > AKYH767-A > 2013-40CM-41-45 > JADKIH01. The sequence goes on along the minus strand of JAYTOX010000139.1, from coordinate 5,392 downwards.
AAAATACCTTGAAAGATAAAAATGAAACTCCTCTTCTGCTGTAGAGATAGACTTATATTTTCTGCTGAATAATAAACTGTCCTTAGTACTACCTTCTTTTATTGCCATTGAGAATTCCAAAACAATATCCGGATCGAAGAATCTCTTGAAGCTATGGAATAAATCAATCTTAGATGAAAGATTTATGTCAACAATTTTGGCCATACTGTAAATATGTGTAATGTCTGAAAATCATTTTTTGATGTGACTTTTTTAGAAGCGAAAAATAGTTACTCTTCCTCCTCTGAATTATCGTCTGTATTGGGATTGTCTGATTGGCCATCTTCTTGTGGATCAAAATCAGTAATTGTTACAGTATATTCATAACCTTTATCAGATGTAAAAGAAGCGCTGCCATCCTCATCTAATTCAGTAGCTGTAAAATGTGACTCGTCCAACCACCCACCATTAGGCCAGTATATTTTAACTATTTCTCCGTTATCAACTTCAACAGTTAAAGTATATGTAGATCTTGTTCCGGTGTTTGGATTATAATATTGTACATCTGCTTGGTGATCTCCATCTTCAATTTCTGAAGCTTGACCGTCGTTCGTGTTTTCGTTATAGGATTGTGTGTTATCATCGGAAGTAAATGAAGACGTATTTAGGTTTTGATTTTCCTTATTCTCTTCAGGACTTTTATAGTGGTCAATTCTATTTTGATCATCAATCGCTTCTTCTTTATTTTGTGTTCCACTTTGACACGCTGCAAAAACCATTATAAAGAGAATAATATATTTCATGCTTCTTGTTTTTATTCACTAAATGTATTAAAAGTTAGTTTTCATTACTATTCGATCATGTAGGATAGTAGGTGTTTTGTTCTTTTGAATGTTATGATTGAAATACCATTTTCTAAGTTTTTTTAGCGATAACGTATACGTCTTTTAGGTAAAAAACTAAACAAAACAACCTTATAGTGCTTTTAAATGTTAAATATTATAAATACACAACCTTATAGTTGTTTTTTGCGTTTTATTGAGTATATTTGCGTTTTAATATGATATATGAGTACGGAAGATGTAGTGCAAGCCTTTCTCAAAGACTTTAAGATTAAGATGAATTTATGGGGTATCCTAATAAGAGATGACCGTAGCAAAAACACACAAACACTCATTGACCTTGAAATTAGCCGCAAAGACAGGGATGAAATTCTTCAAGCACTTGAAGTAAAAAATTATTGCGAAGGCCCTTTAACGGAAACCCTTTACAATGGTGCTGACATGTGGGTGTTTGGTAAAATGATAAAAGGAAAAGAAGTATACATAAAAATAACTTTGGGAATACCGGGATCAACTGTGATTTGCATTTCTTTCCATATTGCAGAACATGCAATGAATTATCCTTTAAAATAATATATTATGAAAAGTCCAATAACAGGTAAAGAAATGATTTTGACCAAGGAGAAAAGGTCAATGGATTTTAGGAAAGAGAAATTTGAAATTGTGTTTCATTATTTAAAATGCGAGGATAGCGGAGAACAGTTCACCAATGAGGATTTAGATGATTTGAATATAAATCAAGTATACAATCAATATCGTGATTTACACAATATCCCATTCCCTGATGAAATCATTCGCATTCGTGAGAAATATGGCGTTCCAGCAAACAAGATGTCTGAGATTTTAGGATTTGGAGTAAACACCTACCGTCAATACGAAGCAGGTGAAATTCCGAGCGTTGCAAATGCAAGGCTTATTCAAATGGTTGATGACCCGAAGAAATTTTTAGACATGGTTGATTTGTGTGATACATTGGATGAAAAATCAAAAATCAAATATGTAAAATCGGCACAAGATCTTGTTGAAGAAAGAAAGAGAATCCATTTCAACTTTAAGGACTATTTATTAGGTAATCATTTAGCTGATATTTATTCTGGGTATAGAAATCCAAGTCTGGAAAAGTTCACTGAAATGGTAGTATATTTTTCCGAAAAAGTATCGCCGTTTAAAACTAAAATGAATAAATTATTATTCTATGCGGATTTCTTAATGTTCAAGCAAAGCTGTTTTTCAATCAGTGGCGTTAGATATAAAGCTCTCAATATGGGTCCTGTCCCAAATAATTTCGAGAGTATTTTTGAATATCTCGCTAATAAGGATGAGATTGATATTTTCTATACTCAATTCCCACAAGGCTATATTGGTGAACAATTCAAAGCAAGAAGCAATCGATCATTTAATGGTGATTTATTTAGCAAATCGGAATTAGAAGTTTTAGAACTAGTTTCAAATACATTTAAGCCGACTAGCACAAATGACATTGTAGAGTTAAGTCATTTAGAAGATGCTTGGCGAAAAAACGAAAAAGACAAAAGTATTATCAGTTACCAATACGCATTTGAGTTAACGCAAATCTAAGTTTAGATCAATCAAAATTAAAACACAATGGAAGAAAAGGAATTTAAAGAAATGCAGCTTAAAACCAATAAATATATAAATGGTCGCTGGGTTGCAAAAAACAGTGATACAGAGTATCGACTATCAATCACAGATGGAGATTGTACTTTAGAAATATACAAAGATGGTAACCAAACAGAGACATCAAGTTTTAGTGGAAGGGCTCATTGGTTTGGCCCATTTTTATCATTCATAAATGGAGATGGCAAACAATTCTATGCACGATATGCCGATGAAGAAAGTCTAGTTTTTGGTGAGAACATAGGTGCTACTTTTGGAGGTAATATTCAATGGGAATTTAAATTTAGCAGAAAATAAACAATTGCTTTAATTAAGAAATATGGTTAGTTTAAGTTTGGAACAAAGGCGCGGATGGCTAATTGCTGATAAGCTAATCTCAAATTTCTCTCTATGACGTTAATTACACAGATTGGAACTTCAACTTTTCAGAATGTTTTTGTTGATGATCGTGGTTTATATACAAATGATACGGGTGAGAATTGCTCTATTGATAACATCCTTAAAATAGTTGCCTATCCTAATGGATATGTAGCATTTCATAGCGAAATACAAAGAAATGGAGTATCCGCATTGAATATAGTTCAAACTCTCTTGCCGACAAATGAAGATATTGAAAACACGCAAAATTTTGGCGATGCTTTGGTAGATACAATACATGCCAATTGTGAGCTAAGAAATTTGGGTTTTGTAATTTCAAGCATGAACAATGGTGTGATTTCTACTTATGCTTACAAAACTGGATTCAAGTTGGTAAAACGCGAAATAGATGTTCTATTTAATGGGGGGTACGACAATAATCATGAAATTTACGCTGAAATTTTCATCAAACTATTCAAAAATACTTTAGGTGAAAATATAGGAATTGAAACTATCATTGGATTAGATGATATTTATAAAATTCAACTGTTCCAAGTTTTCTACGATGAGATTTCTCACAAATCAAAAGAAAACCCCTCGTCAATTAGTAACCGACTACGGGCTGGGGTTTTGAAGGAAAACCGCTTCGAATGGATAAAAGAAGATTTCAACCTCTATCCTTCTTGTTTGTAAAATGACTCGCCCACGACTCGCTTTTCAAAACCCCTCTCCGCATCGGCAAGCAAACCAAGCGCATGTAAAAACTGCGCAAATCCGCTCGGGACCTCAACCAAAGCCGCCAATCCGTAAAAGGTTGGCGGTTTTCGCTTTTATGCCCCTTTCTGAATTGATTTCAAGTGTCATTTCTGCTCCGTTCCGCTCACCACTGCTCACAAATGTTTCGGAGATGTTTCAGTAAATTGAAATGTTTCAGTCTTTTTCCTTTTTGCCCGATAGTATAAAACAATCCGCATGTTGCCTTTGCAAATTTTACTTTTTACATTGCAGGGATTTCATTTTTAAAACAGCTAAGAGGTGGCCCAATTTAGAACATTAGTGTACGAAAGAAAAGTTTATGATTTCGATTTTGATGTGGAGGAAAACAATACTTCTAATCCTGCAACAATAACATTTCGAGTATATTCAATACCTCGGAATCCAGACAGGTTTTTCGAATATACTTTTAGTATACTTGACAATGAAACTGCTAAATCTGAAACGGCAGATCACCATGACCTAGAAGAATTTAAGCAAAAAGGTTTGCCAGAGAAAATTCTTGAAATTGCAAGTGAAATTTTAAATCGAGACATAAAATCAAGCCCCATCACATTTCAACGTGGAAATTTTTTAATACCGGCTGCTAAGAAAGCTTGGGAGCGACTAGTATTGACAAATCCAAATGCAGAAAAAGATGAATTAAATGATTGCTTCATTTTAAGAAGAAAATAAATTAAAATAAAGACATGATGAACGCTAATAGTACTATTGCAAGGGAAATCTTGGAAACATTTTTAAGTAATAAGACCATCGAATTAGTTAAAAAGCAATTCAATTCCGGTGAAGAAATTGTCTTATTTGAGGATCATGATATAACTTTTCGCTTATACAAAGGTAGCGACAAGGTGATTTGCTTTGAATTTCCTTTAAGGCATGCTGGAGAAAGACAAGAAGATGTAAATATTCCAGGCGTTGGTGATGGTTATATTATGAAGGAGCATCGGTTCTTTACGCCAATTGGATTTTATACTTATAAAAAGGAATTATTTGCTACGAGCATTCAAGCAACTATCCTAAATCATTTCGAGGCAGATTTTGAAATATTTTTGAAGTCAGGGACTCTGAAGCCTAAGATTGCAATAAATAAGCTATCCTTTTTGGAAAACGCTATCATAGGAGCCTTCTCTGCAGAAGCCGCTATCAATTTACAGAGAAAAACTAATTCGAAATTTACTTCGAACGGAATCAAGTACTACATCGCACCTGCGGAAGATGGTGACCCGCAAATATTTATTGATAAGGAATATGAAATAGATGGCGATAATTGCATCTCAATTTTTCTTAATGATACTGAGACATTATCTTGCAATTTCGATTACTCCTTAGAATTCGAAAAGTTAGCCCCCTTGAAACTTTTCTCTATGCACAAGTTTTATTAAGCTACTTTTTATTTTTCCACCACCATTAAATTTTACATTAATTGTGGTGGGGGTTGATGCCCAGAAATTTTATTAGAAACCTTTGTAAGATTTAAAAATCTATAAACTTCTAATATAATAATAGTTATGGGCAACAACAACAATCATGAGGGAACGCCTTCCCAGAAATTCATTGAAAAATTGATGAATTCAGTAAAAGGTGAACAGCACTTCATTAGTGCCATTGATGAAATTAAATTTAAGTTGCATGAGAATTACACCCTGCTGTGACGGACTTACTCATCGCCTACTTATAAACACATGCGCGCTTCGACGGACATTTGTCCGTTGTTTTTGTGCAGTGCGATATTCATCCACTTTTCAAGGCTCATCGTGTTAAAAATTGCAATCAAGTCTTAAAGGAATTACTGCTCTTACCCC
>JAYTOX010000138.1:0-13346 GCA_043747595.1 Bacteroidota bacterium | reverse complement strand
GGGGTAAGAGCAGTAATTCCTTTAAGACTTGATTGCAATTTTTAACACGATGAGCCTTGAAAAGTGGATGAATATCGCACTGCACAAAAACAACGGACACATGTCCTTCGAAGCGCGCATGTGTTTACAAGTAGGCGATGAGTAAGTCCGTCACAGCAGGGAGTTGAATTGGGATTAGTTATTTTATCTACTGTATAAACAATTTAATAGCAGAACTTAACCGTCCTTCTCCGGTATGTGATCGGGGAATGCGAAAATTGACCATTGAATGAATTTCGGTGACAGGTGAAAAATTTAAGAGGCAACATTTTTCATATCTTTTCTTTATTTTCACCATACAATTCACTGCTAATGTTCTTTTGAAATTCAACACATGAAATCCCAAATAGAAATCAAATCATCCGAGGACATAAACAACCTCTCCCACGATGAACTAAAGGACGTTTATTCAAGCATTCATATTGACAGCAAAGACGAATGGTTCCCAATCATGTTTGTCACAGACGAATGTCCGCATTGCGGAGGTGAGGCGCATCAATTTGAAAATTATAAGCAAGACTATATGCAGATCCGATGCTTTAATGATTCTTGTAAGATGGGGGGAAAAGTGGTTGATCAGTTTTTGAAGGGAGATGATTTTTATAGGATGGCTATATCGATGCATTTGTCGATTGAAGAATAGTTTTATTTATACTACACCATGAAATTCGGATTCCGTATACCATCTTTCAAAAAGCGAATAGCAGCACGCACGTCATGGAAACGTGTTGTTCGTCACAATCTAGGTTTCAAGGCACCGAGAGGAATGGGATGGCTGACGAATCCGAAGAAGTACATGTATAATAAAGTGTACAATAGAACGACGACGGGGTGTATGGTGGTGTTGGTTTACTTGGTGGGGGGATTGTTTGTTTTAGTTATGTTCTTTTTGTAATTCAAATTTTTCCGAGCAGGAGTTTGGCATACTCAATAGCAAAGCATAACGATAGTGCGGATGGAATGACGCTTGACGAATTACGTAAATGAAACGGTGTCTGTAATTCCGCTTAACATTCCTCCGAGCCGCGGTAAGTTAATAGAAAGTTTGTCGGTAAATTCGTTTAACATTCTGCCGAGCCGGGAGATCGTTCAGTCGACGATGTTCATTTCAAGTGCAACTTATATCAATTTGTATGTAGAATATTTTTTATATCTTGTTGTAACAAAGTCTGACATTTTTAAAACATCCATTGATGCCAAAACAGAACCATCTAAACAAATACAAGTTTATTTCTATTCTTTTTATTTCAGTCTTTTTTATTTCTTTAGGAGTAGCAAAAGCCGAATGGATACAAACTTCCGGGCCGGGTGGTGGAAGTTGTTTGGGATTAGGAGCGGTTGGGGATACGCTTTATGCCGGAAATTATACTTATGTGGTTAGCGGTTCTTATCCTACATTGGGAACACTTTTTATGAGTACAGATCATGGTCAAACTTGGGTAGCAGATACAATAGGATTTAGTGGAACATTGTCAAGTGTATGTGCAATTGGAGATACTGAATTTGCATCAACGTATCAAAACGGGTTATTTCGAAAAGTTGGTTCGATGTGGACCAGGATAGCTTATGGTATGAGTGGGGCCAATCTTTTTTCGTATAATGGAATTCTTTATGCGGGGTATGAAGGTACCATAGACAAGTCGACAGACAGAGGAAACACTTTCACTTCAGGTGGCTTTGGGTTGGGGCCTTATACTTGGTTTTTTAAGTTTTACACAATTGGAGATACACTTTTTGCTGCGGCAAATGATGGGGTATATAAATTTCAATATAATTCAGTGTGGGTAAATAAATTTTCTCGCGATGTTTTTGGATTCTATGTTAGAGGAAACGAATTGTTTGCTACAACATACGACAAAAAACTATTTAAGTCTATTGACAATGCTGAAACGTGGGATTCAATTGGCACCGGTTTCAATTTAATCCCGTTTAATATTATTGGTTTAGGCGATACGTTGATTGCAATTGTAAGAGATACAGCAAACGGTACTCTTCGTAATTATTTAGTCAGAAGTTTTGATAACGGATTAAATTGGTCGCCTTGCGCAAATGAAATTCCAACGATAGGCTACATTCTGGATCTGATTACAATGGGGAACGAAATTTATGTATCAATTTCCAATTTTGGCGCAAGCGTTTTCAGAAGCACTGACTTCGGCGATACTTGGCAAGAAGTAAATAATGGGTTGGCAAATGTTCGCACCAATTGTTTTTTAAATTATAATAATTCAATCTACTGTGGAACTCTTGGACCAAATGGGATTCACAAGAGTATAGACAATGGCGAAACTTGGCAACCCTCCGGTAATGGCATTAACATACCGGCTTATTATTCCGTGCTTAATGTAACATCGATTGTAGCTAACAATAATTTTATGTATGCAGGAACAAATACCGATCGTGGATTATTCCAAAGCAATGATAACGGAACAACATGGTCAGTATTGAATAGTGTTTTCGATAGTACATATATTACCGATGTTTATGCCGATGATTCAATTTTGATTGTTAGTAACAATTACTTAGGAACATATCGTTCAACAGATAACGGTATGAATTGGTCCAATCAACCCGTCTTAAATTATGATTTAAAAACGATAGTATTTTTTGCGGGAAATTATTTTGCAGGAACATATGGAAGAGGAATTTGGAAGTCTTCAGATTTTGGACTAACATGGAGTTTGTCTGACACCGGTCTTGCACCGTTTATTGATATCTCAAAGTTAATTGTCAGAGGAAGTGACCTAATCGCATCAACAGAAAATGGAATCTATATAAGTTCAGATACAGGTGCGACATGGACTACTTTGAATAATGGATTGCCTTCCAATAGATACGCTTCAACGATTGCTGCAAAATCGGATACGTTAATTATAGGTATGAGAATTCCTGTGAATTATTCTGGAGATATTTTTATAAGCTATGATAATGGTGTCAATTGGACCAACTATAATAGAGCCGGATATCCTTATTTGGTAAATGATCTGATGATAATTGGTGATACGATATTTGCTGCTACTGAAACTCATTCTGTATGGAAAAGATCGTTGAATGATTTGATAACGTCAAACGAACATAGCAATATAAAATCCGAAGACCAATTTGTTATTTTCCCAAATCCGGCTTCGAATAGTGTTAATATAAAATTGAATGAAGTTTCCGGAAGTAATGTTGGGTTGAAATTATATGATGCCAGTGGAAGAATTTTGATGAATGAGAAGAAGATTTCCTCAGAGTATAATTTTAGTATTTGTGATTTTAGGAAAGGCCTTTATTTTATTCAAATTATAACTGATAAAGGTATTACTACAAAAACACTTATCATTGGGAAATAGCTTTAATTTATTCTCAAAGATTAGAAAGACAAAATGTTTGTGATATTACTTAGGTAAATATTATTTTAATGATGAGATGGATAAAAACATCTTGATTGACGTGCAATTAATTTTTAAAATAATCCCATGCTCCCCCAAACCCTCTACCAATCCGCAAAAAATTTGCCACACTAAAACACGTTGCAATAAATCAAAAAGTCCCCGGAACGGAGTTGCCGTATGTTGTGCATCTAAGCAATGTAGCAATGAAAATTTTAATGGCCAATGCGAATACGGAAAATTTCAATGTTGCATTGGCAATTCAAGCAGCATTGTTGCACGATACGATTGAAGATACAGACACAAGATTTTCTGAAGTAGAAGAAAATTTCGGACTTGAGGTTGCGAATGCAGTAATGGCATTAACAAAAAATGAATCGCTTCCGAAAGAGGAACAAATGATGGGCAGTCTTCAACGAATAAAAAAATTGCCTTATGAAGTAAGGTCGGTGAAGATGGCGGATAGAATTACTAATCTACAGAAGCCGCCTTTGCATTGAGATAATGAGAAGAAAAAGAAATATCGTGCGGAATCGCAGGTTATATTGGATGAATTAGCAACCGGAAATATTTTTCTTGCGGAATGTTTGCGATTGTTAATTGAGGATTATCGAAAGTATGACGGCAATGAATAGTGGATGACGAGAGATTTTAATTTTCCGGGATATTATGAAGAGGAATTTGTCCAATGTGTTGTTCGACGAGCTGTTTTAATTCATCGCGGCTTACTCCATAAAACTTTAAAGCAGTGAATGCTTCTTCAATTTTAGTTGTTAATTTTAATTCAGCTACATCAATTATTGTTTTCGCATTTACAATTTCTAAATGAGCATCCTTGGTTTTTCTTCGAAGCTTTAGAATATCTATATCCGTATAGTTTAACGGTAAATCGAGAGTCGCCTTGTTTTCGGGATGTGTACCTTGGATCTTGAAACCAATGCCAGTTGTAATTAAGCCACCGACTCTCATTTCGCCATTACTGAAGACAGGTGAAAACTCGACACTATTGTGGTCCATCAGGATCTGATAGAAGTATTCCAGCGATAGCGTAAAACTGGCCCAGCCTTTCGTAGTGCAATCTATTTTTTCCGAACCGCCGGGAATATTAAAGGAAACAAACGAGGGCTGAATCCGGATCTCAAGTGTTGTGGCCTTCCTGGCCTTTTCAGACTTTGGCTGTACGAATGAGCGGATTCGTTTTAATTTTTTTAGTAATTCGGTTTTGGTACAAGCAAAGGTTATTTCGTCCATGTTATAAAGTGTTAGTATAGGAAATGCAAAATAATAAATTCGAGGGGAAAGTAAATGGTAGATTTCAAGACGGTCTCTAAAGAGTTGAACATTCCCGCAAAAAAAGCAAAACCCCATTTCTGCGTTTTTTTACGAAGAAAAATTTCCGCCTTTTACGCAATTCAAAAAACAGAGATTAATCAGTCAGAAAATATTTGCAAGCATTTTATCTCGTAAAAAAACATTTTTTAAGGGTTAAGAAAGTTTACTGACTTTTTCTAACCCTTACTAACGTTTTTTTCAAGGTCAAATTTCAAATGCGTTGCTTGAAAAAAAATCTTTTTTACGTAAAGGGAAATTCCGTAATTCCCGTAAAATGGAAAAACATATACTTTCGAAATCCACTTTCCTAAAAGGCTGTCAGTGTGCGAAGGCTTTATACTTGAGTAAGCACAACCGTGGACTCAGGGAAGAACCGGATGCAGCATTGCAAACGATCTTCACGCAAGGGAAGAAAGTCGGTGAGTTAGCTCAGCAGTTGTTTCCGGGTGGAGTGGATTGTACACCGGTGAGTGTTTTCGATTTTCAGGAAGCAGTGGTGCGGACGAAGGAGGAGATTGCGAAGGGAACGAAAATAATTTATGAAGCGGCGTTTCAATATGATGGTCTGTTGGCGGCATTGGATATTTTGGTGAATGACAAGAGTGGGTGGAAGGCATATGAAGTGAAAAGTTCGACGAGTGTGACGGAGACGTATGAGTTGGATGCGACGATACAATATTTTGCGATCACGAATTCGGGGATTGAGTTGGAAGATATTTCAATCGTACATATTAATAATCAGTATGAGAAAAACGGTGCCATCGATGTGCATCAACTTTTTACAATTACATTGGTGAAACAAAGAGTGTTGCAGTTATTGCCCGGCATTCCTTCGAAAGTTGCTGAATTGAAAGCAGTGTTGAATGCAAAGAACATTCCTGATGTGGATATCGGACTACATTGTAACAGTCCGTATAAATGTGATTTCTTTTCACATTGCTGGCAACATATTCCTGACTATTCTATTTTCAACATTGCGCGTTTGTTGGAGACAAAAAAGTTTGAGCTCTACAAAAGGAACATCATCAATTTCGTTGACATACCCGATAATTATCCGCTAAACGAAAATCAGTGGATGCAAGTGAACAGCGAATTAAATAATTCAACGACAATCGACAAGAAGAAGATCAAAACGTTTGTAGATGATTTAAAATATCCTTTACACTTCATGGATTTTGAAACATTCGCAACTGCTATTCCCATTTTCGACAAAAGCAAATCGTATCAGCAGTTAGTGTTTCAGTATTCGTTGCATATTTTACCATCGGCAAAAGGAGAATTGCAACACAAAGAATTCCTCGCCGAAACAAACGGCGCCGATCCACGAATTCCATTCATTGAAAAGTTAATCAACGATTGCGGCACAACCGGCGACATTCTCGTTTACAACATCGGTTTCTAAAGAAGTAAGTTGTTGGAGCTTGCATTGTCATTCCCAAAATACAAGATCGGAATCAATAACATCATTGCCCGCCTGAAAGATCTGATGATTCCATTTCAACAGCGGTGGTATTATACGCCTTCAATGCAAGGATCTTACTCTATAAAAAAAGTTTTACCGGCGCTGGTGCCGGAGTTGTCGTATTCGAATCTCAACATTCAGGAAGGTGCGACGGCGAGTGGTGTTTTTGCTGCTATGGTGTTGGGGGAGTTTGATGGGGATGTTGAACAAACGCGGAAGGATTTGAGGGAGTATTGTGGGATGGATACGTTTGCGATGGTGGAGATATTAGAGAAATTGCAATCGGGGTGAGGGTTTTTGAATTGTGTATTTGCATTTTTGATAATGTTGAGTGTATTCTCAGCCGCAATTTTTTTATAGAATGTGGTGATTGGGAATTTTTATTATACTTGTCGGGTGTTTGATGATTTGGGAGTTTTAGTGGGAAAGGGTGTTAATTTAGTTTTTTGATTCTTTAAGATGAAGTGATGAAAGTTAGTGGATTTCAAACAAGAAGATCTTTGATGATAAATTTCGGAAGTTCGGCTACTTCGGAGTTTTTAATAATTGCTACTGGTTTCTGCAAGCCAATCAATTTGCAGCACATTTAATTTTGCCCAACCGCACCCAAAGCCCACCCACCACCCGAAAAGTGGACATAGAATAATTTGAGAGCAACTTTTGATTGAAACTGAAAGTAAAATTTTAACTTTACAACCAAATAAAATATAAAGATTTAGAAACAAAATGAATTATGTAATAATCTGGTTTGAGTAGACTAAAATTTGTAGCGTACGACTTTTGAAGAAAGGACAATTCAATAAAAATGAAGAGAAAACAAAAAACAACATCTGAAGGAGTATCTTATTCAAGAGCGAACTACCATTTAATTAATGGTAGCACCCAAAAACGAAAAATTGCTTATTTTAATCTAAAGCAAAACTTGCCTTTTAGCGAACTTTGTAACGCAGTCGATTACCTTGCTAATAGTTTAAATAATTCAAAAAAGGAATTGCTTCTTGGCAAACCGCTTCCTGAAAATTATTCTGAATTAGGACTACTAAAAGAATTGCCATTGTTGGGACTTTATAGTGATAAAGGACTAACTCCTGTAGAGCTAACCTCTGAATTAAATTTAGTTTTAATAGGTATTAGAAAATTTAAATACGAAATAAATCTCTTTCTCAAATACAAAGAAGCTTATGAAGCATATTTACTTATTGGTGATTATGACAATGCAGAAATACAATTAACCAAAATTGAATCTGAAATATGTTATTCATTATGGAGCTTAGAAAATCGCTTTGTTTTAAAAGAAGCATCAGGTAAAGCATCTGAGAATAAAGAATTCCTTAGTCAGTTTAATGAGACGAATAATTCAAAAGGGATAACAAAATATCTTGCACATTATTTAAGTTTAAGAGCAGAACATTCTCTTTCAATCAACCGATATTTTAATGATTTAGAACTTTCCCTTAGTAATCTAAAATCTACCGACACAAAAGAAGCTTTCCAAAACTATTATAGATTTAAACTGACATTTCTGAACCATATTGACTTTAATAACTATGGAGAAATAATTGCATTGGATTTTTCACACAGTATTATTGACAGATATTTAAACATAACAAAGGTTCTAACAAATCTACTTGCCGTTTCAAGTTTTTTGAATGAAGCCAAAGAAAAAAAGGTTGTAATAAAAAGGTATCTTCAAAATCGAATTAATTATTTGATAAGAAAAATTGAAGACCCAGTTTTATACAAGCTGAAATTACTTTCAGGTGAAGCAATATTCCCTGCTTTTGATTTAAAAAAAAGCCAAATTGAAATTAAAATAATTGACAATTATACAAGCGGATTATATGACATTGTTGAGAAAGAACTCAAAGTTATTTTATTGGAAAATCCTACACAGTTTGACCTATATGTGCTTTATATTAACTCATTAATTTATCAGAAAAAAAGTTTTGTCCCTGTTGGAAAAAAGAAAAGTTTACAAAATGAAATCCTTAATGATTTATTCAAGATTAATTCTGTAACAACAAATCCCAGTCAATCAGCAATGAATTTATTGCGAATCGCTAATAACATCACGAGCTGTTCATTAAGTTATGGAATAACCGATTTCGTTTATTTTCAAACACAAGGCAAAAATGAAAGAAAGTTACTATCAAGAATTTCATACAATATTGCCAATCCTATTATTTATGATGTTTTTGAAGAAGATTCTGATAAATTAAATTTCCTAAACATGCTTTCTGAAAAATTTCCAAACTCAATTACAGTAGAGTTTTTTCTAGAAAGATTAAAAGGCTTAGATGATTTATTCAAGTATGAAATGAAAATTCCTGAAGGAAAATTCAAAGTTGAACTTGCAAGAAAGTATCAGGAGAAAAATAATTTTTTAGACGCTACAAAAGAATGGGAGTTTTTAATTACAAATTATAAAGACACAGCCCCGATATTAGAAACTGCAATTGTCAATTTGTTTCAATGTTATCTAAAATTAGACCAACCCAACAAGTGCATCGAGTTGTTTGTAGATAGCTTCTTTTTTAATAATCATATAATTGATAAAATTGAAGTAAGGGAATTATTGAATAAAATTCACTCCAATAAATTTCGGAATGTAGAGAAGGGAATTAATCTACCACTATTCTATACTATTGTCGATGGGGATGTAGTTGAAACACAATTGGCTTTTGAATTGTTTAATAATTATTTAGGAGTAGAAAAGCCAACTCAATTGTTGAAAAGAATTGGCGAATTTGATGAAATAAAATTTTTATATTTTATAGAACACACTTGCAGTCCAAAAATATTGATGCACTCTACATCATTTGAAAATTCAAAACAACGATTGGAAGAGAGGCTGTCCTTAGCTAATTTCATTAGAGAAAAAATTCCCAATAACAAAAACATCGTTTCAGAAATTAAGAGCATACAGAACATACTCGTAATTCAACAAGGTTTGATTGACCTTGATGAAAGTAAAATTTATGTAAATGAGCTAGGTATAATAGAAAATGAATTACAAGACTATAAAGCTATCTATGAACGCTTTGAAGTAATATCTAGAATAACAGATAAAGGAAAAGTATTTTTACTAAAAGGAGGAACACTGACCACATATTCTTCTCAAGAGAATACAGAACTTGAAAAAATTGAATATTCCAATAATCCAGTTTTTGATATTTATATGGAATTATTTAATTCTGTAAAAGATAAGTTTTTAAATAGCCAATTTGGGATTGTTGCATATTTAAGCACAAGAATAAGACACGGTGTATTAGTTGGTGAATTAAGACCAATTTTTGAAACCCATAATTTAATTACTCTAAAAGAGGGAAACAGTTCAAAATATCGTAGAAATGTTTATTGGGATTTTTTTTATGGAAATTTTAATCAAGTTCAAAAAGAACAAATTCAAATCACTTTAAGTGATTTTGCAAGTAAAATTGATGGAGTTATATTTGACTTAATTAAAAAACATTTACAAGTATATAAAACTGAAAGCAACGAAGAAGGTTGGTTTAACTATGAATTTGACCTAAATGAATTATGGTATCAATCTGTCGCTGCAATTTATAGCGAAAGTTTTGAAGATTTTGTTCAAGGCATTTTTGCCGTTCTATGGCAAAGAACTGATGAAAACTTAGAATTTATCAGAGAAAAAATTCAAAATGATATCCTCAATCAATTTAACGCTTATTTTGATGAGTTTGAAAGGGACATTATTCATCAATTGGGAGAGCAGAATAGTGAACCAATAAGAAAATCTATTAAAGATTGTTCTACCGAAATACAGACTGTTATTCAAAAAATAAGCCGATGGTTTAAACGCACAGAAATAAAAGCTGCAGATTTCAAACTGTCAGATTTGATAAACATTGTAGCGGAATATGCAATAAAAAGTAGTTGGCAGAAAAGGCTTCAATTAACTCGTGAAATAAATTTTGACAGCAGTATAAAAGGCGAATACAAAACGCACTTTGCGGACTTAATAAGAATTTTTCTAGAGAATATTATTAAACACTCAGGTGAAAACGCATTTGACTTAAACTGTAAAATTATCTCCCAAGTTGAACAAGAAAATATATTAAAAATTACAATACAAAATAACATTACAGATAAAAACTCCTTAGATGCTCTAAGGTCAATCTGGAAGGGTGAAACCCCGGATACAGATAAGCTAATTAACGAAGGTAAATCAGGTTATCACAAAGCATTTAAGATTCTAACCTCTGATTTGAAATGTTCAAAAAATGGTTGTTTAAAAACAAATATATCAGATGATGAAAAGCTATTTTCAGTTTTACTTTCTATTGACATAAAAGACTTGATATTATGAAAATATTGTTCATTGAAGACCACCCACTAAAACAAGCACAAATTATCAAATTTGTATCAGAAAAATTTAGTGGTTGTGAAATTGAAACCAAAAACTCATACATAAGTGGGTTAAAAGAACTTAAAATGAATCACAATAATTATGATGTTCTTCTTTTAGATATTAGTATGCCCAATTATGATATTTCGTCCGAGGACAGCGGAGGTGATTGGATGCCATTAGCAGGTAAGAACATATTGAAGGAAATGTATTTACGTGACATTACTACAAAGGCTATTGTTATTACAATGCACGGAAGCTATGATGACGGAACGAAAATCACAGACCTTCATAGCGATTTACAGAAAGAGTTTGCAGATAATTACATTGGATATGTATATTATTCTCAAATAAATGAAGAATGGAAAGAGAAACTTTGTCAATTACTTAATACTAAGATAAAATGATAAAGATATTAGTAGTTGACGATTTACAGAGTAAGAGGGAAAGAATTGTAAAAACAATTCTCAACAATCACGATATTCTTGAGAAAAACATTGTTCAAGCAAAATGTGTCAATGAAGCAAAAAAAATACTTTATCAAGAATATTTTGATTTAATGATTTTGGATTTAGTTTTACCTGTTGAAGAAGGAGGCGAAAGCAATGCAAAAAATGCAACAGGCTTCCTAAATAACATTGAAATAAATCCGTCCATTCATCCACCGATTCATATAGTTGGAATTTCAGGTTATAAAGACCAAGTAGAAGAACACCATCAAGATTTTAGTAAAAAACTTTGGAATTTGATTGATTATGAAGAAAACTCATCAAGTTGGGAAGACCAGCTTCAATCAATCATTTTTCATTTGGTTAAAATTAGACAACAATTTATTAGTGCCTCATTTGCAAACCAATCAGAAGTAATTCTTGACTTTTTAGATAACAATTCATTACCCAATTCATTAATTGGCTTTAGTTGGAAAGAAATTGCAAATAACCTTGGGACAATTGTAGAGAAGTCATTAGATGTTCCTAGTAAATTTTCTAATGGGACTAAAGCAAAAAATATAAACAATAATTCTATAAAAATTTCGAGTGAATACGATTATCAAAATCTAATTCATTTAGTCTTGCGACCTTGGTTACCTAGTGTTGAAGCGGAAAACATTGCAGTGATTTTTGATGGCAACACAAAAAATGCCGACTTTTCTATTAAAGGAAATTCTTTGATTATAGAAGCGAAATATATCGACAGTAATGGAAAGAAGAATGACACTTTAAAAACTCTTGAAGGACTAAAATCCTTTTACAGTAACAATGCAAATGTAAAAGCTTTGTTGTTTTTGATTCTTGTAGAAACTGGTGTTGTTATAGACAAGCATAAAATTGAAGAAGAATTTAGTCAACAAGGCAAAGAGCCTTCTGTTTGCGTAAAAGTAATGTTCAATAAATTAAAATAAACTCACAACGAAAAATGACCACAGGACGCCCCAACGCATTTGCAAGCACATTTTATTTTTTTGCCGACACACAAATCAACGCTAAAAAAATAAAAAGAACTTGCAATCCAGCGCACTGGTGACAGTGCAAACTTGACACGTCAGGCCTTCGACCTGAAAGAACCACTACTGCTAACAGCACCTACAAGAAATTGGCTGTTCAGTGGTTAAATAAACATTTGTGCTTCTTATCAAGTTCATTGGTGGCAGACAGTTTTCGTCTCCGAAATCTCCGACTTATTCTTGCTGCAAACCATTATCATTGAGAACTAAGTACCGAAATAAAACTCACCCATAATACCCATAATAATCCCCATCATCCCAACCCCTCTTACGCTTCCTCCCTCCCTTTTTATTCAGCCCACCTTTCACAAGCTTACGATCAGGCAATTCCCAAGCTTCATTATTGGTAGCAACTCTTTCCGGAACGTCCTTTAGTTTTTCCAATGATTTATTATGATCATCGGCTAGATATTGTAGTATATCTTTCATGGTTGTATTAGTATCAAATGGTATTTCATATGATAGCATAATAAATCCATTGCCCTGGACTGTAATAGGACCTTAACACAATTGGGAGATAAATGTATTGAGCATCAGAATGTAAATTTTGAATACTGAAATAATGAAGAGTTGTAAGCTCGTAAACTATTAGCCACTTTCTAAGGCTTGTTATTAGGTATTGAAAGTTCTATCTTCGAATCATACGTATATTGTGCCGAGCAGAAATCTTAATTGTTGTACGTAATTCTTCATGCCTATATTGAAAAGACGACCGATGAAAATAATAGTGCTACTATTAACAGTTACTTTTTTTTGTGCTTGTCATAAGGATGTTAAACAGACAGTATTATCGCCGAAAGAAAAAATTGAAGTATTGTCATATACCGACTACATTAATAGTTTAACGGAATACGACACCATTTCAGAATTAAATTCTTTTGTAGAAATAAATGATCTTTGGCTAGTCGGAGCGCAAAATGGAATTTACATTTTAGATAGATCTCAAAAAACAGTTATTAAATATTTTAAGTTTGAATTAAAAGCGAGTAAAGAATTACAGAACGACCATGACAATAATTTAGCATTTCTAACGACAAACTTTGTAACCAATAAAACAAAAGACAAGGTCCTTGTTATAACAAGTGCGGGAATTGTTTTTCAAATTAACTTAAAAAAGTATGATGTTGATTGGTTGGTCAAATTTGTCAATGGAATTGAAACGGCTACTTAGGGTTCACTCAAAAAGTCGCAGACCTTCTTTTTAATAATAGGTCGAGCAACCACACTTTCAATCGACAAATTAAATTTTGCGCAAAAGTATAGACG
>JAYTOX010000137.1:0-2392 GCA_043747595.1 Bacteroidota bacterium | reverse complement strand
GTCGCAATAGTATGCAACATCTGTAACTACTCCTGAACTTGTACTTTTTGCTAAAAGTAAAGAAGAAGCAATGGGGCTGCAAATTCCGTAAGTATCTCCAAAACTTATAATATCACCATTAACATCAAAAGCTGATGAGCTCAAAAAATAATCACCTGTTCCTTGAATTGTTTCCGTCCAAAGGGTGTCCCCATTATTATTCATTTTAATTAAATAACCTTCTGAAGGAGTTGTTGGATAGTGATAGTTAGTGATGCCAGAAATCAAATATGTGCTGTCAATAGGATTGCTGATAATATCATAAACTCCATCAGCATTTGCCGTTGGACTCAAGTAGGAACTCCAAATAGAGGAACCTGAAGTATCACATTTAAAAATATTTATATCA
Source organism: Bacteroidota bacterium (assembly GCA_043747595.1). GTDB lineage: Bacteria > Bacteroidota > Bacteroidia > AKYH767-A > 2013-40CM-41-45 > JADKIH01. Next base: position 2,004 of record JAYTOX010000137.1, on the reverse strand, counting down.
CCTGCTGCACCAAGGGTAAAACTATTTACTACAATGTTTCCCTCGGGAGATTTAACAGCTCTGCCTGCACCATCAGCAGTGCTGAAGTTAAACCATTTCTCCCAAATGAAATTGCCTGCGGAATCAAGTTTCAGTAGGTAATCTTCAATTGCAGCACCTGCGGAATTTTCGACATGTCCTGTGCCAACAATATCCCCGTTGTCTAATTCGACAGCATCGTATAGAATAATATCGTAATTCGCTCCGTTGAATTCCCACTGTAAAGTTCCCAAGGAGTCTGTTTTAATAATGTATGGATGTTTTTGCATGTTGCTTTGAAAACTTCCTGAAAGTATGAAGCCCCCATCAGTAGCTTTTTTTATCGAGTAACAAAAATCATTTGCTATTCCACCAAAAGTCTTCTGCCATAAAGTATCTCCTAAGGAGTCTGTTTTAAAAAGCCAGACATCCTCTCCACCTGCTCCGATTGAAGAAGTATATCCTGCGCATACAAAACCCCAATCTTTGTCTTCAATAAAATCAGTGATTCGGTCTTCATTGCCATTGTCGTAAGTTTTTAAAAATATATTTTGAGGAAATGTTTGTGAGTAAACATTTATTGAAAAAAGGAAACCTAACAAAAAAGTGGGGTGGTGAAATTTCATGCTTTATAATTTAGATGAAAGATAACTAAATTTTTGTGCTTCAAATGTGAATGCTCTTTCAAAAAATTGACCTTTAACCTTTGACCCTTCTTAATTTCTTCTTCTTAATTTCCCACCCAAGTAACCGCCCTGCCTTTCCCATCTTTCCGCCAATCATTTACTCCTAATATTTCCTCTTGCAAGTACTCGAATAATTTCTTACCTTCCCTATCAAATTTTTCTACTATGCCTTTTCCTTGACGCATAGATTTTATTTTAACCGCACCGATCCTCTTGATCTGCTGAATCCCTTTTGCTCTTTTTGATCTGTGCATCTCAGCCAATCTATTTAACAACCACAAAATCTACTTGTATGAAAATCTATGACGACAAACACATCAAAAACGTGGTGCTCGTGGGCGCCCCGAAATCCGGCAAGACCACATTAGCGGAAGCTATGATCTTTGAAGCCGGATTAATTAACAGAAGAGGTACGGTTGAAGAAAATAATACGGTCTCCGATTACCACGAAATTGAACACGATAGAGGAAACTCTGTTTACGCTACTTCCATGCATCTCGAATGGAAAGACTATAAAATTAATCTCATCGACACTCCGGGTCTCGACGATTTTATTGGTGAAGTAATCTCTTCTCTTCGTGTTGCCGATACTGCTGTGATGCTACTCAATTCTGAGAACGGTGTAGAAATTGGAACTGAATTAATTTGGAACTACGTTGAAAAATTTCAAAAGCCAATCATCTTTGCTATCAATCACCTCGACCACTCTAAATCTGATTTCGACGAAACACTTGAACAGGCTAAGAAAAGATTTGGCAAAGCTATTACTCTCATGCAATATCCAATTCAACAAGGCGACGGATTCAATTCAATCATCGATCTCTTGAATATGGTGTTGTATAAGTTTTCGCCTTCAGGTGGAAAGCCGGAAAAACTTCCAATCCCGGATAGCGAAAAAGAAAAAGCTGATCGTCTCCACAATGAGCTAGTAGAAAAAGCTGCCGAGAATGATGAGAAACTTATGGAACTCTATTTTGAAAAAGGGACACTCGACGAAGAACAATTAAAATCAGGAATTAAAAATGGAATGTTGCACCATGACGTTTACCCTGTATTTTGTTTGTCGGCTAAAAAAAATATGGGCAGCGGCCGACTCATGAGTTTCATCGACAATGTAGCACCTTCTGCTACTGAATTATTTCCTGAATCGTTGGAAGATGGTGAAGACCTTGAATGCAATGCGAAAGGGCCTGCGACTGTCTTCGTTTTTAAAACACTCATAGAACCTCATCTAGGTAAACTTTCTTTTTTCAAAGTAATGTCGGGTGAAATTTCAACAGGAATGGATTTGAAAAATTCA
>JAYTOX010000136.1:0-24289 GCA_043747595.1 Bacteroidota bacterium | reverse complement strand
TCTGCCAATCGGAAAACAACTACTTAGCTCAAAAGTTTATTTCAAAAGTGAAATATAAAAGTGATCTTATAAATTAAAATCGGTCCTTAACTCTTCCCATTTTTTCTTTTGTTCGTCACTTAAATTCTTTGGAGTGTGAATAGTTATGCGAACATAAGCATCACCTCTACGATTCGGCTCGTCGTGAAAAGGCATCCCCATATTTTTTAAACGGAAAGATTTTAAACTATCTGTACCTGCTGGAATTTCCATTTTAATAGTTTTGTCGAAGGCCTTCACATTTATTTTCCCGCCTAACACAGCAGTTACAGGATCTATGATTTGATCGAAATATAAATCGTGTCCTTTTAATTCGAAATTGGGATCTCGAGCAATATGTAAGGTAATAAGCAAGTCGCCACTTTCGCCACCACTATAGCCAGGTTGTCCTTTTCCTTTCATTCGAAGAATTTGCCCTTCGTAGCTGCCGGGTTTTAATTTGAAACTAATTTTTTGTCCATCAATATTTACCTGTCTGCTTGTACCATGGAAAGCATCGTAAAGAGAAACATCCATTTCCGCTTCGAGGTCTTGACCTCGTGTTGGCCGTACGTTTCGTTGTTGATTAAAAGAGCCGGTGCCACCGAAAAAAGATTCGAAGAAATCGGAAAAATCGCCGCCACCAAAACCTTGACCAAAATTTCCGGAAGAACGAGATTGACGTTGACCTCCGGAAGCTTTACGAGCAGCTTCTTGTTGTTCATAATGTTTCCAATTGGAACCCATTTCATCGTACTTTTTTCTTTTTGAAGGGTCGCTCAATACTTCATTCGCTTCGTTCGCTTCTTTAAATTTCTCTTCTGATTTTTTATCACCCGGATTTTTATCGGGATGATATTTTACTGCAAGTTTTCTGAAGGCCTTTTTAATTTCATCCTGAGTCGACGCTTTAGTTACGCCAAGAATTTTATAATAATCTTTATATTCCATAATTTGGTTTTGCTTGAAAAGCAAGTGCAATTTAATTATTCTATTGAAGTAGAAACATGATTTTTATTGGTATTTTTTCTTTTCAAATGAAAATAATTAAAAGTATTATTTTTTATTTCTTTTATCATAAAGGGCTTCAGTGTACCAGAGAAATTCTTTCAAAAAATTATTGAATGAACGTTCAAAATTATTTTCGAACGATTTCCCGACATCTGTGCCTGCTTTGTGTGCTAATCCCCAAGCCGGCGAAGTTCCAACCGGAGGCATTCCAAGAGCGGAACAAACCATTCTGAGTTGCTCACAACAACGAGCGCCACCAATAGGACCATCGGAATAAGTAACAATTCCACAACTTTTATGATTGAATTCGCTCCCAAAATGATCGAGCATATTTTTTAGTGCGGGAGGAATGCCATGATTATATTCTGCACTGATAATAATAAATCCATCAGTACTTTCGAAAATGGTATGTAATTTTTTGAAATTATCGCTTGGGTCTTTCATTTCATAATACCGCAAATTCAACAAAGGCAATTGATATTCAATTGGGTCTACTAATGTAAAAGTAAACTGATCGTTGATAAGAGATTTTACTTTTTGGAAAACTGAAGTTGCTAACCGATTGTCTCTAACTGAACTTAAAAGGATTGTGATATTCATTTTTATGTGATTTGATAAATATTTGCAAAAGTCCAAGTTACGAATTTAAAGTCAACGCAAATAACGTACATTTGTAATAATGAAATTAATTATGCTATGAACACAACGAAGCAGAGTCTAATTTTAATAAGAGGGTTGCCGGGAAGCGGAAAATCGACATTAGCTAAATTGCTTTCGAGTGGTGGTCGTCATCCTGTTTATTCAATTGACGACTATTTTACCAATGAAAACGGCGATTATCAATTTGATTTCTCTCAAAATCATTTAGCATACAAGGCCTGTGAAAACAATGCAGAACGTTCGTTGAACTCAGGCGAAGAAATAGTTTTTGTTGAAAACACATTTACGTTAGAGTGGGAGCTAGAGCCTTATTTTAAGTTGGCACAGAAATTTGGTTGTATGCTACATGTAGTTACAGTAGAAAAATATCACAACGGAAAAAATATTCATCAGGTAAGCGATGAGCAGATAAATAAAATGGCAGAGAAATATAAAGTTCAATTGAAATAAATGATACGAAATATCTTTAAGTTTATTTTTTATAAAATGGCTGGATGGCAGATTGTAGGCGATATGCCGAATGTAAAAAAATACATTATTGTTGTTGCCCCTCACACCAGCAACTATGATTTTTTAATTGGCGTTGCAGTGCGATCTATCTTAGGGTTTAAGGCATCTTATTTAGGAAAGAAAGAACTTTTCAGAGCGCCATTTGGTTGGCTTTTCAGAAAACTGGGAGGTTACCCTGTAGATCGGTCGAAGCATACTAATTTAGTGGATGCTGTAGTTGCAATTTTTGATGCGCATGAAGAGTTTGCGATAGCGATAGCTCCTGAGGGAACAAGAAAATATGTTCCGGGATGGAAAACTGGATTTTATTATATTGCTATAAAATCAAAAGTTCCGTTAGTTCTTTCTTCGTTCAATTATAAAACGAAGACAGTCGAAATTTCAGAACCGTTTTATCCTACCGGAAATAAAGTGGAAGATGAAAAAATAATATTGAATTTTTATAGAGGACAACATGGTCGATTTGTTAAAAAATTACCGGAGAAATTATTCAGTTAAACTATAAAACGAATAAAAATTTAGCTAAATATTATTAAGATATGATAGTTAGCATTGCAAGTCGAAAAAAAGTGAAACGACAAAAAACAATGAAAAACACAATTGCAAAAGCATTTATACTACTTTCCTTTCTTCTTATATTTTCTTTCAATACAAAAGGAGATAAATTGGAAAATGGATTTGATCGATTAAAAATGTTCGATTATTTTAATGCGAAAGAATATTTTGAAAAGTCGTTAGAGAGTAAGGCGCCAGGTGCTGCGTATGGCCTGAGCATTATTTTTTCATCAGACAAAAACCCTTTTTACAATTTAGATTCGGCACGAAAATATATTCTGATTAGCGACTCTACTTTCAGTTCCTTAAAAGAGAAAGAGAAAAAGTATTATTCTAAATTAGGTGTTAATGATTCTTCAATAAACAATCAGACGGAAATTATTTGTAATAGTGAGTTTGAAGTTGTACAGAAAGCAGATTCATTAGAAGCCTATGAACATTTTTTAAATAATTTTTTTTCATGTAAAGAAAAAAGCAAAGTTGTTGCGTTAAGAAACACAGCTGCTTTTAGGATTGCCACTAAGGAAAACACTTCCTCTTCGTACGACCATTTTGTAAAAACGTATCCGACTGCTGAAGAAGCATCAAGGGCAACAGATATGTATGAGCAGCGATTGTTTGATGAGAAAACGGTTGATCATGATATTGCAAGTTATGCATTGTTCATGAGCGAACATCCGGAGAGTCCTTATAAAGCAGAGGCGGAACGATTGATTTATAAGTTGAGCACCATTCATCAAACCATTGGTGAATTTTCTTCTTACGCAAGGAATAATTCTAAAACACCTTTTACCGGCGAGGCTTGGCGACAAGTATATGCTCAATCGATGAAAGACTTTTCAGAAGAAACTTTTCGAAAGTTCAAAAGCAGTTTTCCTGATTATCCATTCGTAAATGAACTGGAGTCGGATTATAAATTACAGAATTATATTTTTCTGCCTGTTAGTAAAAACGAAAAATGGGGATACATTAATGAGTTAGGACAAGAAATGATACCTGCACAGTTCGATGAAGCATCGCTTTTTTCAGATGGACTGGCAGTGGTTGTAAAAAATAATAAAAGTGGATATATTAATAAGGCAGGGAAAACCGTTTTGTCTTTTATATATGATGATGCAGAAAATTTTAGAAATGGTAGCGCTGTAATAATGAAGGATAGTTTATACGGATTGATTAATCGGATAGGAGAAATATTAATTAATCCGGAATATGAAGAGTTGGGAGATCCGGTGGATGGAATTTGTGTAGGAGTAAAAAAAGGGAAATATGGATTTATAGCGAAGAATGGGAAAGTACTGACACAATTTGTCTATGATCTTGCCACAGATTTTAAAGAAGGTTTCGCGATAGTTTCACTTGATGATAAATATGGAATTATAAATTCATTAGGTAAATATGTTGTAGAGCCAACTTACGAAGATGTAATTCCTATTGGTAGCAATCGTTTAAAAGTTGCGAATGATGAATTATGGGGCATAATAGATTATCATGGCAAAATAATTCAACCACTCATTTATGATGCTATTGGCGATTATGGAAATGGGCTAGCATTAGTAGCGCATGCCGGGAAATATGGTTATGTAAATGATACGGGTGCTCTTAGAATTCCGATTAAGTATTTATATTCTTCGGTTGTACTAAATACCGGTAAATTTGAAAAAGGGTATGTGCTTCTGAAAATAAAAGGGAAGCAAATCTTATCCGATTCTAGCGGAATGATTATAAGTTTTCCGGGAATAGAAAATTACGGCTTACCATCGGAAGGTTTTTTTCCGGTAATGAAAAATAAAAAATGGGGCTATTCAGATTTTTCCGGAAAAATAAAAATTGGAAATAAATTTGAAGATGCAGGAACATTTCAAAATGGCGTGGCTCTAGTAAGGAGTAAAGGATTGTATGGAATGATTGACACAACCGGTAGTTTTATTATTTCTCCAATCTATGACAAGCTCATTATTCAAGATAATTTTATTGTTGTTTTGAAAGAAGGGAAAAAAGGAATGCTCACAAAAGATGCAAGTTTGATATTGCCTTGCGCATATAACAACATCGACTTAATAGGAAATAAAATTTTCAGAGGAGTAAATGATGCTCGATTAGTTTACGTAGATACAAAAGGCCGCATAATTTATGTGGGCGACATAGAGTAATTCTAAATGTGTGGCTGTTGAAGCGCTTTGTCGTATTTATGCTTCCATCGTCTGTGTGTCCACAACCAATATTGAGGTTGAGCGGTAATCAGTTTTTCATTTATCAGAGCACATTTTTCTGTTATAGAAAATTGTTTTTCAGTAGCCGGATTATCGCTCACTAATTCGTAAACTAATTTATAGTATCCTCTTTTTATTTTTGTGATCTTTCCATAAACTACCGGATAGTTATATTGCACTGCATATTTTTCAGCGCCAAGAAGCATACACGTTTCTTGATTTAAAAACTTCATCCACACACCTTTTTCCGGTTTGGAAGGCGACTGATCATTTATAAAACCGTATGTGTAACATTCGTTTTTTGTATTCTCAAAAAATTCGGCTACTGATCTAGTCGACATTAATTGCGTACCGAAACGTGCGCGAGTAGAACGCAATTTGCTATCGAAGAATTTATTTGAAAGTGTAGAATAAATTCCGGATCCTTTGTGTTGTGAATGATCGGGAAGAGTAACAGCAGGCCATTCCCAATTTGCATAATGACCAGTGACAAGAATAACACTTTTCCCTTTTAAATAATAATCGTTGAGCAGTTGAGTGTTTTCTAATGTCACTCTTTTATTTAACGTAGCTCTTGTAGCAGTAAAAACCTTAAGTGTTTCAAATACGATATCGCAAAAATGTTTGTAAAACTCTTTTGTGATGTAGGCGATTTCTTTCTCTGTTTTTTCAGGAAAAGAATTGCGAAGATTTTTTTCAACTAATTTTTTTCGATAAGGGAAAATGTAATAAATAATTATAAAAAAAACATCCGATACAAAATACATAACTCGGAAAGGGAGTAATGATATTGGTATTAAAAGTAGATAGTAAAGTAGAGCAGCGAATATGTTTCCCATAGCGTGTAAAAGTAACGAAATATAGGAAGCCATGAAATTCTTAACTGATGAAATTAGCTGTTATTTTAGCAACATTTCATCGATAAGCTTGTTGAATTTTATTTTGAACGCCTCAAAATATTGTCCGGTAGCCGGACCGTTAAAGCCAGTGTGAATTTCGCGAACGGTTCCGTCTTTATTAACGAAAATAGTAGTGGGATAAGAAAACACTCGATTGAGCATTGGCAAAGTTTTGCTCGATAATTCTCGATTGTTGCTTCCTGCAAATAATATTGGATATTGAATGGAATATCGATCTATCATTCGTTTAATATTTTTAAAGGCAACAGTTGTGTCAGTAATCTTTTCGTAATCTAGTCCGATGATCTGAATGTTTTTATTTTTTCGCTCATTAATCCATTGTGATAGATAACGCGTTTCATCCAAACAGTTTGGGCACCAGCTGCCCATAATTTGAATGATCACAACTTTATTTTTGAATCGAGCATCCGCTAAAGAAACAATATTTCCATTGATATCAGGAAATGTAAATTCAACTTTTGAGAAACCATCTTTTAAATGAGTGAATGAACGTTCATCGGGCAATTGAAACTTATCGTCTCTAACAGCCGACCATGTGTCGTGCCAATGGAGGCCGGAAAAGAAATGGCCGTTAATTATTTTATTGTCTTTTACTTCAGCAGTAAATAAAAATGCATGCGCTCCGTCGAAAGCAGACAAGTAAATTTGATTGCCACCCATCTCTCCCTCTAAATAACGGTAATCGCCGGTGTTGGTGAGAAATGTTCCGGATATGTGATTTCCTTCTTGTTTAAAAATAGCAAGTGATTTTTTATTTTCATCGTCTTCGCCATCGAAAGTTGCTTTCCAGTTTCCTGAAATATCCACATTAGTTTTTTCCGGACGATCAAAAAATCGGAATGGAGAATTGATTAGTGCTCTAAAAGGAATTACATTTTCTGTTTTACGAGAGAGATTAAAAAACTCACCGGTTAATATTTCTTGATCGTTTTTTACATGAATCTCTGCATCAAAATCGGGCAGCCGAATAATATCGCTATCGGCCTTATGTGTTATATCTGCTGTAATTCGTTCGTCGGCATTTCGAATTGTTGCTTTATTTCCTACTACCTCAAAATTGAAAGGAAGTGCAATTGTATCATGAAGAATTAATTCGCCATGCCAAACTCCCGGATTTATTTGAGCAAAAAGTGTGTTGCTAAAAAATAAGAAAGCGAGAAAAAAATATTTATTCATTGGTATTAATTTATTTTGATTGATGGAAGGTAAGGAATTGAAATTTTGGTTGAAAGGATTGTGTGAAATATTTTAATTAGTCGAACAAAAAAAATGCCGCACAAAATTTGTGCGGCATTTTTTAGTTTTATAAATGGAGATTATTCTCCTGTGTCAAAAACAATACCTTGTGCCAATGGCAATTCGGTAGAGAAGTTGATTGTATTTGTTTGACGACGCATATATACCTTCCACGCATCGCTACCTGATTCACGACCACCACCGGTTTCTTTTTCACCACCAAAAGCACCACCAATTTCGGCTCCGCTCGTACCAATGTTAACGTTAGCAATACCGCAATCACTACCTTCATGAGAAAGGAATTTTTCTGTCTCCAACATATTACGAGAGAAAATAGCCGATGAAAGTCCTTGCGGAACGCCGTTGTGTAAAGCAATTGCTTCATCCATTGAAGTATATTTCATCATATAAAGTAACGGAGCAAATGTTTCGTCGCAAACGATAGGTAAATTGCCGGATGCTTCGGCGATACATGGTTGAACATAGCAACCGCTTTCAAATCCTTCGCCGGTCATTAGTTCGCCACCGAAAATAATATTACCACCTTCTTTTTTCACTCGCTCAATAGCTGCGAAAAAATCTTTCACCGCACCTTTGTCGATTAGTGGGCCAACCAATGTTTTAGAATCTAATGGATGACCAATACGAATGTGTTGATAAGCTTTCAGTAATTTTGTTTTGAATGTTTCATAAACAGATTCGTGAATAATTAAACGGCGAGTAGAAGTACAACGCTGACCGGCAGTTCCTACAGAGCCAAAAAGTACAGCTCTCAAAGCCATTTCTAAATCTGCATTTTCAGTAATGATGATTGCATTGTTTCCACCTAACTCAAGCAAAGAACGACCAAGTCGTTCACCGACAATAGCACCAACGCGTTTTCCAACACGAGTGGATCCGGTAGCAGAAATCAATGGAACTCTATGATCGGCTAGGAAGTTATCGCCAACATATTTAGAGCTGGCAGCAACTAGATTTATTACACCTTCAGGAACGTCATTCTTTTTAAGTACATCAGCAAGAATATTGTGAACAGCGAGAGCGCTCAACATTACTTTAGAGCTCGGCTTCCAAACAACAGTATCGCCACAAACAAGAGCAAGCATTGCATTCCATGCCCAAACAGCAACAGGAAAGTTGAAAGCGGAAATTACACCGATAATTCCAAGTGGATGATATTGCTCATACATACGATGACGTGGACGTTCGCTATGCATTGTTAATCCGTACAACTGACGAGAAAGGCCAACAGCGAAGTCGCAGATGTCGATCATCTCTTGAACTTCTCCTAAACCCTCTTGATAAATTTTTCCCATTTCATAAGAAACGAGTTTCCCTAATGGCTCTTTATATTTTCGTAGTTGATCACCCATCTGCCGAACAATTTCTCCACGTTTAGGTGCAGGCATCATTCTCCATGTCTTAAAAGCCTCTTCAGCTTTTTTCATAATAATTTCGTAATCGGCTGCAGTGGCTTGTTTGATCTTTGCGATTAACGCACCATCGGCAGGAGAATAAGAATCGATGTCTTCACCTTTCGTATCCAACCAAACAGTACCGGTACTTGCGCCACGGTTAACAGCTTGTATTCCCAATGTTTTTAGTACTTCAGCAATGCCGAAATCTTGATCGGCAATTATTTCAGATTTCATTTTATGTTTTCGTTTTTATTGAATGCAAAGGTAAGGAAAACCTCGGGCGTTTGTACTCATGTGCGAAGGATTTGTTCCAGATTATCAGCAAAAAAAGCGATCAATAATTGTTCATTTTTTTCAATTTAAAGCCATTTTTTTAAATGCAGTAACCATATTTTTAATACTTTGCGCCATGTCTATGAGTATAAAAAGAGATCGACTTTTAATTGTTGCAATTTACTTGCTGGTATGTGCATGGGTGTGGCCATTTGTTCGGTACTACGTTGACAATGCAGATAGCTTTCAATATATCTCCATTGCCGAACACATTGTAAAAGGTAAATGGCAGTTTGCAGTGAATGCATATTGGAGTCCGTTGGTTAGTTGGTTACTTGCTCCCTACTTGATGATTTGCGAAGACGGAGTAGCGGCATTTAAATATTTACAAATCGTTCTTGGTGTTTTTGTTTTGTTACAGTGGATAGATTTCCTTGCTCTAACAAAAATGGATGTACGGGCTCAACGAATTGTTGCGTATGCAATTATTCCATTCGTTGTAAATTATGGGCTCATGAATTTAACGCCCGATTTGTTGTTTGTGGGAGTCATGTTGAGTTTTATAAATGCATTGATAAACTGGCTTGAAAAGAAAAGCGATGGAGAAACGTTAGGTTGGTATGGCGGAATACTTTTCTTAACAAAATCGTTTGGTTTAATTATTTTCATCTTTGTTATGATAGTAGCTTGGAGAATGAAAGGCGAGCGAGTGCCACGTTTAATACTAATTAAAATTATAAAACCTTTTTTATTGATTTGTGGAGTGTGGATTGCTATGATTTCTATTAAAGAAAAAAGAATTACAATTTCAGCAGCAGCACGATTTAATATGAGTTACGAAGTAGCCCCGACACCCGGAAAAATTGTTGCGATGCCCGTGATAACGAATGGACTTTTACCGCCTGCAAATCGAGAGGCTTTGAGTGCTTGGGAAGAGCCAGGCTCACAAATTAGATTGACGTCATTAAATCCATTTTTAGATACAGCGCATTATTTTGAAGTGGTAAAGAGGAATTTTTTGAGTTTATACTATGGAGACTATCAGCGGCAGATGGGAATTGTTTTTTTAATCGCACTATTATTGTATTTTTTATTTAGAGAAAAAGAGGTTTCGACACCATTGTGGATTAAGATTTCGTTAGTTGTGATGGGAGGAATGTATTTGGGCTACGGACTTATTCTCATGCATTCGCGTTATGTTTGGATTTGTTCGATGTTATTTTTACCGACTTCAATATATTTTGTGAGCGAGATAAAATATTTTTCTAAAAAGAAAGTGGTGGGTGAGATTCTTTTCTTGAGTATTGCATTGTTTAGTTTAAAAAAGCCGATAAAAGAAATGATATTGAATGGAGATCGTGGGATAAATAATTTGCAGTTCTTTCACACCATACGTTCAACAAAAGATACAATGCGAATATTTTACAAGCCGGAGAAAAAGCTACATCAAGACATAGAGTTACTAAAAAAGATATTACCTGTGGGACAAAACTTTGCAAGTTTGAAAAGTGAAAATAGTGAACGCGATCAATATGCCAAAGGTTTAATGATTGCTTATGAATGCAAGGGAAAATATTTTGGTGTTTCAAATGAAATAGACAGTACATTTACAGGATACATTATTAGCACAACTGAAATTAACAGAGTGCCATTTTTTAAATCGAGCGAGAGTGATCTGATAATTTATCATCAATAGTTTATAGTTGTAATTAATGATTATTAAAAGAGAACAGCATTTTTTATTATTGAAAAAATAAAATGGAATTAGAAAGCATTGTTGAATTTAAGTCATCGCCTCAAATCCGCGCCCGCCTATCGGAATATGGAATTGCAAAAGCATTTGCAGAAGGAGACATTATCTTGCAAGAAAACGCATATATAAAATCAATACCAATCGTTACATCGGGAAGTATTAAAGTGATGCGGACAGAAGCCGACGGAAGAGAAATTTTACTGTATTACATAAGAGCAGGCGAGAGTTGTATTATGTCGTTTTTGGGAGGCATTCATCACGATACGAGTAAGGTAAAAGCGATAGCAGAAGAAGCAACCGAGATTCTTTTTATCCCTATAGAGAAAGTGAGTGTAATGATAAAAGAATATCCTGAGTTTTTAGATTACATTTTTCGTTTGTATCATAAGCGTTTTGAAGAGCTTTTAGAAGTAGTGAATGAAGTTGCATTTAAAAAAATGGATGAGCGATTGCTGGCATTTATAAAAAAGAAATGTGAGCTAACACAAAGTCATACATTATATGTAACGCACGAACAAATTGCAAATGAGCTGGGGACAGCGCGAGTAGTTATTTCACGACTCTTAAAGCAAATGGAAGATCAGAAATTGGTGATGTTGGGTCGGAATAAAGTGACGCTTGTGTGAGGAAGGTTGGAATAGCCATTAGTGAGTTGATTGTTTTTGGGCATAAATATTGGGCAAAACCACTATGAAAAAGCTTGTTTTTAGGCGCTTTAAATTTTAAACGAACTCCTCCGAATACACTAACTGTGAACTATAAAATACGTCAACTTTAACATTACTAGGAACTCTCCTGATTGTCGCAGGAGTCGTTTTTTTATTTAATATTGATTTGTTAAGGCAGAGAAGGTACGTAAATGTAGATTGATTCAGGTTTGGCTTTTCTCGCCACTTTTTTATTTGTAGTTAGTTCGGCCAATTGAAAATCTATTACGGGATATCCGAAAAACGATACTTTCAACTCTAAAAAATATGATTTACCTTGCAAAATATAAATTATGCTTCTAAAATTTACACATGGCTGAATTGCAAAAATCGATGGCATCTTGTTCTCTTTTCGATAAGATGGATAAACAAATTGTTTTACAGATACTCTCGTCTGCCGAACGAAAGCACTATAAAGCCGGAGACGTTTTAATTGAAAAGGGAACTGTTTCCAGAGCGTTGTTTATTATTGAAAAAGGAACTGTAGGAATCTACAACGAAGATGTACTGTTGGTTCAGCTAGGAGAATTGTCGATACTCGGTGAAAGCTTCATTGCAAATGCGATGGCTACTGCTACGATTACTGCCGCTACCGATTTAACAACTGTCGAAATAAAAACAGATCGTTTTTATGAGTTGGCTCAAAAGTATCCACAGCTTATTTTTAATCTTTTTTCAATCAATCATCAACGACTACGAAACTCAAACGAACAGGCGTTAACAGAGGCACATTACCGTGAAGAGAAATTGGCGGAACTAGTAAAAGTAAGAACAGCTGAATTGATTGTGACTCTGGAGAATTTAAAAAAATCAAATACTGAATTAGAAGAAACGAGAGATAGTTTGATTGAGACACAAAAGTTTCGCCAACAATTTCTTGCTAATATGAGTCATGAAATTCGTACGCCAATGAATGCAATTGTTGGACTTACGAATTTATTATTGAAAGGGAACTTGAATGAGCAACAAGACAAATACTTAAATGTAATTAAAAAGAGCGGCGCAAATCTATTGGTGATTATCAACGACATTCTTGACCTTGCAAAAATTGAATCGGGGAAGATGGAGTTGGAGGCGGAGCCATTTACTTTGAAAGCTTCGATTTCCGGAATTCAAACAATCCTAAACTTGAAAGCCGAAGAGAAAGGAATTCGCATGATTGAAAATATTGCCAAGGATGTTCCTGAATGGGTTCTTGGCGATGAAACAAGGATCACACAAGTAATTATGAATCTCGCTGGCAATGCAATTAAATTTACAGCAAAAGGCAGTGTTACAATTGAAGTGAATGTGGAGAGTAAAATAAAAAATAAATGTAGAGTAAAGTTTAGTATTAAAGATACAGGCATTGGAATTCCTGAAGATAAGATTGATAAAATTTTTGAGAGTTTTGGACAAGCTTCTACGGATACTGCACGTAAATTTGGTGGTACAGGTTTAGGTTTAACAATTTCCAAACAACTTGTTGAAATGCACGGTGGCGAATTGATAGTAAAAAGCGAATTAGGAAAAGGTTCCGATTTTTATTTTTACATCGAATATACCGAAACAATAGCTCCGAAAAAAGAAGTCATTGATGATAATCCGGCAACGCATAATCTGGCAGGTAAAAAAATATTGCTCGTCGAAGACAATGATTTTAATCAATTAGTAGCAGTAGATACAATCAAAGATATTTTTCCGGAATTAATAGTTGATGTAGCAGAGAATGGTCTGATAGCCTTAGAAAAATTGGCTGAAGAAGATTATGCATTTATATTTATGGATATTCAAATGCCGGAGATGGACGGTTATGAAGCAACACGGCAAATAAGAAAAAGGTTTACCGGAGCAAAAGGGAATATTCGTATTTGTGCAATGACTGCAAATGTTACCAAAGAGGAAATAGAAGTTTGTGCATTGGCAGGAATGAACGATTACATGATGAAGCCTTTTACGCAAGAAGACATTAAGGAGAAGATTTTGAAAAATGCATTTGTCAATGCTTAATTATTTTTTATGACACGATACGACAAAATATTTTCTTTTATGTTTGAAAAATTGAAAGTTGAAATGCCAAAACATTTAAGCTATCATAACTTGGAACATATTTTAGATGTACTTCAAGCTGCAATTATGTTGGCCGAGGCAGAGAGGATCTCTACGATTGAAACTGAATTATTGAAAGTGTCGGTCCTTTTTCATGATGCCGGTTTTATACATACCATTCCAGGCCACGAAGAGGCCGGCTGTAAAATGGCCGATGAAATTTTGCCGGGCTTTGATTACAATGCCGATGAAATAGACATAGTTAAGTCGACAATATTGGCTACAAAATATCCCCCAACGCCGAAAAGTATTTTGCAAGAAATTATTTGTGATGCTGACTTGGATTATTTAGGCCGAGAAGATTTTTTTGTGATTGGCGATAAGTTATTTAAAGAGTTGCAACGACAAGGCTCTATTGCGAATGCAGAGCAATGGAATTCGCTTCAGGTTCGTTTTTTAACATCGCACCGGTACTTTACAAAAACATCTATCGAGCTCAGAGAAGCAGGAAAGCAAAAGCATTTAAAGGAAGTTGAGAAAGTTTTAGGTTACTTGTAAGTTGATGTTTTAGAAGATGACATTAAGCACAACCTCTACAATATGCTTTTTTTTAAATTGAATAATTTACCTGAAAAAAATAGCAGCAATTAATTAAACTATTCCTTCTACAAAATACATATCAATCTCACCTTTATTCTTTGCTTGAATTTTTCCGCGATGGGTTAGGATAAATTTATCTTTCACCAATTCGTATGTCGTGCCGGAAATATTTACTTTCCCAACTTCACCGCTACTTTCCATTCTGGAAGCAGTATTTACTGTGTCGCCCCAAATATCGTAAGCGAATTTTTTAATACCTACAATTCCCGCAACCACAGGTCCGGTGTGAATCCCCAATCGTAATTCAAAAAACGGTTCACCTTTTGCTCTACGCTTTGCTATGTTGGCCGTAATAAAAGCTTGCATTTCAAGTCCTGCTTTAATCACATCAACGGGGTGTGTGCTATTTACAACCGGTAATCCACCGGCACACATGTAGCTGTCGCCAATGGTTTTTATTTTCTCAATTCCGTAGCGAGTAATAATTTTATCAAATTCAGAATAACATTCATTGATCTCCGCAACCAATTCTTCTGCACTCAATAATTCACTTGCTTGAGTAAAGTTTTTGAAGTCGGTGAACATTACAGTTACCTGATCAATGCTTTTTGCTTTAGCTGTTCCCGTAGCTTTTAACTCTTCAGCAGTTTCTTCAGGTAAGATGTTCAACAATAATTCTTCACTCCGCTGCTTTTCTTTCGTAATTCTTTTCTTTTGAAAAAACACAACTACTAGAAATGATAATACTATTCCCAAACCAGCAAAGGTTACATTCTTAATTATTTTCTGACGACGTAAATTTAATTCTTGCAATTGTTTATCTTTTGTCATCAAATCAATTTGACCTTGCTTTTTATTTATATCAAAATCGAATTGTAAACCGGCCACTTTTTTATCGGTCGAAATATTATATAGCGTATCTTTTATAGTTGAAAGCAATTCTTGATACTTGAAAGCATTTGTAAAATCTTTTTTTGCTTTATAACTTTTAGCAAGGCCAGCGTACGCATCTTTTAATTCCAGTTTAGCACTGAGAGTGTCTGCAAGAGTCACTGCTGCAAAATATTTTTTAATCGCATTGTCAATATCATTCACGCTTTCATAGGCCTTTGCCATTCCTAATAATGACTGAAGCATATCTAACTTCGCATCATTTTTTTCTGCATACTGATATGCTTCGGTATGATATTTTAGTGCTAGAATATATTCGTTGTCTTTTGTGTATACTTTTCCAAGTGCATTTAAAGAATATGGATAACCATCCTTTCCCTTATTTGCCTCTAATGATTTTTTAAAATATTCAATAGCTTTTTTATCATCGCCTTTGTTGAAATAAATTTCGCCAATTCCAACAGTTGTATTTCCAATAAGATTGGTGTCTTTGATGAGAGTACTCATGTCTAGGCCTCTCATGTAATAATCCAATCCTTTATCCCATGACGAGCGCTTCTCTTTGTTATTATAAATATTTCCAATATTACAAAGAGCGGTTGCAATGCGAAGCGAGTCATTAATTTTTTCAGAAATTTTTAACGATTTCAAAAAATATTCTAATGCTTTTGTTTCATCAGTTTGGTCGAAGTAGATTGTTCCAAAATTATTTAGAATGTTTGCCTGGCCAACCAGGTCTTTATTTTTTTCAAATTGAGCAAGCGACTTTTCCCAATTATCAAGTGCTTCAATATATTTTCCTTGTATATAATATCCCATTCCAATCCATTTGTAAGAAAGCGCCAATCCTTTTGGGAAGGTTATTTCTGTGGCTAGCTTCTTTGCAGTAGTTGCAAATAAAATAGTTTGGTCGGGGTCGGTATAGAAGTACGATTTACTAATTTCAACGAGTGTGTTTACTTTGTTCGAATCATTTGGAATAATTTTAACAACACTCAACAAGCTATCGAGCTTATTGGCTTCGGCTTGCTGAAAAATAAAAAGTGAAAGAAAAAATACAAGAACTAACTTCATTTAATTGTAGTTTTAAGTTCGATGAAAGTAGTGAAATATTTCCTAAAGCAAAGAGCCAATTTCCATAACTTTTAAAAAAATTAGTGCTTTTGAAAGCCCTTTCAATAAAGAGATTTGTAGCAATAATGAACAATGTTGTAATGGATAATGAACTCAGATCAGCCACAAAAAAGGCCGGTAGAAGTACCGGCCTTTTTAAAACTATTTGAAATGGGAGTCAAGGAAATCTCTAATTCAGATTAATCCCGGTCCGTAGTTAATTTTTTACAATGTTGAATGTTTTTACATCTTCACCACTCACAATACGAATGAAATAGATGCCGGTCTTTAACATTGAAAGATCGATCGTCATACCTTGATCTGATAAGCTGTAATTTCCGCTGATGGTATAAGTCTTGCCTAAAACATCAGTGATCAATACATTTTTATCACTTAATTCAATTGGTGATAAAATGGTTACTTGATCTAATACCGGATTTGGATATACCAAATAATCAACAACTACACTGCTTTCGTTTCCTTGCGGATCGATCATTCGAACTACATTTAACACACAACGATTCGATGCTGAACTTGCAGTGATTGTTGATGCAGTTAAAGTTGAAGCTTGATAAGTTTTAACCGTCCATGTAATTACACCGGAAGTAAATTTAACATCAAACGTTCCCGTTCCAACATTGAAGATTTGAGATTGCGTTCCACTGAATGCTCCGGTTGAAGTCAACGAATTATTTGTTCCAATTGGAACATACAATGGAGTCGTATTGCTATTAGTGTATTTGAAACGTGCAACATATTTATAACTTGAAGGATCATTTATCAATGTATCAACACACACCAAAGAAGTAACGATTTTACAAGCACCTGTACCTTTTGGATTGATGTATAGATTTCCGGTTTGATAAATGATGGTGTAATTAGCCGCATTCGCAACAACTAAACATGACGGTGTAATAGTATATACTCCCGGATTCCCTGAGCAAGAAGAACTAACCGAGAATGACGGGCCACCTGTTACAGTAAATGCACTCGTAGAAGTATTCGTAGCACTGTATGTAGGATAATAAGAGCCCTTATCCATTGTCTTGTCGTTTGCTTTACAAATGATAGTCGCTTTCGTTATTGTCATTGTTCCGTTTACAAGAGTCAATGTATAATTAGCAGCCGAACCTCCTGTTAAAGTGATGGCGTATGTGCCAATTGCCGAAGTTGTTCCTGCTGTTGTAGAAATTCCGGGTTGACTAATACTTGCCGGTGTATCATTGTTTACAAATGTTGAATACGTCATTGTAAGAGTAGGATTTGCAGTTCCGTATGCTTTCGTAAGATTATTCGCTGTTACGGTAAGTGGAGCTTTAGTAATTGTAAGAGTACCATTCGATAAAACTAAATTGTAGTTAGTAGAAGTTCCACCACTTACAACAATCGGATACGTTCCAACGCCGCTCTGTTGAGTTGCTGTGCTAGTTGCTTGTAAGCCTGTGATAGATGATGGACCATCTTGACCAAGGAAACCTGAGTAATTAAAATTGAATGTCGGATTTGCCTGACCATAAACTTTAGACTTATTGTCGGCGCTTACATAACAATTTACTTTTGTTATGTGAAGAGTTCCATCTGTAAAAATCAAGTTATAATTGCTCGCTGTTCCTCCGCTCAAAGTGATAGGATAATTTCCAACTGATGAGAATTGAACAGCAGAAGTTGAGATATTTACTCCGCTAACCGATGAAGCATTATCAAGATATTTGAAACCGTTATATCCGATTGTCAATGGAGGATTTGCGGAACCGTATGCTTTCGTTTTATCGTCGGCAACTACAGACAAGTCTGCTTTAGCCATCGATAAATTTCCATTTGTATAGTGTATAATATAATTTGGAATAGGAATTAAATTTAAGTTAGCCGGAACAATCTGAAATGCACCTGCCGGAATTTGAACTGCCGGTAAACTTACATTCGATGAATTCAACAATGAATAAGTAGGACCGTTAGCAATCACCGAAGCTGCAATGTCTTCGTATTGGAAGCCGGTAACAACAGAAGTGAAGGAAGGGTCAGTGCCATACGTCGATGATTGGTTATCGGCTTTTACTGTAAGCGTTGCCGGAGTTACAGTTAATTTACCAAGAACATAAATGATTTCATAGTTCTCTGATAATAATGGAGCAGGAACGATAGCGTGTTCGCCCACGTTCAATCCCGAAACCAAATTGATTGCTTTGTAAACGTCGATCGAATCGTTAGCAGGAGCGGTAATGTCAGTTTGGTCGAGCACGATAACCATGTTTTCGTTAGTGCCATCATTTACTGTTAAACTATTTACCACACCATGTCCGTTTGCAACAGCTCTTCCATTTACAACAGCATGACCATTTGCAACAGCGCGACCATTAACAACAGCGTGACCATTTACTAATGTAGCATTGTTAGAGTCTAACTGATAAGCGAAAAGAGATTCGTTTGCGACATCTATAACTATTGTATTGCCGGTTGTTGTTTCAATTCCATTCGCAACCGCGCGTCCGTTAGCAACAGCACGTCCGTTTGCTACAGCTCTTCCACTCGCAAGGAATGAGAGAAGTTGTAAATCTGAATTGGCAACAGCACGGCCGTTTACCAAACGAGAATCTTCTAACAATCCAATCGCATCGCTTAAGTTTGATTGGTGCTCCGTAGTAATTGTATTAAGTAACGCTGTTCTTTCTGCAAGTGCAACATTCGTCTCATCATAATTATAGTTGAAACGAATCGTTCCTAAGCTTTGACCATATTCTACGATTGTATCTTTAGCAGTGATAGTAAGTGGAAGTTTGTGAATTGCAAATTGACCATCGTTAAAAAGATAAGTGAATTGTTCTAATAAAGCGACGTCATGTTCAATCGCAGGATTTAATGTAGCCATTGAAGGGCGAATAATATAATTTCCAACATTACTTGTACTTGTAGCAGGAGTATTGATCAATAGATTTTCTAAACCGATATTGGTGAGAGTTAATCCTGAACTAGCCAAAGGCTGTCCATCAACCGTAATTGTAGCTGTAAGTGTCGGATTAGCTTCGCCATATTTTTTCGATTTAAAATCTGCTGAAACAACAATTGCTTTCTTAATAGGAGCGAAGAAAAATACAGAATCAGAATAACCACCATCAGTACCACTTGGAGTGATAGGAGGAGTGTAAATTTGAATAGGAGGATTTCCTATGAATGGAGGAATGATAGCTTGTGCTTGGCTGCTGCTAATGATTGTTGTGGGAAGTTGAATACCACGAATCAAAATTACAGACTGACTGCTTAAATAATTTCCATCAACATTTACGGTGAATATTGTTGAGCCGGGAGTAATACCCGATGGAACATTCAGAGAAATTAAATTAGGAGTTGCTGCTGCGAAAGTTGCCATAGCTGCATCTGCTCTGACAAAACCGTAGCCAGTAGTGTAATCAAATCCCGGAGTTCCCATGTCGTAAGTAGTCGATTGTAAAATCGAACGAATCTCATTCGGTAAGAGGTCTTGATTGTAGAATTTCTTTTTTGCTTGAATCATTAATGCGGCAACAGCACCGGCATGTGGAGCAGCTGCAGAAGTTCCAAAGAAATTTGGTTGTGCATCACCATCGATATTTGGTCCACCTAAATTGACAGTAGTGTTACCACCATTAGGTGCAGAAAAATCTGGCTTCTGACGAGTTACGCCATTTACAGGAGTTCCACCAACAGAAGAGAAGGAAGCAATAGTCGGCGGAGTTACACCATATGCGGGTGTGTTAGAAAATAACACCGCACCAACCGCCATAGCACCGGCAGCATTTGCCTGACCTACCAAAGTAGATGTTCCTGCATTGTATTCTGCAATTGAAAGTTCACCTCTAAAAACAACATATTTAAATTTCACATTAGTAGTACCCGAAGCACGAGTCACAAGAATACTTGTGGTTGTGTTTTGAGTAACAGTGAAAGATAAAACTTCTAACGGATCACCTCCGGTATTTACACGGTTAAATCCGAAAAGTTTTTGACCGTTGTTATTTGTCAAATAGATATCAAGATCGGTATTAGTTCCTGTCTGAGATTGACCTAAAGAATAAATAGAATCTTGCCATTGCATTACCACAGTATAGGTTCCAGGCGTTAAATTCAGTTGCTGAAAAATATCTCCACCACCAAAATCGTGAGCTTGCCCTACGATAGTTGAAGGAGCAGGAGCAGGATTGAAATTTGCACTGTATGATTTAACACCATAATTTCCTGCAGCAGAAAAATAAGACACACCTTGTGAAGTTACTTCATTCGCTGCTTGAGCAACTACACCATCTTCGAAAAATGGCTCAGTGATGAATGTAACATCGTCGATAATCACATTGCAGTTGTCTGTTTTTAATGCGCGAATACCTTGAGCAAAATCTCCTGCACTAATAAATCCTGTACGGAAAGCCAATGATGCTTTCGGAGCTATGTCGTGCACGATCTGTAACATTGCACGACCTTCGTCTGTCGAACGACCGTAAGGATATTCTTTAATTACATTTACAGGAGTAAGATTACCATCCGGATTTTGTACGCCGGGAAGATCACCGTTTTGTACATCAGTAAGTGCAGCATTCAACGGATCCGTATTATAGCTGTTTGAAATTACACCAACGCGAACACCTGTTCCGTCAAGGTGATAACCATTACGAACGAAATCAGATTGTAAAGCAATATCACCTTGCGTTGTTGTGATACCTGCAGTTGCCAAAGGAGGAAATACAGGGCGTACATAATCGATAAGGTTTGGCAGTAAATTCAGTGCAGTTAAATTTGCAACCGGAAATTTACCTGTAATGATTAAAGAGTTTGGTCCGTTGTCGATTAAGCCAGTCATTCCATAACCTCCTGTTTGCAATAAAGCAAGTAACGTTGCGTACTGACCTTGAAGAGCGATAACTTCAATGTAAACACTATCGTTGTTTAAGAAGAAAACACTTTGTGCCGTATCGTTTATACTTGGTAAATTGTAGAACAACGATGTTAATTCAGAGCCAATCAACTCATAGGTTTTTCCACCATCAGGAGCCGGAATACTTGGAAAGATACAAGGAGTGAAATTATTGAAAGCAGTATCGGCAGCAGTACAACCGTTTGATGGATTCGTTACCGTTAAAATATAATTACCACCGGTATTAACTTGCACTGACGAAGAGTTCGCGCCGGAAACAATCCATCCGTCTCCATAGGTTGTCCAAGAAAATTGTGCATTTGGTGTTGACGATGAACCAATGATAGTTGCATCCGGAATGTTACAATCAGTCGCAACATCCAATCCTGCGTTTACATTTGGAGCAGTTGTGTTTGAAGTAACAGCAACCGATGAAGAAGCGGTACAACCATTTGCCGGATTAGTAACAGTAAGAGTATATGTTCCGGCAGAAGTAATTGTAGGAGTTGCAGTATTTCCATTCGAAGAAATAGTTCCTCCGTTGCTGGTAGTCCATGCAAAAGATGCGCTTGGTGTAGTTGAAGAACCATTCAATGTTGCGGAAGTAGTTGTACAAGTAAGAGCAAAAGTATTTCCTGCATTTACATTTGGTGCAGTTGTGTTTGAAGTAACAGCAACCGATGAAGAAGCAGTACAACCATTTGCAGGATTCGTAACCGTTAACGTATAAGTTCCGGCAGAAGTAATTGTAGGAGTTGCCGTATTTCCATTCGAAGAAATAGTTCCTCCGTTGCTGGTAGTCCATGCAAAAGCTGCACTTGGAGTAGACGATGAACCATTCAATATTGTGGAAGTTGTTGCGCAAGTAAGAGCAAAAGTATTTCCTGCATTTACATTTGGAGCAGATGTGTTTGAAGTAACCGCAACCGATGAAGAAGCAGTACAACCATTCGCAGGATTCGTAACCGTTAACGTATACGTTCCGGCAGAAGTAACAGTAGGTGTGGCAGTATTTGCATTCAAAGAAATAGTTCCACCGTTGCTTGCAGTCCATGCAAAACTTGCACTTGGAGTAGACGATGAACCATTCAATGTTGCGGAAGTAGTTGTGCAAGTAAGAGCAAAAGTATTTCCTGCATTTACATTTGGTGCTGTTGTGTTTGAAGTAACCAGTGCAACATCAGTTGCAGAGCAACCGCCTGTAGCAGTTGTTACAGTTAGTGTATAGGTACCTGCAGCACTAACTGTAGGTGTAGCAGTGTTTCCGTTATTTAAAATTACTCCGCCATTACTTGCTAACCAAGAGTAAGAAACGCCAGCTGTAGTTGAAGAGCCGTTCAGTTGAACTGTTGAAGCAGAACAGTTAATTATTTTATCAAGGCCGGCATTTGCATTTGGCGTTGTACATGTTGGGATATTAAATGGAACATAAGTTATAGCAACACCACATTGAATGTTTACTTGTGTACCACTCCACAATGCACCATTCAAATTTGACAAACCTGTACTTGCGCCAAAATTGATTGCAGCATAAGGAGCATAAACAGTTCCGAACCATTCTGAATTTCTGCTACCCACCGAACCATTTGAAATTTCGTAAGCATAAGTTCCATTCGATGATGTTGAGCCTGTACCATGTGTTTCTAGGTATATGCGCGAAGCACTGCCTCCATTTACAAAGTCAATATTATTCTTGCCAAGAATTACATCACCATAAACATAAATTTTGATAGTGCCGGTTGGGTTATTTTGAAAATCGAAAATAAATTTATTTACAGAACCGCTATTACTTATAGATTTGAAAATATATTCACCACAACCACTGAAAGTAACATTTTTTCCACCGTTCAAACTCATGGCTCTAAAAGCACCGGGAGTAATTGTTGTTGTTGTTGAAACATTAGAATTTCCATAGGCACCAAATGGAGTAATAGCAGGTAATGCGGGAAGTATTGGTAAAGTTGGATTACCAATTACCTGATTAGCAGAATTTGGTCCGCTGTATGTTGTACCTAGCGGATGCGTGATTGAACCGGAAACAGAGCCGGAAGAAATTACAATGTTTCCTTTTACATCAATATTTCCATTCACTATTGTGTTTGATCCGCCGGTGAGAATTGTTCCGCTGGCATTGCTAGTATTGGCTGCCGAAATTTTTCCAGTAGAAGTTGCGTTTGCTCCCAAATCAATTTTACCTCCTGAATGAATGTTGGAGCTGATAATAGCATTCGAATTGTTTTTGTAAAGCGTGTACGTTCCAATTGATCCACCGGTAATAGAAGTTCCGGTTCCTACAATTACACCATAACCCGGCGTAGATGGATTTGTACATGTTGCATGTGTTCCATTTCCTCCGAACACGACAAAGTCGGACATTGGTAGACTTTGACCGAAAATTAAATTAGGAATTAGTAATGTCAAAAAGGCGAATAGCCAAATTTGTGACACATTGTGTGCTTTGGTAAGGATGGTTTTCATGGTGGGTAAAATATTAAGAGTTGTTAAGTTCATTTATGTCTCAAATAAAAATAGTTCAAGAGTGGTAGTAACAGTTTGTGATTTGAATAACCAATACAAATAAGTTACTGATGAAAAATAAAATTCAATAAAAATTGTAAGCTTAATCTATTTCAGTTATGCTATTGTGAGATAAAGTATTAATCACAAATTCAATATGTTAAGACTAGCATGAATTATACTGCAAACAAACAAAATTAAAGGGCTGATTACAAGCGCTTTTGAAAAAAAACAGAAATTTTTTCATAGGAGAAAAACGACTTTTTGCCAAGTATAACATGCTTTTGGTGCCTATTTGAAGGGGATTTATGGCTTTGATCGCCAAGGTTTATTATTTAGTAAAATGTTAATTCCGCTAGAAACGGGCAATTGGCGCGGACTTTTGCGGTTTTTGGCGGCAACTATTTCAATTTTTAGTGCGAGTGTCAGTTTCGGATTGCAGTGAAAATTAGTGTGGGGAAAAAAGAGTGAACAGTAAATTTATTTGAAATTTAATACCACTACTCAGTTCAAATTAATCCAATATATCTCTGGTATAAGGTCTCATTTGTATTCTTCTAATCGGGAAAAACGCCTTCGGTTGAATTCGTTTTAGCATAGAAGTAAAGGGGTTACATCTAATCAATATTTCGGTTTGAGAGTGGAAAAGAGAAGGGGGAGAGTGAATTTAAAACTGATGGAACACACAGATAGAAGAATGTTCAATTCGTGTGATAAACAAAAAAAGTAAAAAAAACTGATGTTCTGCCAACACTTTTCATCGCACCACAACCATCTTCCCACTCTTCACCATTTTCTCTCCAGTCAATTTGTAAAAATAAATTCCCCCTGAAAAAGACTGCAAGTTTATTGTTGTTAAACCATCTTTTATTGCATCCGAGTAAATGATTTTTCCTTTAGTATCGAAAACTTGTAGAGCAAAAGCTTTCGAACTTCCTGAATTTAAAACGAAATTAAAAATATCATTTGCCGGATTCGGATAAGCTTTGA
>JAYTOX010000135.1:0-51049 GCA_043747595.1 Bacteroidota bacterium | reverse complement strand
AGGGAAATTGAAACCGGCCGGCGAAAGAATAATCATTGAATTATCCTGAGCACTGGCTGTCACAATGGCCCCTGCAAAAGCAGGCGGAACAACTACCGGTGTAGAAGGAGTGAATCCAAACGGAATTCCAATACCCGGCTGTGCAAAGGATTGACTTATTCCACTAAACACTATAAGGGTACAGAGGAGGAGTGTTTTTGTAAAGTATCTTTTCATTTTATCCGGGTTAGTCTTTTTTTGGTTATGCATCTTCAATTTCTTGGGAGATTCGAGTTTTTCTATTAGATTTTATTCGTTTACTCTACGCAGAATGTAACTCCAAAAATCATAAAAAAATAGCAGAAAAGCAACATTAAATTAAGATTGAAGATGAATAAGTTGTAAACGTTCCTTTGGACAAGGTGAATACAACTTTTTTGATGGCAGAAGTTTGTTTTTGAACGAAAATGAAAGACTAAAAGTTCGACTATTTCCCTTTGTTGCTCTCGTTTTAGTTAATATTATTTAGGTCAATTAATTTACTATTTTTGGTCGCAAATAAATACTTTAATCAGTCAATAAAAAACCAAAGATGATCAAAACACTTACAAAACAGATTGCAGTAATTTCCATTATCATAGGATTCTCATCCACGTCAGCATTTTCTCAATACACTCTTCAGAGTTCAAATTTGCCTGGAGCTGGAGTGACATGGGGAAATCAAGTGATTACCAACCCAGCAATTCAACCTGGTACAGGAGGATCTGGTGCGATTTGGGATTTTAACATCTACAATGTAACGGTGAATACATTGAATGATGAATACAGAGCACCATTAACATCAGGCGTTGATGCAACTTTTCCAACTGCAAACATTAAAGCAGCTTCATATTTTGGATGGACCGATTACTACTATATCAATCCGGGAAAAACAGAATTACAATATCTAGGATTTCAAAATTCATCTGATGAAGTAAGAATTTCTAATACTCAGCGATTGATGACAGTGCCATTTACCTATGGAAATTCAATTTCCAATGTTGCTCTTGCCGGGACTGGTTATTTAGGCTCAAATCTTACAGGAACTATTTCTATAGTAGCTGATGGATTCGGAACATTGAAAGTTGGTGGAGCAACCTACAATAATGTTACTCGTGTTAAATACGATTATGACATGGTAGAAGACTACGGTGGGGGATCTACTAACAATGTTCATGTTGTGAAATATGCATGGTTCAGATCCGGAAAAAACGCACCTCAAATGCAAATATCAACATTAGAAATTAGCGGAATAAACGGCAGCAGTTCTCAGAAATATGCAACAGTAAATTATTTGGTAACAGGAATAGATGATATCAACAAGCCAAATTTAAATTTTAGCACTTTCCCAAATCCTGTAACTGGCCAAGTAAATGTAATGATGAGTCTTGACCGCGCAAGTGATGTTACTTTGAAACTAATGGATATTACCGGCAAAGTTCAATACTCAGAAACAACAAAACAAAACGCAGGCGATCACCAATTAAAATTTGATGTGTCTACTCTCCCAAAAGGTGTTTACATTTTATCTGCTATTGCAGGAACAGTAAATCGACAACAACGAATTATCATTGCTGAATAATTTTTATAATGTTGTTTAACATCATAAAAAAAACCTCCACAATTTTTGCGGAGGTTTTTTTATGAAATACTTTTTGGTTAATGTTTATTCAAGTCCATTGCTGCTCTTACAAATCTGACAAATAGTGGATGAGGGTTTTCAACTGTGCTTTTATATTCCGGGTGAAACTGAACTCCAACAAACCATGGGTGATTCTTCAATTCAACAGCTTCCACTAAATTATTATCGGGATTAATTCCGACTGGTGTCATCCCTGCATCTTCAAAATTTTTCAGAAATTTATTATTGAATTCATAGCGGTGACGATGACGCTCGCCAATTTTTTGTTTTCCATAAGCTGAATACAACTTAGAACCTTTTTGGATCATGCATGTGTATTCTCCTAAACGCATAGTACCACCTTTTTTAGTGACATTTTTTTGGTCGGCCATTATATCTATAACCGGATGCTTCGATTCTGCGTTCATCTCAGTAGAGTGAGCATCTTTCCAGCCGATTACATTTCTAGCAAATTCAATCACTGCACATTGCATTCCTAAACAAATACCAAAAAATGGAATATTGTTTTCGCGAGCATATTTAATAGCCGTAATTTTTCCTTCAATTCCGCGATCACCAAAGCCGGGAGCAACGAGTATTCCGCTTAAGTCATTTAATTTTGCAGCAACATTTGAATCATCTATTTTTTCAGAGTGAATCCATTCTACTTGCACTTTGCATTCGTTGGCAACTCCTGCGTGAATAAACGATTCTGCAATCGATTTATATGCATCTTTTAATTCAATATATTTTCCAACTAACCCAATTTTTACCTCGTAGACAGGAGTTTTTAATTTACCTAAAAATATTTTCCACTGTTCTAATTCGGGCTCATGTTGGAGCGGCAACTTCAATTTGTTCAGAACAACTTTATCTAATTGTTCTTTGTACATAAGAATTGGAACATCATAGATAGTATCAGCATCGATGGATTCTATCACTGCGTTCACATTCACATTACAGAATAAAGCAATTTTTCTTCTTATGTCTGTTGAAATATGTCGGTCGGCTCTACAAACTAAAACATCCGGCTGCACTCCTAATTCGAGTAATGCTTTCACTGAATGCTGAGTTGGTTTTGTTTTTAATTCACCCGCGGCCGATAAATAGGGTATTAGTGTTAAGTGGATAGATAAAGCAGAACTACCCAATTCCCATTTTAACTGACGAACCGTTTCCACATACGGGAGCGATTCAATATCACCTACAGTTCCGCCAATTTCAGTTATGATAATGTCGAATTCTCCTGTATCTCCCAATAGTTGTATTCGTCGTTTTATTTCGTCGGTGATATGCGGAATAATCTGAACCGTTTTACCAAGATATGCACCTTCTCGCTCTTTATTAATTACAGTTTGATAAATTCTTCCTGTTGTAACGTTGTTGGCCTGCGAGGTTGGTGTATTTAAAAAACGTTCGTAGTGCCCAAGATCTAGATCTGTTTCAGCTCCATCGTTCGTTACAAAGCATTCACCATGTTCATAGGGGTTCAATGTTCCGGGGTCTACATTGATGTAAGGATCCAGTTTTTGAATCGTAACCCGATAGCCTCGACCTTGTAATAGTTTAGCCAGAGATGCAGAAATGATCCCTTTTCCAAGCGAAGATGTAACACCACCTGTTACGAAAATGTATTTTGTTGAAGCCACCGTGTTGATATTTAATGAGTAAAGAAAAATGTAAATGAAACAGAAAAATAATTTCATCGACACGGGGTTCAAAATTACGATTTTAATCGACTTTCATTGCTAATAATTTTAAAAAAGCGAATTTATTTTGGAATCATCACTACGCTCACACCAGGGCCATTCAAATAGCTTGGGAAAATTCTTAAAGAAGCTACTTTCTTTCCTGCTTTTATTTTTTTGTCGTAACGATAAATTTGATCGGCACATAGATATCCTAAAACTGCTCCGGGTAATATATCGCTAGCCCAATGTTCATGTTCTACCATTCTGGAAACACCAACGAGGCCTGCTAGCGAATAGAGAACAATGGGTACGGCTTTATGATTTCCATATTGTTTTGCGAAAGCCGTAGCGATCGCAAAGGCAATAGCAGTATGCCCTGAAGGAAAAGCGTCAAAGGCGGCAATTGATCTTCCGTTTTTGTATTTAGGATTGAATTGCGCTAAAGGACCAAACCAATGATCTTGATTAAATTCCAAGTCGTTATATGTTGCACCTGGCCGCATTCTGCCTGTCATTATTTTGCCGACTCGCGTCCATATTCCTGCGGTTATTGCCGACTGTGCAGCGAGAATGCTCGTGTGAAATGGTTTGTAGTTGTGAGTAATAGCCGAAAAAGTAAAAACACCGGCAAGTATTCCATAACCATAGAATTCGC
This sequence comes from Bacteroidota bacterium, assembly GCA_043747595.1. Classification (GTDB taxonomy): domain Bacteria; phylum Bacteroidota; class Bacteroidia; order AKYH767-A; family 2013-40CM-41-45; genus JADKIH01. The sequence continues at coordinate 47,064 of JAYTOX010000135.1, read as the reverse complement.
CAAGCTGAGTATATTCAGGCGAAAAATTTCTGATGAATTTATTTTTTACTTTGAGTGGTTTAAACGCTGCATCAATCTTATCATCGAAATGAATAAAGATACCGGTTATACCTATTAAACTTGCAGTAAGTACAATCTGTTTTCCATTCATGTGAAATGGAGCTTTTGCTTGTTCGCCCATGCTATGAAAGAAAAAAGGAATTACACCACTTTTTGATTTCAATGAAAAGATGGAATCGGAAGTCACTTCGCTTTTGAATTGTTCTTTCTTGGAAAATAAATGCAAACTATCTTGCCCGAAACATCTTGCATTAGAAAGAAAAAACAAAACAACTAGTATGCGCACGCTAAGAGGTGATTTAGAATTAGCTTTTGGAATTCAGAATAATTTTTCACGAGTATAGCGAAAAAACCACTCTAAATTATTTTTTAAAATGTTAATGTTAAACCAACGCTAGGTATTACAGGAAGTTGGTAAACCTTCGTGCCACTTAATCGATCAACATAGAATATATTTTTTCGATCATAGACATTTGTGGCGCCGACTGTTATTTCAAGAACACTGTACTTGCTGAATGTAATTGTTTTCTGAATGGAAAGATCAAGTCTGTGGAAGTAACTCAAGCGACCTTTGTTTAGTTCTCCGAAGTAAGTACCAATTTGTCCATTGTTTGTATTTACATTTGTTCCAATTCCATTGTTAAGTTGTGGCAACTCGTAATACCCTTGCGATTGAGTAAACGGAAACGGGGAGCCGAAAGCAAATCGTCCATTGAACTGCCAGCTATCTTTTTTACCAAACTTATAACTTAAAACTAAATTTGCATTATGTCGTCGGTCAAACGATGGTTCATATACAGCAGTGCCATTATCTCTATTCACATAAGCTAAACCGTAAACGAGCCATACGTATAATTTTTTGTACTCATATTTCAGTGTGAAGTCAATTCCTTTCGCAATTCCTGTTTCAATTATAAATTCTTTCTTTAAACTGTCGGGTTTGTTATTGTGAGCCGCATCGTCATCGTATATTTTGTCTCGGTTAAGATTTTCTAGTTGAGAGAAATTTTTGTAATAGCCTTCAATATTTAATGTTAGGTGATGAGGCAAGTCAACTTCAAATCCGGCAATAATATGTTGTGCTTTTTGCAATCTCGAGTTAACGTCTTCTCCTTTGAATGTTTTAGGCAAATTATCGGAGCCCGATAAAAAACCATAAAATAAATTAACCACATCACGATCGGAGGCAGCAGCAAGGAAGTTCTGCGAATAGAATCCGCCTGCAGCTTTAAATCGAATAGTCTCAGAAATGTTATACTTTAAACCTAGTCTTGGCTCGGCAGAAAATTCACTTAAAGAAGAGTAGTAATTAAAACGAAGGCCCGGCTCAAGAACTACTTTTTGCCAAACTTTTTTGAATTTAAAATAGGCAGCCAACTCTGTTGTGTTTTCTAGTTGTCCGTAAGTGGTACCAATAGAATTACTGTAAGCGAAGTTTGTAGCGAAGCCAAGAATTTCTATACCGTATTTAAATTCATCTTTACCTAAAAAATAATTAAAGTTCAATGCTGTATTAAATCCACTTATCGTACTGAAACGACTTAGTCCATCGGCTTCATTAAGCACAACTTTGTAATTACTGTATGCAAAATTTCCATCTATAAGAGTAGAAGAGCCGCCAGGCAATACAACAAAGTTAGTTCCGAAACCGGTCGATTTCCAATGAAGATCTGCCACATGAAAATAATCTACGTTATCAGTAAAATTAAATCCGAAAATATTAAGTTTACTTCCACTTGAACTATTGAATGAAATTTTCCCGTAGAGATCGGCAAACGTATAGGGCAATCCTAATGAGTCTGCGTATGGGTAAAGTACTTTCGATGTTTTGTCTAGATAAGATGTTTTTCCGGTAATAAGGAAAGATGAACTTCCTTCTCCGCCTTCAGTTTCTTTTTTCAGTGGACCTTCTAATAATATTTTTGATGTAAACGGATTCACTCCTGCTTTACCGGAGAATCTTCTTTTATTTCCATCGCGAGTGGTAATGTCCATGATAGAAGAAACGCGATCGCCATATTCAGCATTAAAACCACCGGTATAAATATCGGCACCACGAATAATGTCGGCATCAAAAACGGAGTAAAGGCCAATAGAGTGGAAGGGGTTGTAAATTACCATTCCGTCAAGCAATAGTTTGTTTTGGATTGGTGTTCCACCTCGAATGTAAAGCTGACCACCTTGATCGCCCGAAAATACAACTCCTGGAATTACTTGTAAATATTGAGCGAGATCCGGATCACCGCCAACTGTTGGTATTTGTTTAATTTCTTTGGTTGTGATTCTGTTCACAGAAACACGAACATCTGTTTTCTTTGCTTCCGTTTCAGCAGACACTACAACCTCTTTCATTTCGATAGTCGATTTAGCGAGGAAGAATTTTTTTGTTAGTAGTTCGCCTGCTTTCAGTTCTAAAGGGAAACGTAAGGTGTCGAATCCAACCGAGGTAATCATTAAAGTGTAAGCTCCCGGTTTTATTTTTGTGATCGTATAATATCCATCCAGATTACTTTGAGATCCGTAGGTAGTGCCGCTAAGGAAAACGCTTGTGTAGATTGCCGGTTCGCCACTTTCTTTTTCATAGACAAATCCGCGAATTTCAGATGTTTGAGCTAAAGAGTTAAACGTTGATAAAATGAGTATGCCGAAGAGGAGTAATGCCGTATTTTTCATAGTAGATAAATGCGCTGCGAAGATAGATAAATAACGTTATGGAAAAAGTAGCTTAATGCTTGAAAATTAAAAGATTTTTCGAGTTAGAATATTCTCGAAGACCTCACTTGCCCATTTGCAAAATAATATTGTATTCATCTTCACTTACAGGAGAAACAGAGAGCCTTCCAATTTTAACTAGCATCATATTTTTTAAAAGGGGCTCTGATTTTATTTGCTTGAGCGTAACAAATTTTTTCAAGGCCTTGCCGACTTTTAATTCTACACTCGACCATGTATCATCTTCTGCCGTTGGATCAGGAAAAAACTCTTTACTTACGATCGCCGTTCCAACAACACCTGAATCGATTACACTATGGTAAAACAAAACTTGATCACCTTTTTTCATAGATCTGAGATGATTTCTTGCCGCATAATTTCGTACACCATCCCAACTGGTAGTTTTATCTTTTAAAAATTCCGACCAATCGTATGCTTCGGGATCTGATTTTACTAGCCAAAAATTCATAAGAGCGCCAGGTGTTAATGCAAGATTTTATAAACCAATTCTTTCAAAAGTTGTCCGTCGTTCGATGTTGTATTATTTATTCCTTTCGACTTAGCATCGTAATCGCGGATAAAAGAAATGTTTCGAATACAATCGTTCAACGTATAAGCTCTCGAAGCAGCTTCGTAGTCTTTTACAAAATAGGGATTCACTCCCAAAGCACCTGCTGCCGTTTCACCCGCACGATGATCTAATTTGTGTAGCTGTATCACTTTTAAAAAGTAACTGTACAGCTGAGTATTTGTAAGTACCATCGGATTGTTTTTCGGGTTAGCGATAAAATAATTGACAATCTGATTGGCTTTGTAAACATTCCTTTTTGTTAATGCACTTTGCAATTCAAAAACATTGAACTCTTTACTGATGCCAATATTTTCCTCAACCATAGTTGGTGTAATTTCGGAACCCGGCTTGATACTAAGAATCAATTTACCTAATTCATTATTGATTTTGCTTAATTCATTACCTAAGTATTCCGACATCAACATGACTGCTTTTTGATTAATCAAATAGCCAAGTGATAAGACACGTGCTTTGATCCACTCAGGAATTTGATTTTCAAACAACTTTTTTGAATCAAAAAGCAAGGCGCTCTTCTCGATAGTTTTTGTCAACTTTTTGCGTTTGTCGAGCGACTTATATTTATAGCAAAAAACGAGAATGGTAGAAGGTGTTGGTTTTAGAAGATATTCAACTAAAGGATCTTTGAAGTCTTTATCTTTTGTGCCCGATTCCTTTTCTTTCTCAGAAAAATTTTTAATGTTTTGTGCTTCCTTAACGATAACAACTTGATGAGTCGACATCATCGGATATCTTTTAGCATAAGAAACTAGCGTAGGAGCATCAATATCTTTTCCGTAGAGAATAGTCTGATTGAATTCTTTCTCACTATCAGACAACACATTATTCTCGATATATTCAGCAATCTGATCAATATAAAAAGTTTCTTCGCCCTGAAGGAAATAAATCGGGCGATAAATCTTTTTCTTTAATTCATTGATGATTTGGTCGAAAGTCATATTCTTATTACGCTTTATTTAAAAACGAAGATGTTTAACCGTAAGTCCATTGTTCTTTAACTCATTCAGTGAATCGATACCAATAGTAATGTGATTGTTGACATAACTTTCAGTTACCTTTTTATCGCTTTCAGCTGTTTTTACACCCGTAGAAATCATCGGTTGATCAGAAACAAGTAAGAGTGCGCCGGTCGGAATTTTATTTGCAAAGCCAGCCACAAAGATGGTAGCTGTTTCCATATCAATTGCCATGGAGCGAGTGCTTTCTAAGTATTTTTTAAATTCTTTATCGTGCTCCCAAACGCGTCTGTTGGTGGTAAACACTGTTCCCGTCCAATAATCCATATCATGATTTCTGATAGTAGTCGACACTGCTTTTTGCAAGTTAAAGGCTGGTAGAGCAGGAACTTCTGGCGGGAAGTAATCGTTAGAAGTACCTTCGCCACGAATTGCAGCAATGGGTAAAATCAAATCACCTACAGCATTTTTCTTTTTCAGTCCACCACATTTCCCTAAGAAAAGTACCGCTTTCGGCTTGATGGCAGAAAGCAGATCCATGATCAACGCAGCATTCGGGCTACCGATTCCGAAGTTAATGATGGTAATTCCATTGTGAGTAGCATTGGGCATCGGTTTGTCGAGACCATTTACAGGAACATTATTCCATTCAGCAAACATTTTCACATAAAGATGAAAATTCGTTAAAAGGATATAATCTCCAAAATCTGATAAAGCGGTTCCTGTATAGCGGGGAAGCCAGTTGTCAACAATTTCTTTTTTATTGTTCATAGATGTACATTCGTAAAAAAATAATTTGTGCAGTTGCCACGCTTAAATTTTCCTGATTATAATTTCAAATTGCAGCGAACAACTGATGAGTTGCAAAGGTTGCAAATTTTTGATATAATCCGTAAAAAATATGTTCGATTAACACCTGAAGAGTGGGTTAGGCAACATTTAATTCAATTTCTTGTGAATGAACGAAAGTTTCCGGAGTCGTTGTTGAGTGTTGAAAAAAAGTTGGTAATAAACGGACTTGAAAAAAGAACAGATTTGGTTGTTTACTCTAACTCATTGCAACCGCTACTGTTAGCCGAATGCAAAGCTCCGGAAGTCAATATAAATCAAGCCGTATTTGATCAGGCAGCTCGGTACAATTTAACCTTGAATGTGAATTATTTTCTCTTGAGTAATGGGTTGGAAACCTTCATCTGTAAGATCGATCATTTAAACCAACGCTACGATTTTTTAAAGGAAGTGCCTTATTATGAAGAGTTGAAGAGTTTTATTTAGCAATTCACTAGATTTTGTAACGTTTTGATGTTAGATAAAACATCTAATGCATCGGTTATAAAAAACATTGCAATCGTCTGACTGTCTTCATCTTTTAAGTATTTGGTATTGCGAAAAATGGCAGTACATTGTGCGACAATTCTGAAAATCATACCCATGAAAAAAAATAAAGCAACTTACTTGTTGCTATTGCTCACTTTATTTTCAATTAAAGGAATAGCGAAAAACAATCAGCCTACTTCAAAAACTGAAAATGCAAAAACGACTCAGCCCTCACTTTTTTTGAAAAATGAATTGGTTGTTAAAGTAAACCCAATGTATCGTGCTCAATGTTCTGCTCATGAAATTGGAGTTGCTTCGGTTCAATCAGTTTTGAATCGGTATAATGTTTCTCTGGTAGAAAAGTTTTTCCCGTTGTCAGGAATGCCGGCAACTATTTCAAATAAGGAAGGACGAAGTTTAGTTGATTTAACGTTAATCTATAAAATCAAATTTTCGTCGGTAAACGATTTAAAAGCGGTGATCACTGCGTTGAATAAAACAGGCGTTTTTGCTTATGCCGAGCCAGTCTATAAACAGAAAATGGATTACACGCCGAACGATCCGCAATTAGGAAGTCAATACCAATTTGCGAAGATTAGTGCATTCGCTGCATGGGATGTTTGGAAAGGCGATACGAATACCGTAATCGGAATTGTGGATAGCGGAACAGACTGGGATCATCCGGATTGTGCTGCCAATATTAAATTGAATTATAACGATCCGATCGATGGTATCGATAATGATAACGACGGATACATCGACAATTTTCGTGGTTGGGATATGAGTGAGAATGATAACAGTCCGATGAATGTTAGCAGTGATCATGGTTCGCATGTAACAGGATGCGCAGCCGCAGTAACAGACAATGGAGTTGGAGTTTCAGGACCTGCATTTAATTGTAAAGTTCTTCCGGTAAAAGCGTCTTTAGATGCAAGTACAACTTCTATTGATAATGGTTATGACGGAATTGTTTATGCAGCAGATCATGGAGCAAATGTGATCAATTGTTCATGGGGAAGAACCGGTGGTCCAAGTCAGTTTGAGCAAGATGTTATTAACTACGCAGCAATCAATCATGATGTAACAGTTGTTTCAGCAGCAGGTAATGGTGCTATTGAAGAAGAGCATTATCCTTCATCATACGACAATTGTGTTTCAGTTGCCTCAACAAGTACAAACGATGGCCGTTCGAGTTTTTCTAGCTATGGTTTTAGTGTAGATGTGTGTGCTCCTGGAACAAACATCCTTTCCACAGTATTTAATGATAGCTATACCACAATGAGTGGAACATCTATGGCATCGCCAATTGCGGCAGGATGTGCTGCAATGATAAAGAGTCGTTTCCCTGCTATGACAGCAAGTCAAGTTGCAGAGCAGTTAAGAAATACAGCAGATAATATTTATGGAACAGCAGGTAACATTTCTTTTACCGGTAAATTAGGAAAAGGAAGAGTAAATCTTTTTAAAGCAGTATCAGATTCTATTTCACCCGGAGTACATGTGAAGAAGTGGAATATAACAGATGGAAATGATCATGTGTTTGTTATTGGCGACACACTGAATGTAGTAAACCTGCTTCAAAACTTACTTCGACCTACAACAAATCTTGTTTGTTCTTTAACAACAACATCTACAAACTATTTACAGATATTAAACAGTACATGGACAGTTGGAGCAATGAATACATTCGATAGTATTCAGAATAATGCAAATCCGTTTAGAGTTGTAATAAAAGCCGGAACACCACAAAACACAGTTGTTAACTTGCGACTTACACTTACCGATGGAACATGGACCGATATGTTTTCATACAAGTTGACGATCAATGAAGATTATTTGAATATCGATATCAATGATGTAGCAACATCAATTACAAGTAAAGGGCAAACGGGTTACAATCAGAGTGGACAAACGCCGGGTATAGGATTTACCTATCAAGGCGGATCAACTTTATTGTATGAAATGAGTTTGATGGTAGGAGCAGGAGCACAAACTTCCGATAATTTTAGAGGAGCAACAGCGGGAGTAACAGATGCAGATTTTGCACCGGCGATAACAGTTTCGCGTGTAGTTCCATCTGTAGTTTCTGATTTTGATGCACGCGGAATATTTGCCGATAATGGAACTACGTCTACAAGTCCGGTGAATGTATTAGTAACTCATCATGCATACGCTTGGACACCTGCTCCTGATAATAAATACATAATGGTTCAATACAGTATCAAGAATATTGGAATTTCTACATTAAATAATTTTGCGGCAGGTCTCGTAGCAGATTGGGATGTCGATTCATTCGCAAACAACAAAGCAAGTACCGACATGGCAAGAGGAATGGGCTATGTGTGGTGTACTGATGCAGGTGGTCATTGGGTTGGAATTAAATTGTTATCGCATACTGGAAACTTTAATCACTATGCAATTGATAATTATGCAGCGAACGGTGGATTAGATCTATCTGATGGTTTTACGGATGCAGAAAAATATACATCAATGACAACTTCGCGATTGGATGCCGGAAGTGCTCTTGCTGCAGGTGGAAACGATGTGATTAGTTCAGTATCAGCCAATGGATTTACTCTAGCTCCAAATGATTCTTTAGAGGTAACTTTTGCGTTGATTGCAGGAGAAGACTTAGGAATGATTCAGGCAGCTGCTGATGCAGCACAAATTAAATACGATGATGTTGTAAGTGGAATTCAACCAATAGCTTCTGCAAATGAAACAAAGCTAAAAGGAATATATCCTAACCCGACTAATAAGCAGAGCAGAATAGAATTTGATCTGGGGAAATCGGGTAAAACATCTGTTTCGATTTATAATGCGATTGGTGTAAAAGTGAAAGATCTGTTGAATGAAAATTTGTCGACCGGTACTTATTCGTTGATGATAGATACGTCTGATCTTCCTGCAGGAAATTATATTTGCAGAATGGTTACGAACGAAAAAACAGCATCATTACCATTAAACGTTGTGCATTAATCATATTTTATTGCTTATAAAAAAAGAGGCCATCAAAGTTGGCCTCTTTTTTTGTGAATGATTTTAGAAGAATGAGAGGAAATGGATTGTAAAATGAGTATGCTAGAGTACTGTTTAACAGAAGGCTGGGCGGTTTTTGCTACCATTCAGAATCAATTTGAATATACATGTTGATGAAATTGGAATAACGGGAAGCTGTTCTGTTTGATATTTGTCTTTTTACTCATACATTTGCTATCTATTTTTAAAAATACCAATTATGAATTTTAGAGAAATTATTTCTGTTCCGGGTATGAGCGGATTGTATAAAGTTGTTGCAAACAACAAAACTGGTTTTATAGTTGAATCGTTAAGCGATTCAAAGCGTACTGTAATTAGCAGCAGTCAACGAATCATGACCTTGGTTGATATTGCAGTCTACACTGCAGCAGGTGAAATTCCATTGAAAGATATTTTCAAAAAAATTCAATCGTCTGAAGGAAATAAAGTGAAAGTCGATGTTAAAGGCGATGCTCAAAAATTAAGAGATTACTTTAAAAAACTAGTTCCTGATTTTGAAGAAGATCGTGTTTATACATCCGACATAAAAAAAATGCTTACATGGTTTGATGTGTTGGCTCCTCAAATCGATTTTTCAAAAGAAGAAACAGAAGAAGAGAAGTCGGTAGTAGCTGAGAAGGATGAGAAGCATGTTTCAAAAACACATCACGAAGCCCATGGACCAAGAACTGAGGGAGCCAAAAAAGCAACAGCACGTACTAGGAAAAAAGTTTAGTGAATGGATAATTCAGCAACCAATTTAGCAACAGATAAAAGTGTTCGTCATTTTTTGCCTGCGGAAATCAATTTGAATGATTGGAATTCGATTGAACCATTTTTTAAATCGTTAGTAGATCGCCAAAATAATAGCATCGACAATTTAATTAAATGGCTGAGCGATATAAGTGAGTTGGAAACTGTTCTTGAAGAACATTCCGGTTGGTTATACATTCGAATGACATGCGATACACAAGACAAATCACATTCTGAAGCATATACTTATTTCGTAGAAGAAATAAGTCCTAAGATAGCTCCATATCACGATCATTTAAATAAAAAATTAGTTAGTGAAAAGTTTGTAAGTTCATTGGACGCTCGTTTTGAGAATTACATCAAAGGTGTTCAGAATTCAATCAAATTGTTTCGCGAAAAAAATATTCCGATCCAAGCACAGTTGTCGGTAAAAGAACAATTGTTCGGGGAAATTTCTGGCGCTATGAGTGTAGATGTGAATGGAAAAACACTTACGCTACAACAAGCTGCTAATTTTTTGAAAGATCCCAATCGCGAATTGCGAAGCCAAGTGTATCATCAGGTTGTTGATCGTAGAGCAGTAGACCGGGCAAGATTGGATATTTTGTTTAACGAGCTTATTGATTTGAGAACGCAAATTGCAAAGAATGCAGACTTTGAAAATTATCGCGATTACAAATTCGTTGAGCTGGATCGTTTCGATTATACGGTGAATGATTGTTTAGCTTTTCATTCATCGGTAAAAAATAGTATTGTTCCTGTGCTCAACGATTTTATGTCAGAGCGTAAAGAACAATTAAAAGTAACTTCTTTGAAGCCTTACGATCTAGAAGTAGATCCGCAAGGAAAAAAAGATTTGAAGCCATTTGAAAAAGGTACAGACCTGCTCGACAAATCAATTGCATGTTTTTCTGAAATCGATACTTATTTCGGTCATGTGTTAACAACGCTGAAATCGAAAGGCTATACCGATCTCGATTCAAGAATTGGAAAAGCGCCGGGTGGATATAATTATCCATTGTACGAAAGTGGTGTTCCATTTATTTTTATGAATGCAAGTGGATCGCTACGCGATGTAGTTACGATGGTGCATGAAGGTGGTCACGCAATACATTCAATGCTGACTGCCGATTTAGATTTCATTGGATTTAAATCGTTACCGAGTGAAGTTGCTGAGTTAGCTTCTATGAGTATGGAATTAATCTCGATGGAACATTGGCAACATTTCTTTTCAAACGCCGACGATCTGAAGAGAGCGAAAAGAGAACAATTGGAAAATGTGATCGAAGCATTACCATGGATTGCTTGTGTAGATGCATTTCAACATTGGTTATATACGAATGCCGAACACACTATTGAACAGAGAACCGCACAATGGAAGAAACTCATTCTTGAATATTCTTCTTCATTAGTAGATTGGTCTGACGATCAAAAAGCGTTAGAGGCTATGTGGCAAAAACAGTTGCATTTGTTTGAAGTTCCCTTTTACTACATCGAATATGGAATGGCGCAGCTTGGTGCAATTGCCGTGTGGAGAAATTATAAGAGCAATCCGACGAAAGCTATTCAGCAATACAAGGATGCTTTGAGTTTAGGCTACACAAAAAGTATTCCTGAGATCTATCAAGCGGCCGGAATTCGATTCGATTTCTCTGAAAATTATATCAAAGAACTAATCGATTTTGTAAAACAAGAATTGAAAAAACTGTAAGATACTTACAATTTTTTTTTACTTTTCGAAGTAGGAACTAGTAATTCTTACATCATCAAACTATCTTATTTAGTTAATTAGCGGCTTCTAGCGGCTGAAAAGCCTTTGAATGCTAACATTCAACACATCGTTGAACAATAAATTGATGTGTAAGTCACTCACCCTTTTTTGTAGTAAAGTAAATTTTTAAAGTGATTCATTTGTAATAATAGCAAGTTAATTCCTTTGAAACACTTCGCAATATCTATAACATCTTGATCCTTATTCCATATAAGGATTCGCATAATTGTGCATAATTCATCGTGATCGAAAATTCACAAAATAAACAAACAAATGAAAATGGTAGAAAAATTCTCTACCGTCTACTGCTTATGGCGGTAGCGGTGGTGTATGTTCTTGTTTTCATTTTGGATTATTTGTTGAACTTAAATTTTACTTTTTTCTTGCTATTGAGTCTCTTTGCCTTTGTGATTGTTACACTGGTGTATATGTGGACGAAAGTGGCAAATGCAGATGAGTCGGGAGTAATAACAGAAACCAATCAAACGCCTTTATTTGATCAGCCGGAAGAAATAGTTCAACCGGTCGAAGGAAATCTGTTCGACGATCCTATAATGATGATAAGTCCGGTTACAGGACTAGTAATTGATTGTAGCCACAGCGCCGCCGCAATGTTTGAAGCTACAGTGAATGAGTTAATTGGTTGCGACCTAACTATTTTTTTCGATCCCGAATGGAAAGCGGAGGAAAGGAATAAAATTAAAAAAGGTTTAGATGAAGAAGGTCAGGTGAAAATGACAGGGCTTTTCAAAACACTTCTTCAGAATTCTTTCATAGCAGAATTTGAAGCTGTAAAAAAAATAGCTGGCGACCGTAAAATAATTTCTTTGCGCTTTAGAAAACTGGAAGGAAATAGTAATACAAATAAAGTTGATCTTGTTCAAGCCGTTCACGAAGAAAAAGAAAATTGGTTTGATGACACTTCAATTCCGGTTGCGTTTATCGGAATCGATTATCGTTTCAAAAAAGTTAATGATGCTTTTGCAGATTTGCTTGGATACACTTCAACTGAATTGCTGTCATTGTCTATACTCGATATTCTTTTGCCTGAAGACAAGACAAACGAGAAAGCGTTACTGTCGACACTCTTTAGAGGGGAACTGTCATCTTCAAAAAAAGATAAGCGTTTTGTTAAACGTAATAGTGAAGTAATTTGGGTGAATGCAGCCTCCAGTGTTTCACGTGATAAAAATGGCACACCTAAATTTATTATTTCGTTAGTTGAGAACATTACTCATAAAAAACGAAAGGAAATACTTGCAGCAAACACGACCAGCCGTTTAAATTCATTAATTCAAAATGTAGAATATTCAATTTTAGCGGTAGATAAAAGAAGCACCATATTACTTATCAATGCTAAGCTAAGCGACATTCTTTTTGGTTATACCGGAATCGTTGTTGAATTAGGTTATAATATATTAGACATCCTTCCTGAAAATTTTCATGCAGAATATTTGAAAATCCATGAGAAGGCAATGAAGGGAACTGAAATTAGATTAGAGAAAAATATTTCTCTTAATGGGAAAGTTGTTTTTCTGGAAATAATTTTTACCCCTGTTAAGAATGAAAATGGAACCGTTCAAAGTATAACTATATTTTCGAGAGATATTACCAAGCAGATTCTGGGTGAAAATAAGTTGAAAGAGGAGAAAGATGCAGCCATAGCTGCTACAGAAGCTAAATCTGGTTTCTTAGCGACTATGAGTCATGAAATCAGAACTCCTTTGAATGGAGTAATTGGTATGGGACGTCTTTTGAATAATACTGAACTTGATAGTAAACAAAAGGAATTTGTAGACAGTATTATGCTAAGTGGCGAGGCGCTATTATCGGTGATCAACGATATCTTAGATTTTTCAAAGATTGAATCGGCAAAAATGGAGTTAGAGAAAAAACCTTTTGCTTTGAAACGATGCATTGAAGAAACGTTTGATTTGCTTGCATCTAAGGCAACTGAAAAAAGTCTTTCACTTCAATACACGATAGCTCGCGATGTTCCTTCGTTTATTAATGGCGACATTACACGATTACGACAGATATTAATGAATCTTGTTTCTAACGCACTTAAATTTACAGCAAAAGGGAAAGTCGTTATCCGAGTAACGAAATTGAGTTCGGTAACGAATGATATTAATTTACAACTAGAAGTAAAAGATACAGGAGTTGGGATACCAACAAATAAAATAAGCAAGCTCTTTACTGCGTTTACTCAAGCCGATGCATCGACAGCCAAAAATTTTGGTGGCTCCGGATTGGGATTAGCAATTTGTAAAAATCTTGTTGAATTGATGGGTGGACACATACATGTAGAGAGCACAGAAGGGAAAGGTTCTAATTTTATTTTCAATATTCATGTGAATGAAGTTTCGGCAACAGATAAGCCACGTATTCAAATAACAGGAAGTAGTAAGTTAGCAAATTCGTTAGTGTTAATATTGAGCGATGATAAGACAGAAGCAGACCTTTATGCAAATTATTTCAAGCGTTGGGGAATGATTCCAAATGTAGCTGTTTCAATTGAAGAAGGCTTGTCGGCTCTAAGAAATGTAAACGATTACAATTTGGTGCTAATCGATTCACAATTAATTTCTGCGAAAGTTACGAGTGTAGCTCAACAAGTACGATCGATAAAATCAAAAAATACATTACCAATTGTATTGTTCAATGCCGACAAAACCGATGAAGTACTTTTCGATTATACAAATGAAGTTGTTTCAGCAATCATTCCAAAGAATGTTGACCGATCGAAAGTGTTAGATATTTTAATTGGCGTATTTAGTGTAGAAGATCATCAACGAGCGCAACATGAGCGATCGTTGGGAGTGATGTCAGTAAAATTAGGCGAAGAGCTGCCGTTAGATATATTGATTGCAGAAGATAATCTCATTAATCAGAAGTTGGCGCAGAATATTTTTGAAGGGTTAGGATATAAACCAACGATGGCTTCAAATGGTAATCAAGTGATAGATCAACTGCGTAAAAAACCATTCGATCTTATTTTTATGGATGTACAGATGCCTGAAATGGATGGGATGGAAGCAACACGATTTATTGTTAATGAATTGAAGCCACCAATTAAACCAATAATTATTGCTATGACCGCTTTTGCTTTAGAAGGCGATAAGGAAAAATGTATAGAAGCCGGAATGGATGATTATATTAGCAAACCATTTATGATTGAAGAAATAGTAGAACGAATAAAAAAATGGGGAGGCAGCTTCCGTCAATCAAAACACGACATGAATACAAAATCAGAAACCAACACAGCAAACTCATCGGTCGTAATTAATGAGACTGTACTTATGAAGTTGAAAGAAATGACTTCCGGTGCCGACCCGAATTTTTTCAGCCAGGTGATTCAGATGTTCATCGATCAAAGTACAGAAATTGTGGAGCAGCTTTCGTTACTTCTGCCAATTATGGATCTGCCTCAGATGGCCTCACTCGCTCATAAGTTAAAAGGTTCTGCTTTGAATTTAGGAGCTAATAAAATGGCTGAAACATGTAGGCTGATAGAGCTAAAAGGGAAAGAATTAAGTTCATCGGGGATTAGTGATTTAGTAAACCGACTGAAGCCTGAATTGGAAGAAACAATTGTTGATATTAGGAAGTACTTGTAGTATTTAGAAAATTGATTCAAGCGTGATAAAAAATTTTTTCCGTTTTATTTTTTTCGAAAAACAAATTTGAATTTACGATACGTATAAAAAAAGAAACAGCGGCTCTCCCTGCCGCTGTTCAACTCGAATAAACACCTCCATGTTGTTTAACCAAAAACTAACCATGAGATGTCTGCAATATATAGTGAGGCTGAGGGTAATTCAATTCAATTAGGCGACAATTCTTACAGACTTGGTAAAAGGACAGCTTTGCGGTGTGAGTAACTCGTTCATAACCTCATTTCACCCGGATGCGAACTCTACTTTATAGTAGCTATTTTCGTTTTTCAATGGAAATTCAATCAAATTATTCACTTCAAGCATTAAATACGTTTGGGCTTTCGGTTAAAGCTAAATATTACTGTGAAGTAACTTCAATAAGCGAATTCAAAGCATTAATGGAAGAACCACGTTATTCTTCCCTGCCTAAATTAGTTTTAGGAGGAGGAAGTAATGTTTTATTCATCGATGATTTTCATGGATTGGTGATACACAACAAAATTGCCGGAATATGTATTCTGGAAGAAACGGATACAGCTGTACTGATTACAGCTGGCGGCGGAGTAAACTGGCATCAATTTGTCATGCATTGTGTTGACAAAGGTTATGGCGGCATTGAAAATTTATCGTTGATACCTGGAAATGTTGGTGCTGCGCCAATACAAAATATTGGAGCTTATGGTGTAGAAGTGAAAGACACTTTTTTTCAACTCACTGCAATAAATCTGCAAGATGGATCTATTCATAAATTCAACAATACTGAATGTGAATTTGGGTATCGCGATAGTATTTTTAAAAGAGAAAGTAAAAATAAATTCATCATAGTCGATGTTACTTTTAGGTTGAGCAAACAACCTAAATTATCAATTTCTTATGGCGCAATAAAAGATGAACTGTCGGCTATGGGAATAGAACATCCAACAATTAAAGATGTGAGTGAGGCAGTGATCGCTATTCGTCAAAGTAAATTGCCTGATCCGGCGATCATTGGTAACGCCGGAAGTTTTTTTAAAAATCCGGAAGTAGCGATTAGTTTTTTTGATGAATTAAAAAAAAGTTTTCCTGAAATTATAGGTTATAAAATTAGCGAGAGTAAAATAAAATTAGCAGCAGGATGGTTAATTGAAAAGAGTGGTTGGAAAGGAAAACGAATAGGAGAAGTGGGAATGCATGCCAAGCAAGCGCTGGTGTTGGTGAATTATGGAAAAGCAAAAGGCGAAGAATTGATTGCGCATGCACAACGTGTACAGGCTAGCGTGCAAGAAAATTTCGGGATTAATTTAGAAATGGAAGTGAATATTATTTCTTGAAATTATAAAGTGTATATTTAATTCAGTTTATTTAATGAGTGAGAGTTTGCCGAAGTATGAATCGTAAGTAAACTCTTTTGTACATTTGTCTTGAAAATATGTGATATGGAAAATTTTAGTCAGATAAAGTCGAACTTCTTGGAAGCTGAGAAAGTGTTGAGTCAATTTATAAAAGAAGAAAGTAACCTTGTTAAAATTGACAGCGCAGCAAAGATGATGGTCGATAGCATTCGTAACGGAGGGAAAATAATTTCCTGTGGCAACGGTGGCAGTATGTGCGATGCAATGCATTTCGCTGAAGAGTTAAGCGGTCGATTCAGAGAAAATAGAAGAGCGCTACCTGCCATTAGTATATCGGACCCTTCGCATATTAGCTGTGTGGGAAATGATTATGGGTATGATTTTATTTTTTCACGATACATTGAAGCACTTGGTAAAAAAGGAGATGTGTTGTTGGCGATAAGTACAAGTGGAAATTCTAAAAATATTATTGAAGCAATCCGTGCTGCGAAAGATGCAGGAATGAAAGTTGTAGGCTTAACCGGCAAAGATGGTGGGTTGATGAGTGAAATGTGTGATGTCGAAATTAGAGCACCGTTTTCAGAGTATGCCGATCGCGCACAAGAAATTCATATTAAAGTGATTCATTCGTTGATCCATTGTATTGAAACAGGCAATTTGTAAATTGATTTAAGATTAGCGAATAAAATCGCTGCAAGTAGTACGTAAAAAATCCCCGGCAATTATTAACACATCTAAACTGCGAAAGTGGTTTGTAATTGTATTGAATAATATGCTGGTAAAAACATTTGGAAGCGCTGTATTCGGCGTGAGTGCAACTACGATAACAGTTGAAGTTAATCTGAGTAGCGGCGTCAATTTTATTTTAGTCGGACTGCCCGACAATGCAGTTAAAGAAAGTCAGAAGCGAATAGTTGCGGCATTAAAAAATTGTAATCTCGCTTATCCAAAGCAAGAGATTACAGTGAATATGGCACCGGCAGATATCCGAAAAGAAGGTTCAGCGTACGATCTCACTATCGCATTAGGAATATTAGCTGCATCTTCTCAAGTCAATCAATTGGATCTTGAGAAATATATCATTATGGGCGAGTTGTCGCTCGATGGAGGCTTGCAACCAATCAAAGGAGTGTTACCAATAGCTATTCAAGCACTGAGTGAAGGCTTCAAAGGATTCATACTTCCCGTACAGAATGCACGAGAAGCAGCGATTGTTGCAGGATTGGAAGTGTATGGAGTGGAAAAACTTTCGGAGGTCGTCGATTTTTTTAATGGCAATGGAGAATTAGTTAGAGTAGAAGTAAACGCTGAAGAGGAGTTTGCAGCCAATCAAGGTCGATCGGATGTAGATTTTGCCGATGTGAAAGGGCAAGAAAACATTAAGCGAGCTATGGAAGTAGCAGCAGCAGGAGGACATAATATTATTCTTATTGGTCCACCGGGAGCCGGAAAAACAATGCTTGCAAAACGATTACCGACCGTACTTCCACCGCTTACATTGAATGAAGCTTTAGAGACAACAAAAATACATTCAGTAGCAGGTAAATTAGGAAAAGAAGCATCGTTAGTTTCAGTTCGTCCCTTTCGTTCGCCGCATCATACGATCAGCGATGTTGCCTTAGTAGGAGGAGGAGGTTTTCCGCAGCCGGGAGAAATATCGTTGGCTCATAATGGCGTTTTGTTTCTCGACGAATTACCGGAATTTAAGCGAACCGTTTTGGAGGTAATGCGACAACCATTAGAAGAGCGTACAGTAACAATTTCACGAGCTAAATTTTCAATAGAATATCCGGCGAGTTTTATGTTAGTGGCTTCTATGAATCCTTGTCCATGCGGTTATTATAATCACCCGGAGAAAGAATGTGTGTGTGGACCGGGCGTTGTTCAGAAATATTTGAATAGAGTTTCGGGACCATTATTAGACCGCATTGATATTCATTTAGAGGTAACACCGGTTCCATTCAAAGAGTTGACATCAAAAATATCGGGCGAAAAAAGTGAGGATGTTCGAAAGCGCGTTGTGAAAGCGCGCCAGTTACAAGCCGAGCGCTTTCAAGGGAAAGACGGCGTGTATTCTAATTCGCAGATGAGTACAAAAATTTTACGGAGCGTGTGTGAGCTGACAGATGAGGGTGCGGCCTTGTTAAAGACGGCAATGGAAAAATTGGGGTTATCGGCAAGAGCATACGATCGTATCTTGAAAGTAGCTCGAACGATAGCCGATTTGGAGGCCAGTGAAAATATCAAAACCGAACATTTAGCAGAGGCCATTCAGTATAGAAGTTTAGATAGAGATGGATGGGCAGGGTGAAGGTAGTTTGAGAGTGAGGGATTGGGTGTGAAGTTGCACCTACAACTTGACTTTGACGTTTACTACACCAACACTTAAACTTTACTTACACTGATTAATATAAGTCAGAAACAGATTTAACTGAATAATTCTGAATTACAGACATGATTAAAACACAAACATACTATTCTCAAAAGAAAAAATAATACATAAAATTCTAATTATTAGAGGAGAGAATGTAATGCTCGATAGCGACCTGGCAGAAATATACAATGTAGAAACGAGAGTATTGAAACAAGCTGTGAGGAGGAATTTGGAATTTTTCCCGGATGATTTCATGTTTATTTTGACAGAATTAGAGATTGAAATTATGGTATCACAAAATGTGATACCATCAAAACAAGTACCTGCTCGACGAAGTATTCAATTTTTTCCAATCCAAATTACTGATAACTATAATTTGTAAATACGCAACACGATAGGCTATTTCTATGTTTATTCCGATGGCTATCGGAAGTTAAGTCAAATTACATCTTCAATGATAAAGCCGATTCTTCCGGCGGCATTTCGCTTTTATATAACATAAGTGCAGACAATTACTTAATGTGAAGAATATTGTTTGTCCATAAACTAATTGCCTTCCCACAACTCCGGCGGAATACCGCTTAGCAGCAAGTTAATTTAGAGGAATGTCGTAAATTTTCGCTCAATATTCCGCCTATTGTTTTACTATTTACAAATAATAATTGTCGGTAATTAGTATTG
The DNA here is from genome assembly GCA_043747595.1 of Bacteroidota bacterium. Lineage (GTDB taxonomy): Bacteria > Bacteroidota > Bacteroidia > AKYH767-A > 2013-40CM-41-45 > JADKIH01. The sequence goes on along the minus strand of JAYTOX010000135.1, from coordinate 27,843 downwards.
GTAAGGGATGAAGACTTCGTCGAGTGGAATTATTGTTTCAAATATCAAATCTATAACCATGTACTCTGTATTTCGAAATGTTTACTGATGAGATTCTGTAGTATGGTACAGTTTTATCCACTGAATAAAATCAATTGCACTGATTATTTAGTCTTCTTGCAAGCAGCGTTTATGCGTTATACTTTTCAATGTAGTGTAATAAATATTTTTTATTTAACAAGCCGATTGACCTTTTCCGGAAATATTATTAGTAAACTTGCATCGGATTTATTATCAATTTATAATAGTTCCATATTACGTCTCATGCAATTCAACATCTTCTGAAAAATAAATTTTATGTCGAAAAATTGGTTGAATTTAGTTATTAGAGTGCTGCTGGAAATTGCTGCATTGTATGCAATAGGGATTTTCTTTTTTACCATCGGCGAAGGATATGCTCAGTATTTTTTAGCGATAGTTGTACCTACCATTTGCGCAGTTTGTTGGTCGATCTTCCGATATCCCAACGATCCAAGAGAACCCATTTTTCCAATCAACGGAAAACTCCGTCTCATAATGGAAGCTTCCTTTTTTGGCTTAGCGGTCTATGGATTAAAACATACACTTGGAGCACCATGGAGCAGCTATTTTTTATACGCTATTCTTTTTCATTACTTCGTTTCGTACGATAGAGTTCATCGCTTGTGGAAAAACCAGCCGTAGATTCTTTCAATTTAAATTAGTTGAAATAATGAGTATGTTAAATCAATTCAGTCGGATCGCTTTTTTATTTTTAATTGCTTGCCTTTTATTTTCTGTTGCTGGCTATGCTCAGAGAACCATTCAAATTGTAGTCGTTGATAGTATCATGGGCAACTGATGGAGTTTACCAAGTAGATGTATCGGTAGATGTAACAGGATGTCCTACTTCAACAGCTTCTCAGAATGTAACGATTTATGGAATACCAATTGCTTCGATAAGTAGCACAGCAGCAGTTTGTGCAGGACAACAAAATCCGATGCTTTACAATGGATATGCACCCGCAGGTACAAACATTACTTGGGATTTTGCAAGTGGAATAGGAGGAGGAGCTGGTGTTGGTCCATTTAATATTTCTTGGAATACAGCAGGTAATTATATTGTTCAAACAATTGCCAATAACAATGGATGTGCTGATACAGCTTATGCGAATGTTATTGTGAATCCAATTCCAACATCAACGATAGCTGCAACACCAGCTGTTTGTGAAGGTGCTAATGTGAGTGTTACTTATAATGGTAATGCAAGTGCTGCTGCTAGTTATAATTGGAATTTTAATGGAGCAACAATAATTTCAGGTAATGGACAAGGACCGTATATACTTTCATGGAATAGTCCCGGCACTTATCAGTTATCATTAGATGTTTCTGAAAATGGTTGTGTATCTACTCAAACACTTCAGTCGGTAACAGTCAATCCAATTCCTGTCGCATCTATTACAGCACTCCCTGTACTATGTGTAGGTGCAATAAATACGATTAATTTCAATGGTGTTGCAGGGCCAACTGCAGTTTACAATTGGAATTTTGGAAATGGAATTAGTAACTCCGGAGCTGGAGCTGGACCTTATCAAGTGCAATGGAATAATGCAGGAAATGATCAAGTCAGTTTATTGGTTACAGATAACGGATGTACGAGTAATACTGTTTTTAACGTAAGTGCAACACCAATACCAAATTCTATTTTTACTGCAACGCCGAGTGTATGTGCAGGTGATAATGTAAGTGTAGCGTATACTGGTAATGCAACAGCCGGCGCAACTTATTTATGGGGTTTTAATGGAGCTAGTTCTAGCGGGAATGGTCAAGGTCCTTTCAATGTGGTATGGTCTAGTGCAGGTAATTACAATCTATCGCTTTCTGTGAGTGAGAATGGCTGTACTTCAACAGTTACAAATGTTCCGGTAGTTGTTAATGCTATACCGCTAGCTTCAATTGCGGCTTCATCACAAATTTGTGTGGGTGATCAGAATACAATTACATTCAACGGAACAGCAATTCCTACTGCAAATTATACGTGGAACTTTGGTTCGGCAACAATAAATTCGGGTGCAGGCAGCGGCCCGTACAATGTCCAGTGGTCTACTTCAGGAAATCAGTCGATCACTCTCACTGTAAGTCAGAATGGTTGTAACGATCAAACAGCATTCAATGTGTTGGTTAATCCAATTCCCACTTCGCTTTTTGTAATTCCTGTTTCTGTTTGTGAGAATGCACCATTCATTGCTACATACAATGGAAGTGCTTCCGGAAGTGCAAGTTTTAATTGGAACTTTGGCGCGGCGAGTGTTCAATCAGGAACAGGAGTAGGACCTTATACGCTTTCATCAATTGCCGGCAATCAAATAATTGGTTTAACAGTAACAGAGAATGGTTGTGTTTCACCACTTACAACACAAAATATTAATGTAGTTCCTGCACCAATTATAAATGCAGGTACTGATCAGTCAGTTTGTTCAGGAACAATTGTTCAAGCAGGAAGTGTTTCAGAAGCGAATACGGTTTATAGTTGGGCACCCGTGGTTGGAATTGATAATCCATCTTCAAGTCAAGTAAATATTACTATGGTAAATCCATCGGTAGGCACAACTCAAACAAATTATATTTTAACTGCAGTGAATTCCATCGGCTGTGTTTCAAAAGATACAGTTCAGATGAATGCAAAAGCAATTCCTTCAGCCGAATTTGCTGATCAGTTACCACAATGTTTAGTTGGGAATTCGTTTACCTTTTTGCCATTTGGAACATTATTTCCGGGTGTAGATTACACTTGGAGTTTTGGAGCATCATCAAATATTGTTTCAAGTAACTTACAAAATCCGCCACCGGTAATTTATAATAGCGTAGGAATATTTCCTGTGAATTTATCGTATACATACGACGGTTGTCCCGGCCAGCCTTACTTATCTACGGTAGAAGTATTAGCAATGCCAAATGCTGAATTTATGCCATCTGTATTAAAAGGATGTGCGCCATTGGAAGTTCCATTTGGAAATACCAGCAGTGCCAACAGTCATTTTTTTCATTGGAGTTTTTCGGATGGGCAATCAGATACACTTCCATTTCCGATTCATCATTTCACAGTACCGGGAACTTATTCTGTTACACTTACAGTTACAACAACAAGCGGATGTTCGAGTGATACAACCTTGCCAAAGATTATAGAAGTGTATCCTAATCCGATAGCAGCGTTTACACCTGATCCCGATATTGCAACTGTTTATGAACCGATTATTCATTTCGATAATCACACTATTAATGGAGCGTATTATAATTGGGATTTTGGCGATAGTACAGCTTTCAGTCAATTAACTTCTCCTTACCATACATTCGATGCAGTTGGATTTTATGAAGTAACCTTAATGGTAGAATCGGATCATGGATGCAAAGATACTGTTCGGGGAATCGTAAGAATTGAATATGGATTCAGCTTTTTTGTGCCTTCAGCCTTTACACCGAATGGAGATGGCGTGAATGATTATTTTCAAGGCTATGGTACATTTATAAAAGATTATGAACTTACTATTTATGATCGGTGGGGATTGCAAGTTTTTAAATCGACCGACTATAATAAGCCATGGGATGGAAAAGTTAAGAACGAAGTTCAGAATGATATTTACGTTTATAAAATAAAGGTGACAGATCTGAAGAATGAGCAGCATTCGTATATTGGAAAAGTAAGTGTGATTAAATAAATTTTTCCATGTCTTGTTTTTGTTGGCGGCTGAATTTCATAGAGGATGTCTAATTATTTTTTTATTGTTATCTTTGATGAATGAAAATATTAGTCTTAGTCATTTTTATTTTTTCATCATTAAATTTATTTTCTCAAAAAATTACAGACAAGAATTTTGAGCAATTCAATCGTGAGTCCGTACTAAATTCAAAAGGAGTAGTGGTAATTAATTTTTGGGCTACATGGTGCCGACCATGCGTGGCAGAGTTGCCAGTATTTGAAAAAATAAATTCAGAAATTGATAGTTCCAAGGTAAAACTTTATCTTGTTAACCTCGATTTCAACAGCAAATTCAAGCAACTCGTTGCAAGGTTCGTAAGTGAAAAGAAAATTAAATCCTCCATCATACATATCAATGATACAAATCCAAATGATTGGATTGAAAAAGTGGATAGTAGTTGGAGCGGAGCAATTCCGGCAACAGTAATATACAAGAATAGTAAAAAAGTTTTTTTTAAAGAAGGGGAAATCACTTATCAAGAATTAAATTCAATAATCAATCAGTATTAAAAATAAAAAATCATGAAAAAGTTAGCAGTGTTGATGTTAATGATGTGCACAATTGTAATTGGATCAATTGCTCAAGGTTATAAGATTGGAGATAAAGCCATGGACTTTTACCTTAAGAATGCCGATGGAGGTGGTTATGTAGCCATGAAGGATTATTCGGAGGCAAAAGGTTTTATTGTAGTTTTTACGTGCAATAATTGTCCGTTTGCCAAAGCATATGAGCACCGGATTCTTTTGTTAGATGCAAAGTATGCGTCTAAAGGATTTCCCGTTATCGCGATTAATCCGAATGACTCCAATAGAGAGCCAGAAGACTCATTTGAAAAGATGCAGGAACTTGCCAAAGTAAAAAAATACACCTTTCCGTATTTAGTAGATGAGTCGCAAGATATTGCGACTACTTATGGTGCAAGTAGAACGCCTCATGTTTTTGTGTTGAAAAAAGAGGAAGGAGAACTCGTTGTAAAATACATTGGTGCAATCGATGACAATTCGGATGATGCAACGAAAGTGACAAAGAAATATGTTGAGAAAGCAGTTGATGCTCTATTAGTTGGCAAGCCGATTGCCATTACCGAGACGAAGGCAATTGGTTGCTCAATAAAATGGCGACCATAATTTCAAAATCGAATTTACTTGATTTATAAAAGATAAAGCATCAAAAGTGGTCATGAGAATGTAAATAACGCCCTTTTGATGTTAAATTCAAAGAGTTTTAATGTAATTACTTAAGAACAAACGTTGTTTTTCAAGTAATATCTAGTATTTTTACGCAAAATATCTCTAACCAAAATAACATGAAAAAGCAATTACTTTTTATTGCCCTTCTTTTGGCCGGTGCAAGTACGCAAGCACAGGTTGGATCGTGGGTTACACAAGCAACAGGATTTACACCGGTATCATCTGGTGTTAGAAACGTATCTGTTGTGGATGCAAATACAGTATGGATAAGTTCTTATGATGGCTCAGGCGGTTTAGCAAGTCGTCAAGATTTCTCAATGACAATGGATGGTGGAACAACATGGATGGCTGGAACAATTCCAGCTCCTGCAACACACGATTGGTCAATGATAAAAGGAGTTGATATGGTTAATGCATGGGCGGTATTTTATAATGCAACTGTAGGTTCAGGTGGAGGCATCTGGCATACATCTGATGGAGGAATGAATTGGGCCCAACAAGGTGTAGGAACAATTTTTAACGCATCTTCTTTTCCTGATGTTGTTCACTTCTGGGATGCAAACAGTGGATTTACTGTGGGAGATCCGAATCCTTCAACTCAATTTGAAATTTACACAACTATAGATGGTGGTACTACATGGACAAGCGTGCCATCTGCAAACATTCCTGCACCTTTAGCAGGAGAGTATGGAATCGTTGGTCACTACCAAGTAATTGGTGATACAGCTTGGTTCGATACGAACAAAGGTCGTGTTTACAGATCAATCGATCGTGGATATAACTGGACAGTATCTTCTACAGGAATTACAGTACCAACAAATGGTGCAATTGATATTTGTTTTACTAGTTCTTCAAATGGATTAGCAAGGCTTTACACTGCTGCAACAGGTGTTAGTACAATGGTTACTACAACAGATGGAGGTACAACTTGGACTTCTGCAACTCCACTAGGAAACTTTTTCGGTTCTGATGTGAAAAATGTACCGGGTATGAACATGATGGTTTCTACTGGTGCTGCAACAGGATTTACAGGTTCAACTTACAGTATAGATGGTGGTATCAACTGGTTAGATATCGAACTAGGTACACAACGTTCTGCATTAGGTATTGCAGATTCACTTACAATGTGGGCAGGTGGTTTTACAACATCAACAACAGCTGGTGGTATTTACAAATATGTAATCGTACCTACCGTACAATGTGCAGATCCGAACCTTTCACCAGGAACAGCTGTAGGAGATCTTCCATACATTTGTCAAGGTGAAACATTAACAGTAACATCAACTGCAGCGTATGGTCCAACAGTAGGTGCTTATGCTGGTTCAAGTTGGATTATTTCTTCTGCCGATATTACAGGGAATTCTAATCCGTTATTAGATCCAAGTTTAGTAGCATCATACCGTTTCGATTTCCCGGCACCTGCAACATCAATGCGTCAGTTGATTAACGATGGAACATTGATCAATGGAACGACAGTTGTTTATGGAACTTATTATTTGACTCCAGTAGTCTTTGGTAATGCAACTGGAGCAACAGCGACACCGGTATTTTTAGGCGATCTTTCGTTAGACCCAACTTGTACATATACTGGTAATTCAGTTGCTGTGACTGTATTTGATCCAAATGATCAAACAGCTCCTTGTTGGAATGGAGTTCATGAAGTGAAAGCAACTCAATTGGCAATTTATACTTCTCAAACAGATGCAAACTCAATCGATCTTCAATTGAATGCATCTGCACAAGGAAAAGTAATTGTGAGAATGTTTGACCTTACAGGAAGACAAATTTCTTCTCAAGTAGTTTATGTTTCTAAAGGTACAAACCACGAAACATTAAATGTTGCTACACTTGCAACAGGTACATACATGATAAAAGCTGAATTCAACGGAACAACAGTTTCTGCAAAAGCTGTGAAGTTCTAATCAATATTTTTCAATTGAAAAAAGGCTGCTTCGATTATTCGGAGCAGCCTTTTTTTTTGAGAATCGTAATTTGAGAATCGAGAATCGTTGGATAACGCTTAAAAATCGGACTACTTTTTTCTGCGATTTTCTGCGGTTTCAGCGGGAGAAGAACAACAATATCTTCTTCGCCAACAGAAAGGCGCAGAATTTTTTCAAGCACGATTTGAAGGTTGAGAATTGAGAATTGTAAATCGAGAATTGTAAATTGAGAATTGTAATTTGTAATTTGAGAATTGTAAATCGAGAATTGTAATTTGAAAATCGAGAGATAACGCTTAAAAAATCAAACTACTTTTTTCTGCGGTTTTCAGCGGTTTCTGCGGGAGAAGAACAACAACATTTTCTTCACCAACAGAAAGGCGCAGAGATTTTTCAAGCACGATTTGTAGGTTGAGAATTGTAATCTCAAATTATTCTGAAATAATATTCTTCTCTTTTTTAATCGCCATACGATAAAGAATTGCTGCCATGGCAACGAAGAATCCGGTTCCTAATAATGCATAACCATCGGCTCCGAGTACGCTGTTTAAGTAAGGTGAAAGATTTACTTTTTCAAGAGTGCGGAACACGTTTTCGTCGACCGATAAAATTGCAATGATTACACCGGCTAAAGCACCTCCTGCTACCAAACCAGTGGCAAACAAACTACCTTTTCCTAATTCAGCGTCTTCTACTTTCTGATTTTTTCGTTCGGCTCTCCAATCAACAAATCCTTTAAGAGCACCACCGGCAAAAATTGGTAGTGTAGTAGAGAGTGGAAGGTAAGCTCCAACTGCAAACGACAATGATTTAACTCCGCATAGCTCCACTGTAATTGCAAGAAATACTCCTACTAAAACAAAATTCCAATCGAGATTAAAACTTAGTAATCCTTTAATAAGTGTTGCCATCAACGTTGCTTGTGGTGCAGCATACGTTTCTCCTATCGCATGTTTAATTCCCTTGGCAGCTAGATCTGCTGTTGGTGTATCCAAATATTTAACTGTAAAGCCAATTACAAATGACGAAACAATAGCTCCAATGAATAAAGCCATTTGTTGGTATTTCGGAGTGGCTCCAACTATATATCCGGTTTTTAAATCTTGCGATGTAGCACCGGCATTTGCCGCAGCAATACAAACAATTCCACCAACGACCAATGCCATCGGTTCAAAAACTTTACCGGTCCAGCCTACAGCTATAAAAATTAACGCCGTCCCCATTAACGTCGCTATTGTCATTCCTGAAATAGGATTATTACTAGACCCTATTATACCAACGATTCTTGAACTTACTGTTACAAAGAAAAATCCAAAGACAACAATCAAAATTCCGATTAACAATTTATTCATTAAACTATCGCCAGGTACTTGAGGTAAAACAGTCATTAGTAGAACAAGAACGCCGCAGCCGATTAAAACAGTTTTCATTTTTAAATCGTTCTCAGTTCTCAACACCGCAGCTGCACCTTTTTCTTTCATCGAACCAATGCTTTCTTTGAATGAAGAGATAATAGTCGGAATTGTTTTGATAAGCGTAATGAATCCACCTGCGGCAACAGCACCAGCACCAATTTGTCGAATGTATGTTCTGTAAAGTGCTTCCGGCATATCCGAAAAAGTGTGTGTGATAGGATCCCATCCGCCTTTTCCTCCAGCTGTTAAAAGATCGGGCAGAAAGCCAAGTTTGATTTGCTGCAGCGCAATCGTGTCGGGACTTACAAGTGAAGATAGCAATGGTATAAATCCCAACCATGCCAATACACCACCGGCAACAAGTACTCCGCCAATTTTTGGTCCAATAATATATCCAACGCCTAGATACTCCGGAGTGATATCGCCATTTACCGTCGCGCTGGGAAAGTACTTATTTGTTTTTGCTGTAACCCATGTTGGTGTTTCTGAAATGACATGAAAAACTTTCTGCAACATTGCATAGCCAATAGAAACAGCAAGACCTTTGTAAGCCATGCCTGCCAGTTCACCTCCTTTTTCTCCGGCAATCAATACATGCGCGCATGCAGTGCCTTCCGGATAAGGCAATGTCTCATGTTCTTTTACAATCAACGAACGTCGAAGCGGAACCATCATTAGTGTTCCGAGCAAGCCACCTAAAACTGCTAAGGTGAAAATAGTCCAGTATTGAAAGTACACATTACCGCTACTTATGCCGGCTTCATTGACCGATAAAAACAAAAAGGCCGGTAACGTAAAAACCACACCTGAAGCGATTGATTCGCCTGCAGAACCTGTTGTTTGAATAATATTGTTTTCGAGAATGGAAGTCTTGAAAAATTTCCTGCCTAAGGAAATAGAAAGTACTGAAATCGGAATAGAGGCAGAGATGGTTAGTCCGGCCTTGAGTGCTAAGTAAACTGTTGAAGCACCGAAAATGATACCGAACATAGATCCCAACAAAATTGCTTTAAGAGTAAATTCAGGCACTGAATCGGTGGCAGAGATATACGGTTTAAAAACCTTTTTTTCGTTTTCCATTCTTTCCATTTTTTAGTGAAGTAAATGAATGGAAAATAATTGAAATTAGAAAGCGATTAGAAAAGCCGGTCATGCTAATTTTTACAATCTATCTCAATCGATTCTGATCTGATTCTTTCGGGAAGTTTTTATGGTTTGGACAAGCTTCAATAAATTAATAGTTGACCACAAAAAAATAAATTATAGCGTAAAATTATTTTGTGAAGAATGTAGAACTATTCAAGCAAAAAAAATCGGCACACAAAAATAAATTAGTGTACCGATCTACATCTTTCAAAAGTAAATGCGCTCGTTAGATTGCATTTACACCATGACAATTTTTGAATTTCTTACCACTGCCACAAGGACAAGGATCGTTTCGACCAACCTTTTGTTCGGCTCTTACCGGCTGTACTTTCGGTGGAGCGGCCGGAGCTAAAGCTTCATTTCCTCCACGTAAGCCTGAAGATGGACCGGCATCAGCTTTGTTCGTGCTCAAATTTCTGTTGTCAGGTTTTGGAAGTGGTTTTGCTTCCCTCACTTGAGCAGGATCTTGTTGAGGAATCACACCTTTAAATAAGAAGCTTACGATTTCTTTATTGGTCTTATCCAACATTTGTTTGAATAATTCGAACGACTCAAATTTGTAAATCAACAATGGATCTTTTTGCTCGTACACAGCTCCCTGAACACTTTGTTTAAGGTCGTCCATTTCACGTAAATGCTCTTTCCAAGCATCGTCTATCATGGCTGCTGTGATAAGTCGTTCGAACGAAGCTACTACTTCACGACCTTTTGAGTCGATCGATTTTTTTAAGTTAGCAATTACCTGCAATCCTTTGATACCATCGCTGAAAGGGATAACAATATTTTGAATGGTTGCACCTTGATTGGTGTAAACTTCATTCACAAATGGCAATGTGCGTTCAATTAAAACAGCCGATTTATGCTTATAGAAACGTTGTGCTTCGTCAAATGTCTTTTCAACTAGATCAATTATTTTGCTTGATGAAAATTCTGATTGATCGAATGGAATTTCTATTGAAAGTAAACGAATCAAATCCATTTTCAATCCTTCATAATCTTGAATTTCGTGATAGGCGTTAATTAAACTTTCGCACGATTCATAGATCATATTATTAATATCAAGACTCAACCGTTCGCCAAAGATGGCATGTCTACGTTTCGTATAAATTACCTCACGTTGCGAGTTCATTACATCGTCGTATTCGATCAATCGCTTACGAATTCCAAAATTGTTTTCTTCGACTTTACGCTGAGCACGTTCAATAGAAGACGTAATCATGCTATGTTGAATTACTTCACCCTCTACAATTCCCATTCTGTCCATCAACTTCATGATCCTTTCAGAACCAAATAGACGCATTAAATCATCTTCTAATGAAACATAAAATTGTGATGAGCCCGGATCACCCTGACGTCCGGAACGACCTCTTAACTGTCGGTCAACTCTTCGCGATTCGTGTTTCTCTGTACCAATAATTGCTAAACCACCGGCTTCTTTTACACCTTCACCAAGTTTAATATCGGTACCACGACCGGCCATATTGGTTGCGATAGTTACAGTGCCAGAAATACCTGCCTCTAAAACTATTTGTGCTTCCCGCTGATGGAGTTTTGCATTTAGTACATTATGTCGGATGGTACGCAACTTCAACATTCGACTCAATAATTCCGAAGTCTCTACGCTCGTTGTACCAACCAAAACCGGTCTCCCTGCTTTTACCAAAGCTTCTATTTCTTCGATAACGGCATTGTACTTTTCTCTTTTCGTTTTATAAACTTTGTCTTCCGTATCTTTTCGCACAATTGGTCGGTTTGTAGGAATTGAAATAACTTCCAATTTGTAAATCGACCAAAATTCTTGAGCTTCTGTTTCTGCTGTTCCGGTCATACCTGCTAACTTGTGGTACATTCGGAAATAATTCTGCAATGTTATGGTTGCATAGGTTTGTGTCGAAGCTTCGATGCGAACATTTTCTTTTGCTTCAATTGCCTGATGAAGTCCGTCAGAATAACGACGACCTTCCATAATACGACCGGTCTGCTCGTCAACAATTTTCACTTTACCATCGGTGATAATATATTCTACATCTTTTTCAAAAAGTGTATAAGCTTTTAATAATTGATTAACGGTATGAATTCGTTCCGACTTAATCGCATAATCGCGCATCAATTCATCTTTGCGCGTAATTTTATTTTCAGATGTCTCGTTCGATTTTTCTATATCAGCAATCACTAAACCAACATCGGGAAGGATAAAGAAGTTTTTATCGTCGCTGCTTGTAGAAATTAATTCTACTCCTCTATCGGTAAGTTCAATGCTATTATTTTTTTCGTCGATAGTGAAATAAAGTGGTTCATCGGCCTTATGCATTTCTTTTTGCTGATCTTGCAAATAGAAATTTTCTGTACTTCGCATAATTCCCGACACACCTTGTTCTCCAAGAAGTTTTATTAATGCTTTATTCTTAGGCAATCCACGATGAGCACGGAAAAGATTTAAGCCTGCTTCTTTTTCTTTTTTATCGGTAAGAAGTTTACGAGCATCTGAAATAAGCGTATTTGTGTATTCACGCTGTGCTCTAACAAGAAGCTCAACCTTTGGTTTGTAAATATCAAACTCATGATGATCACCTTTAGGAGTAGGACCGGAAATAATTAATGGAGTTCTCGCATCATCAATTAAAACTGAATCGACCTCATCGACGATAGCGAAATGATGACCACGCTGAACCATGTCTTCTGCCGACTTGGCCATGTTATCGCGCAAGTAATCAAAACCAAATTCATTGTTAGTTCCATAGGTAATATCTGCGAGATATGCTTTAGTACGTGCTTCAGAATTTGGATCATGTTTGTCGATACAATCAACAGTTAATCCAAGGAATTCAAAAATAGGACCGTTCCATTCAGAGTCACGTTTTGCGAGATAGTCGTTTACCGTTACAACATGCACACCTTTACCTGCTAATGCATTTAAGTAAATGGGTAAAGTTGCAACCAATGTTTTTCCTTCACCTGTTGCCATTTCGGCAATTTTTCCGGAGTGAAGTACAATACCACCGATAAGCTGAACATCGTAGTGGATCATGTTCCAAGTAACGAGATTGCCTGCGGCTAACCATGCATTTTTAAAAGTAGCTTGATCGCCTTGAATACTTACGTTGTCGCGTTTAGCAGCAAGGTCGCGATCATTTTGAGTAGCTGTAACAGTAATCGTTTCGTTTTGAGTAAACCGACGTGCAGTTTCTTTCATTACAGCAAAGGCTTCCGGTAAAATTTCTAAGAGCGCATCTTCAGTAATTTTTTTACTTTCTTTTTTTAGTAAATCAACTTCAGCATAAATCTCTTCCTTTCGGTTAAGACTTAAGTCGGGATTTTCTTCAGCTTCTTTTTCTAACTCCGAAATAGAATTGGTATTTTCTTGCAAACGATCTGATAGCTGCTTTTTAAATAAATTTGTTTTAGCTCGCAAATCGTCATGACTAATTGACTCAAGTTTTGCAAATTCAACTAAAACTTTTTCAACTAATGGCGTTATTTCTTTCAGATCTCGGTTGCTTTTACTTCCGAAGATTTTTGTAATGGCTTTATTGAGAATTCCAATCATAATTTTATAGATAACTAGCTGGCAAAAGTAAGGTTATTTTGACAGAATTAGAACAGGTTTTAATGAATTGTAAATTAACTTATTATATTGAGATTTTAGGTCTGTGTTTTCTAAATTGGTCGCTTCAAACACATTATGAACTTAACCTTTGTAACATTCTTTTTTAATAAGGTTATTAGTTGTGGCTTTTAATGAACTTTCCGGCAAACACCCGATCAATTTGGTAGAAATAAATACCATCAGCAAAATCAGCTAAGTCGAATTGTGCAACCATCTGTCCAAACTTTTTTTCGATGACTTTTTGTCCGAATGCATCTGTAATTGTCAGAAGATGTTCTTCTTTATCATTAATCGAAAGTTGGAATATTTCGGTTCCTGGATTTGGGAAAAGAGTTGTATGAATTGTTTTCAGAAAGTCGACTGTATTATTAAAACAAAAGCGCGAAAATTGATTAGAGAAAGATTGCCAGTTCATTGGAGTTTGATAGGCGAGTGGGTTGATGAGTTGTTGATCGGCACCAATGGAGTCTGTGAAAAAATTTGTTGCAGAAATAAATAAAAGTGGTAATTGATAGCAACCACTATTTCCATTCGGTTCTGTCTTTACAAAATAAGTATCGCCGTTAGGATCGCCGAAACTATTGATGTATCCTGTTGAGACTATATTTCCATCAGCACCTATGATAATATTATTTCCTTCACAGTTCAATGCAGGGTCACCATACGACTTTGAAAAAATCAGATTCCCTTGATGATCTAATTCTAAAATAAAGGTTTGATAAACAGCATTAGCCGAAGTTCCAATGTTAGTTCGGCCTGTTACATAAAGATTTTGAAGCGAATCTTCCACAATAGAAAAGCCTTGGTCTTCTTCTGTTTTTCCAAAATTTTTATTCCAAATAACTGTGCCATTCGCATCGCGTTTTACAATATTAACGTCATAGTTTCCTGATGAAAAATTTAATGATGAACCGGCAGTTACAAATCCTCCGTCGCGACATTGGGAAATACCCCAGACAGCATCCGTAGTATTACTTCCGGAAGTAATACTCCAAAGTGTTGTACCATTCGAGTCTATGAGTGAAATGTATTGATCGGTGTTGAAGAGTGAATTCAATGAAAAGCCGGCGGCTAAAATTTGTTTTGACTGATTAAATGTAGCACAATAGTAACTGTTTGTTGGATTGCTGCTATTCACATTTGTCCATAAAGGATTTCCGCTTGCATCAAATCTCATAACTAAAGCGGAGGTTGCAGCATTTCCATAACTCGATGTCTTTCCAAAAATGAAATAGCCACCATCATCATTTACAAGAACAGAATACGCAGCATCGCTAGACGAACCACCATAGGTATTTGACCAAACAGGGAACCCTTGGTCGTCAACTTTCAAAAGAAAAACATCGCTCGTTAATGAATCGATAAAGCCACCGTAAGTGTAACCACAAATAATAAATCCACCATCGGGAGTTTGTTTAAGATCGGTTGGGTAATCGTTAGTATTAGTTCCAATTTTAGCTGACCATAACAAACTTCCATCGTTGCTGATATTGTAAAGTACTATATCATCTTGTCCAATCGAAGTATTTCCATTTCTGCTTAATATACAAAAACCACCATTGGAAGTTGCAACACTTGCAATTCCACGATCTACTTCAGCATCACCGTAAGAGGTTTGATAATAGGATTGTGAGAATCCGGAAATAGTTGTGAAAGAAAGTAGGAGTAGCGTTAATAGTTTCATTGTGATGCTAGCGGATTGAGAATCGAAAGGTATATAATTTTCAAACTTAGCTTTCAAAGGTAGCTCTCATATTATGATTGTGAAAAGTTGATAAGATTTCATTTGAAAGATATGATCACCTTTTGGCAAAAAAAAGACCACTCGAAAGTGGTCTTTTGAAAATTAGATTTTTCAGATAACAGATAGTTATCAATATTCGTCTTCGTTAAAGAAGAAATCGTCTTTGGTCGGATAATCAGGCCAGATCTCTTCGATACTTTCGTAAGCTTCTCCTTCGTCTTCAAGTTCCTGAAGGTTCTCGATTACTTCAAGAGGAGCTCCGGAACGAATTCCAAAATCGATAAGCTCATCTTTTGTTGCCGGCCAAGGAGCATCTTCTAAGTGTTGGGCCAATTCAAGTGTCCAGTACATGTGAAACAGTTAATTAATATTAATCTACTTTTTTATTGGGTGGCAAAAGTAAAAAAATATAAATCAAATCCTATTGTTAATTGCGTTTCACCCATAATCTGCTTTTAAAAGCGGTAAAGAGGATAAAATTTTATTGTTTTGGGAATATTTCGCCTTTTTTACGCCTCAACAAACAAGTTTTTTAATTAGATTTTGGCTTTCCAGGGGATTTCCTTGGCACCGGTTTGCAGTGTTATAAATCTTGAAAGTACAAACAAGTAGTCTGAAAGTCGGTTCAGGTATTTTAAAATCAAAGGGTCTATAGCATGTTCTTCATTGAGAGCAACTATCAATCGTTCTGCTCTTCTGCAAACGCACCGAGCCACATGTGTACAAGATACAGCAGGATGACCTCCGGGAAGAACGAATGATTTCATCTCCGGTAAAACTTCTTCCATTAGATCCATTGCATT
Organism: Bacteroidota bacterium; assembly: GCA_043747595.1. Lineage (GTDB taxonomy): Bacteria > Bacteroidota > Bacteroidia > AKYH767-A > 2013-40CM-41-45 > JADKIH01. The sequence goes on along the minus strand of JAYTOX010000135.1, from coordinate 12,240 downwards.
TTCTAAAACCAGAACATTTTCTTCTCTTAACTCCGGCAATTTCATTTTTGACGTTTCAGGGTCGGAAGCTAAGTGCGATCCAATTGTAAATAATCGGTCTTGAATATCAACCAACAAATCTTGTTCTATTATTTTATCTGTCAAATCTCTCACCCAGCCGATGTATGAATTTAATTCGTCGATGGTTCCATAGCTTTCAATGCGCAAATGCGACTTTGAAACTCTTGTTCCTCCGATGAGTGAGGTCTTCCCTTCGTCGCCTTTTTTAGTATAAATTTTCATAGTGTTAATTCAAGTTAGCGTTTACGCCTTTGTAAGAAGTATTCAGTTGGTCAGATTCGATCAAGCCATCTTTTAGTCGTACAATTCGGTGAGCATGACGAGCAATATCTTCTTCGTGAGTTACAAGAATAATAGTGTTACCGTTTCTATGAATTTCTTCAAACAGCCTCATGATTTCTTCGGAAGTTTTAGAATCGAGGTTTCCTGTTGGTTCATCGGCAAGAATAATAGAAGGGTTGTTTACAAGTGCACGTGCAACAGCAACTCTTTGTCGTTGTCCTCCACTCAATTCATTTGGCTTATGCTTCATTCTATCTTTCAGTCCTACATCGGTCAACGATTTAATTGCTTTTATTTCTCGATCGGCTCTTGAATATCCTGCATATACTAAAGGTAATGCTACATTGTCGAGTGCTGTGCTTCTAGGAATCAAATTAAAAGTTTGAAAAATAAATCCGATTTCTTTGTTTCTTATTTCAGCGAGATCATTTTCAGACATCTGATTTACTTGCTTATTGTTTAGAAAATAAGTTCCGTTTGATGGTGAGTCCAAGCAGCCAATTATATTCATGAGTGTCGATTTTCCGGAGCCGGAAGGGCCCATCAAAGCAACATATTCGCCTTTGTTAATTGACAGGTCGATTTTTTTAAGGGCGTCGACAGTCTCAGTTCCGATTACATATCTCTTGGAGATATCTTTTAATTCAAGAAGAGCTTTGGTCATAAATTCTTTGTTAAAAACATTCGTGCTAAAGTAAGGAGTATTCTGTTACTAAAATGTTATTTTCTGTTGATGAAAGTTCAAGATTAAAATTTTAATCGATAATGTTGTTTGGACAAATCGTTTTTAAAAAAAATGATTCCTAACTTAAACAGATCTATGCTCACTTTTACCTCCGGATGTCGGCAAATTATTTTCCATGCTGATGCCATTTCTCTGCTCCAGTAAATGTCGTCGAAAACAAAAATGCTTTCATTGTTTTTTATTTTTAAACACTGGTTAAAATAATTTAATGTAGCTTCTTTTCGGTGGTTACCATCGAAGTAAACGAAATCTACATTTGGGAGCCGATGAATTATTTTTGGCAAGGTATCGTCGAAGTTGCCAGTGACACATTCAATTCGATCTAGTTTTAATTTTTGAAAATTCTCGATAGCGATTGATGCAATTTCCACGCTTCCTTCGAGAGTAATCACTTTACTTTTATCTGACCACATAGCCAGGTAAAGTGTACTAATGCCTAACGAAGTTCCGATTTCTAAAATTTGCTGACAACGAAAATGGTTTACCAGTCGAAAGAGGAGCTGCGAATATTTTTTAGCTTGTAAAGAAGAGTTAGCAATTTCACACACTTTTTTTTGATAAGGAAAAGGTTTTTTAGATGCTCCGAAATCGTTTATTGAGATCGTTCTTTTGTCTGCTAAGAGTTGTGATCGGAGAAGCTCAATAGGTTCATACGAGTAATAAGGAGTTGTATCAGAAATTACATCATTTAATAGCCCGAATACAAAAGGCGAGTGAACATCGTGAGCATTTCCCGAAGTAAGTCGATAGCGAAGTAAGTTTGTTGCAGTAAAAAGTTGGTTCACGCAGTAAAATTACTCAGAAAAACCAAAAGCAAGGAAAAATTGTAAGTCAAGTTAACCAGATTGTTCTCATTGTAAAAGTGGTTGATTATCAGTTATAAAGCTAACCAACTTGTGAGTTGAGCTGATCGTTTACACTTGAGAATGTCCAGTCTAATGATCATATTTTCCATCGTTTTTCCGACTCAAATTCTTGTTGAAAAAAATTATTAGCTTTAAGGTGAAATCGTCACGAATTTTATTTCTTAATAAAGGGATTTTTTTACTTTTGCGTTGCATTTTGAATCGATGGCATTGGCCACATTTGATTGATAGTGTTATTTTACAATATCTACAGTTTTAAATATCCTTCTGAACAGAAAAATATATGAGTTATATCGAAAGAGTTCACGCACGACAAATACTTGATTCGAGAGGAAATCCAACAATAGAAGTTGATGTGATTACAGATCAAGGAGTGGTAGGACGTGCAGCAGTTCCGAGTGGGGCTTCAACAGGAGTTCACGAAGCAGTTGAATTGCGCGATGACGATAAAAAAAAATATTTGGGTAAAGGAGTTTTGAAAGCGGTTCATAATGTTAGTAAAATATTGAATGATGAATTGCATGGTTTCCCTGTATCAGAACAAGGAATGATTGATGGTCGGATGATTGAAGTTGATGGTACGGAGAACAAATCGAACCTAGGAGCCAATGCAATTTTAGGAGTGAGTCTGGCTGCTGCCAAAGCTGCTGCCATTGAAACCGGACAACCGCTTTACCGTTATATAGGTGGAGTAAATGCGAACATGCTTCCCGTTCCGATGATGAATATTTTAAATGGAGGATCGCATGCCGATAACAGCATCGATTTTCAGGAGTTTATGATTATGCCTTTAGGTGCTTTGTCATTCAGTGAAGCGCTTCGGATGGGAACAGAAGTTTTTCATCATCTGAAAGCAGTGTTAAAGAAAAAAGGATTGTCGACCAATGTAGGCGACGAAGGAGGATTTGCTCCGAATATGAAATCGAATGAAGAGGCAATTCAGTCGGTACTTGATGCAATTGTAGAAGCCGGTTATATTCCCGGAAAAGATATTTACATTGCGATGGATGCTGCAGCGTCTGAATTTTACGATGAAAAATCGGGGAAATACATTTTTAAAAAATCGACAGGCGATCAGTTGAGTCCGGCAGAAATGGCGAATTATTGGGCAGATTGGGTAAAAAAATTTCCTATTATATCGATAGAAGATGGACTGGCAGAAGATGATTGGGCAGGGTGGAAAAAATTAACAGAGATGGTAGGGTCTAAGATTCAGTTAGTAGGCGACGATCTTTTTGTGACTAATGTGAAGAGATTGAGCAGAGGTATAAAAGAGAACATAGCAAACTCTATACTTGTAAAAGTAAATCAGATTGGAACGCTAACAGAAACAATGAATGCCGTAACAATGGCGCAAAATAATTCATATACTGCGGTTATGAGCCATAGGAGTGGAGAAACAGAAGATGTTACTATTGCAGATTTAGCAGTAGCGCTGAACACCGGACAAATAAAAACCGGATCTGCAAGTCGTTCAGATCGGATTGCGAAATACAATCAGTTGTTGCGAATTGAAGAAGCTTTAGGTGCAAATGCACGATTTGGTGGAAAAGATTTTAAATTTGTAACACACTAAACTTTCATTCTGAAAAGAATGTTTTTAAGATGGATCAAGATACCTTAGATAAAATTGCTTCCGGAGAATATTCAATTTCATCTCGAACAGGTCGATTGAGAAGAAAGATTAAGAAGAAGAAACGGAAACCTTTTTTTGAAAGAAGCGGAGTAAAGAAGCGAATAACAACAATGGTATGGATTCTTCTAGTGATAGGATTTTTGGTAAGTGTACTTCTTGTGATTCCGGAAATTGATTTGGATGGTGGTAAAAAAAATGATAAAATGGAAAAGGTGATTGGTCGATAACCGATACTTATTTTTTAAACAGATATAATAAATTAAGAGTGAAAACGGATAAAATAAAAGACAGTTTCGCCAGGGTAGCTTTGCCAATGGCAACAGAAGTTAAAGATTTCATTAAAACGAATGGGAATCAAGTAATCGGACAGTATACCATCGATCAGGTGTATAGTGGGATGAAAGGGATGATCGGAATGGTAACTGAAACCAGCAAGCTAGACCCGGAAGAGGGGATTCGTTTTCGTGGCTTCACTATACCAGAGCTTCGTGAGAAGCTACCGAAATCTCATGGCGATACAGAGCCATTGCCTGAAGGTATTTTCTATTTGATGTTGATAGGTGAAATGCCGACCGACGATAACGTAGTTGAAGTGAGTAATGCTTGGGCGCGTCGTTGCAATGTGCCTAAACATGTTTTCGATACATTAGACGCTTTGCCGCTTACTACACATCCGATGACGCAGTTTACAATTGCTGTAATGGCATTGCAAACAGAATCGGTTTTTGCCTCGGCCTATCGCAAGGGGTTAAACAAAAAAGAATATTGGGATCCGATGTACGAAGATGTGATGAATCTAATTGCACGTCTTCCAAGAGTTGCTGCGTATATTTATCGTCGTATCTATAAAAACAATGTTCATATAGAACCCGATCACAAACTCGACTGGGCAGCAAATTTTGCGCACATGTTAGGGTACGATGATTATGATATGAAACGAATGATGCGTTTGTATTTAACGATACACGCAGATCATGAAGGAGGAAATGTATCGGCACATTCTACACATCTTGTTGGGTCTGCATTAAGTGATCCTTATTTATCGTTTGCTGCCGGAATGAATGGACTAGCAGGTCCGTTGCATGGTTTGGCAAATCAAGAAGTAGTTCGTTGGATCATGGATCTTCGCAATTATTATGATGGAGGCAAGCCAACGAAAGAACAGATTCAGGAATACGTGAGTAGAACAATAGAAGAAGGGAAAGTTGTTCCGGGATATGGTCATGCTGTACTGAGAAAAACGGATCCGCGTTTTACAGCGCAGATGGAGTTCGCGCAAAAATATATGCCGGATGATGAGAATTGTCACATTGTGAAAATGGTTTACGAAGTTGTTCCGGAAATATTATCAGGAATTAAAAAAATCAAAAACCCTTGGCCAAATGTAGATGCGCATAGTGGTGCATTGTTGATTCATTATGGTTTGGTTGAATATGATTTTTATACAGTGCTCTTTGGTGTGAGTCGATCGTTGGGAGTACTTGCATCACTTTTATGGGATCGCGCATTAGGTCATCCAATAGAGCGTCCGGGTTCAGTTACGTTTGAAGGTATGAAAGAGAAAGCAACAAAAGCATCACAGACTGCCCTCTAGAACGCATTCATGAAAAAGGAATTAGTCCGCTGTCAATGGTGTCTTTCGTCCGAATTGATGATGAGGTACCACGATGAAGAGTGGGGTGTTCCAGTTCATAACGATGCGTTACATTTTGAATACATCGTATTAGATTCTTTTCAGGCCGGATTGAGTTGGAGTACCATTCTGAATAAGCGAGAGAATTTTAGAAAAGCGTTCGATGGTTTCGATGCAGTTAAAATTTCAAAGTACAAAGAAGCAAAGATTGAGAAGTTGTTGGGAGATGCCGGCATAATTAGGAACCGACTAAAAGTGGTAGCCACAGTAGGAAATGCGAAGGCGTTTTTGGCGATTCAGAAAGAGTTTGGTTCGTTCGATGAGTACATCTGGCAGTTTACTAAACACAAAATTATAGACTCAAAACGGAAAAGTCGCGCTGCCGTTCCCGCTACAACTAAAGAATCAGATGCAATGAGTAAAGACCTCTATTCCAAAGGCTTTAAGTTTGTTGGTTCAACTATTTGTTATGCCTATATGCAAGCCGCCGGAATGGTGAATGATCATTTGGTTGACTGTGTAGCGAGAGGGAAAGGGGTAGTGAATAATGACAATGCCTGATTTTTTGACTCCGAGTCTCAAATTTTGGCTCATCTTTATTTTTTCCATCGTTAAGCAGTATTTCATTGAATTTAGGAGGCGATTAAAAGTATTCGATTAGTTGTTTTCTTTTTATCCTTGTTATTAGGGAGTAGCGGTTGCTAATTTGTAAGTAAATGATACTCAACTTTCAACTCTTGACCTTCTCTCAGTAATCGGTGAGTGGTAATTGGTAAGTAAAAAAATAAACTCTGTTCAAGTTTTCTTCCTTCATTGCAACTAAAAAGGTGTACGCAATGAATACCCTTTGCCCTTCCTTCTTGCTTCATCCTTCATCCTTCATCCTTCATCTTTCATCTTTCATCCTTCATCCTTGTTACTTCCTTCAATACCCAATTTCAAAAAGCACCGCTTTCAGTTCGGAAAGAATCATGGCTGTTGCTCCCCAGACTGTCTGTTTTTGAATATTAAAATAAGGTGTCTGAATTTCCATGCCGTTGGAAAGTTTGATCGTTTTTTCATGAACAACCGATTCGTCGAGAAAAGTTTCTAAATCTACTTCTATGATCTGCGCTACTTCTTTTTCATCGGCAATCAAATGTGGATGATAGCTCAGCGAGCCAATAAATGGATGCACCAAAAAATTGCTGGGCGGAATATAAAGTGAACTCAGCGCTCCTAAAACTTGTACGTCATTTTTAAAAATACCGATCTCTTCTTGTGTTTCACGAAGAGCAGTGTTCTGAATTGTTTCATCTGCTTGATCAAAGCCTCCTCCCGGAAAACTAATCTGCGCCGAGTGAACGCCGTCGTATTCTGCTCTTAAAATTAGTGGGAATTTAATTTTATTGTCTTTTTCATAAAGCAAAATAAGAACACCGCCTTTGCGTGCATTTTCAGGTATCTTATATCTCCCCGAATTAATTCGGCGTTCTGCATTCGCCATTTTGTACTGCGCTTCTTGTCCGGGTAGAGGCAAAGCCAATCGTTGACGCAATTGTTTCGTAAGATCGTTGAGCATCTAAAAGTCAATTTGGAGAAACAGTCTCATTCACTAACGGTGTACCATTCGTTGTTACCATATCAATACGTTTTCGCTCTCCTATTTGTTGCCTCCACATAGCATAATAGAGTCCTTTCGTTTCTAATAGCGACTCATGATTTCCTTCTTCAATGATCTTACCTTTTTCAAGCACGAATATTTTATTGGCATGCATAATCGTACTCAATCGATGTGCAATCATAATGGTAATGTGTTCTTCTTTATTCGAAAGATTTCTGATTGTACTCGTAATCTCATCTTCGGTAATTGAATCTAGTGCGGAGGTGGCCTCATCAAAAACCAATAGTTTCGGATGACGAAGCAATGCTCGAGCAATCGACAAACGTTGTTTTTCTCCTCCTGAAACTTTTACTCCACCTTCGCCTATTAATGTATCTAGTCCTTGAGTGGCTCTGTCTAACAAACTCTGACATGAAGCTTTTCCTAGAACATCTAAGCATTCTTCGTCAGTGGCATTCGGATTAACAAACAATAAATTTTCTCTAATGCTTCCACTAAAGAGTTGTGAATCTTGTGTTACCAAACCAATCTGCGATCGAAGTAATTCTTTTTCAATTTCGTTTCCGGGAATGTTGTTGTAATAAATTGTTCCATCTTGAGGAAGATACAGTCCTACCAATAATTTTACTAAAGTAGTTTTCCCTGCGCCCGACGGTCCAACGAAAGCAATACTTTGACCTTTGTTTACGGTGAAATTTATTTTCTCTACTGCATAATGACTCGAACTTTGATGTTTGAAAGCTACATTAGAAAAACGCAATTCGGTGATGTTGCCGATATCAACCGGCTTTTCAGAATTAGGTTCTACAGGCATGCTCAGAATTTCTTCAAAGACTTGTAAAGAAGCTTGAGCTTCTCTATAAATAGCAATTACGTTTCCGAGTTCTTGCAATGGACCGAAAATGAAAAAGCTGAAGAATGTAAGTGTCAGTAATTTTCCGGGCGTAATAAGGTCGTGGAATACTAAGTAGTAGAGAAGAAAAACAAATACGGTTCGTAAAAAGTTAACTGTTGTTCCTTGAATAAAGCTAAGGCTTCTAATAAAGCGAACTTTTTTCAATTCAAGTTTTAAAATTTTGTGAGTAGTATTGTTTAGGCGATTAATTTCTTGTCCGGCTAAGCCCAAACTTTTTACCAACTCAATGTTTCGAAGCGATTCGGTTGTGGATCCAGCTAAACTTGTTGTTTCTTTTAAAATGTCTTTGCTTACCTTTTTAATATTCTTACTCAATAAACTACTCACAATTCCTAGCATTGGAACAGTAAGTAAAAATACAGGTGCTATCAGCCAGTTTACAGTAAAAGCATACCAAAGCACAAATATTAATCCGACTAATGTTTGGAAAACAACGCTGATAAATGAGATGATAAATTTCTCCGAATCGCTTCTAACTTTTTGAAGTTTACCTAGCGTTTCACCGCTGCGTTGATCTTCGAATACTTGATAAGGCAATTCAAGTGAATGTCTAATTCCATCGGTGTACATATCGGCACCAACGCGCTGAACAACTACATTTACGCAATAGTCTTGGAAATTTTTTGCCAGTCGTGAAATCATAGCAACACCAACAGCTGCGAGTAAATAGTATGAAATGTCGTGCAGCCACGAGAGATCTTTATTGGTACGATAATTTAAAATATTGACACCAAAACGATCCATCATTTTTCCGGCAATGAGTGGGTCCATCAACGAAAAACATTGGTTGACTGCTGCAAGCAAAAGTGCTAAGAGTACGAGTTTATTGTATTTCTTGAGATAGGATAAAAGTAATTTCATAATGACTGCAAAGATATTATTTTGAATGATGAAGCGAAGCCTTGTTCTTGAGAAAACTGAATTTGAAGTGAGGCAAATTCATGATTTTTTAGAAGCATAGTTTCTTTAGATCGATAGAGTTTAGTTTTTATAGAAAAAAGCAACAATTGTAGATAAGCTTTAGATTGGTACCAAAATACGATTCTCCATCACCTTTCATTTTAATTGTCAACGAATAGTACTTATTCCTCCATCCATTTTAAAAATTTGTCCTGTTACAAACGCCGATTTTTCACTCAACAGCCAAGTGATTAACGATGCAATATCGTCCGGCTTACCTATTTTTTTTAATGGGTGTCGTTCTGCAGCAGCAATTTCTTTTGTTGGGCTATCTGTAAATCGGGCTGAAAGCGGACTTGCTGTTAAAGACAATGCTATACAATTGAATCGTATTTTAGGAGCATACTCTGCCGCCAAACTAAGGGTCAGCGCCTCTACAGCGCCTTTTGCCGAAGCAATTGAAGAATGAAATGCCATTCCAGTTTGGGTTGCAACTGTGCTAAACATAATTACTGAAGCATTAGCCGAGTTAAGCAGGAGAGATTGATATTTTTGGAGCACTCTTATAGCTCCTAAAAAATTAACTTCCCAGTCGTGACGAAAATCCGTTTCTTTTAGCAGACGTAATGGTTTTAGATTTATTGTACCGGGAAAATAAACTATTCCGTCGAGTGTTGAAGAAAGGTCAGGAAGGTCGTCGGTGATTATGTTGCAACTGTATTTTTCATTCGCTTCGGTAATGCCGGAACGATTGATAGAAATAGTATGATGTGCTTCTTTGTTGAGTTGCGAAATAGTTGCTGCAGCAATCCCCGTGCTTCCGCCAATGATTAGTATGTTCATCTCAGGTTAACAATTGAAAATGGGAATTGTTAAATCAGTCTAATTTTTTTTGCAAAAATAAAAAGTCGTTTGGAGTAATTCTATTTCAGCAATTACCTTCATTACATTTCGTAAAACTCAATTGGTAATTTGTCGGGATCTTCAATGAACGTAAATTTTTTTCCGGTCAATTCATCAATGCGGATGGTTTCGACTTTCACACCTTTTGACTTTAGCTGTAGAATAAATTGGTCGAAATTGTCGAGGGCAAATGCTAGATGTCGAAGGCCTGTTGCTTCGGGAAAACTGGAACGTGGAGGAGGAGTAGGGAATGAAAATAGTTCAATTTGATAGCTGCCATTTACTGCTAAATCTAACTTGTATGATTTCCTTTCGCTCCTGTATGTTTCTTTTATGATCTCAAAACCTAAAACATCAATATAAAATTGTTTTGACACTTCATAGTCGGAAGCAATAATTGCAATATGATGAATTCCTTTTATCACTTGTTAAATATAAAATGTGTTGTCGGCTATCGACTTATTTAGAATAAACATAGTTCAATAAATACGAACAAAGGTTTGCTAAATTATTTTCTACTCTAACTTTTATTAATTTGCCTTCGTTGTCGTATTCGAATGTTTGTGTTTCAAAAAGTATCGGGTTTCTATACATTTCTTCTTTTCGATACGATTCCGTTTTTATTTTTTTTAATCCATCGTAAATCGTTTTGATGGTAGTACATTCTGCGGAGGAGCTGCAGGTTTTATTTTCTATCTCGTTATTATTTGCATCTAACGTTAACGTTTGGATAATCGTAGCTCCTTTGTATTGTGGTAAATCCCATGTAATAATATCTTGATTTTTTACAGATGAATGTCGGCGGTGAAATATGGTATGAATGGTAGAGTCAGAATTAAACAGTGTGTCTAAAGTATATTCTCTTTTATCATTGTAATAAATTTTATTAAAACGTGCTATTTTACCTGTTGAGTCTGTATGAATTTTACTGATTAAATTTCCAATAGCGTCATATTGGTAAGTGGTAATTTTCTTGTTTGCTTTTGCTGTGCGTATCAATTTACCATTTTGGTCGTACTCTTCGGCCAATAAAAGTTGTTTATTGCTACCGTCACAATTTGATTTGTATTCTTTTCTTTGCAGAAAATTTGTCTGTGCAAAGAGGGAAGATCCAACTAATAAAATAAGTAAAGACAGATTAAGTATTTTTGTTTTCATTCTTTGTCTATGTCAAATTGATCGAAATTAACAGCGCCAATTTCTTTCGTTGATTTTGTTATAATATCTTTTGTGGCTTCCGGATTATCTTTTGCGAAAGAAATGCTTACGTCTTTTATTAACATGAAATTTCCGGAAGTGTTGAGTGCAAACGTAATTGATCTTGACCATTGCCAAGCTGAACCGCCATTTTGATTTATGGTAAATTCAAAATTTTCGATTGAGGATGATTTGTAAGGTTCGTCAATTTGATCTCCACAAGCATGACAGAATACGATATTAGGATTACTGCCTGCAAGTTGATAAGTGTGGTCTGGCAAGCCAAGGAGAATAATTAGAACTCTTTTAACTGCGTAATCGCTTGTCTTTGATAACTCAACTTCATTTGTTCTTTTTAAAATGACGATAAGGTCGGGAAAGTCATCGCGATTCAATTTGCCTGAAACGGTATCCAAAATGGTAAAACCTTCAGGAATAAAAGATTTTAATTCGTTCGCTTGTGAGGCGGAAGAACATAAAATAAAAAGAAGTAGAAAAACTCTTCGAAGCGTTATCATGATTATAAGGGCAAGGTAATTAATTTATGCAAAACCGAAGTAACAAAAATAATAAGTTTTGTTAAGCGTTTGAGTGTTTGAGGAAATGCCTGTTTACTCGAATGATTCAATTTATTTACCTAATTAATGAAATTTGGAGTAGTATGTTGTTGAAAAGTATCTTGAATCAAATGAGTAGATTGAGGCTCTCTGGTTATTTTTGTCTTACGTAATTAATAAAAAAATGAAAAAGCTCCTGTTAAGTCTTATTCTCTTTTGTGCAATACAAGCAAAAGCTCAGCAAATTATTTCGATGAAGTCGGGCGAAAAAATGAATGGCAATGTGAAAGCCTTAAAAGATGGTGTAGTCGATTTTTTATACAAAGGAAATTTGATGAAAATAAAAACAACCGCTATTTATTCAATCACTTTTGGTGAAGTGGGAGAGTCGGGTGGAGGGGAGTCGACAGCTGCTGCTCCGAAAGAAATAGGCGAAAAGCAAATTACTTCTGGATCGTACATGATCAGGTACAAAGTGGCAGATCGAATTATTGCAAAGTCACCAAGAGTCGATAATTTGACGCAAGAAAAAGGAACAGTGGTTGTAGATATTACGATTGATAAATATGGTCATGTAATGAAAGCTATTCCCGGCGCACCAGGAACTACTACGAGCAGTGAATATTTAAAAACGAAAGCGAAACAAGCAGCAGAAAGTGCACTTTTCAATAACGTTCCTACCGCACCGCTCGAGCAAAAAGGATATATGGTAATTGTTTTTTAAGTGAGTGGTGAGTAGTGATTGGTGAGTAAAAAAAATATTTAGTGAGTGGTAAGTGGTGATTGGTGAGTAAAAAAATTACTTTACCTTTTTCTTGCTTCTTACTTCTTACTTCTTACTTCTTACTTCTTACTTCCTACTTCTTACTTCTTACTTCTTACTTCTTACTTCTTACTTCTTACTTCTTACTTCTTACTTCTTACTTCTTACTTCTTACTTCT
>JAYTOX010000134.1:0-9398 GCA_043747595.1 Bacteroidota bacterium | reverse complement strand
CTTTTTCATTCTTCATTCTTCATTCTTCATTCTTCATTCTTCATTCTTCATTCTTCATTCTTCATTCTTCATTCTTCATTCTTCATTCTTCCTTCTTCCTTCTTCCTTCTTCCTTCTTCCTTCTTACTTCCTACTTCTCTCATAAACTTTTTTTCCGTCCAAATAAGTTTCTAGCACTTGAGTGCTTGGGATTTTACTTTCGTCCATCTTCAAAATATCATTATCAAGTACAACGAAATCGGCAAATTTGCCTTCTTCCAAAGAACCTTTTTCTTCTTCTTCAAAATTGGAAAATGCTGCCCATATTGTCATCGCCCTCAATGCGTCTTTTCTTTTTGTTTTTTCTTCTATTTGAAAACCGCCTTCAGGAAGCCCGTCTAAATCTCTTCTATACACAGCGGCATAAAATGTTTTTATCGGACTTATATCTTCAACTGGAAAATCAGTACCAAAAGCGATGAGCCCATTACTATCATCTCTCAACGAACGATAGGCATAAGCTGTATGCATTCTTGCTTCGCCAATTCGATCTTTTACCCAATACATATCGCTCGTAGCATGTGTTGGTTGTACCGAAGGAATAATATTATTGTTTCCAAATTTTGCTCGATCAGTTTCATCTACAAGCTGACAATGCTCAATTCTCCATCGTTTATTGTTTTCACCATTCAAGTGTTTAGCATAAATATCGAGAATTACTTTGTTTGCAGAATCACCGATGGCATGAGTACACAATTGAAATCCATTTTCAAGTGCTTCATCGGCAATTCTTGTGAAGTACTGGTTTGAGTGGAGTAAATTTCCATAGTAGCCCGGCATGTCTGAATATTCTTTTTTCAAACAGGCCCCTCTCGATCCTAAGGCACCGTCGGCGTATACTTTTATAGCTCTTACTTTTAATTTGTCAGTAATGATTGCACCGTGTGTGAAAAAATGTTTGAGCGTTGAAGGCTCGTCCGACATCATCGCATAAATTCTCATCTTCAATTTTCCATCTTTTTGAAGTCTGTGAAGAGTCATAATTGAATCTTTCCCTAATCCTGCATCGTCGACGGTAGTAAGTCCAACAGCAAAACAATTTTCTTGTCCTTTCAAAAGAGATTCATTAATCAGTTCGTTTGAGAAAACAGGAATTTTATTTTTTACCAAGTCAACTGCATTATCAATTAGTAGCCCGGTAGTTTTACCATTCTTCAGTATTACTTCACCACCACTAACTTTTGTGGAAGAATTAATGTTTGCAAGCGCAAGTGCTTTTGAATTGCAAAGTGCAGCGTGTCCGTCTATGCGCATTAAAAATACCGGCTTAGTAGGAAACAGACTGTCTAATTTTTCTTTCGAAGGAAAATCTTTATTTTCCCAGTCGTTCTGATCCCAGCCGCGTCCAAGGTTCCATGTAAATTTATTGGTTTTAGAATAGTCGACTAATCGTGCAACAACTTCCTCTAAGGACGTTGTTCCGTAAAGATCGCATTTCAATAAATCGGTAGAGTAACCATAAAAATGGCAATGTGCATCAATGAATCCGGGATAAATAAATTTACCTTTTACATCAATTTTTGTGGGAGAAGCAAATTCATCCAATATATCTTGAGAGCTTCCAAGTGCGAGTATTTTGCCGCCTTTTATCGCCATTGCCTCGGTTACAGAAAAGCCATTGTCGACCGTATAGATTTTTGCATTATATATGATTGTATCTGCTTGTCTTCGTATATGACAAGAGGTGAAGGTTAGCAAAAAAGCAATTATTAAAGTGGGGAAAGTGATTTTTTTCATGAAGGAATTCTGATAGGCTGCAAAGTAAATAATTATCTTCGTATAAAATTAAAAGTTGCCATCATGGAAACGCTAGAATCCCTCAAATATCCTACAGGAAAATTTTCGCCGCCGGCCGATTTTTCTGATGCATTCAAAAAACAGTGCATTTTGCAGCTCAGCGAATTGCCATCGCTTGTTAAAGCGGAATATGATATTTTGAAAAAAGGAAATCGATTGGAAGTGCCATATCGACCTGAAGGTTGGACAGCTCGTCAAGTTATTCATCATCTGGCCGACAGTCACATGAATGCTTTGATTCGTTTTAAATTAGCACTTACCGAAGAGCACCCCACTATTAAACCATATTTGGAATCGCAATGGGCCACTATGAATGATGTGAAAGAGCTTGATCCGATCGTGTCAGTCAATTTGCTAGAAGGGATTCATGCAAGATTAGTAAGTATTGTAAAAGGCATGGATGACGAAGAATTTAAAAGAACATATTTTCATCCTGAGAGTCAAAAAGATTTTAAACTCTCAACGGTTTTAGCCTTATATGCTTGGCATGGCTTGCATCATCTGGGGCATTTAAGAATAATTAGCAGACCATGAAAAGCGGTAAAATATTTTAATGCTAATTGTGGTTTGTTGTTGGAGAAAGCAGAGCTAAAAGTTCTCCTTAAGCTTTCTAACAATACTATTTCGTGATGATTTCCTTAGCAACCAATCGTTCATGATATTCTCTGTACGGTACAAGAATTCATCGAGTACATTTGGCAAATACAGATATGTTTTATTCTTGAGAGGAAATTGATATTGTTGGGGAAATTGTTGATGAAAGTGATTAGCGGGGCATTTTTATTTTAACGTTCTTACGCAAGAATATTTGTGCGAATATTGAAGAATAAGCATGCAAATAACCAGGAAGGCTTAATTATACCATCTAACCAGGCTTGAGTCAATAAAAATCAGTTCAAAATGAGTTTAACAGAAAATAACAAATCACCTAAAATACCGATTGGAGCGCTAATCATCTTACTGGCAATAATTATTGTTGCTGTTTTTGCTATTGAATGGTTAGTAGGAAAATTGTTTTAAAGGAGCTAATAAAGCAGGAATTGCTACGTTAATAAATTGTCAAAATCTCCTGAAATGAATACGACTTTTTAGCGTTATTTATTGTCTGCATAGTAATCAGGAAAACATTTATAAATTTACCGATTCAATTAAATTCGGTTCACAATCAGAAAAATTAAATATGTTACTTAAGCTAAAAGAGTGGTGCATTCAAAAGAAGAAATGGGTTATTGTAATGGCAATTGCCGGTGGTTCTTTTTTATCGTACAGTTTTGTAAACGATTATTATTTCGAAGTAGGAAAAAACCTCGATATTTTTACGACTCTCTTTAGAGATGTAAATATTTATTATGTCGATAGTCTTCAGCCGGGCGATCTTATGAAAAAAGGGGTGGATGCAATGCTGAGTACGCTCGATCCTTATACTGTTTACATTCCGGAAAGTGAAATTGAAGATTATAAAATGACACACATTTCCTCGGAATATGGAGGCATAGGTGCATTGGTTCATCAACGAAATGGAAACATTGAAATAAGTGAAGTGTATGAAGGCTTCCCTGCTCAAAAAAATGATATACGTGTAGGCGATATAATACTTTCTGTAAATGGTAATACCGCTTCGAGCCGAACGGTAGATAATATTACTGAATTTATGAAAGGTCAGAAAGGCACATCATTAAAAATTGTTTTAAAGAGAGAAGGAGTAGCGCAATCGATAGAAAAAATTATTATTCGTGATGAAATAAAGTTTAAGAATGTTCCTTATTATGGAATGGTTTCGCCTAATACAGGCTACATAAAACTTACTCAGTTTCTAGAGAACTCAGGCGCGGAAGTAAAAGAGGCGCTTGTTACTCTTAAGCAAAATCCGTCGATGAAAAATGTAATCTTGGATCTTCGAGGTAATGGAGGGGGACTTTTGAGAGAGGCTGTAGATATCGTAAATCTTTTTGTCGATAAAAATAAAAAAGTCGTTTCGCAAAAAGGAAAAGTGAAAGAAATGAATATCGATTACTTTGCCAGCAAGACAGCTATAGATACAGAAATTCCATTAATCGTTTTGGTTGATCGAGGATCGGCATCGGCATCTGAAATCGTAACAGGAGCTATACAAGAGTTAGACCGCGGAGTAATTATTGGCCAACGCTCATTTGGAAAAGGCTTAGTGCAACAAACATATCCTCTTTCATACAATACATTACTGAAAGTTACTATTGCAAAATATTACACTCCAAGTGGACGATGTATACAAGCATTAGATTATACGCATAGAAATAATGATGGAAGTGTTGCGAAGGTTTCCGATTCATTGATTACAGAGTTTAAAACAAAAGGAGGGCGATCAGTATTTGATGGTAGTGGAATTTTCCCTGATATTTATACCGATCCCGATTACTATAGCAATCTTGCGATGTCTTTGTTTTCAAATTTTTTGGTTTTCGATTATGTCAATAAGTTTGCTCGAGAACATTCTTCAATACCTGCTGCTAAAGATTATGTAATGTCAGAAAAAGAGTATCAAGATTTTGTAGCTTTTTTAGCTGATAAAAAATATGATTATACCGATAAGACAGAGCGAAAAATTCAAGAGTTGAAAAAAGTAGCTCAAAAAGATAATCACTTTGATGCATTGCGACAAGAGTTCGAAGCACTCGATTCGAAAATGAAGAATTACAAAGCGAATGATTTGATGAATCATCATGAAGAATTGCGAGAAGTTTTAGAGGGGGAAATTGCTTCGAGATATTATTATCAGAAGGGTAGGTTGGAAGCAGGTTTCAAGCACGATAAAGAAGTGAACAAAGCCATAGAAGTTTTTGGAAACCCTACATTGTACAGTTCGATTCTTAACGGAGATGGACCATACAAAGTGATAGGCAAACCCGGAAGTGAAGTTCAAGCCAAAGCAATCAATGAGCGCGAAATGGATGAAGACGAAAAGAATTAATTTACAGAAAGGCCCCTCAGTCAGGGGCCTTTTTTTGAAATCATTTGGCAAATATAATGAATGTTCTAATTTGAAACATGTATTTGTTTTATATTGAAACAGTACTTATCTTTGTTCCGTTAAACAGCGAAACATAAAATGATATGAACATAAAATTGTCACAAAAGCAAATAGGTAAGAGGATAACCGAACTTCGTAAAATGAAAGGGTTGTCTCAGGAAGATTTGGCTAAAAGTGTCAAAATTTCCCGACCGTCTTTGGCTCAAATTGAGTTGGGAAATAGAAGTGTTGATATTCTTGAATTGCAAAAACTGTCATTGATTTTGGAGTTTTCGTTGGACGATTTTATGTCTAAGGATTTTTCTGCAAGTCAAGATGTTGATGTAAAAGAAGAAAAAAAGGCGAAGAAAGAAGAAGAACGAATTTCTGTGCCAACACTACAAATCAGCAAGTTCAAAAATGTCTTATTGTATATTCTTGAACGCTGTGCAGGTAAGCCAAATGTTGGCGAAACGGTGCTTTATAAGTTGCTATATTTCTCTGACTTCAATTATTATGAATTGTATGAGGAACATCTGACTGGTGCTAAATATCGCAAATTGCCTTTTGGACCAGTTCCGCAAAAATTAGATACAATAATTGGTCAAATGATTGAAAAAGGTCAGTTGCAAAGAGTAAAATCCGAATATCATGGTTATCCTCAAACTCGTTATTTGCCTTTAATGAAAGCCGATTTAACTAAATTAAGGGCAAGTGAAAAAGAAATCATTGACAGGGTTATTGAACAAATGAGTGATTGGTCTGCTGCTGCAATCAGCAACTATTCTCATAAGGATATGCCTTGGCTTGCTTCAAAAGAAGGAGCAGAAATAAATTATGAATTAGCTTTTTATAGAGATGCTCCTTTCTCTGTAAGGAACTATGGAGATGAAATTGAAGCACAATGACCTTTGACGAATTAACCGAATTTAAAAAGGATCTGAAGAACCTTTTAAAAAAATACAGAACGCTAAATGACGATTTAGACGTGGTTAAACAAGTGTTGGAAGTTACACCCGATGAACGACCACCTTTTAGTTTTCGTATTGATAATTTGGGTTTAGAAACGTGTATCATCAAGGTTAAGAAAATTGCTTGCAAGGCCTTAAAAGGAAGAGGAGTAAATTCAGGATTGAGATTGATTTATGCTCACTTTCCTGACGAACAAAAAATTACCTTCATTGAATTGTATCACAAAAATGACAAAGAAAATGAAGACGAAAAAAGAATAATGAATAATTTTAAATAGTCAATTCTCAAAAAGCCATTCTCAAGTACTGTAATAAAAATAGGAGGCAAGAATAGTCGATCATCTTCAACATATTTTTAAAATAAAAAATAAGGTGCTGCGTCCATTTGTTCATGAGCCGTTTAAAGTTCATCGCTGCCGCTGCTAACATTACATTTATTGCATCGCCGGTCGCTCCTTTTAGGTAATTTCTTATCATTCGATAATCATGTTTCAAGTGACCGATCACCAGCTTACTGGCGGCTCTTCGCTTATATCTTTTTCGTTTATATGCTGAGCTGTTTTTTTTCGGTTTCGGCGTTTGAAGTTTTGTGTTCCCGATTTTTTCGGACTTCGATATCCTCTATCTAGAAAAACACTCTTTGACTCTTTGTTCATTAAGCGATTGTATTGCCCCAACGCCTCTGGAATTGTTTTGGAATCGTGAAGGGTTTCTGTAAAGTTGAGTGCGCCTACAATCACTCCTGTATTTTGCGTTATTAGAAATGATGCTTTACTTCCAAATTCAAAACGATTATGTTCTTTGCCTTTTATGTAACACTTTACTTCAGGTTCGTGAAGACTATAAATTTTATTACTGTCTTCTCTTTTTTGTGCAAGTACTTTCTTAAACAAATTTAAATCGGATCTGTAATTGTTCAATGCAGTTGCTCTTAGTTTTCGCCCTACATCACAAATCAATCTCTCGGCAATTGTTTTTATTTTCTTACTTGCTTTTCTTGCTTTCACATCTCAGCCCTTATTTCTTCTAAAGCGTTGAATAGTGCTTGGCTTTTTTACAATGAAAATATAACTTTGACGTAATTAAATTCCTTCCTTCTCTGCGATGCTCCTGCATTTTGAAATTATTTTCTTGTAGAGTTTGTCATCCGTTGGCTACGTAATGTTTTTCTCCTGTACCGTCGTGTCTCCGCTCAGATGATCATCATCAGCATCGCTTCCATTGACACGAATACTTTCTTTTAAAATTAATTCTCTCCCGATTCACCAATTCGCTTGCGGAACTCAACTAGTTCTGTAGGCACACAAGGCTGCTTACTTGAAAAAACTTTCTCTCCGGAAAAATATTGGTAGTATTCATTCTCACTCCATTGTTCAACAACACTTTCATCACTCAAATTGTGAAGTTGTTTTAGGATCAAAAGAGAAACCATCAAACGAATCGCTTTACCCGGTCGACCTTGATTCGGACTATAATGTTTCTTGAAAGCTTCATCAAAAACAGTCCAATCAATTTGATTGCTCAACTTATAAAGTGGATGCCCGTGATTTAACTGTTCTTCAAATGTGCTATAAAAGCCCAATTGAGTGGTAGATTTTTCTTTTGGAAGCATGAAGTAAATCTGCAAGAAAAATTAATGATTCCATCCTTTTTTTGCAAATTTTTATCAACCTTACAATATCAAAACTGTTGATAGACGCGCGTTTCAAGACTTTTTGAGGAACGACTTATTATAGTCGAATTTTTTCTATGGCATGAACCTCCATGCATTAATGTTAGCAAGATTATGTAGATTCATCTTGTAATCTTCTCTTCTTTTCCCCATTTTTTATCTTGATTTTTCATTCGTAAACGCTTACGTTTGCAGTCCAAAAATCAAAGAATATGGGACGTGCGTTTGAGAAGCGTAAACATAAAATGTTTGCGCGTTACGATAAAATGGCCAAGGCTTTCACAAAGATAGGCCGTGAAATTGCAATTGCTGTAAGAGATGGAGGACCGGATCAAGGGTCTAATTCTCGCTTGCGTGCCGCTGTTACTAATGCGAAGGCGCTAAACATGCCTAAGGATAGAATTGAAGGCGCTATTAAAAGAGCTTCTTCAAAAGACTTGGGAAATTTTGATGAAGCAATTTATGAAGGGTATGGTCCGCATGGTGTAGCTATTGTTGTGGAAACAGCTACCGATAATACAACGCGTACTGTGGCCAATGTGAGAATGTACTTTAATAGAGGCAATGGAGCTTTAGGAAAAACCGGATCGCTCGATTTTATGTTTCAACGGAAAGGTGTTTTTAGAATTGAAAAAAATCCGTCGCTGAATATAGATGAGTTAGAACTGGAATACATCGATTTTGGATTGGAGAGTATTGAAATAGATGAAGACGAAATTGTGATCTACACTGCATTCGAAGATTTTGGAAAAATGTCGAAGGCCCTTCATGATAAAAATATTACTTTGAAAAAATCGGCATTGGAACGATTGCCTACAACTTTTGTAGAGCTCGATGAAGTACAAACAGACGAGATACTTTCTTTGATCGATAAGTTTGAAGAAGATGACGACGTTCAGGCAGTTTATCACAATCTGAAATAAAAAATATCAAACAAAAAAAATGGCTGCCAATTGTGACAGCCATTTTTTTTTGATGGTGATTTATCTCATCAGATACATTTTGCCCCAACCTTTTTTAAAGTATTGATCGGCTTCTGTTTCTCTGTGTTCAATATCGGTACCATTAATGTGAGTTATAACTCTGTAAAGGTACAGGCCATTAGCTAATTGATCTCCATATTCATCTTTACCATCCCAAGCATATTCGGTAATATTTCTTCCTATGTGAATATTGCCAATTTCATTCAGCATTATTTCTCGTACTATTTTTCCGGTAACTGTCATGATCTGAATCTTCATTTCATTCGGAGTTTCATGTCCGGTTAATGTAAATACAAATCGAGTAGAAGTTGAAAACGGATTTGGATAGTTTAATACTTCTGTGATAGTTGATTTATTTATCACTTCAAATTGAATCTTGTAATTGTATTTTCCCGATTCATTATTACTCATATCGGTAGCTTCAACTTCTAAAGTATAAATTCCATCGGTAAGTAGTTCCGGATTCCAATTAATCTTACAGCTATTTTTTGGTAAAATAGCAGGTGTAAAATGTAACTGATCTCCACTCATTGGAACGGTGAACGATAATGGTTGGTTAACAGAAGAACCAGGAACTTTCAAATACACATTAAATTTATCCGTACTATTCAATGCCAAGTATTTATTCTCATCATGCAACTGAATTGTTATTTGTGGTTTACCACTAACAATGTCACCGTTGAGGATATGGATACCATCGAAAGTTACATCGAGAATCGGATTAATATTATCGCGCTGTACATTAAATTTTATTTCAGCTAAATTATTGAAATGATATTTTTCTGCTTGATGTTTTATTCCATAAGGATTCGCTTCAATCCATAAACTATTTAAACCTGACATTCCTTGCGTACTGTCGATTGCTACTTTAGCAATTAAATCTTGGTTTGATCGAAGTGAATCTAATTTGTATTCAAGAAGATCTCTACGTGCACGATTTTTATCGTAGA
>JAYTOX010000133.1:0-14895 GCA_043747595.1 Bacteroidota bacterium | reverse complement strand
GAATCGTGAATCGTGAATCGTGAATCGTGAATCGTGAATCGTGAATCGTGAATCGTGAATCGTGAATCGTGAATCGTGAATCGTGAATCGTGAAAAATATTTTATTATTTAAGAAAAAAAATGGAATGAAATAATTACTATTTCATTCCATTTTTATTATGCCTAAACGATCATCGAACTATGGCTAAACCACGAATTTCAAATCTCGAACGTCGATTCTCCATAATCGATTCTCGATTCACGAAAATCGATTTTCAAATTTCAATTACTTAAGAAACGTATCAGCCGATTTCACAATTTTCACTTCTCTAATTTCAATAGGATAGTTTGCAACAACTGAATCTTCATCCAAGATCTCTTTTGGTAAGGTTGCTTTCAAAGCATTCGAATACGACATTGGTGATGAAGTTCCGGCGCGTAAACTTTCTGCTAACGGTTCAGCTTCCGATTCATCGGTAATAATTACAATATCCATATTCTGTACTTGCCAATAAGCTCTGATTGCAGTGTTAACTTCCGGTAAAGTAAGTCTTGAAAGCAATCCATCAAGCTCGGTTATCCAGTCTTTTCGATCGTAAAATTTGCTATCCATTAAATAGCCCAATTTTTTAGATGGTGTTTCGATATAAAGTTTAGAATAGCTCTTTAAAAAATCACGTGTATTTTCGAAGTCCTCTGTTGTCATTCCTTTCTTAATCAACTTCTCCATTTCACTTATTGCCATACGAATTGCAAATTGTGCGTGCCCAATTTTAATGGCACTTAATTCAGGATATTGACCTTTTAATCCTTTAGCCGTTTGAACAGGGCGAAGCCAGATACTTGTATAGTTTAAACTACGAGGAGTTCCAGAAGGAGGCAGCATATTCGATCCACCGTTATCATACCATTCGATATATGTATAATCACCATAGTTCATAGAACGAGCTTCACGAATTTTTTGGTACAAACGCGAGTACGATTTTCTGTGTTCTCCTAACCAGCTATTCGCAACCATTAGGGCAGCAAAATCATTGTTTGATCGTGTAAGATTCATTGGGAAGCCAGCGGAAACAGCAGAACCCAAGGCTCCTTTTTTAGAAATAATCTCTACACTAATTCCTTTAGGTTGCGCCGGCATACTTAACACGGGCAACTTCGGTTTAATTGAAGAAAGTAATCCCACATCTGCTTTTAACTTGGTTACAAATGCAGGTGTATAATCGCCGGCAATACCAACTAAAACATTGCTATTGGTATAAAAAGATTGGTACTGTTTTTTTGCATCTTCAACAGTAAGGTTGTGAACGCTTGCTGCGTTTCCTTCGTTTAACTGAGCATAAGGTGTACCTCTGAAAATTACTGCTTCAAGATATTTCTTTCCGTATTCTTCATCGCTCGACTGACGAATTACTTGCTCTACAAAATTTTGTTGATTCGATAATAATCGATCGAAATCGCTTTTCGCAAAAGAAGGATGAAGCAATAACTCACGAACAACTTTATTATAAAACTGATCGAGATATTGAGTTGGAACTTGAAAAGAAATAATCGAAACTTCTTTATCGGTTGAACTGCTCATACTAGCTGCCCATGGATAAACTAATTTTCTGATTGCAGTAGAAGTAAGTTTAGCTGTTCCACTTTCAACAAGCATATCTGTGGTGATGGCAGTTAAGCCTTCCTTACCTGCAGGATCTGTTACCGATCCATTTCTGAACATATATCGTATGGTAACCTTTCCCGATTTAGGAATTGGAAGCTGAACAACGTCCTGCGCATTTGCAGAAACAAACAGAATCAGAAATAAACTATTGATAAATATTTTTTTCATTTTGAGTAGTCTGTAGGATTAAAATTTTACTGATTCTGTAGGGGCTATGGTGCCTACCGTTAAATGATTTGGCACAAAATATTTTTGAGCCACTCGCATTATATCTTTGGGTGTTACTTTAGTATACCCATCGAAATATGTGTTCAGATTATCCGGATTTCCTGTAACCCATGTAAAGTAACTTAGGTTTTGAGCAATCGCTGTTGGATTATCGATCGACATAATCGCAGAGTTTCTAAAATTCATTTTTGTTTGCTCTAACAGTACCGGATCTATTGGCTTAATTTTTATTTCCGCCAATGTTTTTTCCATTTCTTTTTTTACATAAACAAAATCGCTATCGTTCACCAACGAAGCTTCAACAGAAATTAAAAAAGGATCACGAGTCATTTGTGCATCTGCGCTCAGAGAGCGTACACGTTGTTGAACAATAACAAGCTTATTATAAAGAGCAGAATTCTCACCAAAATAAGCAGCACACAAAATATCAAGAGCAGGAAAATCGATTGACTTATCGTCGTATGCCGGACCTTTGTAATTCAACCCTAAGAATGGAGGAAAGCCTTCTTTTTTAAGATTGATATACTTCGTTTCTTTTTGTTCTGGATCGGGCGGTACAACAGAAACATAATTTCCGGCTTTCCAATCTCCAAAATATCTTACTGCAAGATCGTTTACACGTTCAGCGGTAACATCACCAACAACAATTATAGTACAATATTCAGGGCGATAGTAACGGTTGAAAAATTCAAGTGAATAGTCGTACTCATTCGGCATATTTACTATATCGTCGAAGAAGCCCATCGTAGTATGCTTGTAAGTATGCGATTCGAACGCAGTATTCTGAACCATTTCATTCAACTTAGTGTATGGGTTTGCAGAGTTTTTAGTGTACTCCCCTTTAACAGCGCCCGCTTCTGTTTTAAACCCTTGAATAGAATATTTTAAATTTCGAAAACGATCTGCTTCAATCTTAAACATAGTATCCAATTTACCGGCATCACCAGTCATGTGATAAAGTGTTCGGTCTAAACTAGTATTTGCATTAGCAGAAGCGCCTGTCGATTTTAAAGTAGCTGAATATTTTTCTTTCGGGTAAAGATCAGTTCCACGAAACATCATGTGTTCAAAAAAGTGAGCAAAGCCTGTATGCCCGGGTTCTACTTCGTTTCGAGATCCGGTGCGAACCACAATGTAAAAGGCTGCAATACCCGGACTTTGATAAGGAACAGTAACAACATTTAATCCGTTCGGTAATTTATTCTGAATAATTGGGTATGGAAATATTTTTTGATTAACAGGAGGCGGTGTTTGCTTCTCTTGTGATAAACTCGGAGCAAGTTTAAATTGTTGAACTGCCGGAGTAGTAGCTTTCGGTTCCGCTTTCGGTCGCGGTTTTGTCATTTGTGAAGAAACAGTCGTTCCTGCAATTGTCATCAGAAAGAAAATACTTCCTGTGATTAAATGTTTTGTTTTCATAAAGAATGATTAGATATGCGAAAGTAAAGTTTTCGAACGATAAAAAGAATAGAAATAAGTTTAAAACAACAACAACTCTGAAATTTGTTTTTAGAGGAAATTCGATCATTATCATAGCGCTTAGGGCAGAACATCGCTGTTTATCATTTATTAAACTGCGAAATTCTTTTATTTTCATTCGTTCTAGAGTTCACTTCTCAACAATCTGAAAATTAAAAAGTAATTTGCATCGTTACGTGTACTACTGCCGTTAAACTACCAATTCAAAATTACCTCAACCATGAAATTAATTTCTCTTCTTTTCATTTTTCTCATCTCAAACATCTCCTGTTTTGCTCTTCCGCAAGATTCTACTCGAAAAGAGTTATTGAATCTTTTGAACGATAGAAGGCAAATGTTTGAAAGTTATTCTCATTCCCTAAAACTTAAAAGTGGTTTTTTTGGAAATCGTACCAAGAACGATTTAAAAGAAAGTCAGTCGAACCTTAAAGAAATCGTAGACCTCGATAATAAAATTATGAATGCGCTATACCGGACCATCGATTTCAGAACATTTGAAAAAACTTCGCTTACTTTCGATGCGAGCGAATATCAAGATCGAATTAATAATCTTGTAAAAATGAATGATGTAATTGGTAAGAAGAATGAAGAGTTCGAAAAGCAAAATGTTTATTTTTTCAAAACAGTTTTGAAATTAAAATTCTACCTGATTGTTTTGTTGATAATCATTGCAACATTATTGGTTATGTTATTTAAAAAAAGAGTTACTTGAAATAGATTTTATACAATCGATAGCAATAAATAGATTTATCTATTCACCAACATTCTCGCACTATCAATAATCAAATTATTTTTATTTTTCAAGGCAACAATATAGGCCCCACATTTATAATTTTGTGTGTTTATAATTATTTGATCTCTATTTGAAATTTCCGTATAGACTATTCTGCCTGTCAAATCAGTTATTTCTATTATTACATTTTTTTCATTCTTTAATTCGAATTTGATCGCTGCCGTTTCATTCGCCGGCACAGGCCAAATGGTTAGAGTGGATTTTTTACCTATATAAACATCTGGTACAAATGTGATAAAGGAATCGATATTGCAAACAGGTGATGTAAGATCATAAAGAAAAAAGTGATTCCCTAATCTCGGACTTCCAAAGTCGAGATTTAACAAACTAAAATAAACTTGATCGTTAATACTAAATCCTCCACTGAATTCTAACGAAGTATCGCCAGGAATTTCTATTGGTTGAATTGGAATTACTTTTTTCTTAACCATATCAATCTTATTTACAAACTGCGTATCGAATGAGTAAACATCGTTACCATAAACTTTTGTAACAAACGCATCTCTAAGTTCGCCATGTTTCAAAAATTTGGAAGACCAGCTTCCGCTTGCGGGATTATATTCATACAATCCATAAAAATTTCCTGCCCCACCAACAGCAGAATAACCGGAATAAAATTTTCCGCCAAATGAAAACATGGAAGGAATAAATCCTATACCATATGGCCAATTTGAATTGGTCCATGTATCATTCAACAAACTATATTTATAAATTGTGCCTCCTCCGCTAAATGGAAAATATCCCATTCCTATAAATGCAGTGTCGCCCAAAACATCGGCACGAGAAAGATATCTTCCCGGAGCCGGCATATTAGTTTTTGCTGTCCATGCATCACCAATCGGATCATACATCCATGTATTTGTGAGATAACATCCGGCACTTGGGAAACAGCCATTACTTCCACTAGAAATAAAACCATTGTTCAAATTTGAAAAACATGCCGATCCGGTAGTAACAGAAGCAGAAGTTGGCAGACTGCTTTTTACCGACCAAGTATCTAAGAGTGGATCATATTCAAACCAATCTTTGTATGCTTCACTTAATATTTCGACATATTTATTTCCCATTCCCATGTAGCCAAGTCCATTTATGCTAAAAGCATTTACCGAATGGCGAATATTTTTTACACCAAAAGGCGTTTCTGCTCTAGGTTGAAATCGAAAAATTGGATGAGCCGTTAAGTAAAGAGTAAACGTATCAGTACAAGCAACATCAGTCATTACCCACTGATATTTGTGCTCGCCACAAGTTTTAAATTTTAGCGAACTATATGCTCCGTTAATTCCTGTTGTGTCTTGCAAGCCATCAACAAGCATTTCAAATGACGACGGGTTTGCCGGCAAATAATATTGTGAAGTATTTGAAACTGATATTCTGAATCCAATTCCGGCCTCGTCAATATCTTCTGGTTTATAGAATGGTAAATTTACACATGCTCCCGATTCGAAACGTGCAATCACACGATCTGCTCCGCCCGGATTTTTCCCGAAACAACTATATGTATATCCATTCAGTTGAAAAAAAGTTGCCTCAGATCGTTGTGGAAAAACATTTGTAAAAGCAAAGTTGCTTGGCCCTGGTGTTACAACTCCTGTGGTTAAATCATAAAAAAGAGTGCTACTTCTAAAATCAGCTAATGTATTCCCAACCAATTTTCCATAGCCTAACCACAATTTATTTCCGGTAAGCACTGCTGATACTGCAACTAAGTTTTCAGGTAAAAAATTTGTAGCATAGATACTCCAGCTATCTGAGGAAGGATCATATTGCCAAAGTTGATTTCCGTTATTACCATTATTCATCACTAGTCCTTTTCCATTATATGAAAAAGAATTATTCGCATAAGTTAATTGTGGATGATTGGCTACGGCGGCCCAAGTAGAATTTGTGAAATCATATTTATACGTTTCATTAGTTCCACCTAAACACAAATACAAAAAATTATTCACGATAAAAGTTTGAGCTCCGTATCTTGCAGGACCAGGAAAATCTGTAAGCCGTGTCCACGAATCATTTGAAGGATCGTATTGATAAAACCAATTAGATTTATAAGGCCAGTTTCCATCTGTACCACCAAGTAAATATCCTTTTCCGTTGTAAACCTGAGAAGATGCAGCATACAGCACTCCGAAAGGAAAATCGTTTAGTGTAGTAATTTTATGACTTGCCGGATCGTATTTATAAAAATCGTTCAGTGAAATACCTACCTCATCAATTCCGAATCCCATGTAAGCATAATTACCAATCGGAAACACAATAGCTCTTGATCGCGTACTGGCTTCAAGTGGCAGAGCCGTTTTAGGCGACCACATTCCCGGAGCTACAAATACATTTTTAGTTATCGTATCCGAACAAAATCCATTATCGGCAATGAGCTGAACAGTATAGCTTCCAAAATGTGTCGGAATAAATGAAGTGTCACCATTATACCATCCATAATCTGTAGTATCAATTTTCCAATGATAAGCATAATTAAAACCGGTAGGTGTCACAATACTAGTGTTATGCAATTTCGTTGTTGCACCGTAGTAGGAAGTATCAACAACAGTAAAATCGGCGTGAACAGATGAAGTACAACCCGGAATATAATTCCAAATATCATTTGTATTGATAATTGAATTGGGAATCTTACCACAAATAAATTTTACTGTATCGCCAAAAGCCATTACTGCCGGATAATCATGAAACGCTCCGTTGTATGATGTGTCGGCTTTCAACCAAGTTTTGGTTGGCTCATGAAATTGTTTTATCAATCCCGGATAATATGCGAACAACTTATTTTTTGCCGTAAATAAACTCAAATCTGATGCCCCGCTAAAATAACTAGGAACTGAAGGATACGTATTATTCCATGTATCATTAATGAGATCATAAACTAACACTTCAGCACCACTGTCATTTATGAAAAAAACTTTAGTTCCAAATACATTCGCTCTGCTTCTATAAAAAGAACCTGAAGGATATGGTGTTAACGATGTCCATGTTGCATTAATAGGATCGAATTCATAAAAATAATTCGTTGTTCCAATGCTACATAAATTCCGACCAAATACAACGTATCCTTTATTATTATAGACGTAAGATGCGAAACCGTTTTGATTCCCTGCCGGATACGGCGTGCTCACTGTCCATGTGTTTAACGAAGGAGAATATTTCCATACATCATTGTAACAAGTACTACCATTGTAGTTTGAGCCACACCCTAAATAAATATCTCCATTTAGATAAAAAACAAATGCATCAACTCGCCATGTACCTGGAAATGGAGCTTTTTGTGTCCAAGTATTATTGCTATGATCATAGACCCAAGTATCATACGATCGTGTAGCACCTGCTGTTCCCAAAAATAAATAACCGGTATCGCCAACTGTTGTTGTGAGCGCTCTTTCTCTGGGTGAGCCGGGGAAATTAGTTGTTTGAGTCCACGTTCCTTGCGAAAAAGAAACAACAGCAAATGTCAGAAATAGAATCGAAAGGAGAATCTTTCTCATTTTGCTATGAATAATATTATAAGTAAACCGTTTTAAAAAAACAGTTTCAAGTTACGCTTTAAGTAATTTTAAATTGCCGAGAGAAATTAAAAGTCCTGTCAAGAACCACTCTCTACTTTTTCAATACGAATACCAGCATCCATAATTTGTGGTAAAGGATCTATACGCATTGCTTGCTCTAATTGGAAAGTATATGTTCCCGCTTCCGGAAATTTAAAATTCTTCTTGAACAATTGTCGGTTATCCCAAATATCTCCGGCGCCATCGCCCAACCATTTTCCATTAGCATCTGCTAAAGTTATTTCAATTGTATCGCGCTCCATTTTTCCACTCGGAGCAGTGGTAGTAAAAAATAAAAAAATATTACTGAACTGATAACCTGAAGCATTCCTTAAATTAATGTACAGATTATGTGAATTGATTGTATCATTAATATCAACAGTAAACTTAATTGCATTTTTTTGTTCCCACCGATTTTCGGGGAGATCAATATTTTTTTCAAACAAAACATTTCTGTCGCATGAGGATAGAAAAATTATTGCGACCAAAACAGTCGACACAAAAAATAATTTAGTTAGTTTAGTTGAAATCATAATTTATTGATCGGCCGGTTTATCTGGTCGTGGTTGACGTGGAACACGATTAGGACGTGGTGTTTGTTGTGGTGAAGGTGTTACCGGAGGAGTTATTGGTTTATCTGTTGATGGTCCGCTCTGTGGCTTAGTTGGCTGATTTTGTTGAGTCGGTCGCGATTGATTTGGATTATTCGCTTGTTGCGGTCGTGGTTGATTTTGTTGAACTGGTCGAGATTGATTTGGATTATTTGCTTGTTGCGGTCGTGGTTGATTTTGTTGAACGGGTCGCGATTGATTTGGATTATTCGCTTGTTGCGGTCGTGGTTGATTTTGCGGTCGTGGCTGATTCGTTTGCGATGATTCTCCAGGCTTATTACTTTGTTGTTGCGTATTTTTTTGTTGCTCTACACCTGCAGAATCGTTTTTCACTACAGCATTCCCACTGCTCGGTTTTTTATTTTTCTTCTTTTTCTTTTTCAATTTATCCATCCTATCAATGCGGTCTTGTCCAACAACATTTTCATAATCAGGAGTAGTATCAATCACCGCTTCAACAGGAAGAGCAAGGTCTGTAGGTTTTATTTTTTGTTTGTTGAGCGCTATAATTTCATTCACACGATCAACCGAGAGCACAACCCAATTTCCTCCAACACCACCTTCACTTAATTCGCGTTGTTCTTTTTTCTCATCAATAGTAAATGCATACCACATCAAGCGTTTAAAAATATCGGTTTTCCTATGAAAAGCTCTCCCTTTTTCTGTTTCAAGAATCGTATTGGTCGATGGAAAATCTTTGAGAGTATCCATGTATGAATCCAACTCGTAATTCAAACAACATTTTAATTTTGTACACTGCCCAGCAAGTTTCGCTGGATTCAACGCAAGATTTTGATAGCGTGCAGTACTAGTAGAAACAGTTTTGAAATCGGTGAGCCAAGTAGAGCAACAAAGTTCTCTTCCGCAAACTCCAATACCACCTAAGCGAGATGCCTCTTGACGCATACCAATTTGACGCATCTCTACACGAATACGATATTCTTCAGCAAGTTTTTTAATCAGCTCACGAAAATCGACACGATCGTCGGCTGTATAATAAAACGTCGCCTTTTTACCATCGCCTTGATATTCTACATCGCTCAATTTCATATTCAACTTTAGCGACTGAATTATTTCACGCGTTCGATGAAGCGTTGATGCTTCTTTATCTTTTACTTCATTGTACTTATCAATTTCCTGTTGTTTCGCTTTCCGATAAAGAGCTTTAATCGTATCCGAATTTTCTTCAACACCTTTTTTTCGCAATTGAAAACGCACCAATTCACCTACCATAGCAACTACACCAACATCGTGACCGGGAGAAGCTTCGAGAGCTACTAAATCGCCAACACGCAATTCGGCATTGTCTTTATTGTGATAAAATTCTTTACGACTGCCTTTGAAACGTACCTCAACTATAGGAAAAGGTGATTGCCCATGAGGCAGCACCATATCTGAAAGCCAATTATAAACATTCAGTTTGTTACATCCACCCGTTCCACAAGTGCCATTGCTGCGACATCCTGAAGGAGCTCCATCTTTTCCCGTACTGCACGAACTACAAGCCATATATATTTATGATTTTAGGGCACTTCCCAGAAATTACCGGACATTCCCTCGCACAAAATTAGCAAAATCTGTGAATAAAGATGATAATTGTCACTCTTCTGACCATGAAAAGCATTAGAACGAAAACTTAAATTGCACTTCCGTTTTTTGACAAGAAAATGGTAATGATGTCCTAAATGTTTATTCTTTTGGAAAACCTTCCACTATTTGTATTTCTAGCCCTTATTGCAGAAATTCTCGGAACTGTAGGTGGCTTTGGGTCCTCTTTATTTTTTGTCCCATTCGCAAGCTATTTCCTTGACTTCCATACTGTTTTAGGAATAACCGCCCTTTTTCATGTAACAAGTAATCTCACAAAAATTTATTTTTTTAGAGAGGGTTTCGATAAAAGATTGCTTTTCTCTCTGGGGATACCAGCCGTACTTTTTGTGATTCTTGGTGCTTTATTGAGTAAATACGTAGAAACAACTTATTTGGAGATCGCGCTTGCCGTATTTTTAATTCTTGTTAGTTTAACATTTTTACTTGCCCGAAACATTATCATAAAACCAACTTTGAAAAATAGCATCGGAGGTGGGGTTTTTTCAGGATTAATTGCGGGATGTTAGGAACCGGCGGAGCTATAAGGGGACTAACACTCGCTGCATACGATTTGAAAACGGAAATTTTTATTGCTACTTCAGCAATGATCGATCTTGGAATTGATTCGAGCAGAAGCGTGGTTTATTATTACAATGGCTATATTCATTACCATGATCTTTATCTTATTCCAATTTTAGCAGTGGTAAGTATTGTTGGCACTATT
This sequence comes from Bacteroidota bacterium, assembly GCA_043747595.1. Classification (GTDB taxonomy): domain Bacteria; phylum Bacteroidota; class Bacteroidia; order AKYH767-A; family 2013-40CM-41-45; genus JADKIH01. The sequence goes on along the minus strand of JAYTOX010000133.1, from coordinate 4,274 downwards.
ATCGGAAAAAAAATTCTCACCAAAGTTTCTCAAGCACAATTTAAATCAATAGTACTTTTCTTAGTTTTAATTACCGGAATAATAACTTTGATAAAAGTAATTACAGAAATAAAAAATTAATTTGCCGGAATCTTTAAAAGTGAATGAACTTTAAAAGATAAATCGGAAAAAATAATTTTAAAATTTCCATTGCGCTCTACATGATAAATTGCTTCATTAAATTCATCTACAAATTCATCGGCATTATTAATATGAATGAACGGAGCAAAGCGCGACAAATTATTTAATTCGTCACCATCAATTTTAATAAGAGATCTGCTAGCATAATTGATTATTAAACATTCTCGAATATTTTCCAAACACGACAATAAAAAATGAATTTGCTCCGGTCGATTTAGATCGTTTAACTTAAGAGTATACTCATTAATTACTTTGATGCTGAGTTGATAGCAACCCCTCATCCAACTTATAAAATCATTTTGAAAACCAATTTCTATTTCAGCTCTTTCAAGCAATTGTAGAGCATCTGAATAACTGCCATTTGCTTTGTGATTGATGCGTCGAGCGAGCGATTGTTCAAGTCCGTGTTTTGAAGTAAGCTCGGCAATCATTACATCGTCGGGTATAGGATTAACTTTTACAAGTTGTGTTCTTGAAATAATGGTAGGAAGTAGTTCTTCGAAATTTTCGGCAACCAAAAAGAAAAGTGTTCGATCGGCAGGTTCTTCGAGTATTTTTAATAATTTATTTGCAGCTTGATTATTTAACTTTTCCGGCAACCATAAAATAATAATTCTAAATTTTCCTTCTACCGATTTCAAATTTAATCGTGAAAGAATATCGGCACTTTCGTGAACAGAAATAATTCCGACCTTGTTGTCAAGGTCGGCCGATTCCATCCATTCCATGTAGGTTAAATAAGGTTGTGCAATAAATGCCTTTCTCCATGCTTCAATGAAATCGATACTTTTAGGTTCTTTAATCTTTTCTTTTGATGCAACAGGAAATGTATAAGTAACATCTGGATGAACACACTTTGCCAATTTTTTGCACGAAGAACATTCGCCACAAGAATCATTGTTTCCCGGCGATTCACAATTTAAATATTGAGCAAATGCATTTGCAAGAGCAAGACCACCTGCACCTTCCTGTCCAAGGAACAGTAAGGCATGACTAACTCGGTTGTCTTTTGCAGACTGAATTAATCTTTTCTTTACGTCATCATGACCAATAACCTCAGCAAACTTCATTCTGCAAAAATAGTTTTTTGTTTCAACCGTTGATGTATTTATACCATTATTTATTTTTACAATCTTATTTCACAAAAAGATCGGGGAACAATGGAAAACTCACGTTGAGCACCCTATTTCTGAAGAGATAATCGAATATATTTGCAACAATGAAAAAAATAATTCTTTCACTACTCCTTTTAATAAGTCAAGTTACCTACGGTCAAGAAATGTGGGGAATAAGTAATAGCAACTACAGTGGCAATATGGGTTTGTTTTTAAACCCCTCTTCAATAGTAGGGGCTCCATATAAATATGAAATTAATTTTTTGGCCGGCGATTTCTTTGCTGAGAACACGTATATATATTTTCCTCAAAGCAAGCACATAATATTCAACGCGCTGACCGGAAATGTTCCAGGTGGCCGGCAATATGTTTATAGCAATCGTTTTTCAACACAAAGTGGATTTGCTCATGCATTAGTAATTGGACCATCTTATATAAAAAACAACGGCGATTGGGCGTGGGGTCTGCACAGTGCTTTTCGCAACGAAACGAGTGTACTCGATGTTCCAAATCATTTAGCGTATGTCTTTTATCAAAATTTTCATTCGCCGGAATTGTTTGGTGTCCGCTATAACTCTACTCCTTTTAGTTTAGCAACCGCAACCTGGTTAGAACTTGGCGGAACGTACGGTAGAGTTTTTCGAGAAACGGAAGATAATTATCTGAAATGGGGAGCCACCGGAAATATTTTGATTGGCTTCAATGGTCTCTATGGCGATTTTCGAACAATGGATTACACCGTTCTCGACTCATCAAATACAGTCTTTCATAATGTAAACGGGACTCTAGGCAAAGCAATAGACGATTCCTTTATTTCTCTACGAGGGGCGGGTCTCAGTTCAACATTGGGCGCAACATATATGCGCAAGCGTAGGCCGGGAGGCTTTGAATGCAATCGCAGTAACGATAATACAAAAAAATATAATTATCGTATCGGTGCTTCGTTAATAGATCTAGGTACTATTCGTTATTTTAGAAAATCAGAAGTGATTAATGTAAGTACCACAACAAATAGAGTGTGGAACGGAATTGATTCCTCTCAAATTGGGGTGAACAATTTAGATACTCAATTGGTAAATAACTTAACGGCAACCGTACAAGATCAGGGATTTTACATTTGGTTACCACTAGCATTAAGTCTTCAACTCGATTATTCGTTTACGCCAAAAATTTATGGAAATATTTCGCTTGTAAAAAGAATACATTTTACTCCCAATCAAATTGCTCGTGGTGATCAACTAAATGTTTCTGCTCGCTATGAAAAAAGAAAATGGGAAGCGAACATAAACTATACAATGTTTGAATTTAAACAGTCATCGTTGGGCCTCGGGTTGAGGTACAAGTTCTTTGTTATTGGTACCGATCGATTGCTGCAAGTGTTTGGGTTATCTGATGTAAGCAGTTTCGACTTCTTCTTCGGATTCAAATGGCAATTTTGTAAAAAACCTTTTAGTAAAGGAAAAGACTGCGCAGCGTTTCTATAAATCTTCTCTTCAAAATGTGTAAATATTATTTCATCGGTTCAGAAAATAAATAACTAAATATTTTCTTACTTTCGCTTTATGAAAACTGTAGACAATTATAATTTTAAAGGAGAAAAAGCACTTGTTCGCGTTGACTTTAATGTACCTTTAGATAAGGATTTTAATATCACAGACGATACAAGAATTCGTGCAGCTATTCCTACTATTAATAAAATACTGAATGATGGTGGTTCCGTAATTCTTATGTCACATCTCGGTCGACCAAAAGATGGACCTACAGATAAATATTCCCTTAAACATTTAATAAATCATATTTCCAAACTAACAAATACATCAATTCTGTTTTCGAATGATTGTATTGGAGAAGATGCGAAAGTTTTATCACTCAATTTAAAACCAGGAAATATTTTATTGCTCGAAAATTTACGTTTTCATAAAGAAGAAGAACAAGGCGATCATGGTTTTGCAAAAAAGTTAGCTTCATTAGGAACAGTGTATGTAAACGATGCATTTGGTACTGCTCATCGTGCACATGCTTCTACTTCTATCATAGCAGAAAATTTTTCCGGAAAAAAATTCTTTGGTTATGTAATGGCCGATGAATTAGAAAATGCAAACAAAATAATGGAAAAAGCTGAAAAGCCTTTTACTGCTATAATGGGTGGTGCAAAAGTTTCTGACAAAATAATGATCATTGAACAATTAATGAATCGAGTCGATTGTCTATTGATTGGAGGAGGAATGGCTTTTACTTTTATTAAAGCTATGGGTGGAAACATTGGCTCCTCATTAGTAGAAAACGACAAATTAGATCTTGCAAACGAAATTGTTCGAAAGGCAAAATCGCTTAATGTAAATTTAATTTTACCTGTTGATGCAATTGTTGCAGATAAATTTTCTGCAGAAGCAAATGTCAAAGTTTGTCTTATCAATGAAATTCCTGACGGTTGGATGGGATTAGATATTGGGCCTAAGACTGAAAAAATATTTAGCGAAGCGATTTCTAATTCTAAAACAATTTTATGGAATGGTCCTGCCGGTGTTTTTGAATTTGAAATTTTTTCGCATGGAACGAAAGCCATTGCTTTGGCAATAGTTAATGCAACGGCCAATGGGGCTTTCTCATTAATAGGCGGCGGTGATTCTGCAGCGGCAATATCAAAATTCGGATTAACTGAAAAAGTATCGTATGTCTCAACAGGGGGTGGTGCTCTGCTTGAATACATAGAAGGAAAAAAACTTCCGGGGGTAGAAGCTATACTTATAAGTAAGTAGTTTTTTGTTGTTCTATTTGTTGATGCGATTATAAAACACAGAGCACACGGAGAAATACACAGAGGAAATACACAGAGGAAATTCCGTCTCAGTGGTTCTTCCGCTTTCTCCCATTTCTCTATGTCTAAAAATTCTGCAGTTAATAAATGGTTGAGTCTATATTAAAGCATCACTATTTGTTAACGCGATTTTTTGGGGACACAGAGAAACACAGAGCACA
>JAYTOX010000132.1:0-1898 GCA_043747595.1 Bacteroidota bacterium | reverse complement strand
TTATTGCCGCAAGCGAATGTTGTGATATTTGAAAAAAGCAATAAGTTACTGGCTAAAGTGAAAGTTAGTGGAGGAGGCAGATGTAATGTAACTCATCAGTGTTTCGAAATAAGTAAGCTGTTGAAAAACTACCCTAGAGGCGAAAAAGATTTGCGTCCGGCTTTCAATCAATTTGCGTGCGAAGACACTGTAGTGTGGTTTGAAGCTCGCGGAGTTGATATCAAGGTTGAAGATGATGGGCGAATGTTTCCAACATCAAATAATTCGCAAAGCATAATTGATTGTTTGATGGCTGAAGCCGAAGAATTAGGAGTAGAAATTTATAACTCTACAAGTGTACTTAAAATCCGTTCGCTGAATAACAAAGTGGAAATTGAATTTGATCTGGAGAAGAAAGAAATTTTTGATGCTGTGCTGATTGCTACGGGCGGTCATCCAACTATGGCAAGTTATAATTGGTTAGCCGAACTGAAACATCATATCGTCTCGCCTTTGCCTTCATTGTTTACATTCAATTTAAAAGACAAAAATATTTGTAGTTTAATGGGTATAAGTGTTAACGACGCACAAGCAAAAATAGTCGGAACAAAATTTATTCAAAGTGGTCCGCTACTTATTACTCATTGGGGCTTCAGCGGTCCGGCAATTTTAAAATTAAGTGCATTTGCAGCTCGCGAACTTGCAGCAAAAAATTACGAATTTACAGTAGCTATTAATTGGCTTAATAGTCAAGAGGAAGTGATGCGATCAATATTGAATAATTTAAAAAATCAATTTCCAAAACGTTCGCTCGGCCGATCAAATGAATTTAATCTTCCGAAGCGATTGTGGGACTATCTGTTGTTGAAAGTAAAAATAGATCCTGAACAAGTTATTGGACAGTTGGCAAAAGACAGCATGAATAGGTTGGTAAATGTTCTTGTAAACGATCAATATGAAATACGTGGAAAGACCACTTTCAAAGAAGAATTTGTGACGTGTGGTGGAATTGAGACTTCGGAAGTCGATTTCAAAACAATGGAAAGTAAACTGAATCCAAATGTTTTTTTTGGTGGTGAAGTTTTGAATATAGATGCTATAACAGGAGGATTTAATTTTCAGGCAGCGTGGACAACAGGATATATTGCAGGAACTACAATTGGGAATCGATTCAAAGCATCACAGTCTCTTTGAGTAATTAATTGTGAACTAAAAAAAAGGTAAAACTGAATTATTAATCAGTTAAAAAGTGCCATTTTTTTGCTTTCTTTCGGAGAAATATCAAGCACTAATTTTTGTTGATTACGCCCCTACGCTTTATGAGAAAAATCTTCTTATTTGTACTCTTCAGTACTATTTCTTCATTGACTCTTTTCGCACAACATACCGTGAGTGGTATAGTAAGCGATAAAAAAGATAACTCCATTTTGTTGGAAGGCGTTTCCGTTTTCATTCCGGAATTTCATCGATATAATGTAAGTAAAGAAGGTGGAACGTATATTCTAACAAATGTTGGAATCGGCACCGTTACGATTCAGTTCAGTAAAGAAGGATACAGATCTGTAATAAATACAACCGACACAAAAGATAGTGCGGTTGTTTTATCAGTAGAAATGGAAAAGGAATTAGCAGGAGAAAAGCATTCAACAATTAGTTTGACAAATGGAACTCCATCATCCGCCAAACCATTTTCTAGCGAAGTAATTTCTTTAAGCGATCTATATAAAGTGGATGGAACAACTGTTTTATCTGCATTGAATTCCGTTGCCGGTTTTGATGCGATTAATGGATCGTCAGGAATCAGTGCGCCAATTATTCATGGCATAGAGAATTCGCAAATAGTAATTAGCTCTAATGGTTCTCAACTCTTTCAATCTGACTTCAACGATCCGTACATGCTTCCTATTAATCCGATTGGA
>JAYTOX010000131.1:0-7401 GCA_043747595.1 Bacteroidota bacterium | reverse complement strand
GGGATGCGAAGACGTGGTTATACTCCGGCCAGTATCCGTGAATTCTGTGACCGTATCGGAATTGCACGCAGAGAAAATGTGATCGATATAGGACTGCTTGAGCATTTCGTTCGCGAAGATCTTAACAAATCTGCAAGCCGTATGATGGTTGTGATGGATCCTGTAAAGCTGATCATTGACAATTACCCGGAAGGGAAAACAGAAATGTTACCTGGAGAAAATAATCCGGAAGTAGAAAATGGCGGTGAACGCGAAATTCCTTTTGGAAAAGAATTATGGATTGAGAGAGGTGACTTCATGGAAACGCCGGGCAAGAAATATTTTCGTCTCGGACCGGGATTGTCGGTTCGGCTGAAGAGTGCATACATCATCAAATGCGAATCGTTTGAAAAAGATGAGGTCGGAAATATTTCGGAGATTCATTGTACCTATATTCCTGAAAGCAAGAGCGGTCACGATACGAGTGGTATCAATGTAAAAGGAACGATTCATTGGGTGAGTGTTAAAGATGCGGTCAACTGCGAGATTAGAATGTATGACAGACTTTTTTTACATGAGAATCCTGCGACCGAAGAAGGAGATTTTAAAGATTTATTAAATCCGAAGAGTTTAGAAATAATTCCGAATGCCTATGCAGAACCAGCGTTGAAAAATGCGATGCCGGGCGAGATGTTTCAGTTCATTAGAAAAGGATATTTCTGCATGGACAAAGATTCAACACCTTCAAAAAGAATTTTCAATCAGACAGTGGCGTTGAAAGATTCATGGGCAAAAAAACAGAATGTGGTAAGCTGATTTAATTCAATTAACGAATGTTATGTATTTTCCCAAAGTGATTATTACTTATTAAATAATTTAAAAAAAGGTGTTGGGGAAATATAACTGTTAGCTGCATCCATTTGGTGACAGTGCGAAAATGAACTATTGGACAAAAAATGAATCGTATGCAAGGTCGATAAATCCGTACAGTTATCCCTTCGAAAAATTAAAAATGCAGCAACCTCATCCATAAAAACCCAACGCAAAGTTTCTTCACATTTTATTTTGGCCAGAGGCAGCAGGACCGTTTTTAGCAGCAGCAACTCCAATGACAAGTTTTATTTCGATTTCATTGAAAATAATTTTTGTGCTATTTTATTCATGGCTGCATCTCATCATTTCCGCTTCACAGGAAACAAGGATGCAAAAACCAAATCTTCTAAAAACCCGATTACTTTTTTATCATCCTTAATTCTTCCAAAATCAGTTAAAGAAGGGAGGTTTCTCATAAAGAAATTTTGAGAATGTGCCATCTCTATTATAGTGCTTGACAATGAACGGGGATATTTGTACATCGGATTACATTCGAGAATAATTGCTGCAATGCTTGCGCAAAGGTCTTTGTAAGGTTTAAATAATTGCAGTTTATTGTCAGCGGTTACATGTCTTGTCAGATACGCCTTTGCTCCTTCCATCCTAACAATTTCATGCAACAGCTGTTCATCAATATGTTTCGTTTGCACATCATCTTTAACCTGTGTAGAAAGTATCTGAATTATTAATTTAAGTTTTACTTCGGGTGCTTGGATATTGTTGGTATGAACCATCACCTTGTATTCAAGCCAACTCCAATACCACGAAACAATGTAAACAAGTAAACGATGCTTATTTTCAAAGTAACGGTAAATGCCTGCTTCAGTAGTTCCAATTTTTTCAGCAAGTTTTTTAAAAGTGAAAGATTCAAACCCCGTTTTATGAATTAGAACAATACTGTGCAGTATAATTTCCCTTCCCAACTCTGTTTCTTCCGGGTTGCGAAGAAAGAGTTTTTCATTCATTTTAATTTTTAATGATAATTCCATAGATATTGTGATTTTATGTGAATTTTGAATCGTTGTAAAAGTAATTATTATTTATTTGATAGTAATACTATCTTTTACAATATTATTACTATATTTGCCGGAAATAAACTAAAATGAAAATTGTCAAAATTATTACAGCAACGCTCTGCATAAGCATACTCAGTGCCTCTTGTGGACAAAATAAAACCGAAACTGCTCATGCAGAAAATCAAACATCAGCAAATAAAGAAGTTTCGATTAACACACCTGCCGAGGCGCTAGCAGAACTCAAAAACGGAAATCAGCGATTTGTTGGAGGAAAGTTGACAAACATCAATTACCACGAGCAGATTGAGCTTACAAAATCTGACCAGCATCCACACTCCTTAATTCTTTCTTGTCTTGATTCACGAATTCCACCAGAAATTATTTTTGACCAAGGCATTGGAAATATTTTTGTTGCCCGAGTTGCAGGTAATGTAGAAGACCCGAATATTCTAGGAAGTATGGAATTTGCAACCAAAATAAAAGGAACAAAACTTATTGTGGTGATGGGACACAACAAATGCGGTGCTGTTAAAGGTGCTGTTGACAATGCAGAATTAGGAAACCTGACGCAACTTGTTAATCAAATAAAACCTGCAATAACAGGCGACAAATCAAATCCAGATATCATGCTAGACGAAACGGCAAAGAACAATGTCAGAATGACCATCACAGATATTCTAAAAGAAAGTTCAGTATTAAGTGACCTTGTAAATAACGGTAGTGTGAAAATTGTAGGGGCATTTTACGACATCTCTTCGGGCAAAGTCAGTTTCACTGAGTAGCCAATTAAATACAATATTTAAGCAGCATATTAATTGAAAACAATAAATAAAACAAAAATAAAATCAAATAATATTAAAGCCAAACACAATGGACATACAAGATATAAGTAATGCAGAAGATTCAATTCGGAAAGCCTTGAAGAAAGGGCCATGGAGGACACTATTTATTGTTGCAGTCATGTTCATTGTCCTACTGCTATTCAAACCGTGGGTTCAAATTGGTGCGGGTCAAAGAGGTATTGTCTTAAATTTTGGTGCTGTCCAGGATAAGGTTTTGAATGAGGGACTACATTTCAAAATACCTGTAATGCAACAAGTTGTTTTAATGGATGTAAGGGTTCAGAAAGCGCAAACCGATGCATCATCAGCATCATCCGATTTACAGGATGTGACCCTATCGGTGGCACTCAACTATCACATTATGCCCGACAAGGCAAATGTTGTCTATCAAACCATAGGGATAGAATTCAAAGAACGGATTATTGACCCAGCAATACAAGAAGTAACCAAAGCTGTATCGGCAAAGTATTCGGCAGAAGAACTTATAACTAAGCGACCTTCTGTAAGCACAGCTATGAAAGAAGCACTCAGCGAAAAACTCATGGCATCAAACATTGCTGTTGATGCGGTTTCAATTGTCACATTCAGTTTTTCAAAAGTATTTATGGATGCCATTGAAGCAAAGCAAACGGCAGAACAACATGCTTTAAAAGCAAAGCGAGACCTGGACAGAATTAAGATTGAGGCCGAACAAACAATTGCAGCAGCAACAGCAGAGGCAGAGGCATTGCGATTACAAAAAATGAATATATCACCAGACCTCATTGAGCTCAGAAAAATAGAGGCGAATCTCAAAGCGATTGATAAATGGAACGGAATTCTGCCACAGGTTACGGGTAGTGGTGCAATACCATTTATTGGAGTAGATGATCTAAAGAAAAAATAAATACAATGAAAAAGAAATTATCAAGCGACTAAGAATAAGAATATCTACGCAAACAGTTTATCGTAAATTTCCGGCAGCTGGACGATGTGCTTTAAACAAACGAACAGTTTAATATTCAGGTTAATAACGAACGCTTATTTATTCCTAAAATTACTCATATAAATATTGAATACAAATAATGAGGCACGGAAGAAGAACTGGAATTTCGACTTAAATTGAAAAGTAATATGCTTTAAAATTAAATTTATGAAAATAGAATTTCAAACAATTGCCCATACCTCCAAAGAGGAGCCAAAGAATCTTATTTACGATAAAGGAAACAAGTTTGTCTGTTTTTACATCGAATCTATCAGAAACGAAATTTACTTTCGCCTTGATAATTCACATATAAAAGGAAATATGGTGTGTCATCTATGATTGGTAATTCCCGGATACGATTCATGAGTGAGTGCCTGAAGAGAAACTTTTGAGCTCGCTAATTAAAAGTTGTGCTATCGCTAAAAAGACAAATTAAATTAATAAATCCAACTCAATTAACAAAATAAAAATCAGTGTCGAAATAAATAATTTCTATACTGATAAAATTATCTACTAAAATTATTTTGCAAACAACGCCATACAACAAATGACAACAGAACTTTATTTCTGGATTGCTTTCATCCTCTTCGTTTTGTTGATTCTTGCAATTGACTTGGGTATTTTCCATCGGAAAACTCATGCAGTATCATTTAAAGAATCGCTTGCGTGGACAGCGGTTTGGGTTGGTCTTGCCATGCTGTTCAGTGTTTTGGTTTATTTCTGGAAGGGTCCCGAAATTGCAATAACATTTCTTACTGGTTATATTATTGAATTATCGCTAAGCGTGGATAATTTATTCGTATTTATATTAATCTTCTCTTACTTTCAAGTGCCGATCCAATACCAGCACAAAGTTTTGATTTGGGGAATATTAGGTGCGCTTGTCATGAGAATAATTTTCATTTTCGCAGGCGTGGCACTCATCGCTAAATTTCACTGGATTATCTATGTGTTCGGTGCAATAATTATTATTTCAGGAATAAAATTGTTATTTCAGAAAATTAAAATAATTGAACCCGACAAAAACCCTGTCATACGGTTGGTAAAATATTTGCTACCTGTAACAAATGATTATGACGGTGATAAATTCTTTGTAAGAATCCAAAATGGCATATTGGCTGCGACACCACTTTTTATTGTTTTGGTGTTTGTAGAAACAACCGATTTGATTTTTGCAGTTGATTCAATACCTGCCATACTTGCAATAACTACCGACACATTTATTGTTTTTACTTCCAACGTATTTGCTATACTCGGATTAAGGTCGCTCTATTTTGCACTTGCAGGCATGATAAACATATTTCGCTTTCTCCACATCGGACTATCATTTATTTTAATTTTCATCGGATTAAAAATGGTATTTTCCGAAGTTTACAAAATACCCATTGAATATGCTCTGGTTGCTGTCATAAGCATTCTGCTCACAAGCATTGCTGCATCATTAATATTTAAAAATAAATATGCTACGCAATAAAAGAAACATACTATACACGACAATAGAAGTCATTATAATTTGTGCTATAGAATTTTCTGTTGCCATTGCATCAGTGTTTTTGATTTCATTATACCTAGAAACCCTGTTGATAGTAAAAATCAAAAGAGCAGAACAAAACAGTATACCTTCACATCAACTCAATTAAAACATGGAAAACATTTCAGATTTTTTTAGCTTGTTGCTTGACTCCCAAAAACTAATACATTACGGCGGCTTAATATTATTGCTGATAATCATATTTATTGAAACTGGATTTATTTTTGGATTCTTTTTTCCAGGAGACACACTTTTATTTACTGCCGGCATATTGTGCGGAACCAACGACCTTGATATAAATATTTTTCTTTTACTTTTTTCAGTGACAGGTGCGGCTATATTAGGAAACTTAGTCGGATATGTATCTGGAAAATATTTCGGTAAAAAATTATTTGCAAAAGAAAATTCTTTCTTCTTCAAAAAACGCCACCTTGCAACTACAAAATTATATTACGAGAAATATGGAGGAGTATCAATAATAGCTGGTCGTTTCTTGCCTGTTGTTAGAACATTCGTTCCTATTTTAGCAGGCACTATTGATATGAACTTTTTAAAATTCAAACTATACAATATTACCGGAGCTTTCCTGTGGGTTTGGACACTTATTCCAATCGGTTATTTTCTTGGAAATAGTTTTCCCCAATTAATTCATCAATTGGAGTATTTCATAATAGCAATTTTCCTCATCACCACATTTTTCTTAATACATGGATATTTAAAAATTAAAAAACAACAATCATGAGAAATAAAATAGAATCCGTATTTGAAAAAATAATTTTCGCAAGTCGTTGGTTGCAAGCACCACTCTATGCAGGCCTTATCGTAGGCGGAATATTATATGCCTATAAATACATCATAGAACTCATACACCTTTGCAAAACCATCAATGAACTTACCGAAACCGCATTAATGCTTGGCATACTTACATTGGTTGACATTACTATGGTAGCCAACCTGCTTATCATGGTTATCATCGGGGGTTACTCAACATTTGTAAGCCGTCTGGATATTGACAAACACGAAGACAAACCCGAGTGGTTACAAAAAATAGATGCAGGAACACTGAAGGTTAAACTCGCTGGTTCACTCGTTGGAGTTTCAGGTATTCATCTTCTGATAACATTCATAAATATTAAGAGCTATGAATCAGAACATGTAATGTGGCAAGTCATCATACATGTTGTGTTTCTTATTTCTTCTGTTCTTCTTGCATACTCCGAAAAACTTTTAAATCATAAACACTAATTTTATTGAATACAATCATGGGATGAGCGAATGTTTTTCCAACGATAAATTCCACTGTTTAAATGCTGAAACGAAACAAAGTAAAATAATTATTAATACATGAACTGGAAAAATATTATTTGAAATGAGAACTCATACAAAAAAAACCGAAACGCCTTCCACCCGTACTTGCACTTCAAATATTAAAAAGAAGGAAACAAAAGAATTGTAAATAATATCAAATCCCCCCCCCCAACTTTTTATAACAAGTCAATGAAATATCATTTCGAATATTCTCCTTTTCTGCAATTTTTTGTGAAAAGACTTGGTTAGGGGCTCTAGTATTTATTTGAAGTAAGTTTTTCTAACCAAGTTCTTCTGTCTTCCGAAGCTTTGTATTCAAATTTAATAACTTTTTTTGTTTTAACATTAAAAGTCAAAATGAGATTCGAATTATATTTTGCGTCAATATCCCAACCGTACGCAACTTGTATTTGGTAACCGAGCTCTTTTACGTCTTCGTTTACACTGTCAACAAAATTGGGTTCCCCGAGTATTATTCCTACTTCTGACTCACCTTTTCCATTCAGAAAGCCCTTTGTCAGAATGTCATCCACCATTTGAAATCTGTATGGATATGTTCCATCCAACTCTTGTTGCCATTTTTCAGAATCAAATTCAGTTTGAAAGCGACAAGAAGTCGAAGCACAAAAAATTATTGCTAAAACCAACGTTTTCCAATGTGCTGTCATAAAATGTTTAATAACGATCGATGTTTATAACTACTTGGGTTTGCGAAGCACATCTTTGTCCCAAGAGGCCGAACGAAATTAAGAAAACTATACTTGACACCAATACGTTACCCCAAGCTGGCATTATCACACTGTTGCCAGCTATTTTTTTTACTCCCACTCATCAATAAGTTCAAAACTTTCTTGTCTCAAGTGTTTTATAAAATCGTTCCTGTCCATG
>JAYTOX010000130.1:0-28937 GCA_043747595.1 Bacteroidota bacterium | reverse complement strand
ACCGGCAACAGGACTAGTTATTACACCTTTCTCAATTTGCTCCGGAGATAGCTTATCAATAATAGAAATCAATTTTTGCTGATGCTGAATAAAATCGTTGATGATAGTTTCGCGAATTGACGAGCGGCGAGGGGCAAACAATTTCGGAGATTGATATTTTTTCGTGATAACCGGCCCCAATGTTTTAATCATTTGTTTGCCGATAGAATTGGTAAAAGGATTATTACGTTCCCAAAAAGTCATTTTATGCTTGGTCGATTGAAAGGCAACAAGCAAAGGGAAGTATTTTGAATTTGAAATAATTAAATGATCGATGCATTGAGCAACACTCCAACTACTGTCACTATATTTTTTATTTAAAAGCGATAAGTCTACAGAAGCAAACTGTTCCTTTAATTCTGTTGCAATTTTATTAAGCTCAAAAGTATATGCGCTATTCATCATACTTTATTTTAAAAGTGAAACAAATTATTTGATGTTCACGTCTTGATTGAATTTAAATAAATACTTTTTTTGAAAAATAAATTTATGAAGAACTAAATCGCCTTCAAGGTCGGTGTTTATTGAGCTGCTCTTCCCGAATAAACTTAAGCCTGTAGGTAAAAGCGCTATGATATCATTCATCGATAAGTGGAGTACAATAGGAATTGCAATATCTTTTTTAGAGCCAACTCTTATTGTTTTTTCTAATGATGCAACTCCGATAAAATGATTTGCAACTGATACTTTCGTATTCAGATCAGAAAGTCTCAATCCCCAATTATTTGGATTATTAACTACCAGATCAAAAGTTATCTGAGGATTACTTAAATCGCTACGATAATTTACATTAGACACACCTTTGTAAATTATTTCCTTCTGAGAAAAACACGATGAAAGAGAAAGTGCTAAAAATAATAACCCTAGATTTCTAAGATGTTTGTTTGAAGAAGTCACTGTTAAATTCTTATTTAATTTAAACAGGAGCGTTTAGTTTTTTATCGAGGAAATGAAAGAATGTATCGCTTCTCAATCCAATTCTCAATGATTCAAGAGCTATTACTTCGTTCGGAGCAATATTTCCTAAATTGGCATTAGCGCCAAGCAGTTTAATAAAATATACTTGTCCACTTTTGTTAGGTGTTTCCCAAATAATATTTTCTGCTTTTACGCGATTAAGAATTTTATTGATTAGTACGACGTGGGCTTTTCCGTTCGGGCGATAAATACCAACCGTTCCGCTTTCTCTTGCTTCGGCAATAACTTTCCAAGCACCGGCTTGAATTTCACTTTCGATCATATCGATCCACTTTCCTGGATGAATAATAATGCCTTCTTCTTTTGAACCAACTTCAGTAATAACGGTTACGTGCTTACTTAATTTCCTGATAAATTCCAGTTTCTTATCGTGGTCGAGTTGAATACTACCATCACTTACTTCAGCATGTGTAAGTTTTAGTTTTTCAATCAATCGAAGGTAGTCGTCAAATTTTTTTCGGATAATAAACGCTTCTAATAAAGTCCCACCTAAATAGACAGGGATATTAGCAGAGCGAAATATATCGATCTTTTTTTCAAGGTTTGGAGTAATGAAAGAACTTCCGAAACCAAGTTTTACGATGTCAATAAAATCGCTCGATGCATCGAGCATATCTTCTGCTTGTCGGGTACTTAATCCTTTGTCCATAACCATGGTCAATCCGGAAGAGCGCGGTTTTACTGTCCGCTCAGGAATACTGTCTAAAAAGAAATTCATATACGATTTTTGTAAAGGTCAATTAGCTCAAGAATATGTCGATCATTTTCCATTGCCGGCGAATATTCAAATACTGTGTGGCAAAGTTGAACATTTTTATCCAAAGCAACAGCAAGAGCATGATAGGATTCTTGAATATTTCCTATTGAGTAATAATAACATGCAACTCTATATAGCATTTCTGCAGAGTCGGGGTGAATTGCCAAGCCGGCATGAATTAAATCTAATGCTTCGTCCGATCGATTGTCGACCATGAGAAGATGCGAGTATTCAAGCCAAATGTCTTCGTTGGCCGGTTCTAATTCAATCACTTTTTTATAATGTTGTTCAGCAGCGACGTAATTATCCATGTGATATTCCGCATCACCAAGAGCAAACCAAAATTCTGCGTTGGTATTATCAATCTCCAGAGCTTTCTTAATGTAGTGAGTAGCTTCAAACCAACGTTCTTCATTTTGCAGACTAATACCTATACCCAGCCAAGCTTCACCCAATGTTGGATCTAGTTTCGTGGCTTTTTTATAGTAGTCTCTTGCGCGTTGAATTTCATCGAGCTGTTCATAGCATTCGCCAATATTATAGTAGGTTAAGGCATCAGGAGCTTCAAACTCAAATGTTTTTTTGTAGCAATCAATTGCTTCTTTATAACGATTAAGATTTGCTAATGTATTTCCTTTATTGAAATAAGCAGAAGAGAAATCGTCTTTGATGGCCAAACAATAGTCGTAAGCGTCTAATGCTTCATCGTATTTGTTCAAACGATTATATACGTTTCCTAAATTATACCAAGCAGGAAATGAATAAGGTTGTACGTCGATAAACTTATTGTAAAATTCAATACTATCGGTAAAGCGCTCTGTAAACTCAAAGCAGAACGCGATTTCATACAATGAAATATCGTTCTCCGGATTGTTTTCCAAACTAAGTTTTAAGTAATCGATCGCTTTATTATAATCGCCCCAGCTTTCGTAAACATAAGCGATGTTCAAATACAGTAAATCTAATTCTTCAGCAAGAGGAATGGCACGGTTAAAGTTCTCAATTGCCTCTTCGAATTTTTGTAATTGTGAAAAGATACTTCCGCGAATCATATAAATATCCGGATCGAGTGGAGTGAGTTTCTCAGCTTTATCAATTATAGCTAAAGCATCGTCGAAACGTTCAACCATTGCTAACAACTGAGCTTCACGTAAAAGAAATTCTACACTATCGGGATGTTGATCTTGCGCATATTCTATTACTTGCAATGCTTTTACAGGATCATTTTTCTCAATATAGTAATCCACGATATTCACGAAAGCGTCTACGTCAAAGAAATAAGCATCTTTGTTACGAATCATTTCTTCGTATCGCTCTATGGAATGGCGGATGTGCTTTTGTTCTTCGCCGCTATTTAGGAATTCTTCTTCTTCCATTTAAAAAATTTGTGCCCGAAAAAAGACTGGTTCACCAAAGATACTCATTCGGGCCGACATTTTTGGTAAATATGGCCTACTTTTCCACATATTATAGTTTAAATGTCAGCGGTTTGCTAATCAGCTTGTTTAATCATTTTTAAGCGGTTCTCAGCCCTAAAATTCATGGCTTATTGTTCATTTCTTTTAATTCTACCAGATATCAGCTTTTTCGATTCCACTTCTTACCTTCGCCATCCATGTTTTTGAAGAAACTTTCAGTATTTAATTTTAAGAACTATTCCACGGTCGATATCGAGCTCTCCAACGGAGTCAATGCTTTTACGGGCGATAACGGCGAAGGGAAAACCAATCTGTTAGATGCGATTCATTACTTGGCTCTCTGCAAAAGTTTTTTTAATTCGACCGACCCTCAAAACGTAAAACGCGGTGAAGACATATTTTTTTTACAAGGAACATTCAATCTCAACGATATTGAAGAGTCGATAACTTGTGGATTTAAAAGAGCACAAAAAAAAGTGTTGAAAAGAAATCAGAAAGAGTACGATAAGTTTTCTGATCATATTGGACTTATTCCTGTGGTAATGATTTCGCCAACTGATGTAAGTTTAATCACAGAAGGTGGTGAAGAGCGCCGGCGTTTTTTAGACAGCATCATTTCTCAGTTTAATCGTTCGTACTTAGATGATCTTATTAATTATGGAAAAGTAATTGCACAACGGAATGCATACCTCAAACAAATTTATCATTCCGGAAAATTTGACGTTGATTCGCTTTCAATATGGGACGACCAATTAATTCCTTTGGGAAATAGAATTCATTCTGTTAGGAAAGAGTTCATTCTCGAATTGATTCCAATCTTTAAAAGGTATTACGATTTTATTTCCGGTGGTAAAGAATCTATCACCATCGATTATGAATCGGGTTTAAATGAGCGTGCATTCGAAGAAATGTTGAAAGGGAATTTGGAAAAAGATAAAATTGTTCAGTACACCACAGGAGGTATTCATCGCGATGATTTAATTTTTATTATCAACGATTTTCCTGTAAAAAAATATGCAAGCCAAGGTCAACAAAAATCATTTCTAATAGCGCTTAAATTAGCTCAGTTCGAATTTATGGTGCGTCAAAAAAAAATCAAGCCAATACTTTTGCTCGACGATATTTATGAAAAGTTAGACGATAAGCGTATTTCGCGCCTTATGGAATTAGTAAGCAAACACAATTTCGGGCAAATTTTTATCACCGATACGCACATTGATCGGGTGAAAGATATTTTCAATCGTATTAAGGAAGAAGTGAGATGTTTCGATGTTGCCGAGGGAATCGTGAAGCAATTGCCTGATTGATAATCTGATTCATTTGCTAAAAAGAATGAAAGAGAATGAAAATTGTTGTGAATAATCTGTAGTTTAGAAGAATGAAATCCTATCGGAAATCCAATGATCTAACGATGAAAGAAGCGTTAGATGCCATGATTAAGTCATATCGCTTAGGAGATAAACTGAATCAAGTAAAAATAATTAATGCTTGGGAAAAAGTAATGGGCAATGCTGTGTCACATCGTACCATAGAAATTAAAATCATTGATTCAACGCTTGTAGTTACCTTATCATCTTCTTCGTTGAGACAAGAGTTATTTATGGCAAAGCAGCAAATCATTGAATCGTTGCATGAAGAGGCTGGAGCAAAAGTATTAACAGACATTGTTTTCAAATAAAAATAATAGGCATAAAAAAACCGGAGTTTAAAGCTCCGGTTTTTTTATGTTAGAATTTCTCAACACCTGCAAAGAAGAAGTTGCCTTCCATCGCAGCGTTGTCGTCACTATCGGAACCGTGAACAGCATTTGCTTCAATCGATTTTGCGAATAGCTTACGAATTGTTCCTTCTTCAGCTTTTGTAGGATCAGTTGCTCCAATCAGCTT
Organism: Bacteroidota bacterium; assembly: GCA_043747595.1. Lineage (GTDB taxonomy): Bacteria > Bacteroidota > Bacteroidia > AKYH767-A > 2013-40CM-41-45 > JADKIH01. Next base: position 23,859 of record JAYTOX010000130.1, on the reverse strand, counting down.
ACGGAAATCTTCCACAGCATTTGATTTTTCTAATATCACAGCAACAAGCGGACCTGAAGACATGTAGCTTACAAGGTCTTTGTAAAATGGACGTTCCTTATGAACAGAATAAAATTCTCCGGCACGTTCTGCAGATAGCTTTGTGTATTTCATGGCTACAATACGGAACCCTGCTTCATTAATTTTTGCGAGAATCGGACCGATGTGATTGTTAGCAACCGCATCCGGTTTGATCATCGTAAATGTTTTGTTTGACATCTTATTAATTATTTATTGATTTTTTATTAGAGTGTTTTAATTTCAGCAACCAACTTAGAGAGTACAGCTTTTGCATCACCAAAAAGCATCGACGTTTTAGGATCGTAGAATAATTGATTTTCAATTCCGGCATATCCTGCATTCATACTTCTCTTATTGATAATTATATGCTTTGCACTTTCAACATCAAGAATAGGCATTCCGTAAATAGGCGAGGAGGGATCATTTTTTGCAGCAGGATTTACAACATCGTTGGCTCCAACAACTAATACAACATCGGTAGAAGCAAACTCCGGGTTAATCTCATCCATTTCTGAAAGTTTTCCATAATCGACATTACTCTCTGCCAACAATACGTTCATGTGGCCGGGCATTCTACCTGCAACGGGATGAATGGCATACTTTACTTGTACCCCACGTTCTTCTAAAATTGTTTCCAGTTCGTGAATCACATGTTGTGCTTGTGCTACTGCTAATCCGTATCCCGGAACAATTATTACTTTCTTCGAGTAATTCAAAAGAATAGCACAATCGCTCACCGTAATATCTTTTATCGTTCCAGTTGCTCCTTCAGGACCACCTGCAACAGCATTTTCACCGAATGCTCCAAAGATTACATTGAAGAGCGGACGATTCATTGCTCGGCACATTTCAAGAGTCAAAATTGTTCCTGCAGAACCAACTAAAATTCCTCCGGTAAGCATTACCTGATTATTGTAAAGGAAGCCACCAAAAGCTGCTGCTAGTCCGGTAAAAGAGTTGAGTAATGAAATTACTACCGGCATATCGGCACCGCCAATAGGCATTACAAAGAAAACGCCATAAACAAGGGCAATCGTAAGTGTTCCATAAAGAATCGGTTTACTGTCGACTCCAGAAATTGTTAAATAAGCAGCAGCACCAATGGTGAGTAACATCATCATTAAATTGATGAGATTATATTTCGGTAGACGAATTGATTTACTTAGCGTACCATTTAGTTTCATGAAAGCGACGATAGAACCCGAAAAGGAAACGGAACCAATTGCCATACCTGAAAGTATAATAGCAGTCCGTTCGGTGAGTCCAACGTTGTGATGAAATTCTAACAAAGAAATTAATGCAGCACAAGCTCCACCCATTCCATTGAAAAGCGAAACCATTTCAGGCATAGAAGTCATTTTTACTTTCTTCGCAGCCATCCAACCAATTAAACTACCAATGATAAGAGCGACTGATATAAGAGTATAAATAATGGGAGCAACGTCGCCTTCGTGAAATACGATGGTTCCGGCAACAGCTAATCCCATTCCGAACGCCGCAATTAAATTTCCTCGACGCGCAGTCTGAGGCCCACTTAACATTTTTAATCCAATCACAAAAGTTACCGAAGCAATCAGGTAAATAATGTCTAATAAGTATTTCGTATTCATAATTAAGTTGAAAATTATTTTTTATCCTTCTTTTTAAACATCTCAAGCATTCGGTCTGTAACAACAAAACCGCCGACCACATTCAGAGTGCCGAGGATAACTGCAACAAATCCTAAACTTAGTAGAAGAATATTATCGGGTTCTGTGTTTTGCATTACGATGATAGATCCAACCACAACCACACCGTGAATGGCATTGGCGCCCGACATTAAAGGAGTATGTAATACTGACGGAACTTTTCCAATTACTTCAACGCCTACGAAGATGGAAAGGATAAGGATAAATACTTTATCGATGTGAACACCGAGGAAGGCAACAAATTCGTTCATTGTTTAATTTAAATTTTCTTGGAATTTTATTACTCTAAGAGTAGCTTCAAGAACTTCAATCATACTCTTTCCTTGATTGATGATCATGTGGCTATTGTTAAGATTCACTTTTTCATATTCAAGAGAACGCTCGTACCAATACATACAGTTTTTTGCTTCTTGAATAAAGACACACAAATAATAATAGAAATCGAGCGGCGCTCTGCACGAATGGATCTTCGATGATGCTTCTTCTAACGAAGCAACGGAATTACGCAATTTCTTGTTTAGAAATTGATCAATGTGATTCTCGTCGGTTTCTAATGATGAAGAAAGAATCGTTTGCGCGAAAGTTTCAGTCCAATTTTTAAAATTCATGTCTATCATTTGTGTGTGGGAGGTTATGGTCAAGCATTCACCGGTGGGTTTAATGAAGGGTGAACAACTTGCCCGTTATGTACAATTAATGAACCTTTTGTTATTTCCTCATCCAGTTCCCATTTGAATCCATCTTTGTTGGCCAAGTGAAGAAGAAAGGCTTGAATATTTTTTGCGTATAATTCAGAAGCATTTAATGGCAGCAAGCTCGGTAAATTTGACTCACCAATTATTGTTACACCATTTTTTATCACTGTTTTATTAACTTCACTAAGTGTACAATTCCCACCTTGTGCAACAGCCATATCAACAATAACAGAACCCATTTTCATATTCTTTACCATTTCATCGGTCACTAGCACCGGTGCTTTTCGTCCGGGTATTAATGCAGTGGTAATTACGAGGTCAGCTTCAGCTATATGTTTTGAAATAAGTGCTTGTTGTTTTTTTAAGAATTCGTCGGAAACTCCTTTTACATATCCACCTTCCAGTTTAATGGAATCGTCGGCTGCCAGTTGAATAAATTTTCCTCCAAGAGATTCTACTTGCTCTTTCGTTTCAGGGCGAATGTCAGATACTTCAACGATAGCACCTAAACGTTTTGCTGTGGCAATGGCTTGAAGTCCGGCAACACCGGCACCCATGATCACTACTTTCGCCGGTTTAATTGTTCCGGCAGCTGTCATAAGTAAAGGAAAAATTTTTCCAAGAGCTGCGGCACCTATAAGTACCGCTTTGTAACCCGCCAAATTAGCTTGCGAGCTAAGTACATCCATTTTCTGAGCTCGTGAAATACGTGGAATTGCATCCATCGAAAAAGCACTAATACCTGCTTTTACACACGCTTCAATTAATTCAGGATTTGTAGAAGCATACATCATCGAAATGATGATAGCTCCTTTTTTCATTAATGTAATATCCGAAACAGAAGGGGCATTAACTTTCAGAATAACATCAGCCTCGCGATAAAGAGTTGAGCTATCTGCCACCATTCTGGCACCTGCATTTTCATATGCTGCGTTATCGAAATAAGAATTCAGTCCGGCATCATTCTGCACATTAACTTCAAATCCGGCTTTTATGAACGATTGAACAACATCTGGAGTCAATGCGACACGGCGTTCAAAATCATTGTTTTCTTTGGGAACAGATACTTTCACTTAATATGTTTTTGCTTGAAAAATAAAAATCTCGCAAAGAAAACAATTAATTTTGGTTTATCAACCAAAAAACCGTGTGCTCATTTTAATGAAACGATTATATTTGCAATAATTATGATAAAGCTAACACAACACACGCTCGACAAGATCGAAGACATGCTGACGATGGCAGGGTATAGAGTTCGGAATGAAAAAGGGAATTTTAAATCTGGCAGTTGCATCATTGAAGCCTCTAATATCATTGTACTGAATAAGTTTGCAGCTGTGGAATCGAAAGTTTCCTATTTAATAGAAGCAATACGAAGTTTGTCGTTGGATGAGAACTTATTAGACGATAAAAACAAAAAATTGCTTCAAGAGATCATGCAGACTGAATTGAATTTAGATCAAGGAGAGTGATGGTTTTAAATTGATTATGAAATTTACCTTTTTAGGAACAGGAACTTCACAGGGTGTGCCTTTGATTGGTTGCAAGTGCTCGGTTTGTACTTCGTCCGATCCGAGAGATAATCGGCTTCGCACCTCATTGATGGTAGAAACTGAGTTTTCAAGGTCGGTAATAGATACCGGTCCCGATTTCCGTCAGCAGATGTTGAAAGAAAAGGTAACGACTCTTGATAGTGTAGTTTTTACACATGAACACAAAGATCATATTTCAGGATTAGATGATGTAAGAGCATTTAACTATCTGCAAAAGAAAGCAATGGAAGTGTATGCAACAGAAAGAGTTCAACAAGCATTGAAGCGTGAATTTTTCTATATTTTTTCAGGCGACGATTATCCGGGAATTCCCAAAATAGACCTTCATACGATTACAGACCAAGCTTTTCAGATAAACGACATTCCATTTCAGCCACTGCCGGTTTTGCACATGAACCTTCCTGTGATGGGGTTTAGGATAGGAGGGTTCAGTTATATAACAGATGCCAATCAGATTCCGGAAGCTACAATGAAATTAATTGAAGGTTCGGATGTTTTGGTGTTGAATGCTTTGAGAAAAGAAAAGCATGTAAGTCATTTTTCGCTCGATGAATGCGTAACAATAATTGAAAAAGTAAAACCAAAAAAGGCGTTCCTAACACATATCTCGCATCAACTTGGATTGCATGAAGATGTAGAAGCAAGTTTGCCCGGTCATATTCGACTGGCGTATGATGGTTTACAGGTGGAGTTATAATAAAAAAAGGAAGCTGTTCACGCAGAGCAGCTTCCTGAAGAAAACAATCATTTTTTACGAAGAACCTGTGCTAACAATTTCGCAAGGCATGATCAATCCTTAAAATTAAATACGAATTTTTACGAATGTCGGATTTCAAAAAAGTGAATTTCAAAAAGCTCTGAATTGAAAAGACGTTGAATTTTTTCTCGTTCAAGAGGAGCCGAATTAAAATCAGCTCTTAATAAGTCTAGGTGTTTATAGCATCCAATCGAAATTAGTTACTATTGCAAAATAATTACAAGCAATGACAATTGAAGAACAATTAAAAGAAAGAAGCAACGCTACATGCGAATTATGTAGCTCAACAGATTCACTAGCTATTTATACCATTGCGCCGAATAACGGAGCAGGGATAGAAAACAGCGTGTATGTATGTGAAAAATGTTTGAAGCAGCTCGATAAAAAAGAAGATCTAGATCCGGCGCATTGGACATGTTTAAAAGATTCGATGTGGAGCGAAATTCCTTCCGTTCAAGTAGTGGCATGGCGAATGTTGAGCCGATTAAAAAATGAATCGTGGGCATCAGATGCAATCGATATGATGTACCTCGATGAAGATAATTTAACATGGGCCAAAGCATCCGACGACCACCTTGATTCCGATGCTAGCGACATACATCGCGATAGCCTAGGCGCTATTCTCCGTTCAGGAGACAGTGTTACATTAATTAAATCGCTCGATGTAAAAGGTTCACAGATCAATGCCAAGATAGGAACCGTAGTAAAAAACATAAAAATTGTTTCTGATAACACAGAACAGATCGAAGGAAAAGTAGAAGGGCAGCAGATTGTGATACTTACAAAATTTGTTAGGAAGTCGGGGTGAGGGAAGGATAATTAAGAAGGATGAAGGATGAAGTAAGAAGTAAGAAGGATGAATTAAGAATTAAAAAACGGTCAAACTGTATTAGGCATTGTCACAGACGTTTTTCCTGCTGCGACGGTTCCAAGAGCTCTCAGAACCGTCGAAGTGTTTGATTTATTTTATTGTATATTGGTGAGTAAATTCTAGAGCTTGATTAAATTTATCAAATCATGAAACATGTATTCCTGTTAATCGCATTAATATTTTCAATAAAAAATACCTGTTTCGCACAAGCGCCAATAATTATTTGGGAACATACTTATGGAGGAGGGCAGATGGATGAAGGAAATTCCATCTTTGAAGATCAATTTGATAATCTGTTGATTTCAGGTGTTGCAAGTTCAAACGCATTGGTTTTTTCTATTGACAATTCAGGAAATCAAAATTGGTTGAAAAGATATGGTGGAACTTATGGTACTGAAAATGCAGCACAGATTCTTAGAGGCATTGATGGAAATATTGTATTTGCAGGAATGGCGAGTTCAACGGATGGAGATGTTATTGGTTTGCATGGCGCGACTCCTGGGATGCTGGTAGGAGCAGCTGATTTTTGGGTTGTTTGTTTAGATACTTCTGGTACTATTTTATGGCAGAAATGTCTTGGAGGAACTTATGATGATGAAGCTTATAGCATTGTTCAATCACCAGATAGCGGATATCTAATTTTTGGAAACGATGGGTCAGTTGATGGAGATGTAAATATACATTATGGAATGGATGATCTATGGCTTGCTAAAATCAGTCGAACGGGTTTACTGCAATGGCGAAGATCCTATGGAGGGTCTAATGATGACATGGCAGGAAAAATAATTTCCACTTCAGATGGAGGATTTATTTTTTGTTCAAGTTCACAGTCTTTTGATTATGATGTGACATCAAACTTTGGTTCTTATGATGCATGGATAGTAAAACTTTCGTCAACAGGTATAATTCAATGGCAACGTAATTATGGTGGAACAGGAGACGATATTGCAAGAGATATTCTTCAGACTAATGGTGGAGATTATTTTTTAATTGGGAATACAAATTCTATTGATGGTGATATTACAGACCCAAAAGGACAAGGTGACATATTGGTGATGAAAATTGATAGTACCGGTAGTTTGCTTTGGAGTCATTGTGTTGGTGGAAGTCAAAATGAAATTGGATATGCTGGTTGCATTACTCCGAATGGCGTTGAAGTGGTCGGCTATACCGAGAGTGATGATTCTGCCTTTTCGAGTAATCATGGGTATAGCGATATTGCCGCTTTTGAAATCGATAATAATGGAAATATGTTATGGTCAAAGTGTTTAGGAGGTTCAGATTTTGATAAAGCATATTCAGTAGTGTCAACACATGATGGCGGAACGGCAATTGCAGGATATACACTTTCTTCAGATGGAGATGTAAGTGTTCCCAACGCAGGAAATGAACAAGCGTGGGTAATTAAACTAAGTCCCAATTTGGTTAAAGTTGATGAGTTACCAAAATCTCATATAAATTTTACATGTTCAATAGTTAATGGAAGCCTTGTATTAAATTGTAATTCGGATAAAATCCGAACATGCGTATTGAGAATTTATGATTTAACAGGGAGGATCAAACTGGAAAAATTAATAAGTCTTGATATTGGTAATAATAATTTATCCTTTCCAGTTTCAGTTTCAAATGGTGTTTATGTTGTAAATATTTTTGATAAAGAAACTTCATTTATTTCTGAAGTTTTTTCGTTGGATTAAATGGTACTCTTGAAATCGAACTTATTCTCATCTATGCAGCATAGTTCCATTCAAAAATATTCAAAGGCTTAATAGCATTTGCTCAGCTGAATGCGCTCGGGTGAATGTTGTGTGATAGGCTGTGTGATAGATCATTTAGCCGCACACAGAAGAGGAATAAATAATTTATAATGATTAATGAATTTTGAAGAATGAATTTTGAAGTATGAAAAAACCAAGGAGAGCAGTCAATTAATAGCTAACAATTTTTCATTAAGCATTAAGCCTTTTTAATTATTATTTCAGATCTGCGAGAGACGTGCAACAGCCTAGAGCGGAATTCCGTTCGGCAAATGATGGCTAACATTTTTTTTCTCACTTCCGCCTCTCTAAAAATTCCGCTCAGCGGCCATTTAAATTAACACTGTCAAAATTCAATTCTCAAATAACCACTGTCAAATTACGACCATCAAATTACGATTCTCAAATTACGATTCTCAAATTACAACTGTCAAATTACAATTCTCGAACTTCGATTTTCACCTGCCAAGTCTCGATTTTCGACAAATTTTATCCTTCAAAAACGAAAAAAAAGTGGTAATTTCGCCCAACTAAAAATTAAAACAGAATGTTTGAGAATTTATCGGATAAATTAGATCGGGCCTTTAAAGTATTAAAAGGTGAAGGAAAAATTACCGAAATCAATGTGGCGGAAACATTGAAGGAAGTACGTAAGGCAATGCTCGATGCCGATGTTAATTATAAAGTCGCTAAACAATTTACGGATACGGTTAAAGAAAAAGCATTTGGACAAAATGTTCTAAAGGCCGTTTCTCCCGGTCAGTTGTTGATCAAGATCGCCCACGATGAACTCGTAAATTTAATGGGTGGCGATAAAGTGGATATTAATTTAGAGGGAAATCCGTCAATCATTTTAATGTCGGGTTTGCAAGGTTCGGGTAAAACAACTTTATCTGGAAAACTTGCCGCCCATCTCAAGTCGAAACGTCAGAAACTGCCCCTGTTAGTTGCCTGCGATGTTTATCGCCCGGCCGCTATTGACCAGTTAAAAGTGTTGGGTGAACAAATTGGCGTCCCGGTTTATTCGGAAGAAGGAAATAAAAATCCTGTTGAGATCGCGAAAAATGGAATCGCTTTCGCCAAGCAATTCAATCATAATTTGGTTATCATCGATACTGCCGGTCGCTTAGCGATCGACGAAGAGATGATGAAGGAGATTGAAGCGATTAAAAAAGCAACGAATCCGAACGAAATCCTTTTCGTAGTAGATGCAATGACCGGTCAAGATGCGGTGAATACTGCAAAGGCCTTCAACGATCGATTAAATTTTGATGGTGTAGTGTTGACGAAGTTAGACGGTGATACGCGAGGTGGAGCTGCATTATCGATTAAATCGGTTGTAAATAAACCAATCAAATTTGTTGGTACCGGAGAGAAGCTCGACGCACTCGATGTATTTTATCCGAGTAGAATGGCCGATCGTATTCTAGGAATGGGCGACATTGTTTCATTGGTTGAGAAAGCCCAAGAACAATTCGATTCTGTTGAAGCTGCAAAATTGCAAAAGAAGATTGCTAAAAACCAATTTGGTTTCGACGATTTCTTAAGCCAGATTCAGCAGATAAAAAAGATGGGAAATATGAAAGACCTTTTAGGCATGATTCCCGGAGTAGGCAAAGCTGTGCGTGATATGGATATCAGTAACGATTCGTTCAAACACATTGAAGCCATTATTCATTCTATGACAGTTGAAGAAAGAAAAAATCCGACGCTTATTAATGGTTCAAGACGTCAACGAATAGCGAATGGAAGTGGAACTAATATTCAAGAAGTAAATAAATTGATGAAGCAGTTCGACGAAATGCGTAAGATGATGAAGATATTTTCGAATAAAGATCAGGCTGCAAAAATGATGCGCAATATGCCTGGCATGCGTAAGTAGAATTAGATTAACCACGAATAATAAATGAAAATTCTCGACGGAAAAATTGCAAGTGCAGAATGGAAAATTATTTTAGCGAAAGAAGTTAACGAACTTTTATCGGCTGGAAAAAGAGCACCGCATTTGTGCGCAATACTTGTTGGGAATAATGGTGCCTCCGAAACGTATGTAGCAAGTAAAGTTAAAAACTGTGCCGAAATTGGAATGAAGTCTTCGTTGATTCGTTTCGATATTTCAATAACAGAAAATGAACTGTTACAAAAAATTCAGGAAATAAATAATGATTCAAAAATCGACGGACTAATTGTTCAGTTGCCATTACCGCCACATATTAATGTGCAAAAAGTTACGGAAGCAATTTCTCCTGCCAAAGATGTTGATGGCTTTCATCCGGTAAACACCGGACGAATGTTGCAAAATCTCCCGTGTTATATTCCTGCAACTCCCTACGGAATTCTATTAATGCTTGAGCATTTTAAAATAGAAACCTCCGGAAAAAGTTGTGCGATCATTGGTAGAAGTAATATTGTTGGTATGCCGATGAGTGTATTGATGTCGAGAAATGGAACCCCGGGGAATTGTACTGTTACTCTTTGTCATAGTCGCACGCCTGATATTAAAAGCATCAGTAAAGATGCCGATATCGTAATTGCTGCTTTAGGAAAACCCTATTTTCTAAAAGCAGATATGGTAAAGGATGGTGCAATTGTGATTGATGTAGGCATTACAAGAATTGAATCGACACAAACAAAAAGCGGATTTAAAATTGCCGGCGACGTCGACTTTGAAAATGTATCAGCAAAATGTTCATGGATTACACCGGTACCGGGCGGCGTTGGCTTAATGACCATTGTTGGACTTTTGAAGAATACACTTCGCGCAGCAAGAAAAGAGATTAATTATTAGTTGAATTTCGAAATGACAGAATGATTTATTTTTGGAATACTAAAATAACGATTAAAGAAATTGAAAAAGAATAATTATTACTGTTGAGATGAATAAAATAGATACCGTACTTTTGAATACAGCTTATCCATTGATGGAAGATTTTTATACCATACAAGGAGAAGGATACAATACAGGTAAGGCAGCTTATTTCCTTCGACTAGGAGGCTGCGATGTTGGATGTGTTTGGTGCGACGTGAAAGAATCGTGGGATGCAAATGCGCATCCGAAAATTTCTGTAGAAGAAATGGTTAGTCGTGTCGAGAAAGCAAATGCAGAATCGATTGTGGTAACAGGAGGAGAGCCGGCGATGTACGATCTTGCACCGATTACATCTGCGCTGCATGAAAAATTTCTTAGTTGCTGGATTGAAACCAGTGGAGCATATCAGATTACCGGAGAATGGGAATGGATTTGTGTATCTCCGAAAAAATTTAAAGCGCCTTTGGCTGAATCTTTGCAAATGGCCGATGAGCTAAAAGTAATTATCTATAATCAGTCAGATTTTGAATGGGCAGAAAGTCACGCATTGAAAGTTAGCAATGATTGTATTTTGTATTTACAGCCTGAATATTCTGTTTTCAATAAAATGATGCCGACGATCGTTGACTATGTAAAGAAAAATCCGCATTGGCGAATTTCAATTCAGACACATAAAGTGATGCAGATACCTTAACAAGTGAGTAGTGAGTAGTGAGAAGTAAGCAGGGAAATAGGTCAAAGGTCAAGGGTCATAGGTCAGTTGTGATTAACAATTAGTTAGTCGCCAATGATTAAGAGAAGTATGAATTAAGAATTAAGATGTTAGAATTATGAATTAAGAAGTATGAATTAAGAAGTAAGAATTAAGAAGTAAGAATTATGAAGTTAGAATTATGAAGTTAGGTCAAAGGTCAGTTTTACTCACCACTCACCACTCACTAAGAGAAGTAAGAATTATGAAGTAAAAAACTAGGTCAATAGTCGCTCATTTACACACTCACTACTCACTACTCACTACTCACTAATTACCACTCACCAATCACTTATAAAATGAAATTATTTTCCCTACTTTTTACTTTACTATTGATAGCCGGTATTTCTAAGGGGCAAAATGATTATTCTAGTTCGATTCCAAAAGCAGTACGAAGTTTTGAAACGGCGCTGAAATTTTATGACGGCCACCAAAATGAAAAAGCATTAGCCGCTTTGACAGAAGCAATACAAGCGGATCCGAAATTTGTAGAAGCACATACACTTCAAGCAAACATTTATTACGACATCAAAGAATACGAGAAATCAATCGCTTCTTACAAGAATGCTATAGCTGTTAATCCTGATTTCTTCGCAAATAATTATTATGGTTTGGGAACTGTTGAGTTTTTAGCCGGACATTATTCGGATGCAAAAGCAGATTTTGAAAAATTTATTTCACTTCCCAAAATTTCTCCAACGATAGCTGCTAAAGCAAAACGTAACATTGTCAATTGCACTTTTGCTGAGACGGCTGTTCAAAATCCCGTTCCTTTCAATCCCATCAACATGGGCGATAGCATTAATACAAGCGATCATGAATACTTTCCTGCCATTACCGGCGATGGAAAAACATTTTTATTTACCAGAAGGATTAAGTCGGTCGATTACAATGGTCGTAAACAAGAACAAGAAGATTTTTACATTTCTCAAATGGGAAAAAATGGATGGAGCAATGCTCAGCCTGTTTCCGAAATAAATACCGAAGGTAATGAAGGTGCACCATCGCTTTCAGCCGATGGGCAATATTTATTTTTTACTTCTTGCGAAGAGTTGTATCACAATTCAAATGCAAGAACAACCAAAGGAAGTTGTGACCTTTTCATTGCTAAAAAAGTTGGCGACAAATATCTTAATCCGCGAAATCTGGAATTTCCAATTAATTCTCCCGCGTGGGAAAGTCAGCCGTCTTTTTCTTCCGATGGACGCACATTGTATTTTGTACGTGCAATCAAAGAAGCCAATAACGTTACACATCACGATATTTTTGTTAGTCGAATTGGCGACGACAGTAAATGGAGTGAACCTGTTTCTGTGAGCGATAAAATAAATACGAAAGGCGATGAGCTTTCAGTTTTCATTCACCCCGACGATCAGACACTTTACTTTTCATCAGATGGATTGCCGGGAATGGGTGGGCAAGATATTTTTTATTCGAAGCGCGAACCAAATGGTGATTGGGGAGAACCTATTAACATTGGTTATCCAATCAATACTTCCAACGATGAAACATCATTGTTGGTTAGTCCGGATGGTGAGTTAGGATTTTTCTCATCCGATCGCCCTGGTGGAAAAGGTGGTGATGATCTGTATAAATTCAACTTATACGAGAAAGCACGCCCGCAACCTGTTACATATATGAAAGGCAAAGTTTACGATGCAAGCACAAAAAAACCGCTAGGAGCATCATTCGAACTAATAGATTTAGCAACAGAAAAAGTTATTGTGCGTTCTACTTCTAATACAATTAGTGGAGAATTCATTGTTTGTTTACCTGCAGGTAAAACGTACGCCCTAAATGTTTCTCGCGATGGATATTTATTCTATTCAGATAATTTTGAATTGAAAAATCCAAAGTCGTCGAAAGAGCCCGTATTAAAAGATGTGCCTTTGAAACCAATCAAAGCAGGGGAGTCGATCGTGTTAAAAAATATTTTTTATGATACTGATAAATTTGATCTAAAGCATGAATCAAAAACGGAATTGGATAAATTAATTCAGTTCTTAAATAAAAACCCGAAGATCCATTTTGAAATTAGCGGTCATACAGATAATGTTGGATCAAAGCCTTACAATCAGGTGCTATCAGAAAAACGTGCAAAAACAGTGTATGATTATTTAATTGCTGCAGGAATAGTGAGTAGTAAATTGTCGTACAAAGGATATGGAGATTCAAAGCCAATTGCGAATAATTCAACTGACGACGGCCGAACTCAAAATAGGAGAACGGAGTTTTTGATTACTTCTGTGGAACAATGAAAAATTAAGTAGTTGCAACTCTAATGCGAATAAGTTTTTCCAGTAGTGATTCCAAATGATCTAGATGCAACATATTTGCTCCATCCGATTTTGCATTTTTAGGATCGGGATGTGTTTCTACAAAGATTCCATCAAAACCAACTGCGATTCCTGCTTTAGCGATAAGTTCTATCATATCCGGACGACCTCCGGTAACTCCGCTCGTTTGATTAGGTTGTTGTAGTGAATGTGTTATATCAAGAATTGTAGGGACGTTATTTTTTTTCATGTCTACTATGCTTCGATAATCGACAATCAAATCTTGATAACCAAACATACTTCCTCTTTCAGTAAGCATTACATTTGGATTTCCAGCGTTTCTAACTTTATCGACTGCAAATTTCATTGAGTCGCCTGAAAGAAATTGTCCCTTTTTAATATTTACAAATTTACCTGTTGCTGCTGCTGCAAGTAACAACTCAGTTTGTCTGCAAAGGAATGCAGGAATCTGTAACATGTCTACATGCTTTGCTGCAATAGCTGCATCGCCGCTTTCATGAATGTCGGTAACAATTGGCAGTGAATATTTTTCTCTGATTTTTGATAAAATATTCAATGCATTTTCATCGCCAATTCCGGTAAAAGAATCGTCGCGACTTCTATTCGCTTTGCGATAACTCGCTTTGAAAATAAATGGGATCTTTAATTTATCTGTGATTGCTTTCACTCGTTCAGCGATGGCCATTGTCATTTCTTCGCTTTCAACGACACAAGGACCTGCAAGCAAAAAAAAGTTTCCCGAATCAAGATTTTTTATATGAGCAATTTTATTGAGCATAATTTTTATTAAAAATATTTCGACAAAGATACAAAAGCTCCTTGAGCTGTACCATTTTTCAGTAGCATAGCGTCTACCTGATCGCTTTTAAGACGGAATACCCATCCTTTTCCTTGAAATTCATAACTCAGTCCAAGATGTAATCCGGAATAACCACCATAACTAATTTTCACTCCAAGGGCATGTTGCGTGTTAATTTTAAATTGATAATTCTGATAAATAAATGGAAGTGAATTGGCAAAAAATACGTGACCAATTGCTGTTTCAATTTGAAGATGATACTTAGGAACAGGAATGGTATAATTCAACCGTACTAATCCTGGTAATGGTGTTACAGTTGAATGTTTAGTTCGAGCAGTCAAATAAGGTTGAACAAAGGATGAATCTAAATTGATAGATTGATGAACAGAATCATTGAAATTAAAAAGTTCGGAAACATCGACGCCTTCAAATCGTAAACTTGTATCGGCATGGATAAATGACGATTGATTGTTCCAAGAAATAAACCCCAAATTTTCCAATGCCAATTTCAACGTTCGTTTTTTCTTATCGGTCCATTTAAATGAAAAGTCGATAGAAGAGCCAATGCCGTTTAAAGCTGCTTTGTTAGTTTTTGCAGAATCACTTTGTCGAATAGTAATGTTTGAATTTAAGTCTAAGTATTCGCCAGATTCTGCAGTGTATAGAAAAGCACGCGGTGCTTTAATAGAAAGAAATTGTTGGCCTTTATTTAAAGATACTCCGGCCGACCATTCGTAGCTATTTAACATTTTGGAAAAGCCATGACCAAAAGTAAAATTCACTTGTTGATATTTTAATTGTCGAAATTCAAAATTATTCATGTTGGCTGTTTGACCTGCATAACTTTTGTTTCCTTTGAAATAAAGTTCAAAAGCATCTTTGTTAAAATCAGCATCAACATGAAAAACATCTCTGAATTTGATTCTGTAGAATGAATTTCTTAACCCGAAAAGTGAATCTGTTTTATGACGATATTGAATTGTGTAGTTGAAATCAATTCCTAATCTGTTTTCACCCGACAATTTTTTAGAAACATTGTCTTTCATTTCTGTTGAAATAAAATCATTTCTATAATAATTTTTTGCTAGCTGATTTGTTAGTCCATTTGAGCCAAATGAATATTCAGTAGAAACAGTGATAGCATTTGTGGCCAACGAATCGTTTTTTGGTTTTAACGCAAAACAATTTTGAAAAAGGAAGAATATTAAAACAGAGGATAGAAATATTTTCACAAATTAACGTATATAATAAGTTCCATCGCCGATTAATTTGATATCGAGTCGATAATTAGAATACAATTGAGTAAGTTGAGGATAAGAAGGCGAATTGAATTTTGCTTTTATCCCAATTCGTTCTGTAGTTAAGAGTCTTGATTTTCTTGCAACATCAATTGGAATAGCAAGTTTAGTAGAAGTAGGATTTGTAACAACCAAATTAGTACCAACAGATGCGGAAGATATTAAACCGGGAACTAAGAGTGTATCTGTGATTGTATTATTTTTATCGATCAAGTACAAGGTCATTTCAAGATCAAATGGAAATCCATTTTTAGCAAGAAGGTAAATTGTTGATGGCCCAATAGGGTCGAAGTTTGTAGCATTGGCAATCGAAAAATTAATCGTGTCGGCTAATACCAATTGATTTGCCGAAAAGGACAATGGCATATCTACTTGAATTCTTGTTTCAACTAATTTGTTGCTATAAACAAAATCACCGCTTCCGTTTATGTTGCCTAGTGGATTTAATTTTAGATTGATGTTATAGTTAAGTTTGTCAGGCAAATTTTCTATCAAATCATTAATGTTGCTATTTGCTTTATTTAAAGTGATTGAATAAAATGTTGGAACCGGCGAATAACTTGCAAAGTAAGGTTCGGTAGCTCTATTAATATTAATAGAATGACGAATAAGATTTGAATTTGAAAGTGGAATTATTATTCCTTGTCGATTATTAACTGAAATTACATCGTTCACATAAGCTTGAAGATCGGCGCCAATATAATTCGTTATATCAAATTTCATAGTTACGCTGTCCATCTTTATTGAACCGCTTTTGATCAAGGCACCAACACCTAAATTTATATTTTTACTATCGTTAATGAAGGTCTGACCTAGATATCCCTTTACATAATTTGGAACAATTTGTAACAGCGAAGTTTTTAAGTTGATAAGAGTGTCGCTTCCGAAAAGTCCGAATGGCTGACCATTGGGATCGGAGCGAGCTTCCACGTTATAACTAATTGTGTTGAACAATGCTCCTGACGATCCTGTCATATCAATGCTATAACCTGAAAAGTCGTATGTGTCACTGAAATAAGTAGGAGAGGTCAAAGAAGCAGAGTCGACGCTTGCAGTAATTGTGAATGGAATACCGTTCTTTTTAGCTTTCGGAATAATATAAGTGAAAATTATTTTTGAACGCAATGTGTTTTTAAATTCTAGCTTGATAAAGCCCCTAGAGATATTTGCATTTTTTAATTCAACATTAGGTACACCGAGTGTTACATTATTATTGTTGGAGAGAAAAGGAGTATTGGGATTTATAGTTGATGGGAAAGCAGGGAAAAGCACACTCGTTCTAATAAATGTATCAGGAACTTGGTAAAGTGAGTCGAGCGTAAAATTGGAATATGTTGTATCGATCTTGATGGAAATAGCACCATTTGCGTCAGTAACAAGTAATGTATCACTTATTAGTTGGTTAACACCTAAAGATGCATGTGCTAATGGGCCAAGTACTTCAATATCCCACTGCGGATTATCATTTACCTTTTTACAGGAAAACAAAATTGCTATGGCACCTAAAACAAAGAAGAAATAGATGAATTTCATTTGGCGTAAATATGAGAAAAAGATTTGATTAAATGGTCAATTCTACACCATAAAAGCTATATTTTTAGTTCGATTTATTTGGAATTTGGGGTGGACGTTACTTCTAATAATTGTATTTATTTTTCCAAAGTGATTTTATAAAACGACGTATTTCATTTTCTCTATCGTTTGAACCGGGTTCGTAAAATTTGGTATTCGATAGTTCCTCAGGAAGAAATTCTTGGCCGGCAAAATTATTTTCGTTTGAATGGTCATAATTATAACCTTTGGAGTAACCGAGTTCTTTCATTAATTTGGTAGGAGCATTTCGAATATGAAGTGGAACAGGAAGGTCGCCCTTCGAGTCAACAATTGCTAAAGCTTCTTCAATGGCAAGATACCCGGAATTACTTTTTGCCGAAGTTGCGAGGTAAATCACAACCTGCGATAAAACAATACGGCATTCAGGGTAGCCAATTTTACTAACAGCATCGAAGCATGTATTTGCCATTACCAAAGCCGTAGGATTGGCATTTCCGATATCTTCAGAGGCAAAAATTACCATTCTACGAGCAATAAATTTCGGATCTTCTCCACCACGAATCATACGAGCCAACCAATAAATCGCTGCATTAGGATCAGAACCTCGCATAGATTTTATAAAGGCGCTAATAATATCGTAATGTTGTTCACCGTTTTTATCGTATAAAGCAATTTTATTTTGAACTATTTCTTGAACATTTTTATTTGTTATTTTAATTTCAGAGTTGGCAGGAAAAGAAGTTACTACCAATTCAAGCAAGTTTAATAATTTTCGAGCATCACCGCCTGAGAGTCGAAGTAATGCTTCCGTTTCTTCTAGTTCGATACTTAATTTTTTTAGAACTACATCTTCTTTTAATGCTTGTTGAATAATTTGAAGAAGCTCATCTTTGGAAAGCTCTTTTAGGACATAAACCTGACATCTTGAAAGTAGCGGAGAGATAACTTCAAAAGAAGGATTTTCTGTGGTAGCGCCAATTAGAGTTATAATACCTTTTTCTACAGCAGCAAGAAGTGAGTCTTGTTGTGATTTACTGAATCGATGGATCTCATCAATAAACAAAACCGGGCTTCCTTCAACAACTTTTAACTCGTGTGAATATCGTTGGGCCTTTTCAATAACTTCTCGTACATCTTTCACACCAGAGCTTACAGCACTCAAAATATAAAAAGGGCGTTTTAATTCTTTTGCTATTATTCCGGCAAGTGTAGTTTTTCCAACTCCAGGAGGGCCCCAAAATAATATTGATGGTATGTTGTTTCTGGCAATTGATTTTGTCAATATGGCCTCAGGTCCTGCTAAATGCTTTTGCCCGATATAATGCATAAGATCTGTGGGCCGCATTCGTTCCGCTAATGGTATCATTATTCTAGATTCTACTGCGAAGATAAGAACGATTTTGAAAGTATTAACGAATCAATAACATTGAATAGTAGAGAATAAGATTGGGATTAATTTAGCGTTTTATTAGGTAAATAAAATTCAAATCATTGATTAGTTG
The DNA here is from genome assembly GCA_043747595.1 of Bacteroidota bacterium. Classification (GTDB taxonomy): domain Bacteria; phylum Bacteroidota; class Bacteroidia; order AKYH767-A; family 2013-40CM-41-45; genus JADKIH01. The sequence goes on along the minus strand of JAYTOX010000130.1, from coordinate 5,468 downwards.
TTATCTTTGCGACCTTAATAACTGTAATGAAATTATTTCTTCGAATAGCATTAGCGCTATTTTTTCCATCCTTAATTTTTGCTCAACCATCTGGTGGTTTCAAAGGTAATCGTCCCGACTCGCTTCATCGAAACGCTCCTCGTATTGGAAAAGTCTTTGGAAGTTTACGAGATGTTGAAACTAACATGCCTGTAAGTTTTGCAGCCGTTGTCTTTTTATCTCCTCGCGATTCATCAATTGTGGGTGGAGTACAAACAAACGAGAAAGGAAATTTTTTAGCTGAAGATCTTCCTTTGAGCAGAATGATTTTAAAAGCTTCTTTCATTGGATATTCGCCCGTATATGTTCCGGTTCAGTTGTCGTTTCAAATTCAAGAGCTGGATGTGAACATAATAAAATTGAAATCGGCAGCTACCAATTTAAAGGATGTGAACATCACCGGCGAAAAATCGGATTATGTAAATTCGATCGATCGTAAAGTTTATAATCTCGACAAAAATATTGTAAACACGGGAGGAACGGTTTCTGAAGTGCTTCAAAATATTCCTTCAGTTAGTGTAGACATTGATGGGAAAGTTAGTCTAAGAGGTAGTGAGAATGTTACTATTCTTATAGATGGCAAACCTTCCGGGATGTTAGGAAACGATCGGAAAGCAGTACTTCAACAAATTCCTGCGAGTGCTGTAGAACAAATAGAAGTGATAACAAATCCTTCAGCAAAATATGATGCCGATGGAATGTCGGGAATCATCAATATCAAAACTAAGAAAGAGAAAATGCGTGGTGTAAATGGAAATCTGACAGCCGGAGTAGGTACCAACGAAAAATACAATTTAGGAATCGGAGGAAATGATCGATCTCCACGAAAAAATGTTTATGCAAGTTATAATTTTCGCCATGAGAAAAGAAGTATAAATGGAGAGAGTATTCAGTTCAATCATTTCCAAGGAAGCGATGCATATTATTATAGCAATAATTCTCATGGTAATAATTTTTCTGACAATCATTCAGGGAAAGTAGGAGTCGATTTTTTTATTAATAAATATAATACATTAGGAGTAAATGCGTCATTATCAAATCGAGTGGAAACGCATCCCGAGCAAATTCAATATTCATTTTATACTCCGGAGTTAATTACTTTTAATTCTTTTTTTCGAGACAACACTGAAGATAATAAGAATTTCAATTACGATCTCAATACAGATTATAAACATACTTGGGATAGTACTTCACGGGAATTGACGGCAAATTTGTCTTTTTCGTCGAACAATAGAAATTCAGAAAATACATTTAAAAGTTCATTGTATTCAGGATTTAATTTGCCTTATCAGAAAGATGTTTATGATAATGTTTACCAAAACATTTTGCTGCAAACAGATTTAATGCAACCCATGAAAGGAAAGGCAAAGTTGGAAGCAGGCTTAAAAAGTACTAATAGATATTTGAATAATCAGTTAGAGTACTCAGATTATAATTTTACTTCTTTTCTTTATGAAAAAAATAATTTAAAGAGTGATAATTTTGTATACAACGAACAGATAGCTGCTGCTTATGCGATGTATACAGGGAAATTGAAAAAGTTTGATTATAATGTTGGCCTGCGAGCAGAGCAAACTTTTGCAAAAATAGAATCGCAAACCATTAGTCAAACGTACAACAACAATTATTTATCGCTCTTCCCAAGTGCATTTGTTAAATATCCACTATCAGGAAAAAGTGATTTGCAAATTAGTTATTCGCGAAGAGTAAATCGACCTGAGTCAAGAGCTTTAAATCCATTTGTAGATTATTCAGATTCGTTGAATGTTAGAAAGGGAAATCCTTTTTTAAGACCTGAGTATACAAATGCATTGGAACTTTCTTACGGGCTAACCTTAACGAAGTGGAGTTTGACATCAAGCATTTATTATCGAAAGACGAATGATATGATTAGTCGATATCGTACTGTAGATCCAATAACAGGAATAGGTACTATGTCGACAATTAATTTTTCTACAGCAGAGAATGAAGGCGGTGAGTTAGTTGTTCGCTATACTTTTGAAAAAGCTGGATCGTTGATGGCTACATTTAATATTTATCAAAGCAAGATAAACGGAACGAATGTTCAAGCCGATTATCAAACTAATTCTTTGCAGTGGTTTACGAGAATGAATGCTAATCTAAAAGTTTCTAAAAATACCGCATTACAAGTTACCGGGAATTATACTGCTCCAATGAAAACAGTAAATGGAGAAATTAAAGGGATGAGTGGAGTAGATATTGGTTTAAAGCGAGATATCTGGAATGGAAAAGGATCGTTAAGTTTGAATGTGACCGATATTTTCCTCATGAGAAAATTTCAATTTATTAACTACAGTGATTACTACTTTACATCAGGATGGCGAAATAGAGAGTCAAGAGTTGCTGTGCTTAATTTTACTTACAAATTTGGAAAAGCAGATGGTAATGTTTTCAATAGAAAGAAATCTACGCGTCAAGGTAATCAAGATAACTCGCCTGATATGATCGATTACTAATTTCATTCATCTGAAAAAAAAGAGATCAGTATAAAATACTGATCTCTTTTTTATGATATAAATTTTTATTGGCTAGTAAGAAAATTGTCGAATTACATTCCTTGTGCCATCAAAACTGCCTTGTAAGCATTTATATTTCCAAAGCCATCATAACCTGAAAGAATTGGATAGTATTGTGCAGTATTCTTCAAGCAAGTATTTACTTGCGAACGCGTAAGATTGGGATTCACCGACCAAACCAATGCAGCTACTCCGGCAGTAAAGGCAGTAGCACATGATGACCCACCGACATACGTTGGAGTATATCCGCTAATTGGTAACGATAATGTGGTACGTTCAGTGTTAGCATTTCTTTGCATTGGAATTGTCAACAAAACTTTACCTCCATCATGACAATTGCTACATGTAGATGAACTCTCGTTAACACCTGTAATTGCATTGCATTCTGAATAGTAAGCGGGATAAATAACTCCCCACCACGATGTCCAGTTAAACGATGTACCGGCAGCTGCATAAATTAATTTCCCTTTTCCATAGGCATAACTAACACCATCATAAAGAGTGCTGCTGCTAAATGGAGTTCCAACCGACATGCTTACAATTTTTATAGCATCATTATTCCCCATTTTTATTAATGCACTTCTTACACCGGAAAGTTCTGCCGATTCGTCGAGAACGACATCAGCACATGCTCTTATAAAAACTAAATTGGCTTTGTAAGCAACTCCTGTTGGTCCTCCCAAATTATTTCTCGGTCCTGCAGCAATTCCGCACATACTTGTACCATGTGCACAACCTGTATAAGCAGTATTTCCATAAGTATAATCAGTAGCCATCGTTCTTCCAACATTCGATTCGCCATTATTAAAATTGGAGCCTAACAATGATTGAGTAGTGCTAATACCTGCATCAATAACTCCAATAGTTATTCCTTGTCCTTGTGAAACAGACCATGCATTCATCACGTTTACATTGTTGTAATTCCACGACATTTTGCAACCAGGATAGATGGTAGTATAGTCTGCCGAATTCAAAGCATAACTAGAACCTGAACATCCCGACGAAGAAGTTGTTCGCGAGATATAAGTCGAAGGCCAATAGCCATAAGGTTCTATGTAACGCACATTTTCCAGATTCGATAAAGCTGTGATAACATTTGCATCTCCAATTCTGATAGTGATAATTGGAAGTGTTTGGTCATCTTCAATAATTAAATCAGAAACATTTTTTTCAATACCGTTTTTCTTTAATTCCACTTGAATTAATTTTAATAGTTCATCATGTACGTTTTTCCATGCATCTGAATGAATGTTGATGGAAGAAAGTTTAGACCTCACATCTTTTAAGAAAGCAGGTTGATAACCAATTGCTATCAATTGTGTAATAGCCGCAGCACTACAAATCATTTTTAGATCAGTTTTTTCCCAACCAAAATCGCTTGTAGCTTTTACTTGGTCATACATGTTTTTGTCTATTTCCTGTTGTGAATAAAGTTTGCCAATAGGAGTAGTGTTTAAAGATGACTTCTGAACCAATATTTGATTAGTAGAGGAAGCAGGTTCTACTTTATTTTCTTCCGGATTACACGAATAGAATAATAAAGTAAACAATACTAAGTAAATTGTATTTTTCATAGGCTGAGAGTTTTTAGGTTAGAACGTCCAAAAATATACTATGTGAATGTAAGAAAGAAAATAAATACTACAAATGCTTTTGTTTAATGCCTATATGGAGGTTAATAAATCATCCAAATTTAATGAAACACAAAGAAGATTTTGACTTTCTTTGCGCAATGACAAGAATTATGTTCGGTTGCTTTTTGCTGGTATCATTATCGATAAAGGCCCAAAACCATATTAAAATCTACTTTACTCAACCGGTCGATGTGTCCATTTCTAGCGGAGTAAATGCCCTGTTTTTAAATGGTACGACCGATGATTCACTTGTTGCATACATAAATAGAGCGAAATATTCGATCGATATTGCTGTTTACAGCTATGATCAATCGTCCGGTATGGCGAATATTGCATCTGCGGTGAATCAGGCATACTTGGCGGGAAAAACGGTACGATGGATTTATAACGGTAGCAGCGGAAATTCAGGTTTATCTACATTAAATACTGGAATCAAAACATTGGCATCGCCAACAACAACGAATTACGGTATCATGCATAACAAATTCGTAATTATCGATGGTTCATCAACTGATCCAAATGATCCTATTGTTTGGACAGGTTCATGTAACTGGAATAAAGAGCAAATGACCAACGATGAAAATAATTTAGTCATCATCCAAGATCAATTATTAGCTCAAGCATATCGAAATGAATTTAATGAAATGTGGGGAAGCACAACAGCCACACCAAACAGTACTCTCTCTAAATTTGGCCCTGATAAAATTGATAATACAGTTCATTATTTTACAATAGACGGGAAAACAGTAGAATGTTATTTCAGTCCTTCTGATCATACAAATAATCACTTAATTAATTTAATTAATTCAGCAGATAACGATTTAAATTTTGGTGTGTATACATTCACACGACAAGATCTTGCAGATACGATTGCGTATAAAATTGCTCATGGTGTAAGTACAACCGGAATAATGGATCAATACAGTTTAGGATTTTCTGCATACAATACGTTATCGCCCGTTATGGGAAATAATTTAAAGATATATAGCGATCCGAATTACATTTATCATTCAAAACACATGATTGTTGATGCATGTTCTCCAAGCTCAGATCCGGCTGTAGAAGTGGGCTCACACAATTGGTCTATTGCTGCCGATACAAAGAATGATGAAAATATTTTAATTATTCATGACGATACCATTGCTAATATTTTTCTTCAGGCGTATAAGGCAAGTTTTAATCGATTGAACGGAACACTTACTCCGTGTGCAATAAATGGAATTGATGATAATAATTTAGATATCGCAATTTATCCTAA
>JAYTOX010000129.1:0-10344 GCA_043747595.1 Bacteroidota bacterium | reverse complement strand
TGCACATCGCCATACAATTGAACAAATGCTCCGCGAATGTTTTTCTCATAGCCAATCTTAGCAATCCGTCCAATCAATTCGTTTAGCGTTGCTTCGTTTTCGGCAGAAAGATAAAACTTTTCATCCCAATTAAGAATGCTCCCAAGCCACGTTTCAAATTTGGTGTCGTTCATTAAATTTATCGAGTTCTTTAAATGCGATTTATTGAATAGTTCTGCACTTCTGGTATCTATAATAACGAATTCTTTATTTAACGATTTTGCACAACCATTGCACGAAACCGGTTCTCGTTTTTCAACTTTAGAAATACTGTCAGCATAATTATCAGCTCCTTTTTTATTTAATCCGACATTGAACGTAAAATATTTCGGAATAAATGGTTGATCGGCATTCAGCGTTTCAACAAATTCCTCTTCCGTAGCTTTTTGCAAGCTCCAATTGTTTTTCTTTTCTTTTCCAATCGTACTACTTACATCCATACTCAAATTTTTTCCGCATAAACTTCCTGCTCCATGCGCAGGAAAAACTAGCGCATCATCATCTAATGTTATTATCTTCTCGCGAAGCGAATGATACATTTGCTTTGCCAATTCTACCCTTGTGGCAGTTAAGGTTCCTGCTTGTTCACGTAAGTCAGGTCTTCCACAATCGCCGATAAACAATGTATCGCCGGTAAACACCGCTTCCTGTTTTCCGTTTTCGTCCATTGCCAATATGCTTATACTATCAGGCGAATGGCCTGGAGCATTTATCGCTTTCAATGTTGAGTTACCCAAAACAATTGCATCTCCATCGTCAAAAGTTTGATGAGGATATTCGGCACCCAATAATTTACTTGCATAAATTGTTGCTCCGGTAGCAAGATGAATTTCTAGATGACTACTTACGAAATCGGCGTGCGGATGTGTTTCTATCACAGCAGCAATTTTCGAATGCGTAGCTTTTGCATAATCGTAATACGGCTGAGGATTACGTGATGGATCTATCAACGCCATTTCTCCATTGCTTACGATTGCATAAGAAAAATGCGCTAAATTTTTATCTTCGAATTGTTTAATTTCCATTTTTTTATTTTTGATAGTGCAAAGGTCGTCTTTCTTAAAAAATATTACAGCTACTAATGTTACTCAACTAATTATTCATAGTTAAAAAAGTGATTTATTTTTGAAACCAAATTTTAACAGCAATCATTAACAACATAATTGAAAACGCTTTCTTTAAAATTTCTTGCGGAATTTGATTTGCGAATTTCGCTCCGAAATAACCACCAATAAAAAAGAAAACACCCATTATTAACGCAGCTTTAATGTCTACAAATCCTTCTTGATAATATTGATACGCTGCCAATCCGCCTACAGGAAGCACCATCATGATCAAGGCTGTTCCTTGCGCCATTTGTTGCGAGTAGCCAAGCATTAAAACCAATCCGGGAATAATTATTATTGCACCGCCTAAACCCAACAGTCCTCCTAATAGTCCTGCTGCGGTTCCTAATAATGCAATGATAGCAGCATTATTTAATTGCATGTTATGATTCCTTTTTTCTTGATGAAAACCCAAACAGAAAATAAAGCGGACAAAAACTCATAAAGCTTGTGAGGATAAAAATAGTAGCGAAGATTAATAAAACGATAGCAGTTGTTCCGGCTATTACATGCGCAAAATACAATCCAATTATTACGACAGCTGCAAGGATCCTTAGCGTTTTGTCGACAGTACCCATATTTGGTTTCATGGTAAATTTGTTTTTATAAGTTGTTATTTATTCTACAAAATTACCTTCCTCTCCCAATGGCCACAGCAACCTATGTTACACAAGGAGGATTTTATTCCGAACCATTATTGCCAAATTTATATTCCCTGCTTGTCTGATATACAGAAAAACGAACGATTTCAGTTTCTCCTTTCAACTTTACCACCTCTTTTAATGTCTTCAAACTTCAACAGTGTCTGCAATTTATATGTTGAGAACCATTTTTAGGACTGGAAAATTTGTTACGATGTGGCTTTTTAGAAAAAGTAAATTAGTAGCAATCGCCATTACTTTTCCATAAATAAGCTGTTTTTATGAGTAAAACTTAGAAGTGCACTTTTTACATTAATGAAAAAATCCATTTACTCAGTTTTGTTTTATTCAAATTTTAGTCAATTAAACCACTTTATAACCTGTTATTGGGGCGCATCTACCATCCCTTTTATTTTGCATTTTCATCGATTTTCTTAGTACTTTAAAGAAATAAAAACTATTTTTAAATAATCTTCTTAAATCAACCACGCAAGATCTTGTTAATCATTTTAAATTCTTTCAACATGAGTAAACGAATCCTCTCCATATTGTTTTTAATGTTTTCGCAAAATATTTTTTCCCAAACATGTCCATCTCAACCAATAATAACCAGCACCGACCTTGTTAACGCTCTTAATAATGCAATAAGTGGTGATGTAATTTGTTTAACAGCAGATATAGATGTATCGTCGTTAAGTTTACCATTAATAGTACGCTCCGGCGTAACTCTACAAGGCACTTACGATTTATTGTCGGAGCCTAATGGAATTGGAGCAACTTCAGCACATGGCACTACCATCACTTCAACCAAAAGAGTTGATTATAATTTAGTGAATAGTAATCTACAGGATTTATTTGTCTTCGAATTGCTACCTGGAAGTATAGATACCCCTACCACCATACGAAATATACGACTTATAGGTCCAACTTGGAATTGGATTGACTACAACAATAGCAATTTAAACAATAATACTAATTTCCTAAATGGAGGCATCTATATTGACGATTCTGGAGGTGCAAGCAATTATTCTGTTTCTCATAATGAAATATTCGGTTTCACATTTGCAGGTGTTTTTAGTCGGAGGGCTGCAACTAATGTAAAGGTAGATCATTGCTATATCCACCATATTAAAGGAATCTGTAGTCCTGGAATTGGCTATGCAAATTGGTTTCAAAGTTCAAGTCAAAACCCTTCAGATGTTTTGTTAGAAAATAATCTTTACGATGATTGCAAAGAGGCAATTGATGGCCAATCCGGAATAAAAAACTTATCAATTAATAATTGTACACTTACTCAGTTCTTCTACGGAGGAATTGGATCGCATGCTGGAAGTTTGTCGTTTCAACATGATTCATCATCAACTTCCGGATGCCAAATTTTTGATTCTAATCAAAACTTGCCTTATCCCGCAGATGTGGCTTTTAATTTAGGCGAAGTTTGTGGCGGCAACAAATTATTAAATGGTGTGGTTTCACACTTTAAATTAGAAACAAATGGATCTCGAGGAGGTCTTTGTGGATTTCCGTATCCTTACTCAATGCCGGTTTCAACAAATACAAATTATTTTAATTTAGCTTGCTCAACCCCTACTGTCCTTGCTTCAAACGGAGTAAAAATCATTAACACTAATTCTGTTGGCGACCTAAATGACGGTGGTTGGACTGGTATTCAGCTTGGCTTTAATTTTAATTTTTTAGGTGTAAATTACGGTGATTGCAGTATTTCTACAAATGGGTTTATTCAGTTCGGACCCACACTTAGGTTGCAAGACACTACTGCTGCAATTGGAAATAATTTGATGCTAACAAATTTTATTGCATTGTGTTTAACTAATCTTGATTTTTCGAAATCCAATTCGGGCACGATACAGTATTGTACTAGTGGGACACCGGGTAATCGAATTTTTGAAGTTGAATGGGTGAATGGTCAATATCGCAACGACACAATTCAAAACATTAATATTTCCGGAAGTGTAACCGGGCATATTAAGATATTCGAACAAGATAGTAGCATAGAAATACATCTTCATGATCAAACAATAAATACTTTAACTCAAGAAAACAGCATCAACGAAATTCTAGGGTTTGAAAATTCCAGCGCAACTGGACTTTATATGGAAAACAGTAAAAGTTTAAGTTACACTACAGCACGTGTTTATAAATTTGGACATCCGCAATTTTATACTCTTACTCTCTCCGGAAATACAATTGTTGCTCCTGAAGCAACGGGTTATCCAAATAATTTAGGAGGCTTTGCAACTGTTTCGCATTATTATATTGAAAGCTGTTTATGGAATGGAGACACTTGTATAAAATATAATACCTCTACCGGTGCAGCATTTAATAATTCATTTAATTATTCTCCCGGAAATTCAGTTGCCGTAGGATGTCCACAACCCCCTGAATTAAGTTTGAGTTTGAAAAACTTTTCAAATCAATTATTGCCAAAAACGAATATTAATCCTACTTATACTCCTTTAGGATATAATTATATTTCTTCCGGAACTCCAATAAAAATTTCAATTGCGCCAGGTACTTTGGGAAGTCAATATAACACATACATCATTCGCCCAAATCCTGATCATGGTAATCCTGTAGTAAATAATAGTTCGGGGAATAATAATTTTTTTGATGATCAAATGGTTTTAGGACCTCAAGCTGGAAGCGTAACGGAAAATTATTCATTATACGAGGCATCGAAACCCGGTTTACACGGCATTGACGTACTTGCAGTTGCTTCCGATAATTCAACCAACCCATTTTGGAATAAATATAATTCTTCAGCATGGCAACACATTCCTTTGATCTCTGTACCGCCTTATAGTGATCCCCACCTAATTTTCTATATCAAAGACAGCTATTATAACCAGTACTTAGCAAATGGAACTCAACCATATCCCAACACCGGTGTTCTAAAAACAGTTGAGTTAAATGGTCATCGAATTTGGGATGAAGATATTGCTGAAGGAGGGGATGGCTGGGAAAGAGTTGATATTCCGCTTATAAATAATCCATCTATTAATTCTGAATGGATAATACCCAGCACACAAGGAAAAAATTTATTGTCGTTTAGTATAAATTTCAAGGCAGGAGTTTCTGTTAGCACATCAATTGTTCAAGGAGTTTCAGTTTGGATAGATGATGTTTATATTAATAGGTATAGCAATGTAGAAGGTAAAAATCTAATTATAGATGGTGATCTAGAAAATGAATCGTGTGGAAAACTACCAACAAGTGGTGAAAATTGCGGAGGTTCTTCTTGTCTAAATCATTGCACTTGGTTTAAAAATGATATTAATGCGCCTGGATATCCTGTTGTTTGCACCTATACAACTTCTTCAGTTCAACAAGATGGATATTACAATGACGGCAATATTTTAACTAGAGTATCAGCTCCAAATTCTACTACTAACATTATCCGAGGCCAAGCATTTCTCGGTGCCAGAGAACGAAAATCGGGTCAAGCATCTATTGTAATTAATTTACCTAGGCTAGATAATCCAAGCGTGCAATGCACCACATATTCTACACCCGTAATTTCCGCTCCGCCTAATCTATTACCAATTCAAGTTCCTTTCAATAGTAGTTCAATTTTATTTCCAGGATTAGTCTCTGCATTCACTCAATTTGAATTCCCTCGTTGTGGTTCTTATTCAAAAGATTTGGAAGATCAATTTACAACTCCGCTCAATGTCGTTTCCGGGATTATTCAAGCAGATCAATATAATCTAAACAAATCGTTGACGATTACACCAGGAGCAACTTTGCAAATTAATAATTCTGATCTTGCAATAGGTCCTGCTGTTTCAATTACTGTTTCTGTTGGATCTACCTTGATTCTTAACAACACCACACTCTCTGCTTGTGGAGATGAAATGTGGCGCGGAATTATTTTACAAGCTGGCGCTCATTTGTCAACTGTTGGTTCAACATTTTCTGATGCAGAAAAAGCAGTTTACTTAAGAACAGCCGCTCCTGGCAACCAAACTAATGTGCATATAGAACAATGCACCTTTAATAGCAATTATATTGGGATTGATATGGAGCCAACGGCAAATCAAACATTTAACGATATTCAAATGCTAGTAACACAATCGCATTTTGATTCCCCTTATCAATTAAAAAACAGTCCAAATTATGTAACAAGCTCTCAATCTTATGCCGGAATTAATTTAAACAACTGGAATGGAATTATAGGGAAATATGGTTCAACGCAGCCGAACCTCTTCGAACATCAAAATATAGGTATTCGCAGTATTCAATGTGTGTTAACTGTTTGGGCATCGAAATTTATAAATATTCATGCTGATCATTTCTATGTAACTCCAAATGCAGGTACCGGCATTTATGCAGAGGGAAATGATCCCGGTTACTTACTTAAACAATATGGTTTTGGGCAGGCATTTGCTCCTTCGTTTGAAGAATGTGATCTCGGAATTCATTCGAATGGCGTCGCATCTATTATTGTAGGGAACAATATGCAAACCGTCGATAGAGGAATATTACTTTCTAATTTAGCTGATGGTTCGACTTCAAACATTACAGTAAATACAATCCATTGTAACTATGAAGGTATTGTTTCTCAATTTCCAAATACTATTAGACAACTGACGATAAATGCAGATAGTATTTTTGTAAATAATACATCTGGAGATACCAATGATGGAATAGGAATTGGCTCTTATGATGTAAACGGTAACGTATCAAGTATTGCGATTGTTGGAAATGTTATTAAGATGGAGAATGCCACAATAGGAATTCATACCAACGGAGCCAGCGGAAACATTGTAGCCAACAATAAAGTAAACATGATCGATGATGCCGTAGAGGGCGCTATCGCTTTCAATGCTGTTAGCGGTAATTCCAATATTATTTCTTGTAATAACGCGTATGGAAATACAGTGTCTCATTTTCAAAATCAACATGGCTATACATTCAGCATGTCTACTGAAAATGAAATTTCCTGCAATAATGCATCAGATATTTATTACGGTTTTGAATTTGATGATGATTGTCACATGATGGATAAATTTATTGCGAACTCTATGAGCAACCATTTCATCGGATTGAACTTTAATCAAGATGGAATAATTGGTGAACAATGGCATCGTGGAAATAGTTGGACCGGGAATTTTTCAAGCGGGAATGAAGCTGTTGATCCGAATTCTGGAGCTTCGTTTTTCTACGTGAATCCCAATGACCCAAGTATTTATATTCCTGCAAATCCTGATCCAAATAATGGTTGGTTCTTTTTTGACAATAGCGCAAATGCATTCCAATGCTCGGCCCAAAAAGTTTGTGGTTCAAAGGAAGCAGGTAGTGGCAAAAATAGTACATTAGAAAAAATGATTGCAGATGGAAGTTATACACCATCAGATTTTCCGGAAGAATCTTCATGGATTGCCCGGCTTTTACTTTTTCAAAAATTAATGAAAGAACCAACAGCAATAAATGATTCGACCTTGTTGGCATTTTATAATTATAATTTAAATAGCAACATTGATAAGATTAATCAAATAAGAAATGAAACGGGCAACCTGGATGTTAAATCTGCCAGCGATTCTACAATTTTGTCAAATAACGACAGCCTGCTTCAAATGACGATGATAATGATTGAAAATTGCGCCAAATCATTTGATCAGGGGAACATTTCAGAACAGCAATACAATTCTACTCTTGATAATTTAAAACAAGCCATTGAAAATATTAATAATTCCAGTAAGCAAATAGCTGCCGGATTAAAAGTTCAACGAGAAACGCAAGCCGAAAATATTCGCACATTTAATAATTTAATTTCTTCAACAAAAGTTTATGAATTAAACGAGAAATTCGTGAATGATTTATATTTACGTACCGTTGCAAAAAGAATTATGGAAATTCCTGCTAGCGATCAACCTCAACTATTGTCGATTGCACATGAATGTCCTTTTGTAGGAGGGCAAGCGGTATATAAAGCTAGAGCGCTATATCGATTGGTGAACCCAATTGAAGCCTATGACGATTATCCGCTTTGTCATTCTCTGGGCTTGTTACGCAAAAGACCTACTGAAGATAGTCCGCTATTACAATCAGTAGTTTACCCGAATCCAAGTAGCCATTCAGCTACATTGGCATATTCTCTTAACGAAGATACCCAAACTACTCTTAATATCTATGACTTTTCATTGAAATTGATTGCATCACAAAGTTTAAAAAATTCTGAAAGACAAGAAAAGTTGAATTTAGAAAGTTACAATCAAGGATTATATCTATATATTATTATTCAAAATAACTATGTTATATCAAAAGGAAAATTTAGTGTGGTACGCTAAATATTTTATTTATATTTTATTTCTAAATCCTTTTGTAGTTTTCTCCCAAGGGGTTGATAATTTATGGCTAACAGGGTATGACTGTGGTAGCGGATCGATCTGTGGTGTTACTGCTACGAACTTTTCTTCTGGGTATCCAGACACTTCACATGTAAATATTTCGATGAATTTTTTAGATTGCAACGCAAACATCTCTGATTCATTAGGTAATTTACTTTTTTACACCAACGGAATTTATATTGCAAATTCGAACAATGATACAATGGTAAATGGTTCAGGATTGAGCCCTTCGTCTTACACAACACAACATATAAATGTTGGATTGAGAGTTAAGCAGGGGAATTTAATTTTACCAATGCCTGGGAATTCTAATTTATTTTATCTTTTTCATGAGACACTAACTTGGTATTCGTTATTGGGCGATTATCGAGTTTCGGAATTATATTATTCAATCATTGATATGTCGCTTGATTCAGGACGAGGTGTTGTAACTCAAAAGAATAATGTATTGCTTTCAGATACTTTAACCATAGGTTCTATTTCAGCATGTAAGCATGCCAATGGCAGAGACTGGTGGATTATGGTACATAAAGCACAAGGAAGGCGTTATTACGAATACCTCTTGACTCTAACAGGATTGCAAGGTCCATTTATTCAGGATATAGGCTATTCAATTTTACCTCGGGATTGGAGTTGGCAAACCTGTTTTTCGCCGGATGGAAGTAAATTTGCTAATGTTTTCACTAAGGATACATTTGACATCTTAGCTTTTGATCGGTGTACCGGATTATTTAGTAATTGTAGTTCAATTTGTATTGATGATTCAGCTAATGCGAGAGGTGTTGCATTTGCGCCTAATTCAGAATTGTTTTACATATCTTCCTCTAAATATGTATATCAGTTTTCTGCAATTTCTACTTTTATAGATTCAAGTAAAATTAATCTAGGAACGTTTGATAAATTTGCTGAACCTATTCCTCCATTTTATACAGCTTTTTACTTAGCTCAATTAGCTGTCAATGGAAAAATTTATATTAATACAGGAAATAGCACTAGATACTTTAATGTAATAAATAATCCAAATATTATTGGACTTGGATGTAATTTCATTCAACATTCTTTTATCCTTTCAACATACAATGGGCTTACCATTCCAAATTTCCCAAATTATTTTCTTGGAAAAGAAACCGGATCTATTTGCGATAGCCTTCCATTGATCATTGGTCCTTCAAATAGCGAACAAGAGCGGCATTCATCCGAAAGATTACCTGTACGAATAATTTCAGATAGAAGAGGTGAAGCTGTCTGCCCAATCGAAGACAATTATGATGAGAAAAAAACCTATGAGTATTTCTTGAGGATGTCTTCAGATTCACTAATTAAACCCAAATAATTTCAACTAGTCAATTGATGAAAAAATATAAATTACTTTTCTTCTTACTTGTGTTGTCTTTGACTTCAGTTTGTCAAACTACAAATTTACTTTACGGCCTTCGGAATTATGGTCAAGATTTTCAGTTCATCCAAATAGACTGCTCGAATGATAGCATGACAGTTCTGAACGACAGCCTCCCCAATTTTTATCATACTCCTTATTTCAGTTCAGCCTACGATGCACCAAATCAAAAATATTATTTAACCTACGGACAGAATTTAGAAGTTATTAGTGCAAATACGGGCCAAGTTGATACCATTTATGTATTTACGAATATTAACCCGCAGTATTTTATTCATATCGTCTTTAATCCAATTGATGGTTTTATTTATGGAATAAAATATAATCAAGCTACGTTTGATGAAACACTATCAAAGTTTGATCCGGCCACAGGAACACTCACCGATCTTTTTCAAATAGTGCCAACAGTAAAAACAGGAATCGGCTGCAAAGCCTCATTCGATCCTTACTTAGGAGAATATTACATTCAGAGTAGAAGCTTAGCCAGCATCAATATTCATACCGGCCAGGTACTTTACGATATTCCTTTTCAAAATCCGACCAATGAATGGTTAGATCATTTTGCTTATAGTTGTCATCAGCAGCGATTCTATGGTCTGACTAATAATTATCACACGGCAGAAAATTATTTTTCGGAAATTGACACAACAAGTGGAATAACAAGCAGAGTCAATCCATCACCTTTACCTACCTATTTTTACAAGCAATATTTAAGCGGAAGTACAATTGATAATTCATCTGATATTTATTATTATGCTTCAGCAAGAAGTAAATTGTATGGCATCGACATT
>JAYTOX010000128.1:0-11913 GCA_043747595.1 Bacteroidota bacterium | reverse complement strand
TCGTTGAATTAGTAATTGATAATTATCTTTCATAGAAGTGGCCTGTGCCGAGCAAATTTACTATTTAAAACGGCTTAAAAAGCGGAAAATTCTTTAGCGATTTGTTAAGGGGGAGTCGGATTTACGCAGGAGAGGGCGCATTGTTGCGAGATAGGCGTTGTTTTGCTGTTGTTATCGTTGAAATGGGGACGACTATGAGTTGAAAGCTCGGATCGGATATACAGAATGTTACTAAAATTCTTAGTTCGCTAACGATATAGTAGTCGGCTTCGATTCGGTTAATAAATCGAAATCGACATATGTTAAATTAATATTTACGATGTCTTTTGCGAAAATTGTCAATTGGTTTCCAAGCAAAGAATAAAAAATATTCTCATCGCCTTTAGTTTCTTTTAAATCGGTTTCGTGGTCTAAAATTCTTCTAGTTACAGCTTTAATAGATACAGCTTCAAGTGACCCATCTTTTAAAAAATGGTCGACCATTATCCCTCTATAAATAACATTTTGATTGACCAGTTTTACCAGAACATCAACATAAATAACATCCACAATTTTAATATTGTATGACTCTTTATTTTCTTTAAAAAAAGCAGCTTCTCCATTTAAGATATACCACCATGGGTTGGCCAATCTTAGAAACCTAA
The DNA here is from genome assembly GCA_043747595.1 of Bacteroidota bacterium. Classification (GTDB taxonomy): domain Bacteria; phylum Bacteroidota; class Bacteroidia; order AKYH767-A; family 2013-40CM-41-45; genus JADKIH01. Next base: position 11,269 of record JAYTOX010000128.1, on the reverse strand, counting down.
TACTGCGATGTAAATTCCACTTTAGGATGGCTATTCTTAAAAAAATTCCTGTTAATGATCCCCAAGCCCAAACGACTAAATTATAAGTACAAATGCAAATAATTGAAAATCGCCCTTCGTCTGAAAGCGATTCATTTGTTTTATATAAATCCTTCAAGCTTTGATAATTTATTTTCCATGAAGGGAACCACGAATGAATTATCAAGAGTGAAATTGCATGAAAAAAAGAGGCGCCTGCAATCAGTGTTGCCGTTTCCCATAATGCCGATCTTTCTAGTGTCGTTTTTTCAAATGTACCTTGGTAAAGTAGGGAAATGAAAAAAAATCCCGGCAAAAGAAAAATGATAATAAGGATAGTGTTTTCTGCAACCTGCATTATGCATATTCTGGTTCTGGTCTAGGTTTTTTATTGCCAGACTCATCAACTTCATAAATAATTATTTTGTCCTCATTACCGTCCATGTTTTCAATTTTAATAAACCTTCTTCTTGACGGATTAGTTAAATATTCAATAAAAAGATTTACTTGGTACGGATCGTTAACAAGATCGCTTACGCGTTTACTAATCAACTTGGCCATGAGTTTCTAAAATTGGAAGCATTTAAATCTTGGGCAAATATATCATTACCTTAAAGAAGGGCAAGATAACGTATAGTTTTTTATAATTATTCTAATATAATACAAGAAATGGAGATAAAAACAAGAATATACGCAAGGAGATTACATTACATTGTAAAAGAAGCAATTTCTTTGGTAAATAGTTAAACACCTTTTCGGTCAAATAGTTACTTTAAGATTGGCTTACAATTAATTTTTACGTAAGTAATTAATAAATACTCAACACCTCAGAATTTGCTTGAGATAGTTTTGCTTTGAAGAGAGGACGGTTCTTCATAAAAAAATGCCGAATTTCTATAGAGAACTAAATGTCGATACCGGGCATTTTAATATTTATCTTAGCAATCTAACAATTACTCAATGGCTTTAAGCTGGAACGAAATAAAAGATAGAGCATTAAATTTCTCAAAAGAGTGGGCTGACACTTCTAACGAAGAGGCCGACGCAAAACCTTTTTTGGTTGAGTTTTTTAATGTCTTTGGGATTAGCAGTAAACGTGTGTCAACTTTTGAGCACAGAGTAAAGAAGCTGGACGACAAAGACGGTTACATTGACTTGCTTTGGAAAGGCACGATTTTGATTGAAATGAAAAGTCGTGGTAAAAACCTTGACAAAGCTTATGATCAAGCTAAAGAATATACATACGGTCTGAAACAACACGAACTGCCGAAATACATTCTCATTTCCGATTTTGAAAATTTTAGACTTTACGACTTGGAAGAAGACAAGGTTGTTGATTTTAAACTTGACGCCCTAATCAATAATGTTCAACATTTCGGTTATATATTAGGTTATCAAAAAAAGGTTTACAAAGAACAAGACCCAGCCAACATCAAAGCAGCAGAGTTAATGGGTAAGCTTCACGATAGACTTGAAGATATTGGTTATAACGGGCATCCGTTAGAAGTATATCTAGTTCGTATATTATTTTTATTGTTTGCCGAAGACACTACTATTTTTAATAAGCAACAATTTCAAGAATATATAGAACAACGAACAAATGAAGACGGAAGCGATCTTGCATCTAAGTTACAGGAATTGTTTCAAGTATTAAATACACCAAAAACATATCGATTTAAAAATCTTGATGAACAACTTTCAGATTTTCCTTATGTAAACGGAAAACTTTTTGAAGAGAATTTACCCACGGCAAGTTTTGATAGTAAAATGCGGCAAGCACTGTTAGAATGTTGTTACATAGACTGGAGTAAAATATCGCCTGCAATTTTTGGTTCAATGTTTCAAAGCGTAATGAATCCGAAAGAACGTAGAAACTTAGGTGCACATTACACAAGCGAAACCAATATTTTAAAATTGATCAAACCGCTGTTCTTGGACGACCTATGGCAAGAATTTGAAACAATCAAGGATAACAAAAACAAACTCCCCGAATTTCATAAAAAATTAAGCACTCTCAAATTCCTGGACCCTGCTTGTGGGTGCGGAAACTTCTTAGTAATTACTTATCGCGAGTTACGTTTGTTAGAATTAGAAATTTTAAGAGCATCAAACAAAACCGGTCAGAGAGTTTTGGATGTAAGCGAAATTATTTGGTTAGACGTTGATATGATGTATGGGATAGAATACGAAGAATTTCCAGCACGAATAGCAGAAGTTGCAATGTGGCTTATCGACCACCAAATGAACATGCAAATTAGCAATGAGTTTGGACAATACTTTGTTCGATTGCCATTGAAAAAATCGGCAAAAATTGTTCATGGTGATGCTTTGAAAACTGAATGGCAAAGTTTATTAAATCCCATCAACGAAATAAATGTTATTGCTAAACATGCAAATATTTATTTGACGCAAGAAGCAAAAGAAGAATATAAAACGGTTAATGTTCAAACAGAAACGTTTAAAATACATAAAGGTAAAAGGCCTGAAATTTCGGATCCAAAAACTTTTGATTATATTTTAGGGAATCCTCCCTTTAGCGGCTCAAAAATTATGAATCAGAATCAAAGAGATGCTGTAGTAAAAGAATTTGATAATATTCAAGGTGCAGGAGTTTTAGATTACGTCACTGCTTGGTATGGTAAAGCTGCAAAGTATATTCAAAACACTCAAACCAAAGTTGCTTTTGTTTCCACAAATTCAATTGTACAAGGGGAGCAAACAAGTATTCTGTGGGGCCAGATGTTGAATAAATACAAAATTAAAATTCATTTTGCTCATCGTACTTTTAAATGGAGTAACGAAGCAAAGGGAAACGCCGCAGTATATTGTGTAATAATTGGTTTCGCCAACTACGACACAAATAACAAGCGTATTTTTGAATATGAAGACATTAAAGGCGAAGCCCACGAATTGAAAGTTAAAAACATTAATCCGTATTTGGTTGATGCAAAAGATATTCTGATAACTAAAAGGACAAATCCACTTTGTAATGTTCCTAAAATGAGTTTCGGTAATATGCCATTAGACGGAGGTCACTTACTATTGTCAGACGAAGACAAAACTGAGTTTCTGAAAAAAGAACCTAAAGCAGAAAAATATATTTTACCATTAATATCAGCATATGAATTTTTAAATGGAAAAAAAAGATGGTGCTTATGGCTTGTTGATGCAGAGCCAAATGAATTAAAACTAATGCCCGAAATATTAAAAAGAGCTGACTTAGTTAAGAGATTTCGTTTAGAAAGTGTTGCTACTTCAACACAGAATTTTGCAACAGCACCAACTTTATTTCGCGACCGTAATAGGCCAGAAACATTTATTGTTGTTCCTCGTGTTTCATCTGAAAATAGACCCTATATCCCATTTGGTTTTTTTGATAAAAACTCCATTGTTAGCGACACTTGTATGTCAATCCCAAACGGCAATAAATATCATTTTGGTATTCTAATGTCTAAAATGCATATGGCTTGGGTGAAATATATTTGCGGTCGCTTAAAAAGTGATTTCCGTTACTCAAAAGATATTGTTTACAACAATTATCCTTGGCCAGACCATATAGCGGAAAAACAAATTACTGCAATTGAAACCGCAACACAGAAGGTTTTGGAGGCAAGACTTGATTTTCCAAATAGTTCACTTGCCGCCCTATACGACCCATTGACAATGCCACCTGCATTGGTAAAAGCACATAATGAATTGGACAAAGCCGTTGACTTGGCTTATAGACCGCAACCATTTACAAGTGAAGCCAATCGAATGGTGTTTTTATTTGAACTTTACGAAAAATACACGGCAGATTTATTTACAAAGGAGAAAGTGAAGAAAATTAAAAAATAATTCATATGTACATTTCAAAACTTAATATTAAAAACTACCGAAATTTCAAAGAATTTGAAATTGATTTAAAACCTTTTACACTAATCATTGGCGAAAATAATATTGGCAAGACAAATCTATTGAATGCGATTGGTTTGGTATTTAGTCAAGATATAACATTCTTCAAAAAGAGGATGCTTGAAATTGATGATATCCATTTTGAAACATATCAAGCTTTTAAAAAGTCTGCTTCAGAATGGAATGGACTGGATAAATTAGAATTTCCTGAAGTAAAAGTTGAAGTAATTTTAACGGGTTTTGAAAACAATGAAGACCAAGAAGCAATAGTTTCAGATTGGTTTATTGATGATACTTTTAAAGAAGCTAAATTAACTTATTATTTTGGGCACAGAGGAGACTGGAAAGTGTGGGCAACTGAAAATAAAGGAAAAGGAATTGATGATATTAATTTACCAATTGAAAAGTATGAATACAGTATCTACGGTGGACTTGACCAAACAAAACAAGTTGATTGGTATTTTTTGCGAATGCTCAAAATGGAATTTTTAGATGCTTTACGCGATGCACAAAAAGAACTAATTGCGAATAATGAAAGTAAGTTGCTTTTCAAAATTTTGAATAACAGAGATAAAAGCAAATTTGACAAGATAAAGGATAGTCTAAAAGAGTTAGATGTAAAAGTTGATGAAAATGATGAATTAAAAATAGTAAAAACTGAAATTTCAGAAATGTTAAAAAAAATGTCTTTAGAACAAACAGTAGACCAAAATAAAATTGGGTTTCGTTTTAGTTCTCTTGAACATACAGAAATACTTAAAAAATTAGCAATTGAATATGGAGTGAATCCTATTAGTATTGATAGAAATGGTTTAGGACGAAATAATGTGCTTTTTATGTCTTTGATCTTGTCGCATTTAACAAGCGATGCGATAAAAAAGCAAAATGTTTTTTTTCGGATAGTTGGTATTGAGGAACCCGAGGCGCATCTACATCCACATCTACAAGAGCATTTAGCAACAAATATTGCAACAGAAGTTAATGAAGGAATGCAAATAATTCTTACTTCACATTCTACTCATATAACTTCCAAGTTAGATTTAGAAAATACAGTTGTTCTTTATCACCACGAAAAGACTAATGAAGTTAAAAGCCATTTTATTTTAGATGGTTTAGAAAATGTAAAAGAGAAAGATGATAAAGAAACCAAAGAACACAAATGCTATTTAAGCCGTTATTTAGATGCAACTAAATCTACATTGTTATTTGGCAGGAAAATGATTTTGGTAGAAGGTATTTCTGAACAAATATTAATCCCACGTTTTTTTGAACTATACACAAAAAAACTAAGTAAAATAAAGACACTACAAAAAATTGGATGCACATTAGTAAATGTTAATGGTGTAGCATTTTCTCATTTTTTAGAATTAGTACAAAACAGTCGAACTAAAAACGAAAATTTCTTTATAAAATGTTTGGTTTTGACAGACCAAGATACTGAGCAGAAAGATAAAAAAGGGGAATTAGTTGAAAGAGCTAAAAAACTAAAACTAAAATATGATAAATCATCCAATATATTGATAGAATTTTCTTCCGATACTACTTTTGAAAAAGATGTAATAGAAGCAAACAAATCAGATAAGGCTAAGGATATTATGTTTGATGCACTAAGTAAAACCAAATCAGAAAATGGCAAGAAATTAAAAACATCTACATTGAATGATATAGAAATTCAAGTGTTTTTCGAAGAAATAGAAGAGTATAAAGCAGATTTTGCCAATGATTTATATGAAGTTTTAAAAGAAGAAGAGAGATACAAAGACTTTAATATTCCAAAATATATAACAAATGGTTTTGATTTTATTTTAGGTATTGAAAAAAATGAGACTTCCGATGAGCAAGCAAGTACAACAGAAGCCTAAGCCTGAATATAAATTAGTTATTGCTGGTCCCGGAGCTGGTAAAACACATAATATGGTTGAGAAAGTTTTGGCTTGTATGGAAACATTACATCCAACACGCTTTTGTGCAGTTATTACATATACTAATGCAGCTACCGAAGAAATAAAATCTCGCCTTTCAAAAAAAGTTAAAATACCACCAAATGTTTTCATTGGAACTATTCATAGTTTTTTAAATAGATTCGTTGTTATACCTTATGTATCATTGATTGATAAAAATATTGAAATTGACAAAGTATTTTTACAAATAAGCTCTGAAGATATTGTAAAGCAGAAAATGAAAATAACTGGTATAAGTGCTGCAAAAGTAAGGAAGAATCTCTATGAATCATTAAATAAAAAAGGATTAATAACTTTTGACCAAACTATAAGTTTAGCATTAGAAGCAATTAAAAATCAAAAAGTAGGAACATTAGTTTGTAAACGATTGCAATTTTTGTTTGTAGATGAATTTCAAGATATTAGCAATAAACATTTTGAAATAATTGAATCAATAAGAAAACAAAATCAAACTGAAATCTATTGTGTTGGTGATCCTGAACAATATATAAGCGGATTTAAATATGACATGAAATATGAGTCTATACCGATTCTAAAAATTCCAAAATCGATATATAATATTGAAAACAATATAAACAATCATAGGTGTTCACAACCTATCATTACATTTATCAATAATTTTAATGCTAGAATTTATGATACGATACCTTTTCAGCAAAAAAAAGTTGTGAATGAAAATTTAGCAGACCATAGTGTGTACTTTATAAGAGACCATGATGTAACGCCTTTGATTGAAAAATTTACGACTTTAATAGAAGATAAAGACTACAAGAAAAGTGATGTATATATAATTGCAAAAAAGACTCATACTATCGAATTATTTAAAAAGTTTTTAATTACACATAAACAAGTGTTTGAAAGTAATACAACTACACAAGTAGAAACGATGTTAAATATAATTACAACTGTAACAAAAAAAAGCCAAATAAAAATACAAGCAGAAACAAATATTTCAAAAATTGAGTTTAGGAAATTTGCTTTAAAGTGTTTAAAAAACCACAAAGCAGACGATAAGCTAAAGATTATAGACTTGAAAAAACAAATTGTTGAGGAGTTAAAAGTAGATATTTCTGAGCAAGAAATAAGTAAAAAACATGGTATAATAGGAGATTTAAAAAAAATATCAACAAATAAAAAATTGGAAAACACTGAATGTTTCACTTTGAGTAACATTCATAATGTTAAAGGATTAGAAAGTAAAGTTATTTTATGTATAGCTAAAACTAAGAAAGAATTAGAATTATGGCTTGAAACAGATTTTAAAGAAAGAGAAAAAACAATTCTTACGAAAAATAAAAGTGAAAAATTAGTTAAAGATGATGAATTAGATGATTATCCTAGAATCGGCTATGTCGCATTCTCACGAGCTAAAGAATTACTATGTATTGCTTCCCTAGAAGAAATAGATGAAGAATTGAAAAATAGAATTGAAAAACTGAATATTCAAATTATTCCTAATTGAAACAGACTATAATTTTACCTTTTAATACAATGAACATAAAATTAAAAATACGAACAATTAACCTTTATCATTTAGAAGAAGAATTGGATATGAAAAAGGAACAATAAAAGTAAAGAAATAATTGAGTTGGTCAAATAGGCAGCCTTATTTCCAAGCCCGTTCCATCCTGAATCATTGGTTCAAGATCTAAAATCGAATGAGAAGAAAAACGTCCTCTTCTTTGTCACCATTAACGGCAAGCAAAATTGAGTCTGGTCTTCCATTCCCCCCTGATCACCAGCCCCTTACTCACTTATCAACATTAAATGTTTCTAACTTATCTTTTTATTGCTTTTATATCATCATTATACATTATAAATTGCCGCAAATTCAAAAGAAAAATACTCTTCTATGGAAATGACAATTGAAAAACTGCAATTGAAGGTGGAAAACCAATCGACGCTAATCAAAGAATTGACGAACGAAAACGAGCAACTATTTCACCAGTACAATCACTTAATGATTCGTAATGGCAAAATGTTGCAACGTGTCGACGATCTGCAAAAAGTGATCGACGACTTACATGTTCGTATTGAAGAGCTTCAACTTATTAATGGGAATATGATGCAGATCAACGACCGTTTGCGTACGCGGAGCGACAGTCGATTTGCCAGCAATAATAATCAACCTATTTCGGCCGATCGAATGAAAGCGTTGAACGATCCGCTGCTCGATTTTGATATGGAAGGTTTGTATGAGCGTTGGAGAACTTTTCCGGGACAAATGGCAATGAATGGACCGAATTTGAAAAAGCAGATGATTATGCTTGTTCACTTATATACGACTGCTACATTGCGAGCAAGTGAGCTTTTCAATCTGGCAGGTGTGGGTGGTGTTACTGGTGCTCGTTATGTTGCTACGTTGAAAAAATTCGGGTTAATACGTTATACCGGAGCACGTAAAAAAGGACATTACGAAATCACAGCTCAAGGTACTGCCTTCGTAGAAAATACCGGTTATTCGTCGTTGGCGGAAACAGCAGAAAGAAAATTCGATGCGCAAAAAGTAGCTCCAAGTCGTCTCGATGAGGCCTTTGCTAAGTCAAGTTCTTCGGTCGATTCAAGCGCAATAAATCACGACGATCTGTAACAGATTGAATCGTTTATATAAAAGCAATTAGTATAAATTGATTATTGAAATTCAAAAAATGACTATCAATGTCGCTTTTTGAATAATCAATAATCAATTTTTCTTATACACCTTCTCCTATGGAACTTCTAACCCCTCTTCACTTTCCCGATTACGAATTGATCGATTGCGGCAACTTTGAAAAGCTGGAACGCTTTGGAAAATACATCACCATTCGTCCCGAACCTCAAGCGTTATGGGATCCTGTTCTCTCACAAAAAGAGTGGCAGAAAAAAGCACACGCTCAGTTTATTCCTCGCTCTTCGTCAACCGGCGACTGGCAGCAAGTACGTGATATGCCTGATCGATGGAATGTTCAATATCCGCTCACCAAAGGTCCGAATATCTCTTTTCGATTGGCGCTAACGTCTTTCAAACACGTTGGAATTTTTCCGGAGCAGGCTGTTAATTGGGACTACATTTACAAATCGGTAAAGAGTATGAAAACTCCGAATCCGAAGGTCTTAAATCTTTTTGCCTACACAGGAGGAGCATCTTTAGCAGCAAAAGCAGCCGGAGCCGATACTGTTCATCTCGATTCTATAAAACAAGTGGTTTCGTGGGCCAATGAGAATATGGAACTGAGCAGATTGTCCGACATCCGTTGGATTGTTGAAGATGCAATGTCTTTTGTAAAGAAGGAAGTAAAACGCGGTAAAAAATACAACGGTATTATTCTCGATCCGCCTGCCTATGGTCATGGTACCGAAGGTCAGAAATGGAAGCTCGAAGAAATGATCAACGAAATGATGCATTTGGTTTTCAAGCTACTCGACGATCAAGAACGATTTTTAATCCTCAACACTTACTCGCTCGGTTTTTCATCGCTCGTAGTTGAAAATATGTTGCGCGACTTCGACAAACTGGAAACGGGTGAGTTATACTTGAATTCGACAAGCGGATTAAAACTGCCATTAGGCGTTTTCGGACGATTCTGTCATACGGCGGTTTAAGCATTTTTCTGTCTTTCAAAATCCTATCTTTGCCAATCTAAATTTAGGAAATGGAAAGAAAAGTTCGTGTACGTTTTGCTCCTAGTCCAACAGGCCCTTTGCATGTGGGTGGAGTTCGGACAGCTTTGTACAATTATTTATTTGCGAAAAAACATGGTGGCGATTTTATTTTAAGAATAGAAGACACTGATCAGAACCGTTACGTTGCCGGAGCGGAAGACTATATTATTGAAGCGTTGAAGTGGTGTGGTATTGCTCCGAACGAAGGTGTTGGTTTTGGTGATGGTCCTCATGCGCCATATCGTCAGAGCGAACGGATGGCAATTTATCGACAGTATGCTGAAAAACTAGTTGCTTCCGGAAATGCTTACTATGCATTCGATACAGAAGAAGAGTTAGATGCATTGCGAAAAAAAATGGAAGCTGAGAAATCGGCGTTCTCTTACAATACAAAGACCAGAAAAAATTTAGTCAACAGTCTAACGCTTTCGCCTGGCGAAGTTGAAAAAAGAATTCAGGCAGGCGAATCATTTGTGATTAGAATGTTGATTCCTGAAAACGAAGAGATCAGAGTAGTCGATTTAATTCGTGGCGATGTAATTGTTCACACATCGCAACTCGACGACAAAGTTCTTTTTAAAAGTGATGGAATGCCAACGTATCATTTAGCGAATGTAGTTGATGATTATCTGATGCAGATTACTCACGTGATTCGCGGCGAAGAATGGTTGCCTTCAGCTCCTTTGCACGTTTTACTTTACCGATCATTAGGGTGGGAAAATGTGATGCCTCAGTTTTCGCATCTTCCATTATTATTAAAGCCCGACGGAAACGGAAAGTTAAGTAAGCGCGATGGTGATCGATTAGGGTTTCCTGTTTTTCCACTCGACTGGAACGATCCTGTAACAGGCGAAAAATCGTCGGGGTATCGCGAGCGAAATTATATACCTGCTGCTTTTGTGAATATGTTGGCTTTACTTGGTTGGCATGCAAGTGGGGATAAAGAAATATTTACAATGGAAGAATTGATTCATGATTTTTCGTTGGAGCGAGTAAGTAAAAGCGGAGCCAAATTTGATCCGGATAAAACTAAATGGTTTAACGAGCAATATTTACGTCACGAGCCAATAAATAAATTGGCAAGTTTGTTAAAACCAATGGTTGAAAAACAACTTGGCTACGATGCAAACGACAAAAGAATGTCTGAAAGTTATTTGGAAAAAGTAGTTTCGCTTTTAATAGAAAGAGTTCAGTTTGAAAACGAGTTTATTGATAAAGGGAAATATCTTTTTGAAGCGCCGAATACTTACGACGAACAAATTGTAGCAAAGAAATGGAAGCTGGAGTTAGAGAAATTTTTCACTGCTCTTACTGCAGAATTTCAAACTATGAATTCATTTGTTATAACTGATATTGATGCGAAGATAAAAGAAGTAGCAACAGGACAAGGAATGAAGCCGGGCGAAGTGATGCAACTTTTCAGAGTAATAGTAAGTGGACTAGGAACTGGTGTAGATTTACTTGGAATGTTGGAGTTATTTGGAAAAGAAGAAGTGATAAACAGAATTAATGCCGGTGTAAAAAGTATTAAGCAATCGGTGATTACAAAATCAAATTAATATGTCAATTGAAAAAAATGCCAACTTTCTCGAGGAGATTGTTGCAGAAGATATAAAAAATGGAAAGCATGGCGGTCGTGTACTTACACGTTTTCCTCCTGAGCCTAATGGTTATTTGCACATTGGGCATTCAAAATCTATTTGTCTTAATTTTGGATTGGCTCAACAGTTTGGTGGAAAAACAAATTTGCGTTT
>JAYTOX010000127.1:0-3398 GCA_043747595.1 Bacteroidota bacterium | reverse complement strand
GTAGATGTTCCTGCAATATTCGGATTTTGTAATGTGATTGTTCCTCCGCTCATATCAAAAATACTTCCTGCTACATCATTCAAATAAAACAACTGGCGATTTGAACCTGTTGTTCCTGAATTAACAATAATATTTCCACCTGTTTGCTTGAAACTAAAAGGTTCAGCGCTAGATGCAGGTCCATAAGTAATTCCACCATACACCTGAAGTGTTCCTGATGTTACTTCTAAATATGGAACCGGTACTCCGTTTTGATCAAAACGCAATCCTTGAAGTCCTGCTGTAGTACCTATATAAACTCGTCCGCCATTCACATACAAAGAACCTTGTAACATTACATTGTCGGCAGCCGATGCAAACCACATTGTTCCTAATGGAACTTTATAGATCATATTTGGTCCGATAGTAAATGTTGCAGCAGTTGGATTGATAGAATATGTTCCTACATTATTATGAATGTATGTGCCATAAGTACCAATAAATGTTCTGATACCTGATTCGAAATTAGGAGCAGAAACTGTGAGTGAATATGCTGTACTTGTATTTTTATTTAATGAAACATTACTTAAATCCCATGTTCCTGTTCCTGCAACAACACTATTTGTTGTTCCATTAAAAGTTACGTTTGTAATCATACCAACTCCTGCATAAAAATCTACGGTTCCGAAATTGGTAAAATTACCGGCCAAATTAATTTGGTGTGTACGAACAATGAGTGAATTATACCAAAATTTTGCACCAGTATTTACGGTGATGTTTCCTGAAATGTTTAGCGTATAATTTGAAGTACTTTTAAACTCCAAAATTCCGGAAACACCTTGTCCGATATTAATTGTCGCACAGCTAATAGCTGCATTGATGTAGAGCGTGTAGCCATCACCAATATTAGCAACGTCGCCGGCTTGAGGAAATGTACCTGTATTGGTTGCATTGCCATAGGCAACAGTCGACCAACTCGTATTGGCATTCCAATTTCCGCCATTCGTTCGCGAATAATAGGTAACAGCATGGCTGGATGCTGAAGCAAATAGCATTAATAATACGATAATACTCATCATCTTATTTGATGGTGAATGTCTCGGATTATCGCTATTGCGATTTTTTTTAATTTGGGTTAGATTCGAAATATAATCTACCATGATCTGTAATATTGATTTTTTCATGCGTGTAGTTTTTTAAAACTTGGAGAACGGAGTGATTACACAATTTCCGTTAGCAAGTTAATCGCAACTTAGACGTTCAAGTTTTTACTATGTAGTATTCACCTTACTCTTGTAAGGTTTTCGGTCAACTGTTTAAAAAGGGTTACAATTTCAAAAGGTGTTTGAATCATTTCATCTCTTAAATGTATTTCTTTTGGGTTTTACCGAAAGCAACATTAAAAAGGCTGAAATACATTATGAAAATTGTCAGCTATTGTTTGGTAAGAAATAGCTAAATTTGATCGATAAATCTTTAAAAAATGGCTCAATATCATAGTTTAGGAATCTTGCCTCTCAAAAGGCATACACAATTTCGTAAGCCCAATGGCGAATTATATGCCGAAGAACTTGTTTCCACACATGGATTCTCCAGTGTTTATTCTTTAATCTATCATTGTTACCCGCCAACATTAATCAAAGAAGTAGGTACTCCAATTGATGTTAATCCTGAAATTGCCTTTGAGAAATCGCTCAAGCATCAAAGTTTTGAAGGCTTTCAGGTAAAACCTGTCGACGATTATTTAGAAAGTCGTGTACCTGTTCTTGTAAATTCTGATGTGCATATTTCTTTAGCTGCCCCGAGAAAGTCGTTCACTGACTACTTTTATAAGAATGCGGATGCCGATGAAGTAATTTTTATCCATGAAGGCTCCGGGACTTTTGAAAGTATTTATGGTAGCCTTGATTTTAAATATGGAGATTATATTGTAGTTCCTCGCGGAATAATATATCAGCTAAAGTTTAACGACGAAAAAAATAGATTGCTTATTATAGAATCGTTTACAGCAATCGAATTTCCGAAGCGATACAGGAATTCGTATGGACAATTAGAAGAGCATTCACCATTTTGTGAACGAGATATTAGACGACCGGAGCAACTGAAGACCAATGATGAATTGGGTGATTTTAAGATCATGATAAAAAAGCAAGGAATTATTTATCCTTATATCTACGCAAGTCATCCATTCGATGCAATAGGATGGGACGGAAATTTTTATCCTTACATTTTATCGATTCACGATTTTGAACCAATCACCGGTCGTTTGCATTTGCCGCCTCCAATTCATCAGACGTTCGAAGCAAATAATTTTGTGATCTGTTCTTTTGTTCCTCGCTTGTTCGATTATCATCCTTTGAGTATTCCTGCACCATACAATCATAGCAATATTGATTCGGATGAAGTGCTCTATTATGTTGATGGCGATTTTATGAGCAGAAAAAGTGTCACAAGAGGTATGATTACTTTGCATCCTGGTGGAATACCTCATGGTCCCCATCCTGGAACGGTTGAAAAAAGTATTGGTGAAAAGGAAACAAAAGAATTGGCAGTAATGGTAGATACATTTAGACCGTTGTCAATTACAAAAAAAGCAGTGGCAATTATGTCGGGCGATTATTATAAAAGCTGGACTGAATAACTAAAATTTGAGCATAAAAAAAGTGTAATGGTTGTATCAATCTTCCGATTAATAAAGTCATTACACTTTTTTTATTTAGCGAAAATTAATACAGAGGAAATTTCTCCATCATAGTATTTACTTTTTTCTTTACGGCCAATACTTTTTTATCATTGTCGTGATTCATTAAGACCTCGTCGATTAGCCTAACGATTTTCTCACAATCTTTTTCTTTGATACCACGAGTACTCATAGCCGGAGTACCAACACGAATTCCGGAAGTAATAAATGGCGACTTGTCATCGAAAGGAACCATGTTTTTATTGACAGTGATATCGGCTTTCACTAATATATTCTCAGCTAATTTTCCAGTTACATTTTTACTTCTTAAATCGATTAGCATCGAATGATTATCGGTACCATCGCTAATAATTTTATAACCTAAGTCTATAAATGCAGCAGCCATTGCCTTAGCATTTTTAACCATTTGAACACAATATTTAAAGTATTCGTCGGTTAAATCTTCGCCGAAAGCAACAGCTTTCGCAGCAATAACATGCTCTAAAGGTCCACCCTGTGTTCCCGGAAAAACAGCGCTGTCTAAAACGGCACTCATCATTTTAATTTCTCCTTTTGGTGTTTTAATTCCCATTGGATTTTCGAAATCCTGTCCCATCATAATCATTCCACCACGCGGGCCTCTCAATGTTTTATGAGTGGTAGTTGTAACGATATGACAATAGGGAAGAGGGTCGTTCAATAATCCACGTGCTATCAAACCGGCAGGATGCGCAATATC
>JAYTOX010000126.1:0-9747 GCA_043747595.1 Bacteroidota bacterium | reverse complement strand
TATGAAAAAGCAGATCCCTAATTTTCTTACATGCATGAATTTGTTTTGTGGCTGCGTGGCTTCAGTTATGATCTTTAGAAATAGACTCGACATGACGGCTTACTTTATTTTGGCCGCCGGATTTTTCGATTTATTGGATGGAATGGTGGCGAGAAAAGTAGGCTCTAATCCCCATTTCGGGAAGCAGATTGACTCCTTGGCAGATGTGGTCTCCTTCGGATTTGTTCCGGGAGCAGTAATGTTTAAATTACTTCAAATGTCAGAGCTGTCGTCAATTATTGGAAATGAAAATGTGAGAAGTGTCATCCAGTTTTTTCCGTTTGTGATCACTATTTTTTCTGCAATACGGTTGGCAAAGTTTAATCTCGATACGCGTCAAACAAATTCATTTATTGGACTTCCAACGCCGGCAAATACTTTGATGATGATTTCTTTTCCATTAATTTTAATTCAACACCCGGGTCAATTCGACGGAATTATTTTAAATCCGATTTTTAATCTTGCGATTTGTGCTTTCATGTCGTTTATGCTTGTTGCAGAAATTCCGTTGTTTGCGTTAAAGTTTAAAAATTTCAATGTGAAAGAAAATATTTTTCAGTATCTCATGATTTTATCAATCGTAATATTAGGAGCAATTTTTTCTTTCGCAGCTATTCCTATGTTGGTTATCTTATACGTACTTTTGTCGTTCGTCAAAAACAATTATCAAACAAAATAAATCTATTATGAAATTCATTGCAGAAATAAACGTGATGCCATTAAAGGCTTTATTGGATCCTCAAGGAAAAGCAGTAAGTCACGGCTTAATCAATATGGGCTTAAGTGAAATAGAAAATGTTCGCATTGGTAAACACATTACCTTAGAAGTAGAAGCAGAGTCGAAAGAAATAGCAGTAAAAAAAGTAGACGAAGCGTGTAAGAAATTGTTGAGTAATCCAATTATGGAAAGTTTTACCTATGAATTAGTGGCGAGCTAATCAGCTTTTTCGTAACTCGAAATTCTGGCCTAAATAAACTTTTCTTACTTGCTCATCATTGGCTAGTTCTTCAGCTGTGCCGGCTTTCAATATTTTTCCTTCAAAAAGCAAATAAGCACGATCTACAATCGTCAACGTTTCGTGAACGTTGTGATCGGTAATTAGTACGCCGATATTGCGATCTTTTAAATGTGAAACAATTGCTTGAATATCTTCTACTGCAATTGGATCTACTCCCGCAAATGGTTCGTCTAACAAAATAAATTTTGGGTCAACTGCCAATGCACGTGCAATCTCTGTTCTACGACGCTCTCCACCTGAAAGTAAGTCGCCTCTACTAGATCTGATATGTTGCAGTCCAAATTCATTCAACAACGATTCTAATTTTTTATATCGGTCTTCTCTGGAAAGTTTTGTCATTTCCAAAACGGCTAAAATATTATCTTCAACACTTAGCTTTCTAAAGATGCTTGCTTCTTGTGCCAAATAACCAATTCCTTTTTGTGCTCGTTTATACATAGCCAAATCGGTAATCTTTTCATTCTCCAAATAAATATTTCCTTCGTTAGGTTTTATTAAGCCAACAATCATATAGAAAGAAGTCGTTTTGCCCGCGCCATTGGGTCCTAAAAGTCCAACAATCTCGCCTTGCGAAACTTCTATCGACACATCGTTCACTACTGTTCTTTTCTTGTAGCGCTTTACAAGTCCTTCGGCTCTCAGCTTCATAATTGTTTAATCAGTTTTGTAATGCTTCCCAAAATTCAACAGCTCTGCGTAAATGCGGAATTACAATTGTTCCGCCAACAATATTTGCAATGGCAAATACTTCAAAAATTTCTGCTGTCGTAACTCCTTCGTCTTTGCATTTCCCCAAATGATATTTGATGCAATCGTCGCAACGGAGTACCATCGAAGCTACAAGTCCAAGCATTTCCTTGGTCTTTACATTCAATGCACCCTCAGCATACGCGTTTGTATCTAAGTTGTATAGTCTTTTAATAACAAGATTATCTTGAGCAAGAATGCGCTCGTTCATCTTAGAACGGTAATCGTTGAACTCTTCAATTTGATTTGCCATAGAAGAAATTAATTAACAACTTTTTTTCGATTTACATAAGCACTTACAAATATACTTATTTCATACAATACATAAAGAGGTAACGAAACCATAATTAATGTTGTTGCATCTGATGTAGGAGTTATAACAGCAGCCACAATTAAAATTACTACCACAGCATGACGGCGATACGTTCGCATAAATTTGGCAGTGATCATTCCAACTTTTGTGAGGAAATAAACGAGTATTGGTAGTTCAAATACGATTCCTGAAATCAACGTCATGGTAGTAACTGTAGAAATAAAAGAATCGAGTGTAATCGTATTACTTACTTGAGCACTTACCTGATAGCTCCCAAGAAAATTAACGGTCATAGGTGTTATTACATAATAGCCGAAAAGTATTCCTATTAAAAAAAGAAAGGAAGTATAAAATACAATTCCTCTTGCAAAAGAAGCTTCTTTAATGGTCAATGCCGGTTTTATAAAGCGCCACAATTCCCAAACTAAATATGGGAAACCAACAACTACACCGGCAATAAATGCTACCCACATGTGAGTAGTAAACTGCGCAGATATCTCGGTGCTGATAAGTGAAAATGGAATAACGGTTACACATAAATCTTCGCCTAGATTCAAGCGGTGAGAAGCCCAACAAAGAGCACGATAGGTGAGGAAGTCGGGATTTTTAGGTGCTAATAAAACTCCGTCAAAAAGGAATTCTTTGAAGAAGAAGAGAACCAAAGCCAAAATCATTACTACTACTGTGGCACGGAAGATATGCCATCTGAGCGCTTCTAAATGCCCGAGAAAGGACATTTCTCCGTTAGGATTGTTGTTAAATGAGAATAAGGCCATAAGGGCTGCAAATATAGAAAAGTTATTTTCGCATTCTGAGAAATCTCCACGAAGTAAAGGTGTGTTTCATGAATGATATTTATTCAGAATCAAATCTCACTTTTCGAAAAAAAATCTTGCTCCATCATTTTTGTTCCTTGTCTTTCATCATTAAATGATTCCTTCTCTTATTAAGTCATGTAAATGAATCATACCTACATATTTGCCTTTTTCTGCAACAATAAGTTGTGAAATGTTGTGCTCTTTCATCATTACTAGCGCATCGACTGCCATTTGGTCTTTGCTGGACACTTTCGGCGAAGTGTTCATGATCGACTTCGCCGTCATATTGCTAAAGTCTTTATTGTTGAGCAACATTCTTCGAATATCTCCATCGGTAATTATTCCTACTAATTTATTTCCTTTTAAAACAGCAACAGCGCCTAAACGGTTCGATGAAATTTCAACAATTACTTTACGAATGTCTTCATCAATGTTTACCTGAGGCGCCGCGTTATTCGGATACAGATCTCCAACTTTTAAATACAGTCGTTTGCCTAGTGCTCCACCCGGATGATACTTCGCAAAGTCTTTGCTTGTAAATCCTTTTTGGTCGAGCAAGCATACTGCCAACGCATCGCCCATGGCAAGTTGTGCGGCTGTACTGCTTGTTGGTGCAAGATTATTCGGACAAGCCTCTTTACTCACAAACGTATTCAATACAAGCTGGCTGTTCTTTGCTAGATAAGAGTCGGTGTTGCCTACGATCGCAATGAGTTTGTTGCCCCAACTCTTTAACAGTGGAATTAATATTTTAATCTCAGGAGTATCGCCGCTTTTCGAAATACAGATTATTGCATCATCCTTTTGAATAATGCCAAGATCTCCATGAATCGCATCGGCGGCATGCATAAAGATGGAAGGAGAGCCGGTAGAGTTGAGCGTTGCCACGATCTTCTGACCGATAATTGCGCTTTTGCCAATCCCAGTTACAATAATTCTTCCTTTAATTCCGGATAGGTATCGAACAGATGCGACGAAGTCATCGTTGATAAATTTTTTTAACTGGCTAATTGAGTCTGCTTCTATCTGCAGTGTATTCAAAGCCAGCTTCTTAATGGTAGAGGAGTTTTTCAATTAAATAAACTTTTTTATATGTTCAGACGTTTTTCACCTGAAGTTTCGGCAAAATTATTTATTTTTATTCCATAATCAGGAGAAATAAATAGTTTATTTAATTATATTATCCTAAAAACCAACTTATTGTAATGTTAGTGGCAGAGAAACCTTTGAAAAGTTACTTGCAGAAGTATTTTGGCTTCGACAAATTCAAAGGAGAGCAGGAAGCGATTATTCAATCGATACTATCGGGCAAGGACACTTTTGTGATCATGCCCACGGGTGGTGGCAAGTCTATGTGTTATCAATTACCGGCGTTAATCTCGCCAGGAACAGCTGTGATCGTATCACCGTTGATCGCTCTGATGAAAAATCAGGTCGATGCTATGCGAGGTTTTAGCAATGAAGATGGAATAGCACATTTCCTCAATTCGTCGCTCAATAAAACGGAGACGGCATTAGTAAAAAAGGATTTAGTTTCAGGGAAAACGAAGTTGTTATACGTAGCTCCTGAGTCGCTTACGAAAGAAGAGAACATTGAATTCTTTCGAAGCATTAGCATTTCCTTTTTTGCAATTGATGAAGCGCATTGTATTTCGGAATGGGGACATGACTTCCGGCCTGAATACCGTCGTTTGCGGTCCATCATGGAAGCAATTGGTAAAGTTCCAATCATTGCTTTAACAGCAACAGCAACTCCGAAAGTACAACTTGATATACAAAAGAATTTAGGTATGATGGATTCAGATGTTTACAAAGCATCTTTCAATCGCCCGAATTTATATTATGAAGTACGTCCTAAAGTAGATGTTGCAAAAGAGATCATCAAATTCATTCGCCTTAATCAAGGGAAGTCAGGAATCATTTATTGTTTAAGCAGAAAAAAAGTAGAAGAGATTGCATCGACGCTCAAAGTAAATGGTATTCGTGCTCTTCCTTATCATGCCGGACTTGAAGCATCTGTTCGTGCAGATACGCAAGATAAATTTTTGATGGAAGACATCGATGTAATTGTAGCTACTATCGCATTCGGTATGGGCATCGATAAGCCGGATGTTCGATTTGTTATTCATCACGATATTCCAAAATCGCTTGAAGGCTATTATCAGGAAACCGGTAGAGCAGGACGCGATGGAAGAGAAGGAAAGTGTGTTACTTTCTATAGCTACAAAGACATAGAAAAGTTAGAGAAGTTTATGAAAGGCAAACCGGTGGCCGAACAAGAAGTTGGTCGTCAGTTGCTATTAGAAACAGTTGGCTTCGCCGAAACATCTGTTTGTCGTCGTAAAGTGATCTTAAATTATTTTGGCGATACTTATGCAGAAGAAAATTGTGGTCAGTGTGATAATTGCAATCATCCTAAAAAATCGTTCGACGGAAGAGAAGAAATTGAAACTGTCTTAGAAACGATTTTGGCGGTGAAGGAAAAATTTGCGTTGGAACATGTTGTAAATGTTATTGCAGGGAAGGCAGAGAATGCAGTGAAGCTTCATCAACACGACCTGTTAGAACAGTTTGGAAGTGGCGATGAAAAGAGTGTAAAATATTGGACGGCCATGGGTCGCCAAGCTTTACTTGCCGGGTTTCTTTCAAAAGATATAGAGACTTACGGAACATTAAAATTGACGGAAGCCGGAAAAGAATGGTTAAAAAATCCGCAAGAAATATTAGTGGTTGAAGATACCGATTTCGATGGTTCAGAATCGGACGATGACGATGACTTTGGCGGTGGAGCAGCAGCTGATCCAATTTTATTTGCAGCATTAAAAGATCTGCGTAAAAAAATTGCCAAGCTAAAAAATGTTCCTCCATTCGTTGTATTTCAAGATCCATCATTGGAAGAAATGGCGATTCAATACCCGATCACCATCGATGAGTTAAAAAATATTAGTGGAGTAGGTACAGGGAAGGCGATGAAATTTGGAAAGCCTTTTGTTGAATTGATTGAAAAGTACGTCGAAGAAAATGACATTGAGCGTCCGATGGACTTGGTAGTAAAATCGATTGTAAACAAAAGTGTTTTAAAGGTGTACATTATTCAGAACACAGATCGAAAAATTTCATTCCGAGATATGTGTAAAGCAAAAGGTTTGAAGATGCCTGAGCTGCTCACAGAAATTGAAAGTATTGTTGGAAGTGGAACACGATTAGATATTAATTATTACATCAATGAGATTATTGATATTGATCGTCAGGATGAAGTATTCGACTATTTCAAAACGGCAGAATCAGATTCTGCGGAGGTTGCGTTAAAAGCGTTAGGAGAAAATGATTATACAATTGAAGACATCCGTTTAATGAGAATAAAATTTATGTCAGAGTTTGGTAATTGATCGTTTGATATTTGTTATAGATAAAAAGAGCGTTGATATTTAAATATCAACGCTCTTTTTGTTGGGTTATGGATTTCTGAGCGTATGTTTTAGATGGTAATGTGGACAAAAATAGTTGGTAATTTATCCAATATATCTATGGTATAATGCCGATAGAGTAGCTGTTATAGTACAAAAGCCGAAGTGGACTATTTCAGATACCGTATCGCTATTAGCTAGATTGCTCTTCTTTTTATCTCGTTGAAAAATTATTGAAAAGATAAATATGGTGAAGATGATCGACTATTCTTACCGCTTGTTTTTATTACTGTACTTTAAAACTGCTTTTTGAAGGTCGACTAATTAGTAGAAGACGGTATCGGTGAAAAAAAATCTGTGATAAAAAATTAAATGACCTTCTTTTCATGCAATCTTCAAGTCTTACAAAATAAAGAAAACATACTTCAACATTTCCCGCCAGCCAACGTCAACTTTTGCACCTAAAAACCCCGCTTCAGACTTTTTTCTTATCCAGTCTAGGTTGTTTACTCTAGGGCCCAACAGAAATCAATAGCCGGAATCTTCGCCAGCATAAACACTGGTCAATTTGCTCCGGTTTGGTGTGGTTAGTTTGGCTGAAATTTGCAGTACGATTGCGAATGCTGAATCATTTAACTCAAAAACAAAAAGCTTTAGAGCGAATTTAGGAGGTATAACAGAAGTTAAATTCTTCCTTTTTAGACAGGAAAAATTATTTGCTTAAAAAGGCTTACTTCACAGAAAAAAAACATGACCCTTGCTCTCGTTTATTCTGCCCAAGTAATAATTTGGCGGTAGAAGAATTTTTTCTGCCTTCGATTCGAAATAAAAAATCTAGGCCGTCAAACTTAAAATTTCATTTCACCCACCGAAGCATCATTCCGATAGCTTTGTTTTATTTATTTTTAATACCCTACATTTTTAATCGCTTTATTATTTTATCAATTTCATCTAATGGCAATCTTGAATTAATCTTTTTAAGTTGTTCCAATAATTCAATTGCTTTTAAACTGCTTATAATTGATTGTCTTGCTAATTCCGTAACTACCCAAATACTGCCGTGAACTTCAATGCCATTATCAATGGCTTCTGTACGCAGTTTATCATCACAAGTAAGCAGGGGACATTTCAATTGTATTGCTTTCCATAACATTGTTTTATCGGGAAAAGATTTTAAATTCCTCTTCAATTTAAAATTCAAAACCTGCTCTTCCTCTAGGGGCAGCAAATCTAAAACAGTTAATTTTTGAGTTCGTTTAAATATTTCAAATTCTTGAATCTGTTCCTGCTGTACAATTTCGTTATACACAAATATGGTCGTACAAATTTCTACATTCAATGCGAAAAATTCGGGTAATACCTTTAAATGGAAAATGTCGAAAAGCACACTCACATCTGTAATTATTAGCTTCATACCATTAACTGCATTTGTTCACGAAGTTTCCAAGAACTTATTCCTGCAAAAAAGGCAGCTTCGTTTATAGTTAATACTTCTTTGGCTAATCCCAAATAAACAAGGCGTTCCATTCGAGTAGGCTTCTCTCTACTTCTAAATCTTCCTGGCTCTGCATTTGGTATATGATAGCCTCTTTTCTTAAAGCCGACATTGAATTTTTGTAAAACATAATTATTTAAAATACCCAAACGGTTTGCTCTATAAAAAATAGCTGAAAAAGAAATCCCCCAACGTTCTTTAATAATTATCAATTCCTTTTCATAAAAATGGAATCGCTCTTTATGCAACTCTTTACGAGCCATATCTTCGGGATACAAAACAGCACAAGCAAAAACGTGACAAAGAGTTTCTTCGTCCTTATGACTTATATCTTTAGGAAATTTTAATGCGTGGTGAGCCAATTCGTGCAAAGCAGTAAATCTCTTTCTAACAATATCGTCTTTCTCAACATCATTAGTTTTTTTCAATACAATTACTTTTCTATCCGCAATACTTGCTTTCATTCCGTCAAAACCATCGGGAGCATCAATGTCAATTACTTTATAGCCTTTATCTTCTAACATTTCTACAACATCAGGAATTGGATCATAACCCAATTTCCATTTGCTTCTTAATTGTTTAGCCGCTTCTTCAGCATCTTCAGCAGTTTTAATAACACCTTCAAAAACGAAGTAGTCGCTTTTTTCATTAAGGTGTAAAATCTCCTCCAACTCAAAGTAGCGTTCGAAATTATCTATCGCCTTTTCATGCACAGCCATACCATCCAATTTAGACAACTTGGTGGTGTGTTTCCTAAATTCTACTTCTTCAAGCTCCACTTTAATAGTTGGGACAGAATAAAAATAATCCACCGACACTTTTAAAGCATTTGCTAAAGCAATTACCCCCTTGCTATCAGGTTTCATTTTGCCTTGCTCATACTTATTCAGTGCTTGTTTTGAGACTTCATTTCCTAACCTATCGGCAAGGTCTTGAAGCGACAGCCCAGCCATTTTTCGGGCTGACACAAGTCTGGTTGCAAAGACATTTTCCATATTTATTAATTTAATTGATTCGTTCACTTGTTGACAAATATACGAAATATATTAAAATCGTCAACCATTTTATCCTAAATAATTATCAATAGGCTATCAATCTGCAAGGCTGCTAACGCGCGAGCCTGAGTTTTATGCAACACCGCTTTACAACAACACTATTTTTTTTCTTTTTTTATATTCCGGTAAAAAATAATGCTGCGGTAATGCTCAAACGTTAGAGGTCAAGTTGAGAACCCCAACAAAGAATTAATAACTAAAGAATTAGTACAATGAGAACCCGAATCTTTTTCCTCACCGGGCATTGGTTCATCCGGATTGTATTTATATATTCGTGAAAGAATAAGAAGAGCTGTATGAATCGAGAGGTTCACGTACAGTATTGTGAGAAGGTGGCGGTGAGATTCTGCTGCGAGACTCGATTGGACTTAATTCAAAAATAACACACAATGAAGCGATTTATCCAAATATTATCTTTTGTTATTGGTTTATGTTTTTGTCTTATTGTCGGATTAAAAATAACTAACAATTTTAATGGGTTCTCATATGATACTTTAGATTTTATTATCGTTTTAGTTGGAATAGGATTTATTTTTGGTTTCCCAATGATACTTTCGGAAATGTCTTCATTTAAATTTTGGGAATTTGAGTGGAAAAGGGAAATTGCTGATGTCAAAAAGAGTTTGCGAAATTATGCCATACTAAATTTTGAAGGTATAGTTGTAAAAAGCACCTTTCCATCGGAGCATATGAAAATAATCTCCTTTACCCAAAATGGACATGGCATAAGTATTTGGTTTAAGAATAAGCCGCTCTATTTAGTCGACCCTCAAAAAGTCTTTTCTAGAGATCTAGTTAAAAATCGTTGATAACAAAAGTCGATAACATCCAACAAATTTTTAAAGTAAAAAATA
>JAYTOX010000125.1:0-39873 GCA_043747595.1 Bacteroidota bacterium | reverse complement strand
AATCTCCGATTTTTTTCGATACACTATTCCCGATTGTATACAGGTAAATTCATCGTCGTAAAACACATTTGGATTTATTAATTTATAGATTGCACGGGCTTTAAATACTGCATTACCACCGGAAAGCGGGCATTGCGAGGCAATACTTAAGAGCATATTCTCATTGTCCTTGAGTATATTTTCATCATCATCCAGTTCAAGGCTGGTCGCAATTTCATTCATGTTTTTTTCATTTATTTCATACAGTTCAGTGCCTTGAATTGAATCGGTGAGTTGACCAATAATTGCTACTTGGCCCTCTAAGGAATTTCGTAACTGTACATTATAAAAATCATTTAACTGAATGCTTTGATCTAAAGCAGCCATCAATTGATCGGCCTTTTGTAACAAGCTATCTATATTTCTATTTTCCAAGCCGTCTATCTTTTCAACTTCTATATTAATCTGTTTTAGCAATTCAGATTTTTGAAAAATATCGATGGAGTTGTTTTTTATATTTTCAATTACTGTTTGCTGCTCTGTAAGTAATTTATCTTTTTCTAAATTAAGCTGTGAAATGTAGTGAATAGCAGTAGCAGCGTTTAGCATGTAAAAATCGGCCAGATCGGCATTTTCTGTGAGGTATTCAGGATGCTCAATTAATTTCTGATACACCTGTAATTTAGTTTGCCAATTTAACTCTTGTTGGTATTCAATTGTTTTTATTGAATCGTCGGCCAAGGTTAATAAATCGGGAATTGGGTTAGGGTTAACTGTACCATAATGGTTGCAGTCGGCAAAGTTAATCGTCGAATCTGAGAGTCCGTCAGGTGCGAACCATCTAAAAGGGTCCCAACTGGAAGGCAAACTCCCACTACCACCTTTCACTTTGTATTGATGGTAAAATGCATCTAATGCGTTCCAATTTTTAGCTCCATACCCTGAATAGTTAAACCACGGTGCCCATATATTTCCGGTATGCTCTTGTTGGTTTGCCACTGCACTACCATGGTATTTTAATCCGTTGTAATGAACGTTAATCATGTTCTTTTCAATAGTTGTTAAATTAATTCCATTGGTACACACCCCAATCACTTCTATGCCTTGCGCGGTTCTACTCATTACATTCTGGCTAATTACATTGCCAACACTAGAGGCATAACGAATAGCAGCTTCATTATAATCGTTTGCTTGAACAGTGCGCTCACCCATAATCGTGTTACAGGAAATAGAAGATTGCTCGCTGTTCTCTATGGCAATTCCATTCATAGTTGTGTTGATGCTTGCATTTTCCAAATAAATATTATTTTCTGTAATGTCAGCAAATTTAGAAGAGTTTAAATGAATGCCGGTGTTTCCATGGTTAAATAAATCGATTGTATTATTGGCCACAAGAATACGAGCGTTGTTCCAATATTCATTACCCTGTAGATCGATGCCGATTGTATTGGCTAATGATCCACTATTTTGAAGAACATTTTCTCCCCCTTTAATTGCATTATTAACTACGGTAAGTTCCTTTGCGTATGAGTTTTTTAAGAGAGAAATGCCGGTGAGATTGCAATGAATGGTATTGGCTTTCACTAAAATTTTTGCAAAAATAGTTCGTGCAGCTTCAATTCCCACATCTATGTTTTTCATATAGCAATTGCCGGCAATTAAATTCATTCGAATGGTTTTGATACCCGTAATACTATTTTCCACGTCAGGCAGGAGGCTATCGTTGCGGCCCATAAAGGTAAGAGAATAAGGGCTGCCAAATGAACCGCGGGCATATACTGCCGAACCAACTACGTTAGCAATACCGGAATACGGATCGAGTTTTACTATACCCTCAAAGCGGCAGCCAGAAAGATTTAAAGTAGTTCGATTTGCAATTATTCCCATATTCATATTATTGAAATGATTTATATCAGTCGGAGTAATATCTACATTGGTAACATTGCTCAAATTAATTCCCGCAAGCGGACGTGTTAATGCGACTGGATATTGTGTTGCGAAATTGTGCGACAAATTACGAGTTGATTCAAATGTAGTACCCGAAATTGATAATCCTATAGACATTGAAACATTGTTAGGTAAAGAGGAAACAGCATTGATGCTAATGTAGTTATTATTAAAGTGATTGTCAATACTCATCAACGAAGTTTTCGAACCTAAATTTACAGCAAATTGTGCATCTTCAATAGTAGATTGTTTAATAAAGATCCGTGCATTACTTGCTTGCGCTCGAATACCCTGCGACATGTCTCCACAACTGTACAGATGTGACTCAGTAATAGAAAGCTGAGTGGCCGACAAAACATTTATGAGCGCACCAGGTGCCATCATAATATTTGGGCAGGAAATAAACGTAAAATTGGTATCAACGGTAAATGTTCCAACAATTAAAATGGTACGAGGAGTATTGATTGTGTTGACTGCATTTTGTTGAACATACGATTTTGCACTCGTATTGTTTAACAGTATGTCGCCAGCGGCTAAATTGAAGTTGGCAGGAAAGCAACATTCGCCGAGAATAGGATTGATGGTGACAGAGTCTCTAGCAGTAATTCCGGAGGAATCGGTAGCTACAACAATAAAAGTTGTGCTTGCAGTTGGGCTTAAAAGAGAGATTGAATTACCAGAACCCACCAAAGCACCGCTAGAGTTCGAGAACCATTGATAAAATAGGCCGGCAGCGTTGCCATAGGTGGTACAACTAAGAGTTATAGGCGAACCGGGGCAATTGATCGTATTTTGCGAAGCCACAACTTGAAAACAATTGGCGACACCTTGCGTGCAGTAGAAACTACCAATGATAAGCGCACTGTGGTGCACATTATTTTGTATAGCAGGTGGACCCGCTTGGCCGCATAAATTTGTATATGAATAATCGATTGAAAAAGGCGAAGTAAAAGTAGGAGCATAGAGCGTATAAACCATCTCAAACTCCAGTTGATCTCCGGGAAGAATACTGTCTTGAGCAATAACAGGAGTATATTCGTAATTTGTAGATGGATATGCCGGAATCGTAGTAAATGAGCATACATAAACATTACCCAGATGATGATGTAATATTCTCACATTAACAATTTGTAAATTCTGATTAAGAATGTTCAATTTAAAGTGAAAGTTTGAAAGGTTAGAATTGAAAACGTCGCAAAGTGCATGCACCGTATCCATTTTACATGTAGTAGTTGAATCATAACTATCTATGTGACCAGACACCCTTGGCTCTTGAATTGATAATTTGAGGTAAGCAGTATCTAATTGGCACGTAGTTCCGTTTTGGAGAGCAAGTAACGATGGATATCCGATACAATCAAAACCAACATAAAAAGGAATGCTATCGAGCGAACAATTATCGATGTTGATTAATACAGAACGCGTGGAGTCAAAAATAACACCTGGCTGATTGCCTAATTCAAAATAGACAATTCTTTTGCCATTGGGTAACTGGCGATGAAGTGGAGTCCAACCTTGAACATTTATAGACGAATACAAATTAGTATCTGCAAAATAGATGAATAAATTTCTGGTGACTCTGTCGTTTCCGTTGGGGTTATAGATTCGTAAATTCCATTTTACTCGATGAGAAGTAGCATTCACAATAAGAGGCGGGCTTAATTGAAAACTGCTTACATAGTTTGATGAAACAGAATGGTAATTATAGTCAGGATTTATTTCACTATTAACCTTTATATAATTGAGCGAACAAGTTGACAATTGCAAATGAGTTGTTACAGTTGAAGTATCAATACTTACTGCAATACTTCTGCAAACCTTATAGGTAAATGGAAAAGTAAGTGTTTGTTTTAAGTATTCGTCGCCGGTATAAAAAGTGTTAGAATTAGTATTAAAATCTGAACCACACGTAGGTAAAAAGGCATTATTTAACTGAAGAGAGTCGGACGCAATTTGGTGGTTGTTCTGAAATAAACTTGAAAAAATTAAATTGCTTGAAGTGGTAGATTTATGAATGCTCGATATTCCACACGTTGAAGAGTAGTTCGTTCTAACGTACGATTTACCACTTCCGATAGGGTAGAATTGATAATTTGAATTTCCTGTGGGCAATAGTATTGACAATTGAGCAAACTCAGGGATAGGGCGTACTTCAAAACGAAACGGATTTATTTTCTCGCCACCAATTGCAATTTCATGATCGATATTCAAATATCTATTACAAGGGAAATCGATTTTTTGGTAGATTGATGTGAGTTGTTTACTGTAAATAGTATAAAAATAATGCATGTTTGATTTTGTTTCGCACATGTATAATTTGTTTGGCTTTGGAGTATGTGAGCTGTCGTCTTGAGCAATTCCGTAAATGCCGTTCGAAAAAGCATTATATACTTTCATTGAGTCTAGATTCATATCGGTAAGATAAATGTTCAAACTCACCTTAGAACTATGTTGATTATCGGCTAAGGCTTTGGACGTTTTTGAAGGTTGGTAGTTTTTACAAATACGCATCAATACCTTTAAAGAGATAACTTCTGACCTTTGAAACGAATAATTTGAAATTCCGAAAAGGCTTCCAAGAATAGAAGTACTTAAATTGTAGAAAAGAATATTATACTTTCCATTTTGGAAAATAGAATCGCGTACATCTTTAAATATTAAATTCCATTGAGTACTGGAAGGAGTAATTATTACGCTTTGATTTCTTGCTTTAATTTCAAGCTGATATGGATGCAAATCAAACTGGCTTGAATTTGACATATCAATCTTTTGTTCAGCATACAAATACTTGAGATAAATACCTGAATCGGCAAGATTATTTAAATTGAAAGCGCCAGAATCATCAATTTTTATTTGCATCAAAGAAGAAAGGGTGTCACCTACCATAGAGTGATTCACATCTAAACGAGCTCGGTTAGTAGCCAAGTAGCTCGAGTCTATCCGAGATACAGGGAAATCGGCCAAACCATTATCAGTCGCGTCTTTGTAGCCAAAATTTAAGCGTTCTAGTATTTGATCATCAGGAGTAAAAACAATTGTACCTGGCATATTACAACCAGGACAATGTATTTCAGACTTTCCCAATACTCTGCTCATCGGAATAAAACAATAGTCGTACCCTGCTATCAATGTTTCAATAACATAATCGGGGTTATTATTCGTATTAGAGCAACAACATCCTTTAATGGAGAAGTGAAAAATTCCACTATTCACAACATCATATACTTCATGCAATAAAGGTAAGCCAGGTGTAGAAAACGGAAAATCATTCGAACTAAAAGTTATGGTATAGGTATTTTCAGATCCGCATCCAATGGGCAATCGGACTTGTGACTTATTCGCTACCCAATTATACAATCCATTCGTTAAAGTAAACTGATTTAAATTTGTATCAATCTCCAACCCCGGCATTGTTTTTATTTGGAAACGGATAAATAAACTATCGACTAAGGTTGGAATGGCAGGATTTAAGGAGTACGATTTAGTAAAAATATTAGCATCATTCCATCGATAGGCGCCACTTAAGTCTTGATTAAATCTAAAGTTATTTAATTCGAGCGTTCTTGGAGAGGAACATAAAGAATCATGAGGAACGGAAAAAGAAATGCCATTGGGAATAAAAGTTTGAATTAGGTAGAGCTGATCCGGATCATTTGCCGGGGCATCATTTAGTGAAAATTGATAACTTAATATGTTAAGTAGAGGCGGATTTGAAATGTTGTTTGCTGCAAGGCTTGAGGCTTGCCCACAACCTAAAGAACCCGTCGCAGAAAACGACCAAGTATTCATTTTTTTTGATTTTTTGAAAAGATCAATTGTTAAGGAGTCTGTGTCATTTGAAGGACAGCAATACACAAGTGGTATTGTAATATCGATTGAGTCATTTGGTAATAAATAATCAAAATAATATTTAAAAGAACGAATTGCATTTGGGAAATTGTAGATAACACAAGCGGGTCTTTGAGCATTTAATGTGGTATCGTACAACTCACTTCTTGATCTACCATTTCTAGAATTTTGGTAGTACGGTGTTACAATAATACTGTCCGAATCAGCAACAAAATACATGTTGGAAAGTAATGCATCTTGTACATTGATTGCTATATCATTTACAACATCGTTTCCTCTATTTGCAACTCGAAAGGTATAATTTGTTATAGATTGCTTCGAAAAAAGTGTGTCCCAAGTACAATCCCAATTCGGAAAATTAATGGTAGAAGTACTTGCAGGTGAAATTCTATTTATCTGTAATAATGATTGCAAATGGCCACGCACAATCGTGGATTGATGTTCAATGTCTTTGCACAAATCGCTACAACCCCACTTTAAATGAGTGGTAAATGTACGTTCCGCATCAGAGTAATTTTTTAGAAAGCAATTATCTTTCAGTTTAATTATTTCTCTAATATGAAGTACATCACCTTTCATCATAGAAATTGTTGTTGTATTATTCGTAGAAACAGAACTATCAGTAGTAGAAATAGCTAAATCGATAGGACTAGAATTATTAATGTAATATTGAATTGAATCAAATTCAAAACTTCGACATTTAAGAGAATCAAAGAAAGTAAAATTGAGTTGAGAAGCAACAGAGTTGTCGCCGCCGTTATTTTGATACGACAATTCCCTTTTAAATTGGTTATTTGCAGAACGAAAAGTTAGATAATTAACCGTGTCAATTGGTAGTGCATTGATTTGGTTGAGGAATGGAAAAAAAACAGAATAACTTATTTGATTTGAAAAGATTGGCGATGTATTGAATGTGCCATTAAAAGTAGTATTATTCACAATTCCACCATTGGAGTAAAGAACCAGAGTATGATTGATAGCGGTTGCAGAAGCAGCGGTCCCAATCAATGAACAATTAACCACCATTTGCGCGTTTACCTGCATTCCATTTAATCGAAAGGTATCCGTTACGCTAGTCGAATTATGAAACAATAAATAAAAATGAAAATTAGGAATAGTAGGAAGAGTTATTAGTCCGGTAAATTCAATCGAACCTGCGTCTTGAATTCCTAGATATATACTACTATCAGGAGGAATAAGAAAGTAGGAATTTGCAGAAAGCAATAAATTAAATGAATTTGATTGACAGGCATAAGCTGGCACAACAACATTCGGCGTAAAACTTCCGAAGCCACCAGAGAGACTTAAATTTATTTGAGCCTTTCCGTTGAAGATCGATAAACAACAAAGCAGAAAAATTGGTAGCAATTTTTTCATAGGGAGATTATTTTAAATGGTTAAATTTTTAGTGTAGGCCAATTTCAACAAAGAGTAAACAGCAGAATTAATTGGCTGAATAAATATATAAAAATAAATATCACTTAAAAATAGTACCTTATTGATGGTGACTTATTAATGGTAACTAGATGATTTTCAGTGAATTTACTTTACAACATGGAAAAAAGTTGAAAAAGAAGAAAGCTTCTACACAACTGATTAAGCTTGGGAAAAGAAAAAAATCGCTTCGTTTAGCCAAAGGACGGACCAATTATGAATATTTTCCCTATGAAAACAATATTTCGCATGCTCAATATCGACGCTATAAAAAAGGCTAGGATTTACGTTTTGTTAGCTTACTCAAAGTAGTAAATGCTCTGGAAATGCCATTAAAAGAATTCTTTGCTGAGGGATTTGATTAAGCCAATCAATTGTATTTGTTTCGAAAAACAGAAATATTATTTAGGAAATGAGTGTAGCAGGTGTTTTTTTAATAGGATAGATATTTTTTATTTACCCCACTTATATTCTGTCAAAAGCGACCAACAGAGATATTTCAATTATGAAAGTTGTATCGAAGCCGGTTTATTCTCAAATCTCGAAAGTTAATCTTCAAATTTGGAAGTGCAGTTTGACTGAGAGGAATGTAATTGTGAAGGAATATTTTTTTTTCAACTAACTGTTGAGAAAACTCATTGAACTGTAAATTATTCAAGTAAATTTTTCGGATCACTAAAAAAGTTCCATGTTGCTGCTTTACTTATAGGTAAAGTTTGACTAAAGCGAAGGTTTTTAACACTCATACGAATAGATTGGTTGAATAGTAACAACACAAACATATAAATTGTTGCGCCGATAAGAAATAAAATGTGCATTTTTGAAAAGTAAAATAAAGTGTATGACTGAGAGAGCAATTGCATTTGAGCGTTTAGCAACAATAATGGACGAACTACGGGAAAAATGTCCGTGGGATATGAAACAAACCTTGGAAAGTTTGCGGCATTTAACCATAGAAGAAACCTATGAGTTAACCGATGCCATCGTTCAACAAGACATGAACTCCATTAAAAAAGAATTGGGTGATCTTATGTTGCACCTTCTTTTTTATGCTAAGATTGCCGAAGAGAAAAAAGATTTTACAATCACAGATGTATTGAACAGTCAATGTGAAAAATTAATTTTTCGTCACCCACATATTTATGGTGATGTAATAGTTAAAGATGAGGAAGAAGTAAAACGAAATTGGGAACAATTGAAGTTGAAAGAAGGGAATACCTCTGTTTTAGGAGGAGTACCATCTTCTTTACCATCATTAATTAAATCGATGCGGATTCAAGAGAAAGCAAGAGGTGTAGGGTTCGACTGGGAAAACCCTGAACAAGTATGGGAGAAAGTAGAAGAGGAGATTGGAGAATTTAAACAAGCTTTGCACGACAAAAATCAAAAAGAAGCAGAAAGCGAATTTGGAGATGTGCTGTTTAGCCTAATAAATTATGCACGATTTCATAATATAAATCCCGATGAAGCACTTGAACGGACAAATAAAAAATTTATTTATCGCTTCCAATACCTCGAACAAGCAGTAAATAAGCAGGGAAAAAAATTGAGTGACATGAGTTTGGAAGAAATGGATAAATACTGGAATGAAGCTAAACAAAAGGAGTAAGGCGTTCTTCTTTTTTTAATCAATTTTTACAGAAGAAAAAATATGTAGTGATATTTTACAGGGCGACTTATATACTTAAGAAAGAAAAGCTAGTCCACCACCTAAAAGAATAATAAGTAGTTTGAAATAGTTGAAACGATGATGCTCGTACGATTCAAACAAGATAGTGGTAGAGATATGTAAAAATATTCCTATAACGATTGCCATAACTTGATCGGAAAATAGCGGGAAATTTTCTATTGCCGAATTGCCAAGGAGTGTAACTGTGAGTGCACCGGCCGGAGCCATCAAAGCAAAAAGAATTAAGTAAAAAACAGCAGAAGTTTTTTTAACACCCGACTGTATCAGCATACTCACCAGTGCTAAAGCAACTGGGATGTGGTGAAGTGTGATCCCGGCTAATAGAGAACGCTGAGTAGATACTTCCGGAAATTTTTGAACCAATGGCATGCCTTCCAAAAAACTATGAATGCACAAGCCTATCATCATTCCAAAAGGGAATACAGCATTTTGATGTTTGTGAATGTGTATGTGGCCATGTTCAATTCCTTCAGAGAAAAATTCCAGTATAATCTGGATAAAGAATCCGATGAAAATAAAGATGCCGATAGATTCATTTCCGTTTTTGTAAACAGTCGGAATAAGGTGTAAAACAGTAAGCGCAAATAAATAAGATCCGCTAAATGATAATAGCAACTTTAATTGTTTTGGACCAATGTTTTTAAAGAGGAAGAAAGATAATCCGCTTAAAAGAATGGTTCCAAACAAAATTATATAGGCGTAAAACGGCATACTTAACTAATTTTTTGTGCTAATAAAATGAGGCGATCAGACTCTTCTAATTTGAAATTGTGTAAATCATAATTGCCATATGTATGAATGATATGTAACCCGGCAATATTAAAAAAATCTTCTAATTCTTTTTTGCTTAGTAGCTCCACATGCTCTTCGAAGTGAAAAGGTTTGCCGTCAGCAATAAAATTAATTGACTTAATAACCGTATTGTCGACAATTTTTTTGTGAATATTAAATTCAATTCCGTCAATTGTTTTTGTAAGTTTCAATTCTCCTAGCGATACAATTTTGTGACAGTTGAAATAATCAAAAACGAAAATTCCGTTTGGCTTCAGTGCAGTAGCTTGAGAAATTAAACAGCGGATATTGTCTCTGTCTTTGTGAAAATAACCAAAGCTGCTAAATAGATTCATCACAATATCGAAATAGTTCGAACGAAAAAGCTCACGCATATCGTGTAGATAGAAGTGAAGTGAATCGTTTTCGAATTGTTTATTGTGTTTGATGCTATTTTCGGAAAGGTCATAACCAACAACATCAAATCCTTTTTTATTTAAGTGAATTGCATGTCTTCCTTTGCCGCACCCTACATCTAATATTCTTGCATTGGGAGCAGGATGCAGGAAATCGATGAGTTTGTCAAGAAACCGTTCAGCCTCTTCTTCATCACGATCCTTGTAGAGAACATGGTAGTAAGGAGAGTCAAACCAGGTTTCGAACCATTCTTTCCTCAGATCCGATTCTTCGACAACCGGCTTTGCTTTTGTGATTATATTACTCATACGTGTATACGAAACTACAAAAAATAAAGTACCTAAAAGTATCTTATTTTCATGAGCAATTTAAATCGCGTTGTTCTCACGTAACCGAACATATTAATGACCATACTTGTAGAGTTTTTGTTCTCTTTAACGGCCTATTTTACAGAGCATTGTTGCTAAATATTTATTTTCATAAGGGAGAAAAAATGCTTGTAATTTCTTAGTGCATATTTATTGATTATCGACGTTTTGAAACTGTATAGAGTGCGGTCTAAAGGAGCATAAAAAGTCGCTTGAATTGGAGATTCATAGCTTAGAATCCAAAACTAAATTCTATTTTTATCCTTTGAGTTAGTAGTATGAAAAAAAGCCATAAAAATATTCATCGTACAAAGCAATATCGCCATTCACCTCCCGGTACGTCACCCGGTTCATTAAATATTCCGTCTGATGCTCTTAGTTTGAGAATTAAGACGATTTATTACGACGAAAGTGAATATTTTGAAAGCGAACTATTTTCAATCGAAGATATACGAAATCAATTGAATTCAAATCCGACTAAAATTCATTGGTTCGATATCAAAGGATTTAGCGATAAGACTTTTCTTGAAAGTTTAGCCGATTGTTTTGGCATTCATCGGTTACACATGGAAGATGTAGTGAATGTTTATCAGAGAGCAAAAGCAGAAGATTTTAATAATCATCTTTTTTTTATTTCCAGAGTGCTTACTGAGAAAGACGAGTTACTTCAAAATGATCAGTTGAGTTTATTTCTAGGTAAAAACTATGCGATCTCCCTGCAAGATCATTACGAAGATATTTTTGAGCCGGTGCGACAACGAATTAGAAACGGGAAAGGGCTGATACGTAAATCCGGTTCTGATTATTTGGCATATTCTCTCATGGATATAGTGATCGATAATTATTATCCGATAATGGAACGGGTAAGTGAGCGCCTAGACGATCTTCAAGAAGAGATCATTTCTAATCCTTCGAAAGAATTATTGAATAAAGTTTTAAGTGTTAAAAAAGAATTGATCACGTTGCGAAGAAGTGTTTGGAGTGAACGTGATAAATTGAACGATATACTCAGAACTTCATTTGTAGAAATATCGGAAAGTACGAAAGTGTATTTTAGAGATTCGTATGATCATTGCATTCAGCTATTGGATTTGAGTGAAAGTAATAAAGAGGTCACTGCTTCTTTAATGGATATTTATCATTCATCCATGAGCAATCGATTGAATCAAGTTATGAAAGTGCTGACGATCATCTCAACTATTTTCATTCCACTTACTTTTATCGTAGGGTTATATGGAATGAATTTCTCGCGAGTAGATCAGGAAACAGGGAAATTTTTTCCTTTCAATATGCCGGAATTGTATTCGCCTTATGGGTATATTATAGTTTGTGGAGTAATGGTGTTAATAGTTATTGGGCAGATTATCTTTTTCTTTAAAAAAGGGTGGCTGACAAAAAGTTAAAATAAAATAAAGTGGACAAAAAAGAAACGTACAGTATGCTTGCCAAAACATCTTTTGGTTTTGAAGACATGTTGATTGAAGAGTTGAAAGAAATAGGTGCTCAGAATCTGCGTAAAGGTGTGCGAGTTGTACACTTCGATGGCGATTTAGAAACAATGTATAGAGCGAATTTGCATAGCAGACTTGCGTTACGTATTCTTAAGCCGATAAAATCATTTCCGGCGGCTAATGAGCAGCAGCTGTATGATGAAATTAAAAAAATTGATTGGAGTCAGTATTTAAGTAGCAAAGATACACTGGCAGTAGATGCTGTTACATCATATTCTACTCTTACACATACGTTGTATATTTCTTTGAAAACGAAAGATGCAATAGTTGATCAGTTTCGTGATGCAACCGGAGTACGGCCGAATGTTGATCTGAGATTTCCAAAAATCAGAGTGAACGTTCATATACACATGGATGTTGCTTCGGTTTCGATTGATAGCTCAGGCGATTCTTTGCATAAACGAGGATATAGATCGGAGCAGGGAGAAGCACCGTTGAATGAAACTTTAGCTGCTGGAATGATTATGTGGAGTAAATGGGATCGGAAAAGTAATTTCACCGACTTAATGTGTGGTAGTGGAACATTGGTGATAGAAGCAGCAATGATGGCAAGAAATATAGCTCCCGGAATTTTCAGAAACGAATTTGGTTTTGAACGTTGGAACGATTACGACGCTGTTTTATGGAAACGATTATTTGATGAAGCCAAAGCAGCTGAAAAAACTGAAGTTGATTTTTCAATTACCGGAATTGACAAGTTATTTCAAACGATTAAAAATGCGAAAGAAAATGCAAGAGGTGCTGGTGTCTTAAACTCAATTGAATTTCATGCAATGCCATTTGAAGATTATACTCCTAGCGATAGTGTACAAACGATAGTTACAAATCCGCCTTATGGAGGTCGGATCACAGATGATGATCTCTTTAATTTGTATAAAACAATTGGCGATAATTTGAAAACTAAATATGCCGGAAGTACAGCATGGGTTTTAACAGCAAATAGAGAAGCTGCAAAATTTGTTGGTTTACATCCTACCGCAAAAATTCCGATGTACAATGGAGCTTTGGAATGTCGGATGTTAAAGTATGTTCTTTATCGTGGCACAAAAAAGATACATAAATTAAAAGATGGAGAAGACACACAAGTACAATAAAATTGCAGTGGTAACTACCGGCGGCGATTGTCCGGGATTAAATGCAGCGATAAGAGCGGTAGTTAGATCTGGAATTTATTTTGGTTTGGAAGTAAAAGGTGTAATGCTTGGCTATGAAGGTTTGATAAAAGGCGATTTCATTAGTTTAGATTCACAAAGTGTAAGCAATATTATTCAACACGGAGGTACAATTTTAAAAACGGCAAGAAGTGAACAGTTTAAAACAGTAGAAGGTAGAGCACTTGCTGCGGCCAATTTGGTCAAAGAAGGAATTGAAGCTTTGATTGTGATTGGTGGCGATGGATCTTTTTTTGGAATAGAAAAATTTAGTAGAGAGCATACCATTCCATCCATTGGAATTCCGAAAACGATCGATAACGATATATTTGGAACCGATGCATCCATTGGTTTTGATACAGCACTGAATACAGTAGTACAAGCAGTAGATAAGATTAGAGATACAGCAAATTCTCATAATCGACTTTTTTTTATTGAAGTTATGGGGCGCGATGCCGGCATGCTTGCGATTCATTCAGGAATTGCAGGGGGTGCAGAAGCCATATTAATTCCGGAGACTAAGACTAAAATTGAGCAGATTGTTCAAGTTTTAGATAGAGGTTGGGCAAGGAAAAAATCTTCAATGATTATTATTGTTAGTGAAGGCGATGATGCCGGAGGAGCTTATGATATTGCAGCAGCTGTGAAAGAAAAATTTAATCAATATGACACACGTGTGAGTATATTAGGACATATACAACGAGGAGGAAGTCCTACATGTAGTGATAGAGTATTGGCGAGCAGATTAGGAGTTGCTGCTGTGCAAGGATTGATGGAAGGTCGTACAAATGAAATGGTAGGAGTAATAAATAATGAGATTGCATTTACTGCTTACAAAGATGTAGTTTCGGGCAAGAAAAAATTTCCTCATGAACTTTTGCGGATCGCAGAGATACTTTCGCTCTAATTAGCGTACATTAAATAGGTGATCAATAATCGATAGGCCATCAATAAATCCATTTCGATCTTGAAAAACCTGATGATAATTGCTTGTTGATTCAGTTTTATTTTTCGGGATAAAATAATTTCGTAAATCCGTTTTATCACTTGCTACTTTATCAAATTGATTTGTAAAAATAATTTGAGGATTCATTTTTTTTAATTTTAGAATCATTTGTAATAATTCTAAATTGAATTCAAAAAGTAATTCGTATTTTTTTTCGTAAAACGATTTAAAATCATCTTCATAATATTCGAAGTAGGGTGAGTTTCTATAAGCTGCAAGAATACTACGCCAATGAATACTTTGCCATCTTTCTGAATTGGAAATTTTTACTTCTGAAATTGGAATTGTGTGAATGTTTGTATGTTCAACCGGAATAATTAAATCTTGTTTTCCATTTGGTCCGGAAATAGAACATCTATTTCTGTAAGTTTGTTTTACAAAATGCTCATGCTTGTCGATCATGAAAGATTCTTCCTTAGCTGCTTGATAAAAATAAGAAGCAGGAGGTAAGTAGGCAATTGAATAAAGATTGATCATACCAATTATTGACGTTCGTAGGCACCTAAATCAGGAAATGTTCGTTGTGGGCGCGACACACCCTCGATATCGGTGTTTAAAACTGATGGGAAAGCAGTGAGAACATTCAAGTCGCCTTTATCTAATGCGGAGCTGTTTACCGAATCAAGTTTAAAAATATTGTTGAGAATATCTTTGAAACCCGGACTGTTGCTATTTAATGTTGAACGTACAATAGTGTTGTAGTGGAATGGAGTAGAGGTAGAGAAAACATTTTCAACTTTAAGCATAGCATGATCAAAGATGAAATTAAATTTATTGCTTTGAGGAAAAGAGTCAAGACCTATTTCTTGATCGTTGTTGCCATAGAGCAAACAATTTCCAAAGTATGCATTAAGAATTCTTGAAGCATTGTTATAATAGTTATTCATAAATAAAATGGGATCTTGACGAGTTCCGTTCTGCCAAAAATTAGCCATCGTGCAATGATAAAATTTGTATTGGCCTCCATAAAGAATATTTACGGTATTTGATCCTGTATTTGCAAAGACACAATTGTAAGCGCTAACGGTACTTCCTCTCAGCAACAAAGAATGAAGCGTCATCGTTTTGACGATGGTGTTTTCCATGTATAACGTTGAGTCGTTTGGCCCAGCTACAGTATCTACTTGCAAGCCTATGTTCCCATTTTTAATTATGGCATTTTTAATTGTTGAATTTTTTGATCCCGGATATAGCCATATTCGATCCCACTGACCAGGAATATCATTGTACGTTTGCCCCAGACGGTCGCCTTGAATGGTAACCAAACTAGTTGGAGTTCCATTGATGTGAAGCGATGCACAATTGTAAACGATCAAAGCAGAGCCTGGATGCATACAAACTAATGTACCGGCATTGATAGTAAGAGAAGAAAGCGAATCGACAATTCCATAGCCATAAACGACATGTGGTTTGTCGTTATTCCAAATAGCATTTCCGGAAATGGCGAAGTATGGAAAATCAGGATCGTTAGGTCCGGCGCGATGAAAATAGGCGTCTTGTCCCCATGCTACGAGATTAACATATTGAAGATTTCCATTCGTTGTGAATAATATAGAATCGGTAATTACTAGCGGTGAGTTAAGATTGTTAGGATCAACTGTTACTTCGGCAAAAATAAAGAGACTGTCGTTTGCTCCAATCTCTACATTGTCGATCGATTTACCTGCTATTCCATCTACGTTCAATCGAAAGTTGGAGCTACTTCCTCCTGCAACTCTTATATTGGAAATATTTATCGCTTTGCTTTGATTGTTATACACGGTAAAAAGTTGTGTGGAGCTGCCCATACTTGTAAACACCGTATCGAAAAGAACTGTGTCTTGTGAAAATGCAAGTTTAACATTGCCACTTGTATCGTAATCATCTTTTTTACAAGAGTAGGAGAACGAGAGAATGGCTAAAAGGAAAAGTGAAATGAAGACGTTGTTTTTAAACATGGCACAAAGATAATTTTAGAATCAAACGAATGAAAAAATGCAATATTTTATTTGTTGAATAAAGGGTGGGATTCTGAGGAAATTGGTTTAATTTATCGATAAAAATGACGTTTTTACCAAGTAATAGATTGTTAAATGAGTAAGAATAATAGAAAATACCGTTTGGCGGTTTTCTATGATGTATATATTTGTATCATAAATTGAAAAGAAGTATTAAATCTAACCCTAATCTAAAATAAAAACCATGAAATCTTTTTACACAAATTTTAAATCGAAAGTAGCACTGATTGCTATCTTTTGTATGATGTTAGTGTCGAGTAGAAGTGATGCTCAATGTGCAGCATCTTATACTTACACCTACGATAGTGTTGGAACAACTATTCAGTTTTTTCCTGCTGTGAATGGAGTTGTACCTGTTACCTATCAGTGGGATTTTAACGACGGAACGAGTTCAACTATTGGAACTCCGGTTCATACTTACAATTTTAATGGTTGGGTGGAAGTTTGTTTACTGGCAACTTTTTCGAATGGATGTACAGTTACGTATTGTGATTCTTTGCCCACACAATATACTCCCGGTAATTGTGCGGCTAGTTTTACTTATGCCTCTACACCGTCAGGAATTTCATTTACTAACCTAAGTGTAAGTTCCGATAGTTCGATTACATATTCTTGGAATTTTGGCGATGGTTCGTCTAGTTCACAATTGAATCCTCAACATGTTTACGCAAATGCCGGTACATACTCAGTATGTTTAACTATGAATACATCATCTGGGTGTGGAAATACTTTTTGTTCTTCTGTTCAAGTAACAAACAATACCAATTGCTCAGCAAACTTTTCATCGAATCCTATTCCCGGAAGTACTATAGTTAATTTTACAGATGCGTCTACATCTACCGGTTCTGTTATTACCGGTTATTTTTGGGATTTCGGCGACTCAACAATTTCTACACAAGTGAATCCTGCACATACATACCTCGGACCAGGTACTTATACCGCATGTTTGACTATTTCATCTTCTAATGGATGCACAAGTACCATTTGTCATTTAGTTTATGTAGGGAATGGTAATCCATGTATGGCAGCATTTACTAGTTCGTCTAATCCGGGTACAAATAACATCGACTTTTATGATCAGTCTACGACACAAGATTCAATAGTAAGTTACTTTTGGAATTTCGGCGATGGTGATTCGGCATTTGCTTATAATCCAAGTCATCATTACGCTGTTTCTGGGTATTACTATGTTTGTTTAACTGTAGTCTCGGCTTCAGGATGCTATAGCACATCATGCGATTCAGTTTACAGTCCTCAGCCTCTTACGTGTAATGCAAATTTTGTTTCTCAAATTTCAGGCGTTGTTGCTGTTTTCTATCCTAATTATATTAGTCCTTCAGCTGTTTATACATGGACATTCGGAGATGGAAGTACTTTAACTCAATTTGGTTCGCCGGTTGTTACACATTTATACAATGCAATTGGTGTTTATGCAGTATGTTTATCCATTCAAGATTCTTCTTGTACTTCGTCAACTTGTAATGCAATTTCAATAGGAGCAAATACAACATGTGCAGCTTTATATTCTTTCACAGTTGATTCTACCGGAACACAATTTTCATTCACAAATTATTCAACAGCTACTTCTAGCTATAGTTGGA
The DNA here is from genome assembly GCA_043747595.1 of Bacteroidota bacterium. GTDB lineage: Bacteria > Bacteroidota > Bacteroidia > AKYH767-A > 2013-40CM-41-45 > JADKIH01. The sequence continues at coordinate 22,152 of JAYTOX010000125.1, read as the reverse complement.
GTTTTGGAGATGGCACTGCCAGCAATCAAATGAATCCAGTACATACTTATAATCAGGCCGGACCGTTTACGGTTTGTCTTACGATTACGGATACAACTTCCGGTTGTAGCGATGTATTCTGTCGTTCTATTTCTGCAGCGAATGCATGCGATCCTGTTTTCTATGCACAACCTGATTCAGCAAATGTGATAGGAGTACCAATGACATTTACAGTTTATTCACCTTGTGGAGTACCATCAGTGGTAATGATTGATTTTGGGGATGGAAATTCAGCAGTCGGAACATCAGCAACTATCAACTACACTTATGCAAGTCCAGGCACTTATTATGTGTGCGTATGTGAAGTGATAGGAACCGACACATTATGTTTCTGTGATACCGTTGTCGTTTATCGTTTAAGTAACAATGTGGCTGACGATTTTAATACGTCTCTCATGATGACGACCTATCCGAATCCGTTTAATTCAAATTTGACTATTGAATTTACATTGAGCAAAACAACAAATATTCAAATTGAATTAGTCGGCTTAGCAGGAAATGTAGTGAAGGTGGTTTCTGCTGATCAAGTGCAAAGCGGATTTAATCACCAAGTAATAAATACGAGTGACTTGTCACAAGGATTTTATTTATTAAAAATGTCAATAGGTGGCAATCAAATTACAAAGAAAGTGATACTCCAAAAATAACTTCAAATTTTTCTCCCTAACTCCAATGCCCGTATTCCCTATAGTACGGGCATTTTTATTTTAGTGATTGGTGAGTAGTGATTGGTGAGTAAAAAAGAAGTAAGAAATAAGAAAAATGGATTAAGAAGTAAGAAATAAGAAGTAAGAAAGGCATTTCGAGATTGCTCAATTCACGCAAATCTGAATGAGGAGGAAATTATAAATCATTACAAGCAACTTTGGCATATTGAAAAAGCATTCCGAATTTCTAAGACCGATTTTAAAATACGACCCATCTATCACCGACTTAAACATCGAATACAAGCACATTTAATTATTGCTTTCTGATAATAGGCTCGGCAGTTATATTATGAATAAGTATAAACTCAACTCGGTAAAGAAATCTTTTGAAATGTTGCATAACATACGAAAAGTTAGCCCGAATTTATTTGCCTATTGGAAGTAGATTGAATAACAAGAGCCGTATGAAGGGATATCCCCACGTACGGTTCTGTGAGAGGATTAGGCTGAAATGCTTTTTCCTACTCGACTGTTCAGTGAGGCGAAAGTACTTTTTTTAATGATCAACATTTAATTCCGAACGGCATTCTCTTTAGTGAGTGGTGAGTGGTAATTGGTGAGTCCCCCCCCCTGACATACTTCTTACTTCTTACTTCTTACTTCTTACTTCTTACTTCTTACTTCTTACTTTTCACTCACCAATTACTACTCACTACTCACTTAGCCGTAGGTTCGGTTTTAGTTTCTGAAAACATTTTCAGTTTTTTCTTCAGTAAGTCCATTTCTTCTTTCGCATGCGCTAGATTACTTTCTACCTCAGTAAGAAGTCCGCCCATATTTTTGGAGTTTCTGAAAAAACCTAGATTATTCTCATATTGATTAATCGTTTGCTGAAGTTTAGCAATCTTATCTTTAATATGATTTTGTTCTTTTCTTAATAGATTTCCGGAATCTTCACTACTAGAAAGTGAATCAACACTATTTCTGAATTTTAAAAGGTGACGTTGATTGTTTTCAAGTTTCAACTGATCGAATTTAGAATCCAATGCATTTTTAAATTTTTCCCAAATTTTTTGTTTCTCTTTGAAAGGAACATGTTGTATCGTTTTCCATTCGTCAGAAAATTCACGGAGTGTTTTTAAATCTTCTTCCGTTTTTCCGCTTGGAATAAATGCTTCAACTTTTTTAACTAATTCGTTTTTGAGTTCAAGATTTTTAATCTGCTCACCATCGCGTTCACTAAATTTTTCACGCTTAGCAACAAAAAATTTATCGCACGCTTCTCTAAACCTTTTCCACAGTTTATTTTCTTCCCATTGTTCAATGTGACCGGCAGTTTTCCAATCGTTTTGAAGTTGGATGATCATCTTTGTAGGCTCTTCAAAATGTTCGTGCGATTCAGCTGATACTTTTTCAGCCTTTTCGATAATGGCTATTTTTTTCTCACGAGCTTCTTTGTTTACTTTTTTTATTTCGCCATAAAAATCTCTTTTCTTGGTATAAAAAACATTGAGAGCAGCTCTAAAATCTTCCCAAACTTTTTCATTTTCTTTACGAGGCCCAAAACCGATAGTCTTCCATTCTTCAAGAATACTATTGAGCGTATCGGTCATTGTTTGCCATTGCTTGGGATTGTCAAATGTTTCATCTGATATAGCCTTGGCACGTTCGAGTAATTTCTTTTTTGCTTCAAGATGAACTTCTTCATCCTTCTGACGCTCTTGATAAAAAGCCCGCGCCTTTTGAAATACTTGGCCAATTAATTCGCGGTATTTGGTACGTAGCGGCTCTATTGTTTCCGGCGGAGTAGGACCTAGTTCTGTCCATTCCATTCTATAAAGCGTAATCATTCGTTCTATTCCACGAATATTTTCCATCTGTAACAACGATTCAATTTTAGTAAGCAATTGAGTGCGTTGTTCGAGATTTCTTTTGAAATCGAGTTCTCTCAAATCTTTACTCAACTTCATATTATAATAGAAGTTGTGCGAATGCCGATGGTAAATGCTTTGAAGATTCTTGTATTCTTTGGAAGGAACATTTCCTATTTCATTCCATTTTGTTTGAAGTTCTTTGAATGCTTTAAAAGCTTTACCGATATTAGATTCTTCTGCAATTAATTTTTCCATTGCAGCAATCACTTCCTCTTTCGCTTTAATTCTATCTTTTACTTCACTTTGAAGAACTTTTTTAAATTTCGATTCTCTATCAGAAAAAATAACAAGCAATTCATTGAAGCGCGTGTCGAGCGGATCTTTTCTGGGTTCAAAATCATCACTCAGTCCACCTTCATCTAAAAACTTTTGAAGTTGCTCATGATAAAGTAAATCGCAGGCTTTAAGATATTCGTTCTTAATTTCATCTGCTCGCGTAATAATCTCGTCGGATACATCTTCCTTTTGAAGCTCTTCAAGCTTCAGGATCAATTCTTCTTTCATACGTAATTCGATCTTCTTTGAATGTTTCGGATTCTATTGTTAGTTATAAATTTTTTGAGTTGATTGTTCTTGACGTTGAAGTACAGATAAAAGTGGAGCTAATTTCTGAAACTAAAAGACAGACCTAATTTATTGGACGATCAAGATATAGTCTGAATGGCAGAATGTCAAGAATATTCAGCGAAATATGGGAAATTTACCTGGATCTTAGCGTCGGAAAATGAAAAGTCGTAATAATTAACCTTATTTTTCTATTTTTGTAAATAAATAGGCGATTAAATGCAGAAAAGATTTGCATAAACAAGAAAAAACTCTATTTTTGCACCCTCAATTTTACAAGTCATGAAGAAAGACATCCATCCAAAAAACTATCGTCCGGTGATATTTAAAGATATCTCTTGCGACTATGCATTCCTTACTCGTTCTACTATTGAAACGAAAGATACAATTAAGTGGACTGATGGAAATGAGTATCCGCTTATTAAGTTGGAGATCAGCCACATGTCTCATCCTTTCTATACTGGTAAGATGAAGCTAATTGACACTGCAGGTCGTGTTGATAAATTCAATACACGTTACGCTAAGAAGCAAGCAGCTAAATAATTGCTGTTATATAAATAATTATTTAAAAAAGGTCTCTTGTTTTAACAGGAGACCTTTTTCTTTTAGCGACAAATCTTAATTTTGAAGACTTAAATAAAGAGACGATGAACATTATTTTATTTGACGATGAAACAAGGAAAACACTTTTACCATTAACTCATACACGTCCTGTTTCAGAGATACGAATTGGTATTTTAAAGATTTCAGAAAAGTGGGCACACTACTCAAAGCAAAAAATATCTTTCTTAACAGTAGATTATTTAAAGGAGTTATTTCCGTCGCAGCTTACAAACGATAATTTTTATGTGAATGGTGCAATTCTTCCGAATGCTGAAATAGTAAATGAAATAAAATCGTTGAAAATTGGCGAGTGTTTGATTCAAGGAAGTTTGGTAATTGCAATTCGTACATCAAATTCAGAGAGAGTAGATTCATTTGACCAACTCGATAAAGGAATTGTAAAAACTACGCCATCGAAGATAGAACGTTTGGTTTTTGCTTGGGATGTATTTTCATTAAATGAAAAAGCACTAACAGATGATTATGAAATCTTGACTCAAGGCCGGAAATCGCAGCCTATCAGTTCTACAAATCGTGTATTGAATGCCGATAAAATATTTATTGAAGAAGGAGCGAAGGTAGAATGTGCAATATTAAATGCCTCGAGCGGTTGTATTTATATAGGAAAAGATTCGGAAGTGATGGAAGGTGCAATGATCAGGGGGCCATTTAGCCTAGGTGAACATTCGCAAGTCAAAATGGGGGCTAAGATTTATGGCGCAACAACCGTAGGTCCGCATTGTAAAGTTTCCGGCGAAATAAGTAATTCAGTATTGTTTGGATTTTCCAATAAAGCACATGATGGATTTCTTGGAAATTCAGTACTTGGAGAGTGGTGTAATCTCGGAGCTGATACCAACAATTCAAATTTGAAGAACAATTACTCGAAAGTTAAAGTGTGGAATTATGCACACGACGATTATATCAATACCGGCTTACAGTTTTGCGGATTAATAATGGGCGATCATTCTAAATGCAGTATTAATACAATGTTTAATACCGGAACCGTAGTAGGAGTAAGTGCTAATGTTTTCGGCAATGGATTTCCGCCTAAATTTATTCCATCGTTTTCATGGGGAGGCTCTGAAGGATTTGCTACATATCGGTTGGAAGATGCAATTGAAGTTGCAACGAGAGTTTATGAAAGAAGGAAAATGGTATTTGGTGAAAAGGAACATTCGGTAATGAGAAGTTTGTTCGATTTAAATACACGTTATCGCGCTTGGTAAATAAAACTTATGATGGAGAATACAAAAACTATTTCAGAACTATTGATGTATTTCATTTCGGCATTTCTGATTTTGATCGGGATGTTTCTGATGATGAAAAGATCATTGAATTCGCAAGAGGCATTGATCAAAAGTTTTGTCGAGAAAGAAATTCAGCTAAAAGCAATTGATGAGAGAAGCGATCGCAGGAAAAATTCCATGCCATTGAAACTGCAAGCCTATGAACGATTCGTTTTATTCTTGGAACGAATAGACCCAACTTCTATTTTAGTTCGCGTTCATACTTCCGGTATGAGTGCCGCGCAGCTTCAAAATGATTTAATCGTAACAATTAGAGCGGAGTTCGAACATAATTTATCTCAGCAAATTTATGTTTCCGATTATTCGTGGGATGAAGTTAAGAATGCAAAAGAAGAGATGATCAGAATTATTAATAGTTCGTTTAATAGAGTTGGAAATAATTCAAGCGGACTTCAGCTGAGCACTTCCATTTTTGAATTTATTATGGAAATGGATATTACTCCTACACAACGGGGAATTAATTTTTTGAAGAATGAAGCAAGGAAAATGCTTGAGTAAAATTTTATTAATTAAATGAAAGATCGTGTTAGATAAAAAAATAATAACGGAAAGTGATATCGAGATTAAGTCGGTATATACCGGCCATCCTGGTGTGAAAGAACTTCCTGGTGAATACCCATTTACACGAGGTGTTCAATCGGATATGTATCGTACAAAATTATGGACGATGCGTCAATACGCAGGCTTCAGCACTGCCGAAGAATCTAATAAGCGTTATCATTATTTATTAGGGCAAGGAACAACAGGACTATCGGTTGCATTCGATTTGCCAACACAGATTGGATATGATTCCGATCATGACTTAGCCGATGGTGAAGTTGGAAAAGCAGGAGTAGCAATCGATTCCTTGCGCGATATGGAAATATTATTCGATGGAATAAAATTGGAGACAATTAGTACATCCATGACAATCAATTCTACTGCATCGATATTATTAGCGTTTTATATAGCCTTAGCAAAAAAGCAAGGTGCCGACTTAAAAAAGATTTCAGGAACCATTCAAAATGATATTTTAAAAGAGTATGCAGCACGAGGAACTTATATATATCCTCCCAAGCAGTCGATGAGAATTATCACCGACATTTTTGAATATTGTTCGAAAGAAGTTCCGAAATGGAATACAATTTCTATATCGGGTTACCATATTCGTGAAGCAGGATCTACTGCAGTTCAAGAGTTGGCTTTCACATTAGCAAATGGAAAAGCGTATGTAAAAGCAGCGATAGAAAAGGGATTAGATATAGATGTTTTTGGAAAGCGACTTTCGTTTTTCTTTAATGCTCATAATAATGTTTTTCAGGAAGTGGCCAAGTTCAGAGCAGCACGAAGAATGTGGGCGAAAATAATGAAAGATCTCGGAGCAAAAGATCCACGTTCAATGATGTTGCGTTTTCATACACAAACAGGAGGTTCAACACTTACTGCCCAACAGCCAATGAATAACATTATGCGTGTTACACTTCAAGCACTCTCCGCAGTGATGGGCGGAACGCAATCGTTGCATACGAACGGTTACGATGAAGCCATTAGTTTGCCAACAGAAGAAGCAGCCGGACTAGCATTGAAAACACAACAAGTTATTGCTTACGAAAGTGGAGTCGTGGATACTGTAGATCCATTAGCCGGTAGTTATTTTGTTGAAACATTAACCGATGAAGTAGAAGCAAAGGCATGGGAATACATTCATAAAATTGATTCGATGGGTGGTTCAGTGAGTGCTATCGAAGCTCAGTATATTCAAAATGAAATTGCAAGAGCGTCTTACGATTATCAAAAATCAATAGAAAATAAAACGCGAATAATAATTGGAGTAAATCAATTTGAGATGGAAGAACCTCCATTCGATAAAGTATTTACAATCGACGATTCAATTCGAACGTTGCAAATAGATAAGTTGAAACAATTGAGATCGGATCGCGATGAGAAAAGTACTCAACGTTTTATTCGTGTTGTAGAAGAAACGGCAAAAACCGGAGGGAATTTAATGCCATCAATAATTGATGCGGTGGAAAACAAAGCAACGCTAGGAGAAATTGCTGATGCTATGAGAAAAGTTTTTGGCGAATATTAATTTTCAACGATCAAAAAAACATCTTCATTATCCTTTTTCAGGAAATATTGTTCTCTGGCATATTTCTCCAGATTGTCGTGATTCGTCCTTAAATTATTCAAGTCGCTTTTATTTCGACTAATCTCATCTTCAAAATTAATCTGCTCCTTTTTTAAAACATTCAGCTTGTGCTGATAGCTCCATGTAGTAATCAAATCATTTCGATCGAAAAATCCAATCCAAATAATAAAGCCCACAAGTGTGAGAATATATTTGTTGTTTATTTTACTCCATATTTTTAAAAGAATCGCAAAGCGAGAACTATTCATAGGCTAAAGATAAGTAGCTTGGAGCATAGAAATTGTTACAATGGACAACGATTAATAACATTTGAATGTTGATTAAAAGAGTCGCCAGATTTAGTTAAAAAGCAAAACAGCCATGAAATTTTCATGGCTGTTTTAAATTATTCGTTATTCTTTATCTAAAAACGGGTATCGATAGTCTTTAGCGGGGTCAAAAGTCTCTTTAATGGTTCGAGTACTAACCCATCTAAGAAGGTTGTAAAGCGAACCAGCTTTGTCGTTGGTTCCGCTGGCACGACTGCCTCCAAATGGTTGTTGACCCACTACAGCGCCTGTACATTTATCGTTGATGTAAAAATTACCTGCTGCATGAACTAGTTTTTTCATCGATTTATCAATGGCATAACGGTCTTGTGAAAAAATGGATCCGGTAAGAGCATAAGTTCCTGTTTTATCTACTGTTTCCAAAATCTCATCGAATTTGTTATCGTCGTAAACGTAAATGGTTAGTACAGGCCCGAAAAGTTCTTCGCACATGGTTACATAAAACGGATCTTTCACTTCAAGAACAGTTGGATGTATAAACCAACCTTTCGATTTATCATAAGTTCCACCAATTACTACATCAACATTTTTATCTGCTTTCGCTTCATCAATGTATTTAGCAAGTTTGTTAAACGATTTTTCATCGATCACTGCGTTGAAAAAATTTCCAAGATCTTCTGTCGGTCCAATTTTAAATGAACTAATGTCTCGTATAAGTCCTTCTTTGACTGCAGGCCACATACTTTTTGGAATATAAGCTCTCGAAGCTGCAGAACATTTTTGTCCTTGGTATTCGAATGCTCCACGAGTAAGACCGGTAATGACTGCTTGAACATCGGCAGAAGGATGTGCGAGTATAAAATCTTTTCCACCTGTTTCGCCAACAATTCTTGGATAGCTTTTATATTTATGAATATTATTTCCAATAGTTTTCCAAATATTTTGAAAAACAGAAGTAGATCCGGTAAAATGAATACCGGCAAAATCAGGATGTTCAAAAATTACTTCACCTGCATCCGGACCAGAAACAAAAACTAAATTGATTACTCCGGGAGGCACGCCGGCTTCATTAAATACTTTCATCAAAATTCCTGCTGCGAGAATTTGTGTGTTAGCAGGTTTCCAAACAACGGTATTGCCCATCATAGCAGCCGATGATGGAAGGTTTCCCGCTATGGCAGTAAAGTTAAATGGCGTTAGTGCAAATACAAATCCTTCTAATGGTCGTTGTTCAACACGATTGTAAACGCCTTTCGATGAAATGGGTTGTTGCGTATAAATTTCACGCATGTATTGAACATTGAATCGTAGAAAATCAATCAATTCGCATGCTGCATCGATTTCTGCTTGGTAAACACTTTTGCTCTGACCAATCATTGTTGCTGCGTTGATCAACGGGCGATATGGTCCGGCTAATAAATCGGCTGCTTTTAAAAAAATAGAAGCACGATGTTCCCAATCCAAACTAGCCCACTGCTCTCTGGCAGCAAGGGCTGCTTTTATTGCACTTTCAACATGCGATTTATCGCCCATGTGAAAATGCCCAACAGTATGTTGATGATCATGCGGCGGATTAATTTTCATTTTTTTGTCGGTACGAACTTCTTTGCCTCCAATATGCATAGGAATGTCGACCATTTCGTTGCGCATTTTTTGAAGGGCTTCTTTAATTTTTGCTCGTTCCGGACTTCCCGGAGCATAATTTAATACCGGCTCATTAATGGCTACCGGAACATGATAAATAGCGTTTGACATTGTTTAAATTTTGAAGTGCAAAAATACGGAAAAATATCGTTGTTAAACTCCATCACAAAAAACCAATTCAAAACATTTTACACTGAACCTAGTCTTATCCACGAAATAACGCGATGCATTTTTTCTCAATAAGCTCGTAACTAAAGTAGGCGAGCAAGATGGATGAGCTATAAACAAGAACGAAAGCAGGTAAAAAGTCGATGACTGGAAAAAAATGATAAACAAAGCCAATAACGACTAGATGGATAAGATAAATGCTATAGCTGATCCTTCCTTGAAAATGGAGAAATTCGTGAGAAATAATTTTTTGAAAACGCTCATTTGACAGTAAGAAAATAAGAAGAATTCCTAGTCCAATTGTTTTGGGATGGATTAGTATTTTGTTTAATAAGATAGAAGTGTGAACAGATATTTTTTCAATCGCTAGTAATCCAATTGCCAAAACAAGAAAAAATATTTTTAACAATTTGGAAATTTTATTCCACACAGAAATTATTTTTTCTTTTTCAGTTGAAAGAATAACTCCTAATGCAAAATCGAAAAAGAAAGTATCGATGGGTAACAGTTTTACGGAAACGTAAACGATTGCTAACAATAGGAGCGAGTCTATTTTTCTGATTGCAACCATAAGTGGCAGAAAGAGCGACATTAATAGTTCAATAGATAACGTCCAGTCGTGAGGGAGAATTCGTAAAGTCGGATCGTTGGGTAAACGAACAATCAGTAAGGATTGCTTTAATAAATCGGTAAGACTTGGAATTGTTTGCCAGTAATCGCTGAGCCAATTATTTTTTGGAAAATAAATCCATTTGTAGCCGATAAATGTAAGAGTAATAATTACAATGAACGCCGGATAAATTCTTAATATGCGTTTCAAGATAAATTTAGAATAGGAGGGGAAGGAGAGTACTTGTTTGTTGAGCGATTCATTCAATACAAATCCGCTGAGTATAAAAAAGTAGAGTACCGCAGCTTCAGAATCCCACAAAATATTTAGCGGAAAGAGATCATAATTTATCGGAGCAAAAGTTTTAATAGTATGAGCTAATAAAACGACGAAAGCGGCTAAGCCTCTCGAACTGTCAAGAAAAATGTACCTTTTATTGTCGGGCAAAAAAAATATTTTTAAGACAATTTAGAAACGATTATTCCAATAATCATTGCAATCACCAAAATTAGAAGAATAGCATTAAAAAACTTTTGAGTGCCTAAGTTTTTTTTGAGTTCAACGTGACCAAGGATGTTGTTGAATATTATTTCTAATTTATGAAAGGCGCTTTCGTTTTTTACGATGTAATCGTATGCTCCATACTTCATGGTGTTAGCAGCTATTTCTGCTTTTTCCTGACCAGATAAGAAAATGACCGGAATGGTAGGAAATTTTTCCTTTAATTTTTTTAGAACTTGCATTCCGTCCATAGCTCCACTTGCTGTAGAATCTAGGTGATAATCAAGAACGATTAAATTAGGTTCTGCACTTATCTTGTTTAAGGCATCTTCACCGGTTGCAAAAGATTTTACATTTGAATTTCTGTATTTGCCGATAAAGAAATCATTGAGCATTTCACGCATTTGCGGATCGTCGTCAATTAATACAATTTGAAGTGGTCTGTTGGTGTACATAAGAAAATTTATACTTCATCAAACTTAGGTTTAATAGATGAAAATTGCAAATCATTCTTCAGATTCTACATTTAGAACCGATCGGTCTTTGAGGTAAACCAGTTTTGAATGAACAGGCGAATACCCCATGCTTTTTAGAACATCAGCATACTGAAGCACTTGAGTTTCGTGCTTTTTTTGGTATTTCCCAGTTTTGAAATCAACTATTATAGCTTTTTTATCTTCAATCAAAACTCTATCGGGCCTTAGAACTTCCCCGTTGGGTAGAATTATTTCCTTCTCTGTTTTAGAAAAGTAGCGAAGATTGAACAATTCTGCTATTTCAGAAACAGATAAGATTTGCTCTACTTCAACCAATAATTTTTTCTTTTCTAAATCGGTAATTAATCCATCGAACACGAATTGGTCGGCAAGTTTTTGTAGGTCGCTCGGATGATTAACCTGAGCCAATAAACCATGAACGAGAATTCCATAATTGATTTTACTCACATCATTTTTCTCTATCAAATCAATAATGTCGTTTCCATGCGATGAGAGCGAAAGTTTATCTTGCCAACGATTAGAAGGATACATTTCGAGCGAAACGGAAAGTGTATCATCGTTCTTGCCTTTGCTTAGTGTTTTTTGGAAATCTTCTCCTTGAATAAATATGGCATCGAAAGATGAATCGATTACTCTGCAAGTACGAGAAATAAGTTTAGAGGTCGTATTCAAATCTTTTTGGTTGTCAATTGGGCAAGTGATAAAGATTTTTTCTTCTGCTCTGGTAAAAGCCACATAAAGCAGATTTAAGTTGTCAATAATCGTTTGGTGAATTTCTTCCAAATAATTATCGGCATAATGAGTTTTTTTCAGAGCATTGTTAGTTAACAGTGCAGTTTTTCCAAGTTGTGCAAAAGGATTTTCATTTGTTTGCAGCCAAATAAGTTCGTTTGCTTTTGGAAGTATTCTCCATTCACAAAATGGAAGGAAGACCATGGGAAATTGCAAGCCCTTAGAACGATGAATCGTCATAATTTGAATGGCGTTTTCATTCGCAGGTGTAATCACAGATGCATCACGCACTTTTTTACTGGAGTCCCACCAATTTAAAAATCCTTCCAGCGAACTATCGAATGAGGTGTTGTATTCTAACACCAAATCTTGAAATCGCTGGATGAACGAATCTGGAGTTTTGTTGAAGCCGAAAATGTTTACAAGCTGTTCACTAATTTCATAAATAGGTAAGTTTGCCAATTGTGTAAGATGTTCAGTAAAGGCTAGAGGTAAAATTTCATTGAAGACGGAAGTTGTTAAGCTTTCTGTTTCGAAAAGTGTGCTTCCTTTTTTTGCAGTAGAACCTTTTAATTTGAAATTTTTATGGTCGGAAAAATAAGCATGATTATCAATTTTAATTTCTGCTATCGTGGTAGCATAGTAATAAAGTATTTCAGCTCTGGCAATATTATTTTTTCGATCAACTAAAAAACGGCAAACATTTACCAGGAAATTTATTCTTGGCGAAGATGTGATTAGTAGAGAATCGGGACTAATTATTTTGTCGATATTGTTTTGGAGTAGGAAGGTTGCAATTTCATTTCCTTCACTATTCTTTCTCACAAGAATTGTAATGTCGCGGTAAGAAAACCCCTTTTCCAATTGCTCGTTAATTTTGATTAGCAAATTTTTTAACGCAATGTCTTTCCATTTCGGATTTTCTTTTTCTTCATCGGCATTGTCACTTGTTTCAATTTCTGTTTCTACGTTATTTTTAATATCAATAAATTCAATATTTACATAACCGTCGAAATTCTTATCGTCATTCACTTCTTGTTCCAAGTCGTTGAAATAAGCTAATTCTAGAATTGCATGGTCGTTCATTTCGAGTTGAGTATTGACGACTTCTGCTGCATTTTTGAAAAACGCATTGTTGAAATGAACAATCTCTTTTTTACTGCGGTAATTAGTAGCTAGCACTGCTGTTTTTGACAACGATTTAAAATCGACTAGATCAACAAGTATATCGCGAATTAACAGATTCATATTTCCTCCACGCCATCTGTAAATTGATTGTTTTGCATCGCCAACAACCATGGTCATAAATCCGCTTCCCAGAGCATTTATAACCAAAGGCAAGAGGTTTTTCCATTGCAGCAAACTGGTATCTTGAAATTCATCGATCAGCAAATGTTTATATCTGTTTCCTGTTTTCTCATAGATGAATGGCGTATCATTTTTGTCGATAATATCGCCGAGCAATTTCGTTGTATCTGAAAGCAGGATAACATTATTTTCTTTTCTATATTCCTTAAATTTATTTTGCAGATCATTCACTAATCCGAAAAGGTAAATTTTCTTTAGCACTTCAACAGCCGTAATGTAATTTTTATATTCAGAAGTTACGAGATCGGTTGCTTTAACAAGAAGAGGGTGAAGTTCGCTTTCAACAAGATTGTCAATTGTAGTTTTATGAGGACTTTTTTTAGCAGTCCAGGAAGTAGGATCTTCTAAAGCTGAATCAACGCGCTTTGGAATTTCAAACGATTCAGCATTTTTAGGATTGGATATTTTTAAAAAGTAGCCGGCAACACCCGCTTGCTTGAAACTAAAATCATCGATTGAAAAACCGGAGCCATCAATAATTGTCATCGCTCTTTCACCAATCGTTTTCATTCGTGTTAAAAATGAATTTTTTAATTTAAGCAAGTCGTCATACGTTTTTCTGATATCATTTCTTGATAGAATAACTTTGTTGTGATGATCTTCTTTAAAAATTTCGCGAGCTACAACATAAATATCTTGATCAATATTCCACCCTTTTTCTTCGCCCATTTTTTGCAAAGCCAAATCAGTCAACCAATCAGAAAGTTCTTTGTCGTTACCAATTTCTTGTAGTAAAGCATCTGTAACAGCTAGGATAGCATCATCGGTACTAACTTCTACTTCCATTTTCAATGGCAGGTGAATTTCTCTGGCTAGCGATCGAAGTATTCGTTGGAAAAATGAATCGATCGTGCTTACTGAAAAAGAAGAGTAGTCGTGAAGAATATTTTTTAATGCACGTTCTGCTCTCGATTTCAGATTTATTTTTGGAAGTTCTTCTTCCAAAGCTTTTGCTAATTTTCCGTCTGTATTTTTAGAAAGTTCAACGAGCGATTCAATGATTCTCGATTTCATTTCTTCCGCTGCTTTATTGGTAAAAGTAATGGCTAAAATAGATCGATAATCATCAGGTTGATCGAGAACCAGTTTTAAGTATTCTTTAACGAGCGTAAAAGTTTTGCCGGAGCCGGCCGACGATTTAAAAATTTTAAGTTCATTCATTGCAGTAAGGTAAAAACATTTTCCGTTATTATTTGTTGCAATTTGTGTGTTTAATAGAAATCTCTAACATTTAATGGGTTAATCTTCCAGTTTTTTTGATTGAATAAAATCATTTTAGTCAAGATGAGTCAAAATGTTTGTGAAATTCGTACATTTGAAAGAAGGAGAATAGAAATATGTTAGGGTATAGATTTAGTAAATATTTAGTGTCGAATGAAGATCAGGATCCGTACAACAGATTACTGAATATTTTTATGCAATTGTTAACCTATACCAGCGGCGATGTTTACGAAGCGCTGAATTGGTTAAATGAACTTGATAGAGAATATAAACTGACCGACGACAAATATAGCATGGCCGATTTTATAGACGATCTTAAGAAAAATGGATTTATAAAAGATGATGGTGATAAAGGAGGATATATTATTACTCCGAAAACAGAGCAAACAATTCGTAAGAATGCGTTAGAAGAAGTCTTTGGTAAGAAATTAAAAAAAGCCGGGCAAGGCAATCATCAAACAAAATATACAGGAACAGGTGAAGAAGTAACGAGTGAACTGAGAGAGTTTCAGTTTGGAGATTCAATTGATCAGATTTCCATGACCGATTCAATTCGGAATGCGCAAATAAATCATGGTGTAGGCGATTTTACAATTACAGAAGGCGATTTAGAAATAAAGGAGAAAGAATTTAAAACACAGACGTCGACAGTTTTAATGATCGACATTTCACATTCCATGATTTTGTATGGCGAAGATAGAATTACGCCTGCAAAAAAAGTTGCAATGGCATTGGCAGAATTAATTCGTACTCGTTATCCAAAAGATACATTAGACGTAATTGTGTTTGGTGATACAGCATGGCAAATAGAAGTGAAAGATTTGCCATACCTTCAAGTAGGGCCTTACCATACCAATACAGTAGCCGGATTAGAGTTAGCAATGGATATTCTCAGAAGGAGAAAAAATCCTAATAAGCAAATTTTTATGATAACCGATGGAAAGCCTTCATGTATGAAAGAAGGACTTCATTTATATAAAAACAGTTTTGGGCTCGATCGTAAAATTTTAAATAAATGTTTGAATTTAGCTGCTGCATGTAAGAAGTTAAAAATACCAATTTCTACATTCATGGTGGCGGAAGATGAATATTTGCGTGCGTTTATAAGAGAGTTTAGTGAAGCTAATGGAGGAAAAGCTTTTTATACATCACTTCAAGGGCTCGGTCAATATGTATTTGAAGATTTCGAAAAAAACAGAAGAAAGAAAATTTAAACGATTCTAAATTTTGCAAACAACAACGATGGAAAAATTATTAAAGATAAAAACGCTAGGCCAATTGAAGGCTTCCGGCTATGAAAGTAAATCTATTAAAGAAGAGTTGAGAGCCAATTTAATTGAAAAATTAAAAAAGAAAGAGAAAGTTTTTGATACAATCAAGGCATTCGATGAAACGGTTATTCCCGATATAGAGCGAGCAATTTTGTCGAGACACAATATTTTGTTATTAGGACTTCGCGGACAAGCAAAGACGAAGATTGCACGGTTAATGACAAATTTGTTGGATGAATATATTCCGTTTATTAAAGGGACAGAATTAAATGACGACCCATTAAATCCATTATCGCGTCAAGCGCTTGACCTAATTGAGAAGCATGGTGATGATACAGAAATAGCATGGATGCATAGGAGTGATCGATATACAGAAAAATTAGCAACACCCGATGTTTCCGTCGCCGATTTGATTGGCGATGTAGATCCAATAAAAGCAGCAGCGTTGAAGTTGCCTTATAGCGATGAGCGAGTAATTCATTTCGGATTGATTCCGCGAGCACATCGTGGAATATTTGTGATCAACGAATTGCCCGATCTACAAGCGAGAATTCAGGTTTCTCTTTTTAATATTTTGCAAGAAGGAGATATTCAAATTCGCGGATTTAAACTTCGATTACCATTAGATATTCAATTTGTATTTACAGCCAATCCGGAAGACTATACGAATAGAGGTTCAATTGTAACACCATTGAAAGACAGAATTGAGAGCCAGATACTAACGCATTACCCAAAGGATATTTCAACAGCGAAAGAAATTACATTGCAAGAAGCATCATTATCAGAAGCGCAAAAAAAATCGATCAGTGGTTCGGAGTTGATAGAAAATTTATTGGAGCAAATTGGATTTGAAGCCAGGAGCAATGAGTTTGTTGATCCGAAGAGTGGCGTTTCTGCACGTTTAACAATTTCAGGTTATGAGACTATTTTCTCAACTGCCGAAAGAAGAATGATTTTGAATGGAGAAAGTAAAACACATTTAAGAATTTCGGATTTTTGGGGAGTAATACCGGCGATTACCGGAAAGATTGAATTAGTTTACGAAGGTGAGCAAGAAGGAGCAATGATTGTTGCTCAAAATTTGATAAGTAAATCGATACGGAATCAATTCAAAAATTATTTTCCTGATCCGGAAAAATTAAAAAAGAAAAAAGAAGCCAACCCATATTTGGAAATAATAGAGTGGTTTAGCAATGGAAACGAAGTGAATATTTTGAACGATTGTTCGGAGAAGGAATATACAACTGCATTGAATGAAGTTCCGGGTTTAGCTGATGTAGTAAAGAAACTTCATCCGAAAATAAATGCGAACGAAAAGTATTTACTGATGGAATTTTTACTTCATGGATTGTCTGAATTTTCATTGTTAAGTAAAAACAACTTAGTGAAAGGTTTACGATTCAAAGATCTTTTCAGTTCGGTCTTTAATAATGAAAAAGATTCTTAATGAACTGAATTTATTTTTGTAGGAAAAAGAAAGTTGCTACAATTTAATTTTCCCTTCGAAAACGGTAGAAGATCGGAAGTAAGTGCTCAAGTGTTTTTTTTCGTTGAAAATACCAAATACGGTAGAACCACTTCCCGACATACTTGCATAAAGCGCGCCTTGTTTGTAAAGGCGTGCTTTAATATTTTTTATAGTTGGATATCTTTCAAAAACAGCATTTTCAAAATCATTAAAAATGTTAAGCTTCCATTCTTCGATAGGAAGCTCAATTAATTTTTTAATCGATTGTTCTCGCTTAATAGGTGTAATCCATGAATACGCTTGAATGGTGTTAACGTGAACCTTTGGCTTAACAAGAACTACAAAATATTCTTTTTCTTTGATTTGAACATTATCGAATTTGTCGCCTCTTTCATAGCAGAAAAGTGTTTTATTGTGAATGAAAAAAGGGCAATCACTACCCAGCTGTGCTGCTAATTTTTCAAGTTCATCAGTTGACAGATTTAGTTTAAACAATTCGTTCAGCATTTTTAAAACAAAGGCAGAATCGGAAGAGCCGCCACCAAGGCCTGCTCCAATCGGAATTATTTTATGAAGATGAAATTTTACCGGTGGAAGTGAAAATCGTTCAGCTAATAACTTATAAGCTTTAATACAAAGATTGTTTTCTTTATCGCTGTTAAAACGAATGCCTGAAGATTTAAATTCAGCCTCGGATGCAGTGTCGCTATTAATAACAATTTCTAATCCATCGCACCATTGAACCGGAGTCATGATTGTTTCAATATTGTGATAACCGTCATTCCGTTTTGCAGTAACGTGTAAGCCGATATTGATCTTACAATTTGGAAAAGATATCACAACGAAAGAATTAAAGGTGTATCAATATTCTATTTTGTCCATTTTAGCCGACCATTCTTTGAAAGCTTCCAAGGCTTCTTTTTCCATAACGCGTACCAATGGAATTTTTCGTTCGTTATATGGCAATGCTAATTCCTGATAAATGAAATCGTCGTCGAAACCGATATCAGCTGCATCTTTTTTAGAGTTAGCATAATAAACTTTAGAAGGTCGCGCCCAATAAATAGCAGCCATACACATAGGGCAAGGTTCGCAGCTAGTATATATTTCGCAATCGTCTAACTGAAAAGTGCCTAATGTTTTACAAGCTTCACGAATGGCGACAACTTCTGCGTGAGCAGTAGGATCGTTCGATGAAACGACTTTGTTAAATCCGCGAGCTATAATTTCTCCGTTTTTTACCACCACAGCGCCAAATGGCCCGCCGGTATTATTTCTCATTGTTTCAAAAGAGAGGCGAATGGCCTCTTGCATATTCGATTCTAACGACACGATATTTTTTATTTTAATTTTATTGATAAACTTTATTTCTGTTTCAACTATAAAATATTCACTTGCAAACATTGTTTGACAACAGCATATTTATAAGGCAGAAGCAATTATTCATTGACAACACCCATCGAAGAAAATTTTTCGATACGCGTTCGAACCAATTCTTTAGGAGTTTCTTTTTGTAAAATAGATAAATGTTTTATGATTTCATTCTTTACGATCTTAAACATTTGTTCCGGTTGTGTATGAGCACCACCAATCGGTTCTTTTATTATTCCGTCGATCAGTTTCTGTTTCAACATATCCTCCGGAGTAAGCTTCAGTACTTCAGCAGCTTTTTCTTTGAAGTCCCAACTTCTCCATAGAATTGAAGAACACGATTCAGGAGAGATAACCGAGTACCATGTATTTTCAAGCATAAGAACACGATCGCCGATTCCAATACCTAACGCACCCCCCGATGCACCTTCACCAATGATGATACAAATGATTGGAACTTTAAGACGCGCCATTTCAAAAAGATTACGAGCAATTGCTTCCCCTTGACCACGTTCTTCGGCTTCCAAACCCGGAAATGCTCCGGGAGTATCGATAAAAGTAACAACAGGCTTGTTGAATTTTTCCGCCATCTTCATTAACCGTAAAGCT
The DNA here is from genome assembly GCA_043747595.1 of Bacteroidota bacterium. Lineage (GTDB taxonomy): Bacteria > Bacteroidota > Bacteroidia > AKYH767-A > 2013-40CM-41-45 > JADKIH01. The sequence goes on along the minus strand of JAYTOX010000125.1, from coordinate 3,195 downwards.
TTTCGGTAGCCTTCAGGATTCGCCATCCCGAAATTTCGAAACTGACGTTGCTTGGTAGTATTTCCTTTTTGCTGACCAATAAACATCACAGTTTGCCCATCGATCGAACCCAAGCCGCCAATGATGGCCTTGTCGTCTTTTACAGTTCTATCGCCAAATAATTCAACAAAATTTTTGTCGGTGATAGACTCAATATAAGCAAGTGTGTATGGGCGATCGGGGTGACGTGAAAGTTGAACCTTTTGCCAAGGAGTTAGATGGGAGTAGAGGTTTTTTCTGGTTTCTGCTAATTTTAATTCTAACTGGCGCACCGCGACACTCACATCAACTTTACTTTTTTCTCCAATCGTTTTTTGCTTTTCAATTTGTTCTAATAAATCGGCGATTGGTTTCTCGAAGTCAAGGAAATTCATTCTGTATCGTTCTTTAAGGTCTGCAAGATAAAAAAATCCTGATTATTTGGTTAAAATACCTTTTTGATGATTGAACAGGTAACTGTTTAATTAATTTAAACGCACTTTTCAAAAGCAGAATTCGCCGTTTTTTGCATGAACCTGAAGCTGTTATTTCGAATAAAGCACACAATTACACCGGACTTCTCAATCATTTGATGGTAATTTTTATGTCTCAAGGCTAATAAATGTTGTCCTGCTTTAACGGACATTCGTCCGTTGTTTTTTAGCCGTGGATATTCATCCACTTTTCAAAGCTCATCGTCATCCAAATAACAACACGCTATGACGGAATTTCCTAGCACCACAAGCAATTACTTTTGTCAGTCAGATAGTTTTCAATCCTTAGCCGGCAAATTGTACCGAACACACGTTGAGACTTTAATTACGGACGAATGTCTGCGGTGGGATTTTTAGATTTTATAAAAGCTTGAATCTGGCGTAACTTTTAAAGCAACGGGCGCTTCCAATAGCTATCGATTCCGATAACTATCGGATCGTCTAAGCGGTGGGAGGATAAATCCGTGCATAGCGGTAGATTGAGGTTGCTTTAATTGTCTACTATCAATATTTCGACTCTCCGGTTGATTTCTTGATTGAACTCGGAAGTTTCTTCTACTAATTTATGCGAACTACCTAAACCATGATAGCCTAAACGTGTGCTATCGATTCCTTCTTGAAGCAAATAATTGTATACTTCTTTCGCACGATTCATTGAAAGATCATTCTTGCCGGTTTCCGGGTCGAAACCATCACCATCATAAGTACAACAAATATGCCCTTGTAATTCTATTTTCAAAGAAGGGTGGCTTTTTAAGATTGAGACTAATTTATCCAGAACTACATAAGAACGTTTGAGAAGCTGATGTGTTCCGGCTTTAAAATTTAAGTTGGGTATTTTGATTTTTTCACCCTTCTTTAAATTTGTCAAATCAAAATCGCCTGTGTGTTTTTTCTCGGAAGAATGAAAAATGAATATGTCAACTCTTCTGTTGAATGCAAGTTGATCTGAGTAGAGCGAGTAAAAAGATGCACTTTCGCCTTTAGAATATGAATTAATAATAATTTTCGTGTAAGAGTATTTTGAAAGATACCTTTTCACTGAGTTCACTCTGCTTGCTGATAAATTTTTATTCAAGTTCATTGAACCTGTAGTATCGCAATAACCAAACAGTTCTATTTTTTCAATGTTGTTTATATTTAAAAGAGAATCTAACGTGCTTTTTGCATTACTACTCAGATTATATTCAGAGGAAGGAAAGAATACTGAAACAGAATCCTTTTGAGGATAAGCTATTGCAGGAAGAATTAATAAAAGCACGCTTAAAAATTTCATCTTAAGTGTTATTGAGCGTTGATTAAATCCTTAATTATTTGATCAAGATTATCAGTGTAACCATCTATTCTTTTTGTAATCCTATTGCTTTGCCGATCGATGATAAACGTTGTTGGAAATAAGTTCACTTTATATTGGTTAAGTATGCTTTTGTCGTCATCATATAAAACGGTAAACTTCAATTTTTTTTTCCGAAATATTTCTTCTGCATAATCTTTCTGTTCGCCATCATTGGAGTCAATCCAGAAAACACTAATTGCCTTATTGTTTGAAAGCTCATTGTAAAAAGGAATTGTTTTAAAGCAATATGGACAATTAATATTTGCAAATTCTATAACAACAAATCTACTCGATAATTTGTCCAATGAAAATTCTTGACTCGACCCATTTTTAAGTGAAAAAGAAAGTTTAGTCACTATCGTATCACCATTTTCCTTTTCCTTTTCGCTTTCAGGATTATTGTAGACCAATGGATATTTTGATTTTAATAAACTATCCAAAAATTCTTTGGGCGAATGAGGAATATCGTCAGAATATGCTATTTGATCAAACTCTCTAAAGGCCGACTCAGTTGCAAGATTATCAAGATATGTATTTTTAATTCGGTAGTAATTAAATTGTTTGTCAATCCAAACTTCGATTGAATCGTATGTCAAGTCTTCACTTGAATCAACAAAACACAAGTAGATTAAATTCTTTCCATTGAGAATTGAATCACACGCAAATTTATGCGCATAGGTAAATGGTAATCCGGAGGGATGAGAGTTGTTTCTTATAAAAGAGCGCAAAAGCGGCAGACAATTTCGTCTCACTAATCCTTCTGAATTTTCGTAATCCTTTCGATTGAGATTGTGTGCTTCGATTAAGTATTTATCATTGTTTACAAAATATAAATTTGTATCAATAAAGATCTGATGATAAAATCCGATGTTTTCAAAAATGAAGTTCCCTAAGGAATCTTCATTAACGCTAGTTTTGTCAACGATGAGATTTACTTTTGCACGAAATATTTTTTTTGTATTGACCGGCTGAGATGACCAATTATAAGAAATTCTTTGTTTCTTACGTGAAAGCAACACGCTATCAATTTTGTTAATCAGTTGATTGACATCGTGATTTACTTTAGCATGTAAGAAGGTTGGTGACAAAATTATTGATAATGCTACCACTAGAGTTTTAATTCTACACATTTTATTTTTTTAAAAAAAAGCGAGGTATATCAGCTTTGCATACCTCGCGATTATAATAAATAATCAAATTATTGGAAAACAATGGAAGTGGCCTCTACAAGGACTCCTCTCGGCGATTTCTTTAGCGTCAATCCCTCCGCACTTTCCAACCCCAAGCCTCAGCGAGATTCCGCCGGGAATTGGCGACACAGTCTTTTCAAGGAAACAATTTTTCATT
>JAYTOX010000124.1:0-16439 GCA_043747595.1 Bacteroidota bacterium | reverse complement strand
CGCCGCTGTTGTTGTAAATGTTGATGATGCTGAAAACGCACTCGTTCCTGTTGTACAAACTGTTTGCACTTGGAATTCATAAAGTGTAGCCGATGATAATCCTGTTATCGCTTTCGATATTGCTGCTGTTGCTATAGTTGTCCATGTTGTTGTTCCACTCACTCTATATTGAACATTGTAACTTGTTGACCCGCTCACCGCAGTCCAACTTAATGTTGCTCCCGTTGTGGTGATTGCTCCTGATGTTAATCCTATCGCAACTGTACATGGCGCTGCTGTTGTTGTAAATGTTGATGATACTGTAAATGCACTCGTTCCTGTTGTACAAACTGTTTGTACCTGGAACTCATAAAGTGTAGCTGGTGTTAATCCTGTTATTGCTTTCGATGCTGTAACTGATGATGTAGATGACCAAGTTGTTGTTCCACTCACTCTGTATTGAATGTTATAACTAATCGCCCCACTTACAACCGCCCAACCTAAAGTAGCACCCGATGTAGTGATAGATGTTGCAGATAACATAGTAGAAAGGCTGCAAGAAGCAGTCCCATTTGCCGTAATAAAAGTAGACGATGCTCCATACGGACTTAAAATTCCCGGCGTACATCTCGTTTGAACTTGAAAATCGTATGATGTAGCAACAATAAGTCCGTTGATCGTTTTTGTATTTGTAATAGAAGAGTCAATTGTCCAAGTAGATGTTCCTGTAACACGATAACGAAAGTTGTAATACATTATCCCGGGAATGTTTGCCCAGTTAAGATTTTCGCTAGTTGCACTAACAGAAACTGCAGATAATAGACCGGGACTCACACATGGGTCCATCGTTGAAAAATAAACCAACGGAGAAAAAGCGCCTGCACCTGAGGAACAATTTGATTGAACTTGGTACTCATATAATGTAGAGCTCAATAATCCGTTTAGGCTTTTTGATTTAGTTGTAGTAGAAATTGACGTCCATGTTGAAGCGCCTGAAACTCGATATTGCAATACATAACTTGTTGCTCCACTAACAGACGACCAAGAAACTGTTGCTGATGTCGGGGCAATATTTGTTGAAGCTAAATTTGATGGAATGCCACATGCCAACAGCGATCTATTTGCAACATTCGATTGTGTTTTCTGTGCGGAGACATTTAATGAAACAAGAATTGCGATAATGGGAAAGATCGCAATAAAGCGAAAGAGTTTACTTCTTTTCATTTGACTAATTATTTTTGTTTTTGTTCGCAGTTTCATAGTTTCATAGTTTCCCGGGAAATCCATAATCGATTGACGCAGCAATCGAAGTACAGGAGAAGACTATTACCTAGAATTCGAATGTAAAAGACAAGAGTAAATCTGTTTTGATTCTGAATTATACGCTGCTATTGTCATAGTAAATGCGCATAAGTTGAATTCAAGTTCAATTCAACTGTATTATTCGCAGGTAAAGCATATTCTTCATAGTACAGTCTAATTTGATTTCGTAGGTGATTTTTTTAATTTTCGTCGTTAGTTCAACGAATTTCAACCGCAAACGTTTTCGAAAAAGTTTATTTCAAAAAATTCATCTACTGCCCAGAATTGATTTGTGATTGAAAAATGTAAAGAAGTAAGAATAAAAAATAATTGCCGATGAAATTTGTGACACTTTCCTTTATTTACATTATATGAAAAAATTTCACTATCTATTCTATTCCATTCACCCCTAAAATAACTTCATTACTATAAAAGTCGTTTCATCGTGTATCTATTTATATTTCCTTAGAGTAGAACTTCAAAAATCATCTCTCTATGAAGCCAACAACTACACTCCAACAAAAATCTTCCAAAACAAAAACAAGCGATATCGTTCAGAATATTATCTCGATTGTGCTTCTTTTAATTTCTGTATTACTCATCATTAATAAGTAGCAAGATATTAATGAGTAATTATTAATGAAGAATAAGTAATGAGTATTTAGAAAAAAAATTATTAACGAAGAGCTATTTCGGTTTTCGACTTGTCTGTAGCTAAGTCAATTAAAAAAATATTTACTCTACTTCTCCTCGCTTAACGGCTGCTAAATATTAGTTCATCCAATCCGCTTCCCCTCTTTTGTTTTATTTCATCAACCATATTCACCAATTGAAAACCAAACAAGAAAGGTATTGGCGTTTTTCAAATTTTATACTCTTTCCCAATGAAACTCAAAAAGCTTGAAGTCTAGCGAAAAATTGTCGAAAATATTCTTTACTAAATTACTCCTCCCCATTTTCTAAAGCTTCTGCTTTTTCCATTAAACATTATTTTGCAAATTAGGAGTATAGCTCAGGTTGTCAACTTTCTTTAATAGAAGTCTTCAATATACTTAACTGAAGACTTCTATTGGTATAGCGTTAATTTCCTTTTGCAATTTTGATGATCCTGGTTGCCTTTTGAGTAGTTAGTCGAATAAAATAAAATCCTCCCGACTGATTTGAAAGGTCAACCAAAACTTCTTTCTTCTTCACAACAAAATTCCTCTCAATTACCCTTCCCTGTAAATCTACTAAGTCTATAAAATACTCTTCCGATTCAAGAAGATTTGCAATTGTCAAGTTACGTGTAGAAGGATTGGGAAACAAAATTATTCCTGTCAATTCATTTTCTTGTACTGCCAATGGCGAACAAAAATAAATTTCGCCTGATGTTGTACCAAAACCATCATAATAAACAAAATGATATTGACTGAAATCTGTAATTCCTGTAACAGTTATAGTGTCTGTATACACTTGATGGACATTTGCTAAGTGCGCAAAATAATCGACAAAATTTCCAACATTGCTTATCGTATCTGCTCCCGGACTTATCATTTGAATTGAAGGGTAATTACTGTGAACAACACCGCCATTAAAAACAGAAATATTTACCAAATTCGGATTCTGTGGATCATACCAAACACTGTCAACACAAAAGTCGGAAATGTTAAGTGTACTAGAGTTCCAAGGCATGTCAAATTTAATTAATGTCGAATTACTAATGCTGTCTTCGAGTACATATATACCATTGGCATCTACGCTCATACTCACCGGAAACTCTTGCACAATATTCGAAGAATATATGCCAGTCCAACTTATTCCACCATTCGAATTAAAAATACTAACTCTCGCATCATAGCCTGCAAATCCATTTTGTATTCCGGCTATCAACAGCATATTATTGAAGTTTATTTTTGAGCTCGAAATATATTGGTCTAAGCCATCCATACTCTTTGCCCAAAGCATGTTCCCATTGATATCATATTTAAAAATTGTATCGGCTACTCCTATTACATAAAGATCTTGATTGTAATCAACCAAAATGTCAAAAGAAATATCGCCGAATGGAGGCGGAACCGGAAAACTATTGCTTGCCCATTGTGCTACGCCGTTGCTATCAAGTTTAACCAATTGGTAAGGATACTGTCCAAATAAATAGATGTTGTTCGATAGATCAGTTACAATTCGATCTGCCAGTATTGAACTATCTACCCATAGTTGATTTCCGAGACTGTCATATTTAGAAATGTTTGTTGGTAGTGAATAAGTTGAAACTATTGCATTTCCACTCTTATCAATGTTCATACGAATCGGTCTTGTCGTATTTGACCATTGTTCTGTTCCATTTAAATAAAACAACGCCATGCCCATATTGCCCGCCAAATAAATATTATTATTTCTGATAAATATTTGTTCTAATGCATCAGAAGAAAAAGATGTCGTCCCTATTCTTTGCCATGGAGAAATTCCCGATGAATTAACTCTTATCATGTACGGTTCTTCATTTGGTAAACTCATCAAAGCCCCAATCACATAAATATTATTCTGTGCGTCTAATGCCATATCGGTTGCTCGTGCATCTTCTGTTCCATTATTGTCGAATACATGAGACCAAATCAACATTCCGTTGAGATCATATTTATTCAAAATAATTTTATATAAAATACCCGGGCCACCCGTCTTTCTATAATTGACCAAAACTATTGCGTTGCCTTGATTGTCATTGAGCACTTTCACCGGCGACATAATTGCTGAATCGGGAAGAGAATTGATGGTTTGTGTCCATACCGGTGAAACCTGTGCGCCGACTATATCCGCAAAAAACAAGGCAGACATAAATAGTATACATGTAATTTTTCTCATGATAATTGATTTTAGATTTTAAACAAATTGTATCTATGCAATTTTACGTTTCATTTCATCAACCATCAAGGGCTAATTTACGGATTCAATGGGATCTTTCACGGATGGCTATTCGAAATTGCTCGGGAGTTTTCCCTGTGTTGTTTTTAAAAAATCGGGAAAAGTGCGAAGGATCTTCATATTTCAGTAGTGCTGCAATCTCTTTTATACTTTGTGACGAATGGTATAAAAGACGTTTTGCCTCCAAAATGATTCGTGCATAAATAATATCGCTGGCTGTCTTTCCCATTTCTTTTTGAATTGTATCGTTTAAATGTCCGGTTGATATATTCAACGCCTGAGCATAATCGCTCACAGATTTTTTTTCTCTAAAATTTAGTTCTACTAATTTTTTAAACTCTCTAACAAAAACTGAATGAATTGCAACGCTTGATTTCTCAATAACCGTTGAAAGATAATGTCTTCTAGAAAGTAAAAGCAGATTTAGCATAAATGAAGCAATCATTTCTAACTTATCTTTGTGTGAAGAATTATATTCACTTTCTATTTTTTTTATCAATTCCATAATTTCATTACGGTCATCTTTCGAACCAATTGAAACAATAGGATGCGCATCGTTGTCATTGAAAAATGGTAGCCTATCAATTATTGTTCCATTGATAGCATCGTTCAAGAAAAAATCTGAAGTAAAAGAAATAACAAAACCTGTTGTGTGCTTTTCTCTTTTCAAATGATGTACTTGCTCAGGCGAAATAAAATGAATACTTCCTTCCTCTATTCCGTAACTGTTAAAATCAATTTCATGCTTTCCTCCCGATTTTTCAAAATAAATAATTTCATAATAATTGTGACGATGAGCCTCGCTTGCATCATACATATTATAGGTCTCTTCCAGTTTGCTGAATTCAAATTGCAGCGGATTTTCAATTTTTTTATAAAAATCAAAGGTTGGAATGGGTGGCTTTTGAGACATGACGCTTATTAATTAATTTTATCTCAACAATTATTCAAAGAGATTTTATTTCAATGCCAATGTAGAAAATTTAAATAAGTAATAGTATTTACTCAAATTTATCGCAAAATAATTATCAAGTGCCTGAAATTCGATATCGTTCACTCTTTAGCACGGTGGAATGTCGTCTTTCTAATAAAAAAAATGATCAACAGTTAAGCGAAGTTGAACCCTTTTATTGAATATTTTTCATCCTGCTAATAAATCTGTCAAGAAAATATTATTTGTTCACTAATTAGAAATCACTACTTTCTAATTTTTAAAAATCTTCTTCACCACTTCACCTTTCATTGTTTGTACTTTTAAAAGGTAAACGCCATCACTCTGCTGTCGTACATCCAATCGCAGTTCACTAGTACTATTGCCTTTTCGCTCGTCAATTAATTTTCCGGTGATATCCAATACTTCAACTTTAATAATCTCTTCGCCTTTCGTCTGTATTGTTACTATTCCACTCGCAGGATTCGGCCATACAAAAACACTTTGTACTTGTACTTTCGGCACCGATGTAATTGATGTAACTATTGCCATTACTTCATTCGTTACAACTGCCGGATTAAAATCGAAAAAGATATACGCTTTATTCCTAATCTCTGTTCCCATTCCGGTCCCGTCTTTTCTTCTCACTTTGAATTTCACAAAGCCATGACTCAAACTTGCATTGCTCATACTATCGATCAAATTTATTCCCGGTAAATTAAATCGTACAATTCCATTTGGCAAAAGCTGTGTCGTTACCGAATGACTCGATGAAATAAATGTAAAACTCGTTGCATCTAAATTTCTGTCGAGCGTATCTAGCACGTAAATATCTTCTGCTACTGCATTTCCACTATTCTGAAAAAAGATAGTAAACGTAAACCAATGGTCAGATGTATCGACTACTCCCGATGGTGACATCAATTTTTCATTCGGGTCAAGCGAGTTCCTGATATCAAAACATGCAGCAATCGAATTATTCATTGGTCGCATATCTCCAAGCGTTGGTGATATCGTTAAATGAAAACACACTTCATCGTTTACTGTTGCCGTTGTAGAAACCTGCGTCATAATATTAAATGATTGCAACGGATCGATCAATGAAAAGTCGGCGATGTCCCAATGAATCGTGTCGTTTGAAACAGTTGTAGGCGTTAGTGCATTGGGCGCCGGAGCTAGATAACTTATCGGTCCACTCATCACCGCTTCCACAAATCCCGTTCCTTCGTAACACGACATTCCATTTTTTCCTAGCGCATCGCCTGTGTTCAATAAAACTTTTCGAATACGCCCCGGTCTAAAAAGTTGTTCGGGCGTAATGCTTGTTGCAACCAAATCAAATCCTCCACCCGGACAATTTAATCCGAAGTTCATTAATGAATCGGTGGAGTCGGCAACGGTTAATACTGATGTTAAAAATCCGGCTGCCGGACAAACAACAGGTGTTACGATAGAGGCACTATCAAGATATATCGTGTACGTTCCAAGTCCCGCGCGGAACGAATAATTTCCGTATGCATCGGTATAAAACTTTTGAATCTGAACACCGCTCGAATCTAAGATCACAGGAATGGAATGTAAATTTTCTTCCAATGAGTCATGTATGCAATCAGAATTAAAATCGTGAAATACATTTCCCGCAATGTTCCAATTCACTTCACACCCACTTGAAGGCTGACAAAGCGGTACTCCGCTGATATCCGGTATTGCAGTTGTTGTCACTTGAATTACATTCGGAAAACATTGGATGTTTGTTCCATCCCATTGAAAATAATTGATTTTGTGAATAGGAGGCAAACAATGAATAGGATTATTTCGTATGTTTAAAAGGTTCATAGTATCCGGGAGTGATGGAATCATACTGAGTTGATTGTCTGAACAATCAAGATATAATAATGTAGAAGGTAAATCAGGTAATGAATGGAGTGTGTTTCCTTGACACCAAAGAGTTACTAAAGAAGGTGGAAGTATGGGTAATGAATCGAGCAGATTATTTGAACATGCAAAATAAGTTAATTGAGAAGGTAGTGAATCGATAAACGATATTCCATTTCTGTCGATGCTTAAAAGATGCAAATTAGCTGGTAATTCCGGAAGTGTGTCAATATGGTTAAATGAAAATTCTAATAAGTAGAGTGAATTAGGCAAAGTTGGTAACTCTGTTAATGAATCATTAATACACTGCAACCGAAATAATGTCGATGGAAGTGTTGGCAAACTACGCAAAGGATTATCATTTACGATTAAGGTTGTCAAATAATTCGGCAAGGCCGGTAAGCTTGTTACTTGAGTATTACTACAAAACAGGAACTCTAAATTTGGAGGCAGAGTCGGAAGACTTGTTAGTGGGTTCATTCCACAATAAATTCCATTTAAATTAATCGGTAAAGTTGGAAGAAAAGTCAGATGATTGGACTGACAGTCAAAATAATACAAATTAATTGGCAAATCCGGTAAACTATCCAATAAATTATAACTGCAATTCAAAAATATTAATTGTGTTGGAAGTGTAGGAAGAAAATGCAATTGATTCTTTGAACAATTGAGAGAATCAATTCCATTTGGAAGCACCGGTAATCTGATCAAGTTATTGAAATAACAATCTAACCTTCCGAGTGTATTCGGTAATTCCGGAAGTGTGTCTAAAAAATTGCCACTACAGTCTAATGTTTGTAACGACTTAAAATACTGTACGCCTTCTAAATTATAAATACCAAGCGTAGCACAGTTTAAGGTGGTAATAGTATTTAGCGTCACACAAGTTGTGTCCAACGAATCGCCTTGCATGCATGTGGCAAGTCCGTTATTAATAATCACATTTCTAAATGCACTGTCCGGTATGTAAACAAATTGCGCTAAAGAGTTTCCAGATAAAATTCCAAACGCCAACACGAATAGAAAATTCTTAAGTATTTTTTTGATCATAGCTCAAAAGGTTTGAACCCAAAATTAGAATGGAAAGTTATCAATTTACAGCATACCTCCAAATTTTATTACGCCAATTGTTCACCATTTCTGGTGAATTCTCTTCTAAAAAATTGATTGTTTGCTTTTCACTAAAATTACTAAGGCCAGCAGTCAATTTCTTCATCAAAGCACAATTCCGATTTTATGCCTTTTAAAATAAAACCCAACAATGTCTACCGAAAAGCTATTAATTTCTATCAATTAATGTTTTTTCATTAATCATTATTAATTATTATTCTCTCTTTCTTTAATAAACCACCAACATATTCTTCGAAACATTTTCCTCTTGAATCAGTTCGTAAAAATAAATTCCTTTTGATAATCCCCTCCGGTCAATTTCCCCATCTACATTCACCTATTTTTGAAAAACACAATTATCTATTTCTAAAAAAAGTTTAACGGAAATCTTTTCTGCTCCTACCGATTTTATTTTTATTATTCCGGTGGTGGGATTTGGAAAAAGCGACAACTGTGACGCACTTCTGTTTTCAGGAATATTATTTGTAATCTTATTCAACTTTGCAACAAAAACAAACATGTCGAATCGTATTTGCTTAAATAAATATACGCTTCGTCTTGATTTGATAAGGTATCACTCCCAATAATTACAGAATAATAAATACCTGCTGAAATTACATTGTCATCTTTATCTACAGTCACACATTTGCCCTGATCAAAACTTTGATTGCCCTCTGCTTTTTAATTAATTCCAATGAGTGAATTTAAAATTTATTCCCTTGGCCTTTAGGCCAAGAGTAATTAAAAATATTTCATACTTCATTACATCGGCCTTCAGGCTATTGTTAAAAAAATTATCTTATACTTCATTACATCGGCCTGAAGGCCTATGCAATGAAAATTATTTGTATTGCTCAAACGCCTTTTTATGTTCTTCCTTAATTATTTTCACAAGTTTCGCCGGAGCTATTACTTTCAAATTTTTTCCATAAGAAAGTAATTCCATCACCAAATCATGTGTAATGAACAATTTCAATTTTAACCTAAATTCTTTTTTATTATTCTCAACCACTTCCTGTTCATGATGAAGCGCTAACGTTTTTATGTATTTCCCCTGAACCGGATCGAACGACAAAATGATCTCTTCCGGCTTCTCCGCATTCGGTGAAATAATTCCAAACGAATAACGGAACTGTTCTTCTATATTGTACTCTTTGGGAAGCTTAAATTTTCTACTCGTCATTTCCAGATTAGAAATTCTATCTAGCCCAAATGTTTTAACAACATTGTCTTTTGTATCCTTACCAAGAACATACCAGCGATATTTAAATTCTTTCAATCCGTAAGGCTCAAACTCGCGCGTCGTAATTTCCTCTTTCCAAAACTTTTCATAGGAAAATTTTACAACAACTTTTTTCTTGATCGCCTGCAATAAAAGATAAAGGTTGTCTGTTCCTTCCGGTCGTCGCTTTTCTAAATGAACAAATGGCGTAATGTCTTTTGCAATGTTTAAGGAGTTAAACATGTCAAACGCTTCTATCCTCCGCTGAAAATTCACATTATCAACTTCCATGTTATCTATAAAATATCCTTTCTCTGATCTCGAATATTCTATGTTCACATTAAAGGTATTCCTGATCTCTTTAATGTCGCGCTGCAAGGTTCGCAACGATAATCCAACGGTGAGCGTATCGTCTTGCATCTGCATAAAATCGAAATTGCTGTCGAGATAACTCTTCAACTCTTCAAATGAAGCATACTTGCTTGCTTGCAGCTTTTTTACAATCAGCAAATAACGATAGATGTACCCTCGCTTCGACATAATTTAGTTTTGCTAAAGATAAGTGATTAGATCGTTCAAACTAATTACTCTAAGCGAAAATTATTTTTCATCAGATGCAGCTGATACAATTCTGCACAGGCAAATGCATCGCTTAATGCTGTATGTTGTGTAAATGGGATATCATGTACCTTACATAATGAGGCTAAATTGTCTTTATAAATTTTATATGTGCAATGACCGGTATAAATTGGTGGTTTAATGTTGTAATATTCTAAGGTCTGATTCAAACAATGAAAATCGAATGCAAATCCATTATGGGCAACCACATGCTGGTTTTCGATAAATGGTTTTATCCGACTCCATACGCGATCGAATGTTGGTGCCATTGCTGTCTTCTGTGGTGTTATACCATGTATTTCACTGAACCTGTCCCAGTAAAAATTCTTTGGCGGCTTTATCAATACTGCCAATCGATCTTTAATGTACCCGTTTTCAATTTTCACTAACCCAACTTGACACACACTCCAACGCTTTCCGTGTGCTGTTTCAAAATCAATGGCGGTAAACGATCTGCTCTCCGCATTAAATTTTTCAATTCCTGTTGTTGTTTCCATTGCTTGAAGATTTAATTGTTCATTAATACTATCAGTTATTATTTAGTGTCGTAAATCCAATCGGACATTTATTATTAGGCGCAAAATCTTTGTCCTCCTGATTATAAATTGCAGTTAATGTCATATCGGAATTAATTGTAGAAGTAAATCCTAATTTTTTCGACAACTGCTGCGCCTTTTTTATTTCTAATTCTGTAAATTCATATTTGGCTATCAATCTTCCTTTCCGTAACAAAGCACTATCTACTTTAGAAAGTGGCGTGTTAAACGAACAAACGATTTGTATGTTCAAGCAGTCGGAAAGTAACCCATCAGAAATATTTAATAACGCAGACACGGGCGAGTTGCCGTCTTTCTCTCTGTCTACGACTATATTCTCTGCATCTTCAATCACAAATATTGAATTGGGATTGTCAATCAAAATGGTTATCAATTCCGGATTGGTAATTAATCCTGCCATATTGGGCGGTAGAAAAATTACATCCTTTTTCATTTTTGCTATCAGATGTCTGATGTAAGATGTTTTTCCTGTTCCCGGTTTCCCGTGAAGCAAAACCAGCCCTTTATCATTTGTTTTAGAAAGTCGCTTGATAATTATTTTATGTACTTCATTAAAATCGTCGTTGTAGTTATCGTGTATGTCGAGTTTTTGCTTAGAGATATCCATCTCTTTAAGACTAATACCAAACTGAGTGTTTACCAGCAAAGATATTTTTGGTTGATTTTGACCTTTCTTGTATTTGAACTTCCGAAATTCATTGATCACTTTTTCTACTTTCGCAAACTCTGTTTTACGAAATAGAAAACGAACAATCGATCTATTCGTATCTAGGTTCACCAACAGATCGTCGTGAATGAAATAAAAAATATCGTCAAGTTCCGGGTTTTCACTTCGAGTAGTGTAATACCTCATGTCGTAATGCATGTCTTGGATCTCATTTTTGTATGCATCAACAAACCACAAGTTTGCTTTTCGACAATCAATGTTTACCTCGTAAATTAAATTGGGAATGGAATTAAAATGGGCAACGAATAAATTAAACTCACTCAGATAAGATGATGTCCGCTCTGAAAAAACATTGTCTAAATTAGTCGGTTCAGATTTTTTTGCTGCCAACGCATTTCTTTGGAGCTCATGAAAAGAAAGATGAATGGGGTTCATAACAGAGTTGTTTAAATTTCTTAAACAAAAATACTCCGTATGGCGACAATCTGTGTCGCTCTAAAAAATAGATTAATAATTTCCGGGAAATTGCATTTATAAAATGTCTAGGCAGATTTAAACGGCTAGTACTTTTCAAATTTCACTATGGCATTTCCCACTTATCTTTTGCTTTGGCATCGGGAATTGTTTGCCATTGCATATTGGAAGGACAATCACACCCTCCCTTTTTTAATGGTACAATGTGATCAATTACATAACCATGGCGTCCATGCGGATAACCGGTTTGTTTTTTGAACTTATTCGTTGCGGAGCTGCTCCTAACAAATCGACCTCGCTGGTCGCGCTCTCTGGGATATGTTGATCGAGCTATCCTAATTTTTGCTGGCGCAAAAGTTCTGCTACTTCGAGTATGCGCGCTCGTTCCACTTGGTGATGTGTAACTCGTTTTGTTCTCTTTATAACGCCTATCCGGAGAACCATTTTTTCTATAATGTTGTCCGCTTACGTCTGAAAAAATTGATAATGCCAAAGCAAAAAATAAAAAAACTGTTTTCATTTTAATATGTATTTAATTCTTAAAAAAAACTATACTACGAATGAATACTCAAATTTCAATCTAACAATTATACAAAATAAAATGATTGTTTAATCGACCAAAATAATCTATCAGATCGGGTAATTTTAGAAAATTCATAAAGAACACAACCCGTTACTTACTATTCATAATGTTAAACGCATTGTAGCTTAAACTATAAAAAACACTGAATCGATATCCTCTTCTTTATGGAAGCCGAAGAAAGATGAATATCGAATGAATTAGCTGAACAATACAGACTTGAAATGTCGAACGATAGAATTAAAGCTTTATCGCTCTCAAATAACATTACCTTAGTCGTATAAACTTCATACTTTATGGCAAAAATTAATACATGGCACGAACGCCATTTTGATTCATTGGGCTTCGGACAACGATTGGCCGACAAGGTTGCGAATGGAATGGGCTCATGGAAGTTCATCATTATCCAAACCGCTTTAGTAATTCTTTGGATGTCGCTCAACATTATTGGCTTCGTGTACCATTGGGATGTCTATCCATTTATCCTTCTCAATTTATTATTCTCCACGCAAGCTGCCTATGCCGCTCCAATAATTATGATGGCTCAGAACAGGCAAAATGAACGTGATCGTGCACAAGCATTAGCAGACTACCAAACCAATGTTGACGCAAAGGAAGAAATAGAAGCTATACAGGAGCAATTGTCAAATATCGAAATTCAAAAACTAGATAAAATTATTTCTATGCTGGAAGAGTTAAGAAATAATCGTGGAAAATGATTTTAACTCGGAAGAGTAAATCATTACTTTTCCCACATCTGGTTTTTATTAAATTATCGTTGAAAAAAGAAAGTTATTTTTGAAAATAAAAATGACAAAAAAAATTTAGTGAGAAAATATTTTTTCTATATAATTAAGTGCGACTCAAAAGTTCAACAATAGATATTGAGAAATGCAGCACTTCGCGGAGAGAGTGGGATTCTTATAGGAGAATTAACTATTTCTGTGTAAAATATTTATCTAAAAAAATAATTTGTGGTGATGCAAAGATGATGCGTGAAGAATTTTTTTATTTGGTGAAACAAAATGAAAAGATTTGATGATGAATGAAAGAATAAATATAGAAATTTATTTTGGAGAAACAAAATTTGAAAGAGCATAAAAGGAAATAAATGTTGCGTGGTCAGCTTTAGGAAAATTCTAATTTACAAATCTTCTTCTTAATTATTTTCCGCAACAGCTTCTCTCCATCAACCAAAATCTGAATAATATTATGTTGCCTTTTCTTTGTAAAATATTATTGTTAACTATTAAGTATGGCTTCTCGACATGGCGTATGTTTCTTGTGTTTGTTACTCAGGTGTACTCTTAATATTTTTTAATTTGTACCACTCTAAGACTTCCTTACTATTTAAAAAAGCTATAGCAGTAATATCTAACACAGTTTGAATTGTCCGGATGCTGGCATGTATAATGTTTTCTTTAAAGTAATAGGAAATGTACAGAATAAAATATGATACCCCCAACGACACAATAAAGGAACAGATTATTTGAGCCCAATTCTTCCCGGCATTAACGTTGTATAGAATGAACCAAGTAATCGAAATTATGATTAAAAATAATAGTAGCGTTGAAATAAATTGTCGTGTAGGAAAAGCAGAAGTGATTGTATTGTGATACTCGTTAGGTTTGTTCATTCCTTTCAAATACCCGGATATAAATGAAATTGTCATTGATAATATAAGCAATCGAATTGCCATCACTACCTTCTTTGGTTTCGCAATAGGTGTTATGTTGTCAATCATAAGAAATATTTGTTTTACTTTTCATTTTGTGAAGCTTAGGATAAGTTATTACGCAATAGTTACCTGTATGCTAGCTTACAATACTTAGTTGATTAGTCCTGCATAATTTTTCGAAATAGTTTCAACAATATCTTTGCAGATAGCTTCAGAAATAATTCCGCTTGCAACCATTTCACTTAATCGTCCAATTAAAAGTTGAGTCCAATGTTTCTTGTTCAAGAAATAAAATTCCTTCAGCTCGTTCAGTTGATCTGTTAGGTCATCATAAGTAATCTCTTGACCAAATTTTATCTTGTTTAGATCATTAATTATATTTTGCAAGCTAACATTTATATCAGTTCTTTCCTGTAGTGTAAAATCAAGTTCCGGAAGTACTTCCAATATTTCATCTCTCTCGTTTTGGAGAAAAAAGAGAACGTTTTCAAAGAGCTTGTTCACATTACATTTACTCCTATCATTTGGAAACTCGCATACTTTTAAATGATTGTCATATTTGAGTTTTACGATTAAAATAATTTGATCAACAAATTCAAGTTTATGAGAATCTTTACGATAGTCATACAATTTCGATCTAACTTTCGAAATAAAATCTTCGTATTTTCCGTGTTCATCTAAACTGAATCTGATCCAGTCTTTAGCTTGCTGTTGAATAATGTTCATAAATGAAGTAATTTATGTTGGAATTGTTTAGCCTTCACGTAACTTTTAGCCTTGCCGTCGAGCACGCAACATGCTAGCAAGGTGGTACTATATCCAGTGATTTTTATTTTGCTTGGGGAGTAGTTTGTTCTATAAAATTATTAGTAGCTAAATTCATAAACTTAATTGTCGAATTAATTGATTCTGAAATATCAAGATCCAGCATTTTATCAATTACAGCAAAGTATCGATCGAAGCCATCCTGCGTGTTAGTTTTTAAGTGAATTATATTTTTCCGATTTTGATAAAGATTTAATATGCATTCTTGTTCAAGTAAATTATTTGACCAAAAATTCTTGTCATTTAATGATTGTGGAAGAACTTCATTTAGCTTTTCTTTGAAAGAAATTTTCGCACTTTCTATATCGCCCTTATTAAACTCGACATTTTTATCTTTACGGATTGTTCTATAAATAAAATTGTTGGGTATTATGTGATTTAAATACGCTTCAAGTGAAGACACCAACATAATTATACTGCTCATCCTATACTTAACAAAATCATTATAACATTCATGTGTACCATTTTCTTCAATTGGAAGTAAATATACATCGTCTCCATATTTTTTTCCGCATTTGATAAAATTCGATTCTTTAATTTTTTCTGATTGATTAAAATGTTCAATTGCAAGACTCAGAAATATATGAATTGGGTTAGGGAATGCAGTTACAAATAGGTTATTTTGATATTTGACAGGTCTAACATTAATAATTCTTTTATTCCCAGTTGGAAATTCAATTATCATAACAATTTGATTTGATAAACCTTTTGAATCGCTTTTATTTTCTGAATTAGAAACAATATCCCGATTAAAAGCTTCTTCAGTTATTTGGAAATTTGGGTATGGTGGGATTTTAATTTTCATAAAAAAATATGTAGTAAATAAATATATGAGCATTTAACGACATCTAAGTTTTAATAGAAACGGTTTGTAGCTAGAAGAAATTGGTGATTACTAAATACTATCTATCTACCCTGATCAGCAGCATGTTCAAAAGATTTATAAATGTAAATTAAATTCACTCTCTACCAAATGCAAACATGAAAATTGATTGAAAGTAATTTTACACTTATAAATCTTTTGAACATTATGCAAATCAGCGATAACCACCGTAACTGCAAATTCTTAGATTTATCTACTTCAGCTTTGCTAATAAAGAAGCCACATTTATAATTTTATGATATAGATTACTGTATAAAAAGGTGGGATATTCGAGTTAGGTTGAATAACTGCGCTTCTGTCACCAGCCAAAAAAGATTGCGGACCTTCGGCATGCGGATCTTCCTTTACAATTGTATGCGAATGACTAGCGCTTCCGCCATTAAAACCATAACCTCCATCTTTAGCACCCATTAAAAAACGTTCTGATAAATCTGGAACTCTCGAATTTAGATCGTGATTTCCCCCGCTCGGCAGAATCTTTAGCGTCAACACTTCCGCACTCTCCGTACTCATGGCATAGCGAAATTCCGCCGGGTGTTAGTGACACAGTCTTTTCTTTCGTACTATTTTTCATTCTTCAAACGAATATAGAAAACATTTAAATAGGAAACGCAATCATTAAATTATCCTTCTTGTATTGTTTGTCTGAAACGTGACTTCGATTTTCCATTTGATCCATGTTCGTAAAATCTAGAATCAAGTTGATACTGGCTTTAGTGCAGTCGTTATTTTTGATTTATTCAATGTAAAAATTCCAAGAGGAGAAATGAAATGGACTTGTTCAATTTAGGTAGCGATTTATTTTAAAAGAATTATTCACAAGAATATTGCAAA
>JAYTOX010000123.1:0-2666 GCA_043747595.1 Bacteroidota bacterium | reverse complement strand
ACTGTCGCGTTCAGCAAATAAATTCCGGTGGGCAAATCTTCTCTTAAATTCAGTTTAAGTTTTTCATTTGGTTTGACGTTTGCAAAAGTTTGAGAAAATATTTTGCTTCCGTTCATTAAGTATAAATCAATAATGACTTTACTGTTTTCTGATTGATTGAATTGAAAAAATATTTTATTATTGAAAGGGTTTGGGAAAATTTCAATATTGAAAGTTGCAGTATTTTCATTGACTGAAGTGGCAATGCAAAGCAAACAGGTTTTTTGAAAAACAATGTTGGTATCTGTTGTAATCAGCGAATCAAATTGCGCACCTGAAAAGCAATCACTCTTCAACTCGTATTTTAACCAGGGAAGTAAATAGCGGTTAATAACAATATGCTGTTCAGCGCGCATAATAGTTGGTTGGGGCGTGCATGTTGCTTCGCCAAAACTACACAGGAAATTATTATCAGCCATCTGGCAATGGCTTCCGCCATTAATACTTACAAAAGTTTTGCAACTGCTTTGCAAGGAGTCAAACATAGGTATTTGATTAGCCGGAGGAGGCGTAACACAATCATTACCTCCGGCAAATATCAATGAAGGAATACTAAGACTTGCAGCTGCTTGTATAGCAGATGGATTTGTTTCGGCAGGTGCGAGTGTCGCTAACGTTTTCACTGCCGGACTAAACTGTGCAGCAAGAAAAGCAGAACCGCCCCCCATGCTATGTCCCATTACGCAATTCATCGTGTCAACACGATTATAAAACAATGAAGAAGTGTCTTGACCAAGAGCGGTTAATTCAGAAAGTACAAAAGCAATGTCTTTTCCAAATTCAGTATGTGAGGGTGCAAAACCTCCTTCGGTTTTCGGAAATGCAATAATAAATCCTTCTGGCACAAGGGCATCCCAAATATTCTGATAAGCATCCCATGTAATTACAAAGCCGTGACCGAAACTAATTACGGGAAATTTATTATTGCTAGCAATTGTGACCGCTACATTATTTCCTACAACATCAGCGGGATAGTACACTTCAGTAGGAATCGCGCGGTTGTTTCGACCGATATCAATTAAGGTAATTGTAGTATGTCCGATTTGAAATGGTTGTGCAAAAAGATTGCTGCAAAGCAGAACTGCTAAAAGGAGAATCAAATTTATTTTCATTTTTTTTTAGTGCTTATAGTGCTTAGTCCATACTTTTATTTTTGCTTACTTTTTTCGGTTTTTATCGTCCAGTTTTTCTGTTTTTCACAGTTCGTTTCTTGCACCACAGCTTGGAGTTAGCAGGTCGCCAAAGCATGACGCATAACGTCCGGAGTATTGTCGCAGCACTTTTTACCAAAGATAAAAATTAAAAGAGAAAAAGTGTTGTGGCAATACGGATGTTATGCGCGCACGCTACTTCACGTTTTTCGCACTATGATGAATTCTCAGAATTGAAATTTTATTTGGAGAAATTATTTTGTAAAAGATTCGATAATTTCCAAAAATAATTTCTCGAATAGTTTCATTATTTTTTTCAGGAACAATACGTCCTGAATATGGGAAATTTTCTAGTTGATCAACTGAAACAATTATTCTATCTACAAATCGGACTGCATAATATTTTGAATCCTTAGCGATGTAATCAAAGATGTTCTTTAAATCAAGTAAAGCTGTTTTACTCCAAACTATTTTGACCATTGCTTAACTCTTTTCTTTACCGTAGAGTGATCGATGGTTCTGCCTTCATTTACATCCTTTAAACCAACTTCAATTTTTTCAAGCACAATTAATTTTTCAATTAGATCATCTAATTTTATGATATTCGGAAAATCGTTTAGTGCTTGAATTATCGCTTTCTTTCTCATCTATTAAATTTAAGTTTTTAAATGTACAAAACTTTCTGCATTTCGGAAAATAGTAGGATGTTTCATTGCTGCCAAGCGTTGCGCATAAAGAATGGATTAAAGAAGTAAAAAAAAAGAAGGGATTAGAAGCACTACTGTTCGTTAACGCACTTCATACGAAGCACAAATGTTCAATTAACCACTGAACTGTTTATTAGAAGCAACTCCATTCATTTATCTCTCAAAGCCCTTCTTTTTTTTATTTCTTTTAATCTTGATGTTATGCGTTCGGGCTACTCATGCTATGAAACAATTTCCACAAAATACATATCAATTTCCCCTTTATTCTTCGCCTGAATTTTTCCACGATGCACACAATTGAATTTGTCTTTCACTAATTCATAAGTGCTGCCGCTGATATTTACTTTTCCCGCTTCTCCACTGCTCTCCATTCTCGATGCAATATTCACCGTATTACCCCATATATCATAAGCGAATTTTCTGACTCCAACAATTCCCGCTACAACCGGGCCAGTATGAATGCCAATTCTTATTTCAAAAATTTCTTTGTCTTCAATAATTCTTTGCTCTGAATGGAGCTTCATAAAGTGTTTAATTTCGAGTGCCGCTTTTACAACATCGTTTGCGTTTGTTTTATTGATAACAGGCAAACCCCCTGCACACATATAACTATCACCAATAGTTTTTATTTTTTCGATGTTGTGTTTTGTAATGATGTTATCAAATGCTTTGAAACAAGTATGTATTTCAGCAACTAATTCTTTTGCAGAAAGTCTTTCAGATATCTGTGTAAATCCTTTGAAGTCGGTAAACATGACGGTTACTTCAT
>JAYTOX010000122.1:0-49713 GCA_043747595.1 Bacteroidota bacterium | reverse complement strand
AAGGCGCACAAATTATATTACAGTTTATAATAATCCGTTGAGTAGTTTTTCAACTTCGTCGGTTTGTTTGGGCGACAGTTCACGATTTACGAATCTATCCTCAAGTAGTGTTGACCCGATACTCAGTTACACGTGGAACTATGGAGATGGAACAACATCAAACACAACAGCACCACATTTGTATGCTACAAGTGGAAACTTCAATGTTGTGTTAACCATTTTAACTGCACATTGCAGCGACGATACCACAATTACTACAAGTGTTTCTCCGGGCCCAATTACCAATTTTAGTTCTAGTACTACAAGCGGTTGTGGATCGGTGAATGCAAGTTTTATGAATTCAACAAGCGGATCACCAATTTACTCGTGGAACTTCGGCGATGGTTCAGCCGCTAGTTCAGCTGTAAGCCCAACACACAATTATACAACAAGTGGAACGTATAGTGTAACCTTGATTGCAACACAAGGAAGTTGTGCAGATACATTAAGGCGCACAAATTATATTACAGTTTATAGTCAACCAAGAGCTGCTTTTTCTGTCAATACAGTTTGTCAGGGAGACACAACACGTTTCACCGATCTCTCACTGGGCAATGGAAGTTCAATCACTACTTACAACTGGAATTATGGTGACAGTAATACTTCACTCGTTACACAATCCCATCTTTATTTGGCCAGTGGAATTTATAATGTTACTTTGAATGTTGGTAACGCAAATTGCTCAGATGATACTACGATTTCTGTTATCGTTAATCCCTTTCCGGTAATTAATTTTTCTTCATCAGTAACTCGAGCTTGCGACAGTCTTGCTACATCATTTACGAATTCAACGAGTGGAGCCAGTAGTTATAATTGGAGTTTTGGCGATGGTGCTTCTTCAACAGATGTTTCACCCTCACACACCTACTCTACTCCCGGTTTGTTTTCCGTGTTGTTATCTGCCACTACAAATTTCGGATGTACAGCAACAAAAGTTTATGCTAATTTAATTTCCGTGAAAAGTAAACCTGTACCAATCTTCAGTGCTAGCAAAACAGCAATTTGTCCAGGAGAATGCATTTCGTTTTCAGATCAAACGGCAGGAGTAAATACATCTTGGCAATGGCAATTTAGAAGCGGAAACCCTTCAGCATCTATCTCTACAAATCCATCATCTGTTTGCTATTCAACAATTGGAAATTATGATGTAACGCTTACGGTATCTAATGGAAATTGCACAGCAACCTCGGTAAAAACAGAAATGATTAAAGTTGTTAACTGTCGTGCAAAACCTGTTGCTTCCTTTGTAAGCAGCGACACCAATTTATGTGGAGGTTCTTGTGTTTCATTTGTCGATCTTAGTTTAAATGCAACAAGTTGGCAGTGGAAATTTCCTGGAGCCACTCCAGCCACATCAACAGTTGAGTCTCCGGTTAATATTTGCTATTCAGCCGCCGGATCATATCCCGTTACTCTTATAGTGGGTAATACAACTGGTTACGATACAATCAGTGTTAATTCATTGATAACGGTAAGCGCTGCATTAGCTGTCCCTTCTTTTTCGCAATCAGGGAATTTGTTGACGGCCTCAGCCGGCTTAACTTTTCAATGGTATTATAACAACATTCCTATTTCAGGTGCAAGCTCACAACAGTATACGGCAACATTATCCGGACCATACAGTGTGAAAGTTTTCGATGTTAATGGTTGTTCTGCGCAATCTGCGCAATCGAATGTTTCTCTTGTAGGTATAGATGAGTTGCAAGATGGTTTAACTTTCAGTGTATTTCCAAATCCGGTAAACGAATATCTTTCTATTCTTACAAAGGAATTTATTGATGGGAAAGTATTGATTGAGCTTAACGATATATTAGGTCAACATTTAATTTCGTACACAGACAAAAATTGTTTACCGGGGACAGAATGGAAATTTGATGTTTCTCCTTTTTCTGCAGGAATTTATTTTATTAGAATAACGAATGATCGAAAAGTATGGAAATCGGTTGTTGTTAAAAGCGAATAATTTTATTACTATTTCATATCTTTTCTTACAGTTTACAACAGGTGTCATTTTCGATGCATTTTTAGTGTATACCAAAGTACCTTATTAGAGTATAATTTTATGAACCAATTCTATGATTTTGGTTTAGAGATATACTATGAGGGGAATACGGATTTTATTCTGGTGCATTATTTTTTTGAATAATGCAATTATTTTATTTGAGGCATCGGCACAAGACTCAATTCCATTTTACAATATGTCGTTGGAGCAACTGATGAATGTAAATGTGGTTGTAACCACCGATCAGCCTATGCTTGCAAGAGAGTCACCGGGAATTGTCACTATAATTACTCAAGATGAAATTTTTAAATCGGGTGCGCATGATTTAATGCAAGTGCTAGAGATGGTTCCGGGTTTTAATTTTGGAGTTGACGTAGAAGGAGTTGTTGGTATTGGAGTAAGGGGAAATTGGGGTCACGAAGGAAAAGTTTTATTGTTGTGGGATGGACTGGAGTTGAACGAAGAACTTTTTTCAACACTTCAGTTTGGTGCGCATTATCCGATAGCTCAAATCAAAAAGATTGAAATAATACGGGGGCCTGGTTCTGCAAAATATGGAGGCAATGCTGAGCTAGCGGTTATTAATATTATTACAATCAATAATGATTTAGATGGTGTAATGGTAGATGCGCAATCGGCCGCGTACAGTAATTCTATTTCATCGAGAGGGACAACAATTTGTTACGGAAAAAAAATAAAAGATGTACATTTTGGATTTTCTACATATCAAAATAAGTCTAACAGAAGCGATAGCAGATATGTAGATAATTTTGGCAACTCCTACTCTATGTCAAATCTTTCTGCAATAAATTCTCAACAGTACAGAGTCGATTTTTCATTAAAGAAACTAAGCTTTATTGCGTTTTGTGATAAATATAAAATATTGCAAAGAGACGGATATGATCAAATTTATTCTCATGCCTATCGAAGTGCTTTTTTTAATGGTTCGATTAATGCGAAGTATGAATTTGATATAAACAAGTGGAAATTTCAACCAGGGTTTCGATATAAATTTGAGAAGCCATGGTATTCTGAAGACCAAGTTGTGAGCGATGGATTTGAACCGTTCAATGTTTTAACTAAAAAAATGAAGTACTATTTTAATTATTTCATTAGCCCAGCAGATGCGATTGATGTTTCAGGTGGCATTGAATATTACAGTATAGTTGCTTCTCAAGAGAATGAACAGGTTTTGTTTAACAATAGCGCAACGCAAATCCGAACATATAGTTATGGAAGTTTTGTTCAAGCTATCGCAAAAACGAAAATTGTTAATGTGATTTTAGGAAGCAGGTTTGTTTATAATAATTGTTTTGGAAATTCATTTGTACCTCGAGTGGGATTAACAAAAATTCGAGATACGTTTCACGTGAAAGCACTGTATAGTAGAGGTTATCGCACACCATCTATCGAAAACATAAATTTAAACGATTTGATTAAGCCGGAGTATACTTCGGTGTTAGAATTAGAAGCCGGAATAAAAATTGGACATCAATCATATATTACCACTAATATATATGATATATCAACGAAAGATCAAATTGTATTTTTTTATGATATTTCAAACGACAGAGACGATTATAAGAATGTTTCTAAAGGAGGTACTAGAGGGGTCGAGGTAGAATATAAGTGGAAGTCGAGAAGGTGGTATGCTGCTCTTAACTATGCTTTTTATACAACCTGTGGTCACACATTAATAAACGAGTATTCTGTACCAGGTTTTAACTCTATTAATCTTGCTTTCCCCGCCAATAAAATTAATGTAAGTGCAAATTGTAAGATAAATAATTCCATAAGTGTAAACCCCTTTTTTACTTATATGTCTAAAAGGTATTCGTTTGCCAATACTCCAATTAATAAAGTTACAGAGCATCCTCAGGTTATTTATGCTAATGTAAATTTTTCGTTTGAAAATATTTTGTTTCAGAAACTTACAGGACAACTTTCAATACTGAATGTATTCGATCAAGATGTATTTTATATACAACCGTATAATAATAATCATGCACCTCTACCTGGTGCTGGTAGACAATTTCAAATTAGATTTAATTACCAAATAAGTCATAAATAGGAACACAAGTAAATGAAATTAGTGCAAGGCAAATGTTTTTATTTAAAGCTCATCATGTTAACCATACTGATGAGCCTTACATTCCATTGTGCGTGTTTAGCTTTTGAGAGTAATGAGTACAACTTAAAAGCGATGTTCTTGGTAAATTTTACTAAATATTTTGAATGGCCACTAGAAAACAATAGTTCAAATTTTATTATAGGAGTTGTTAGTAGCAATGAAATTTATAATTCGCTCATTGATCTCAATTTAAAAGAGACGAGTGACGGAAAAAAGATTTTAATCAAAAAAATTGATACTGAGTCGAAGGAACAATGTAATATTTTATTCATTGGAGAAACGGCGAATAAATTGATCGGCGAATTGATTTTGAAGTTTGGGGGAAAAGGAGTACTTGTGATATCGGAGAATTTAACCGAAAAGTACATGGGTTCAGAAATTAACCTTGTAAAGGAGAATAATAAAATTCGCTTCGAATTAAACCTAAGTGAAATAAAGAAAAGCGGATTAAGAGTTTCTAGTAAACTAATCGAATTATCAAAAAAAGTTAAATATTGAAAATTATAAAATGAAAAATAAGTCATACAAAATTGATTTTGAAATTTACATTGTCTTCATAATTGTAATTGGGATCTCAGTCTTCAATGCAATTTATAGTTCGATGAATATTTCAAAAAACCAAGAGGCCACGAGTAAGGTGATGATGGTTGATGTCCCCTCACTTCAACTTTTGGAGAACATGAATCTGCTTATTATTAAATCTAAAATGTATTCTACAAATTGGGTTTACCTTCAAAGTAATAGAGAGGACAAAGAGATGCTGAAGTTGTTGCAGGGTCTTGATTATCCTGCACTGAAAGGCAATATTAAAGTACTGATGGGTAGTTGGAAAAAAAGAGAGGACATAGATTCAATGAACAGTGTGTTTTCGGAATTTGAAAAACTGATGATTTACCAGTCGGAGTTAATGCACACACTTGTAAAGTTTGATGACTATAATGATGCATCGAAAGTTTTTCAAGCAGAAAGAATTGTTGAAAGAGAAATTTTACCTCAGAGTGCCAAAATTATTGGACAATTAAATACTTTAATATTAAAGAAACGGTCTGATGCAGATTTTTTACATGCGGAAATGTTGAAGGGGTCACGTCGATTAATGTGGAGTGTTTTGACTATTGCAATATTGATTGTTTTAGTTATCCTTATTGCTGCATTTTACATGTCGAATCATATTATAGTACCAACGATGAAATTAAAAAACTTTATCGTTAAGATGTCTAAAGGAGAAATTGCTGAACAATCTTTTTCAATAAGGAATAATGCGGTTGGACAAATGACAGAAGCGGTTATTGTACTTGCAGAGAGTATGAAAATGACAACGCGTTTTGCACATAATATTGGTGACGGTAATTTATCGGCAGAGTATCAGTTGTTGAGTAATAATGATGAATTAGGGAATGCGCTTTTGCAAATGAGAAATAATTTGAGAAAAGCCGACGAGGAAAACAAACAGCGAAGTTGGGTTTCGGCTAGAACAGAACGTATAAATGATATTCTGAGAGAGAACACAGACGATATTCATAAATTATCAGATGCCATTACCTCTACTATGGTAAGTCAATTGGGGGCTTGTTATGGTGGCTTGTATTTAATAGAAGATACAGGAGTTGAAGAGCAACGTAAAATTTGTTTGTATGGAAGTTATGCAATGAGCGATAAAGCAAAATTAAATATCCAAGTGGGCAAAGGATTAGTAGGCCAGGCAATAAAAGATGGTGAGGTTAAATATATTCAAGGAGCACCAGACTCATATACCTTTATTAGTAGTGGACTAGGTAGCGCAACTGCAAGTCAAATATTAATAATTCCTTTAAAACATCACGGAAAAGTATATGGTGCAATAGAGCTTGCAGGATTTTCTGTTTTTGAATCGTTTGAAATCGGATTTATAAAAAGCGTCGGTGAAAATATTGGCTCAACTATTTCTTCTGTTTTAGCAAATACATTCACTAAGAAATTACTGACTGAAACACAAAAGCAAGCGGAACAGTTGCGATTAAAAGAAGATGAATTGGTTAAAGCAAATGAAGATCTCAGCAGTCAATCTTTATTGCTTCAAACCTCTGAGGAAGAGTTGATGCAAAGTAATATAGAAATGAAACATAAGGCGAGAGAGCTAGAACATAAAAATGAAGTTCTTGAACAAGCGAGAGAAGTTTTGAGTGTAAAAGCAAAAGAGTTAGAGTTGAATAACAGATATAAATCTGAGTTTCTTGCTAATATGTCGCATGAGTTGCGAACCCCATTAAACAGTGTACTTATTTTAGCTAAACTGCTTGCAGAGAATAAAACTAAAAACTTATCTGAAAAACAAGAGGAATACGCAAAAGTGATTCATAAATCAGGCAATGATTTATTATTATTGATCAATGATATTTTAGATCTTTCAAAAATTGAGGCAGGTAAAGTGGAGTTGATTCCGGAAATGACAGAGGTTGCAGTTATTAAGTCGGACATCCAATCATTGTTCCGTGAGTTTGCGATTGATAAGAAAATTGATTTTGTAGTCGAAACATTTTCAGACGTACCGGATTTCTTTTTAACAGACAAGGTTAGGTTGGAGCAAATAATTAAAAATTTGCTTTCAAATGCTTTTAAGTTTACTCCGGCAAATGGTAACGTTACATTTAAAATTAAAAAAGCAGAACCATCAATTGAGTTTATGAAGAGTTCGCTGAACAACTCGAATAATGTAATTGAATTTTCGGTAACTGATACAGGAATAGGGATTCCGTTAGAGAAACAAGCATTAATTTTTGAAGCATTTCAGCAGGCAGATGGCTCTACGAGTAGGAAGTACGGAGGAACCGGTTTGGGTTTGTCAATTAGCAAGATGCTTGTTGGAATGTTAGGTGGAGAGATGCAATTAAAAAGCATACAAGGGAAAGGCAGTACCTTCTTTGTTTATTTACCGGCAACGTTTTCTAATAAAGAG
This sequence comes from Bacteroidota bacterium, assembly GCA_043747595.1. Taxonomy (GTDB): domain Bacteria; phylum Bacteroidota; class Bacteroidia; order AKYH767-A; family 2013-40CM-41-45; genus JADKIH01. The sequence continues at coordinate 42,606 of JAYTOX010000122.1, read as the reverse complement.
AAAATAGAGGTCAAGGAAAATTTTAAAGTTGAGATTAAGGCGTTGGAAGAATTCGTTTTCCCATTTGATGATCGGAACAATATTAAAGAAAACGAGAAAGTAATTTTAATTGGAGAGAGAGATATTAGTATAGCCAATATTTTAATCAATTTGGCTCACGATAAAAAGTATAAGGCAATTATTACCGATAATGAAAAGGAATTAATTGAACTTTCGGTAAGATTTAATCCGGATGCAATTTTGGTTGATTCAAACATTTCAGCCGATGGTAGCCAGGGTTCAATTGATGCAATTTCGTTTCACAAAGAATTTGTTGATATCCCAATTCATATACTCAGCCGATCTAAAGAAGAGTTAGAAATTAAAAAAGTTGGGGCGACAACATATTTAAAAAAGCCTTTAGATAAAAGGGATTTGGATGATGCTTTTTTTTCTATAGATAAAACATTATCAAAAGTAGTTAATAGAGTGTTGATTGTGGAAGACATGGTTATTCATCAACAGATTCTTAAAAATTTAGTTTCTACTCATTATGAAAATACGGAAGTTTCGATTGTTGGAAGTGTAATAGATGCTAATACTTTATTGTATGAAAAAGAGTTTGACTGTATTATTTTAGACTTGGATTTGGGCAATGGTTCAGTAGAAGGTTGTGATCTCCTGAAGAGTATAAAAGTAAACAGGAAAACTATGCATATTCCCGTAATTGTTTTTACCGGCTCTGATTTAGAGAATATTTCTAGTGAAACATTAGCCGGACTATCAGATGCTATAATAACAAAAGACAATCATGGACTTGAACGTTTGCTTAAGGAAACAAATGTCTTCTTGAATACTATTAAGAACGATGTTTCGACAACTTCAATTGAAAAGCATTTGTTTGAAGACTTAGAAGGGAAAAAAGTTTTATTAGTTGATGATGACATGAGGAATATTTATGCGCTCACTAGCATGTTAGAGAATAAGAAAATGATAATTATACCTGCTACAAATGGAAAAGATGCATTAGAGAAACTGCAAAAATATCCGGAAGTTGATTTGATTTTAATGGATATTATGATGCCAGAGATGGACGGTTATGAAGCAATGAGCAAGATTAGAGCAATAAAGGGTTTTGAGAAGATTCCAGTAATTGCATTAACAGCAAAAGCAATGAATCACGACAAAGAGAAGTGTCTTGAAGCTGGGGCATCGGATTATATTTCGAAACCGGTGAACATGGATAATTTGTCGGAGTTGATAAGTAAGTGGTTGAAGAAGTAAATGGCATTCTCTTGTTAATAGGTATTCTTTAATGATCATATAATATACAATTGTACATGAAGTAATGGCATTGAATTAATGAACTAAATTGTTTTGAGACTCTTCTAAAAATTGTAAGATTTGATTTGGAATAGTAAAATGGTAGAAATGATTATTGCTTATTATTGTAGACACACAATTTAAATTATGGAACAAAAAACTCAACAGACAGAACAAGCAGAAGTTATTTCGAAAGGGCAGTTTGTGACGATTTTACTAGTAGACGATCGGCCCGAAAACTTAGTTTCTTTAGAGTGCATGCTTGATTCAGATTACAGAAAAATTATAAAGGCCGGTTCAGGAAATGAGGCATTAAAGTTTGCACTAGAAAATGAAATAGCACTTATTTTGTTAGATGTTCAAATGCCCGATATGGATGGTTTTGAAGTTGCGCGTTTGTTAAAGGAAAACTCTAGAACAAAAGACATCTCTATAATTTTTGTTACGGCTTTAAGTAAAGATGAGAAGTATACCATTCAAGGATATGAAGAAGGTGCGGTAGATTATTTGCATAAGCCACTAGATTATAATATAGTTCAAGCCAAGGTTAATGTTTTTGAAAAGCTTTATCTTCAACAGAAGGAGTTAAAGGCCACTAATGAGAAGCTTTCAAAAATTAATAAGCAATTAGATGAGTTTGTTTATATCGTTTCACACGACCTGAAAGCGCCGCTGAGAGGCCTTGCTAGTTTAGCCACGTTCTTAGAGGAGGAAATTGGAGAGAATCCCAAAGAAGAGATTGTTGATTTATTAGCCATGATGAAAGGTCGTACTGGCAGGTTACAAGGATTGGTAGATGGTATTTTACATTATTCTCGTATGGGTAATTCAACTTATATTAAAGAAAAAATAGAGACTAAAGAATTGATTAACAGTATAATAGATTTATTATCTCCTCCGTCAAATATTCGTTTTGATATTTCAGATCATTTACCTGACGTTGTAGGAGAAAGAATCAAGTTGCATGAAGTGTTTCAAAATTTGATCAGTAATGGAATTAAGTATAACGATAAAGAAGAGGGTATCATAAAAATTGATCATCAAGAATTTCCAACTTATTTTGAGTTTAGTGTATCAGATAACGGTATGGGAATCAAGGCAGAGCATTTTGAAAAGGTCTTTGGAATTTTTCAAACACTGGTTCCAAAAGATAAAGTTGAAAGTACCGGTATTGGTTTGACGATTGTTAAGAAGATCATCGAACAACAAAACGGTTCGATCGATATTATTTCGGAATATGGGAAAGGTGCCACATTTCGATTCAGGTGGAATAAGTAGTAAATAATTGAATATCAGTATTAGCTATGTTAATAGAGATAAAATCGCTTTCTTATTACAAATGCTAAACTTTAGCAAAAACATAAATGACGCTAGAATATTTTTCAGCGTCATTTTTTGCTTGACGGTTTGATTTGAGTCCGTTTATAAAAGAGCTGAACAGTTTATTTTTATGGTGTACATTTTTTTCAGTAAGCATAGACACATAGTAACTGTCGAATTTCATAGGATAGGAAGCAACGTGATAAAACTTATGCTTGGCGAACAACTTTTTAATTGATACGGGTGTGAAATGATAGAGATGACGTGGAACATCATATGCTGCCCAGTTCTCACCATAGTGCTTTGCATCAGCCGAAGTGCAATTTGGTACAGCAATAATTACTTTTCCAGAATCACTTAAGAGTTGATGCAACTCCCCTACTCTTTTATTTAATAGGTGAACATGCTCTAATACATGCCACATCGTAATTATATCGAATGAGCCTTTTGTTAACTCACTTAAATCTTCCTGTGTTCCAATAGTTAAGTGGTAATTTACAATTGCTAGTTCTCTTGCTTTTTCATTTGGTTCAATACCCCGTACATTCCAGCCATTTTTTTGAGCAGTAGATAAGAATTCTCCAGTCCCGCAGCCTATGTCGAGTAGTTTTCCTTTTTTTGAGAGAGAATTAATCAATTGTATCTTTTTATTTAGCGAAAATTGCCGGACAAAGTGATAGATAGCGTTAATAATACCCTTTTTTGAATTGCTATGACTTACATAGTTATCACTCTCGTAATATTTACCTATTTTTGATTCCTCGGGACGCGGGTTGGTAAATTGGAACCCGCACGATAAGCAAGCTGAAATAGTAAATTTTTCATGAGTTACCGTATAGTCTTCACAAACTAAGACGGTTTGCGAATCTTTTTCATCGCAAATGGGGCAATTTGATAAAATTTCCATAGTATTATTGTTCCACGTGAAACATTAGCGGGTCAAATAGACCATTAAAACAGAGATATCGGACGGAGAAATACCACTAATTCTGGATGCCTGTCCCAAAGTACTTGGTTTTATTGAGGTAAGCTTAATTCTGGCTTCCATCGACAAAGCCGACAAGCCATGGTAATTAAAATCGTCTTTTAGAAAGGTTTCTTCCATTTTATTAAAACGACCTACAATTTCATTCTCTTTTCCGATATATCCTTCATATTTCATTGAAATTTCTGCTTGTTCGCTAGAATCAGCTCGAACTTCGGCCGGTACACTTTCAATAAAGGCTTTTAAAGGTCCAATTTTGGCGGAAATTTGTTCTAGGCTCAATTGAGGCCGTAAAACAATTCCGGCAAGCTTTACTTTTTGTTTAAGCGTGTCTGTTCCCGCCTCTTCAAGCAGTTCATTAATTTCTTCTGGGGAAACGGAGTAGTTTTTGATAAAATCGATTATTTCAGAACTGTAACGGATCTTTTTCTCTACCATTGCCAGTCTTTCATCGGAAGCTAACCCCAAAGTATTTCCTAAGGGAGTTAATCGAATATCTGCATTATCTTGCCTTAAAAGCGTACGATATTCGGCTCTGGAAGTAAACATTCGATATGGCTCATCGGTTCCCTTTGTGACTAAATCGTCAATTAAAACGCCGATATAGGCCTCCGACCTCTTTAATACAAAAGGGGCTTTGTCATTAATATTTAAATGGGCATTAATTCCTGCCATTAATCCTTGACAGGCGGCTTCTTCGTAACCAGTTGTTCCGTTAATTTGACCTGCAAAAAACAAATTAGTTATTAGCTTGGTTTCAAGCGTAAGTTTTAATTGTTGAGGGGGAAAATAGTCGTATTCGATAGCGTAACCGGGTCGAAACATCTTTGCCTTTTCAAATCCAGGAATCAACCGCAATGCTTTTGCTTGCACATCTTCAGGTAAAGAAGTTGAAAAGCCATTCAGGTATATTTCTACGGTATTCCATCCCTCCGGCTCAACAAATAATTGATGACGTTCTTTATCTGCAAATCGATTGATTTTATCTTCGATCGATGGACAATACCTTGGGCCTATACCCTGTATCCTACCAGTAAACATTGGTGATTTTTCAAAACCCTCTTTAAGAAGATCATGAACCCGATCATTCGTGTAGGTGATCCAGCAACAACGTTGTTTTTCGGGAAGCGGTGTTTCAAGAAAAGAGAAACGTCCTGGGTTTTCATCGCCTTCTTGGACTTCCATTTTTGAATAATCTAACGAACGACCATCAATACGCGGAGGAGTTCCGGTTTTCATGCGGCCGCTTTGGAACCCAAGTTGAACTAATTGTTCGGTAATTCCTGTAGCCGCCTTCTCCCCTGTTCTACCGCCACCAAAATTCTTTTCACCTATGTGTATTATGCCATTTAAAAAAGTACCATTTGTAAGCACAACGGCTTTAGCTCCAAATTCAATTCCCATGCTAGTTCTGACACCCACAACAGCCTCATCTTTGATAATCAGAGAGTTAACCATGTCTTGCCAAAAATCTACATTGGGAGTTTGTTCGAGCATATTCCTCCATTCGGTAGCAAATACCATTCGATCATTTTGGGTACGAGGACTCCACATAGCTTGGCCTTTAGATCGGTTGAGCATACGAAACTGAATCATCGATTTATCGGAAACAATTCCGCTATACCCCCCAAGTGCATCTATTTCTCTCACAATCTGACCTTTAGCTATACCGCCCATAGCAGGATTGCAGCTCATTTGAGCAATTGTTTGCATATTCATGGTAATCAAAAGGACTTTTGATCCCATGTTAGCAGCAGCAGCAGCAGCTTCACAACCGGCATGACCGGCGCCAACAACAATTACATCATAGTTTGCTTGCATTTTGCAAAGCTACTCTTTTTTGTACAAACCGTTGCAAGACACACGGATGGCAAACAGTCTTTCACAATCGAACACGGTAATTGAAATTTAAAAAGAAATGAATAATAAAATAATCTAATGTATTAATGAAAGAAGAAAGCGATTCACTAAAGGGAATCCAAAAATCTTTATACTTTTGCTCGCCCAATAAAATTTTGCTTGAGTAAGCACAACGTTCATAAAGTGTCGGCAGCAATGTTGCTCGTCACACTAGGTATCATCTACGGAGACATCGGTACATCGCCGCTGTACGTAATGAAAGCCATTGTCGGAAAACAGCCGATCAACTCAGAAGTAGTTCTAGGAGGGATATCATGTATTTTCTGGACGCTTACAATTCAAACAACTTTTAAATACGTTATGCTCACACTTAGAGCAGATAACAATGGTGAAGGAGGAATTTTTTCGCTCTATGCATTAGTTCGTCGTACTAAATTAAAATGGCTAATTGCTCCTGCAATCATAGGTGGTTCTGCCCTACTTGCCGATGGAATTATTACTCCACCAATTTCTGTTGCCTCCGCCATAGAGGGATTACGAATATATAATCCGGAAATTCCTACAGTTCCAATTGTCATTGCTATACTCACAGCATTGTTTTTTATTCAGCAGTTCGGAACCAAGTTTGTTGGAAATTTCTTCGGGCCAATCATGTTGGTTTGGTTTAGCACTATTGCTACAATTGGGGTCTATAATTTAATTCAAGTGCCCGGAGTAGTAAAAGCATTGAACCCATATTATGCAATTCATCTAATCACACAATACCCTGGAGGTTTTTGGTTGTTGGGTGCCGTCTTCTTATGTACTACAGGGGCAGAGGCCTTATATAGCGATCTGGGCCATTGTGGAAGAAAGAATATTCGTATTACATGGGTCTTTGTAAAAACAGCTTTAGTTTTAAATTATTTTGGGCAGGCAGCATGGCTTATTCAACGACAAGGATCTTTGTTAGCAGAGAAAAATCCTTTCTTTGAAATGATGCCGCAGTGGTTTTTGATTCCGGGAATTGTAATTGCAACCGCAGCTGCGATTGTTGCATCACAGGCATTAATTTCCGGATCGTTCACTTTGATCAACGAAGCTATTCGACTTAATTTTTGGCCGAAGGTTCGTGTTGTTTATCCGACCGATATGCGAGGACAACTTTACGTACCATCTGTAAACTGGGTATTGCTTTTAGGATGTATAGGCATCACGTTATTCTTTAGAGAGTCGAGTGGAATGGAGGCAGCATATGGATTAGCTATCATCATAACAATGTTGAGTACAACAATACTCTTAGCATATTACTTGTATTTACGACGTGTATCGCCGGTGTTTATTATTTTTGTTTTGTGTTTGTTTTTATCAGTTGAACTATCATTTCTCGTAGCCAATTTAGATAAGTTTCCTCATGGTGGATGGTTAACATTATTGATTGCACTGGGATTGATTGGACAAATGTGGGGTTGGTATGCAGCTAGAAAAATTCGAAATCGATTTGTAGAATTTGTAAAGCTAAAAGACTACTTGAATTTACTTCGCGATTTGAGTCATGATTTTTCTATTCCAAAATATGCAACACATCTCGTATATTTAACGAGTGCAAATATTTCGGATGAGATAGAGGCAAAGGTCATCTATTCAATTTTGCAGAAGCAGCCAAAGAGAGCCGATATGTATTGGTTTGTGCATGTTGATGTAATGGATGAACCGTACACAATGGAGTACAAGGTGACCGAATTAATTAAAGGAAATATTATTCGTATCGATTTCAGATTAGGATTCCGCGTAGAGCCAAGAATAAACTTGATGTTTAGAAAGGTAGTGGAAGACATGGTTAAGAATTTCGAGGTTGACATCACATCGCGCTATGAGTCTCTTGGAAGGAAAAATTTAATTGGCGATTTTCGTTTTGTTGTGATGGAGAAATTCCTTAGCTATGAAAACGAGCTTCCGTTTTACGAAAAAATTATTTTGGACTTCTACTTCTTTTTTAAACACGTGTCATTGTCGGAGGAGCGAGCATTTGGTTTAGATACTAGCAGCGTTTCTATAGAGAAGGTTCCAATGATTGTAAATCCTGTTGGCGAAGTAAATCTGAGAAGAGTTTAATTGTTGTCTTGTTGTAAATTATTACAACACTTTTATTTTATTAATTACTTATACTATGTCATTAGCCGCAAAAAATCCGAAAGATTCATTGACAATTACAACAGAGCTTGTATTGCCAAACGATACAAATACGTTGGGTAATTTAATGGGAGGGAAGTTACTTCATTGGATGGACATCACCTCTGCTATTTCTGCGCATCGTCATTGTGGAAGGATTGTAGTAACGGCAAGCGTTAACAATGTAAGTTTTAATCAACCAATTAAATTAGGAGAAATTGTAACACTGCATGCAAAAGTTTCACGCTCATTTAGTTCATCGATGGAAGTTTTTATTGATGTATGGGTCGAGAACAATGCAACAGGGCAAAAGAAAAAATGCAATGAAGCAATTTACACCTTTGTGGCAGTTGATCAGATGGGTAGTCCGATACATGTACCGGCAATTATTCCTGAAACAGAAGAAGAGCAACAACGATTTGATAGTGCATTAAGGAGAAGACAGCTCTCGCTTATTTTAGCAGGGAAAATGAAACCGGCCGATGCAACAGAATTAAAGCGATTGTTTGAGTAGTATTTTTTAATCAGCAATTAAACATTAATAAGAAAAAATTTTCTAAATAGAGATTATTATGTCGAAGAAAATATTTGTTAATCTTGCAGTTAAAGACTTAAACAAGTCGATCGAGTTTTTTACTAAGCTTGGTTTTACATTTAATCCACAGTTTACCGATGAGAAAGCTACATGTATGATTATAGCGGATGATATTTTTGCTATGCTACTAGTAGAACAATTTTTCAAAGGTTTTATAGATACAGAAGTTTGCGATACCAAAACACATACAGAGGTTCTAGTTGCATTATCGTTCGATAGTAGAGAAGAAGTGGATTCTATGTATGAAAAAGCAATTGCAGGAGGAGCAAAGCAACAGCGAGAACATCAGGAGATGGGCTGGATGCTTCAAAAAAGTTTCAAGGACTTAGATGGTCATATATGGGAATTGATATTTATGGATGTTGAGGCAATGCCGAAAAAGTAATGAAGGCGAAAACAGTTCTACATGGCAATTATTTTTTAGCGCGCGCGTTAGTACAAGGGAAAGGATTTAAACTTAAGGGTTATATAATAGGACTTACAAATTGAAAAAAGCAACAGCAATTATTTTATTGTTTTTTTATTCATTTGGAATAACATGTTTACCGATGGGCGATTTTGCTGTAATGCAAGATTTACCCGAAATGTATCGTCATTGCAAATCGACAGAAGATAAAGACATGACGATGATTGATTTTTTTACCGATCATTTATTGAATATCGACGGAGTGTTTGATAAACATGAGAAGAATGATGAGCAGAAGCCCCATCAACAATTACCCGGCATCCACCAAAGTCATATTAGTTTTTGTTTTCTTTCGGTAGAGAAATCTAAACTCATAAAAGCAGTTATAGTTCGTGTAAAAAGAACCAACAACAACGATGACTTTTTTCATTCAGATGTGATTACAAAAATTTTTAGGCCGCCGATTGAGGTATAATTAGATTAAATTTTATTTATTATTTCAATCAGTAATCAAAAACAAAAATGAAAAAGATAATTTTAATATCAATGGCGCTAATATGTGCCTATACAATCAGCATTGCACAAGCAAAAGTACCTGCTGCTGTTTCATCTGCATTCGCTAGTAAATTTCCCGGTGCAACAAAAGTAAAGTGGGGTAAAGAAGGCGCTCATGAGTTTGAAGCCGAATTTGAAATAGGAGGAATGAAAAACTCTGCAAACTATAGTGAAGACGGAAAATGGCTGGAAACGGAAACGGGAGTAAAGTATGATTTGTTACCCGAAAAAGTTCGCATGGCATTTGAGAAAGCGCATAAGTCATCGGAAGTAAAAGAGTCCTCTAGTATAGAAACATCGAAAGGCAGACGTTTTTATGAGATAGAAATAAAGCAAGGAATAAAAACAGTAGAGCTGTTTTATTCAGCCGAAGGAGTATCGGTGAAAGAGTAAAAAGAAAAGGAGCAACTAATTATTCAGTTGCTCCTTTTTTTATTGGATAAATTTCATTGTATTATTTTGCAATAAAAACAGAAGACAAGTTTGTAAAGGTGCACAAGCATATACTTTTATAAAACGGTAAAACATTTTCATGATTTACTATGTAAGAGATAAAAATGAATTCACGATTCTTCAAAACAAGAAAGAGTTTATTTTTTAACAAAAGAATAAAGTGCTCTTGAGTCTAACTTGTTTTTTTCAATATATTTTTTTAAAAGCCATACATGAGTAAGGTGATGAAGCAATAGTGTAAAAAACAACGCCCCGATTTTATTCGAGGTGCTGAGAGAGTTTATTGAGTAATAAAATTACTGCGAGATAAAAACTCTTGTTGAACTAATTTTTCCATCGTTTCCTGTAATTAAGAAATAAGCGCCTTTCGATACTTGATGAATGTCGATCACATTTACACCATTCGCTAAGCATTGAGAAAGAATGGTACGACCGGCAACATCTACTAAAGATACAGTTGCCTTTTCACCAGCATGATTGAATAGAAACGAAAATTGGGTAGAAGCAGGGTTTGGATAAACCGTAAGATCGGAATTCTGAAGTACATCTATTCCTGTTTGGATATAAATATAATCCGGCGAAACACTTGCACAAATCATTGTTTTTGTATGTACATCTTTCTTCAACGAAAAGGTAAACCCTTTTTTTAAAAATACATTTAGTTTTTAAAAAACAGAGGTGAACTAAAGGAGCATTGGTGCGTCCGCTTTTTTCAATCAACTATTGTGTCATTTACTTATAATAAATGTGTTATAAGTGCTTTTTTCTTAATGCTTCATTCATTCTACCGGGAGGAGAATCAAGGGCTTTTTGCTACATTTGTGCAAACACATAATTACAATGAAAAAAGCACTACTCATTTTAACTATTATTTTTTCTGCAACATTTGTATCTGGACAAACGGCGAAATATAAAAAAGTGAAAATTTGGTTTGATGGAAAATCGACAGATAAATTGTCGAATGTGGGGATTGATTTTTTAGAAGGAGATTATCGCAAAGGAGTTTGGTTTGTTTCTGATTTTAATGAAAGCGAGATTGAAAAAATAAATCAAGCCGGATTTAGAACAGAAGTTTTGATAAATGACGTACAGAAATTTTATCAAGACCGATTATCAAATAAAACACCAGAGCGTGTTTCAAGTGTAGGCGGATGTGGAAATAGCAGCAACCCGACTTACGTTACACCCAATCATTTTTATTTGGGTGGAATGGGCGGATATTTTCAGTACAATCAACTGTTGAACATTCTTGACTCGATGCAATTGTTGTATCCAAATTTAATAACAATAAAGACAAGTATTGATCCTGCGAATCCTACGATAGAAGGGCGACCAATTTATTACGTAAAAATTTCTGACAATCCGAATATTCACGAATCGGAACCGGAAGTTTTATATACTGCTGTTCATCATGCGCGCGAGCCGGAGTCGATGTCGCAATTAGTTTTTTATATGTGGTACTTATTGGAAAACTATTCAACAGATACAACAGTGAGAAATTTGGTTGACAATACGGAGATGTATTTTATTCCTTGTATAAATCCGGATGGATATCTTTATAATGAATCGACAGATCCGAATGGAGGAGGCTTATGGAGAAAAAACCGAAGAGATAATTTAGATGGAGAATTTGGAGTAGACCTCAATCGTAATTATGGATATGAGTGGGCGTATGATGATACAGGATCGTCGCCACTTACAAGTTCTAATACTTATAGAGGAACAACAAGTTTTTCAGAACCGGAAACACAGGCGATTAGAAATTTTACAAATGCACACCAGTTCAAACTTGCACTTAATTATCACACGTATGGAAATCATTTAGTACAATCATGGGGCTACATAAGAGATTATTATCCGGTAGATTCTATTCAATATTATTTTTATGGACATGCGATTGCAGAAAAAAATAATTACCATGTTGGCACACCAAATCAAACAGTGAATTATGTTGTTAATGGAGGTTCTGATGATTGGATGTATGGCGATGTAAGTGGAAAACCTAAAGTTTTTGCATGGACGCCGGAAGTTGGAACAGCGGTAGACGGATTTTGGCCGGCGAGCAATAGAATTATTCCATTGTGCAATGATAATATGTTTGCCAATTTAACAATGGCTCGATTAGCCGGGCGCTATGGAAAAGTATATACGACACCACCATTGTACGTCGCCCAAACGATAAATAGTTTAGTATATGATTTTAGATTATTAGGATTAGATACAACGGGAAACTATACAGTATCGTTGATTCCCATTTCATTGAATGTGCTAAGTGTAGGAACGACACATACATATTCAGGATTAAATTTATTGCAACTTGTTCATGATTCTATCAATTACACTTTAGACCCTTCGATTCATAATGGTGATATATTGACATTCGCTATTTCTGTGGATAATGGATTGTACACAGTTACAGATACCATCACTCAATATTATGGAATTCCTATTCCGACAATAGTTGACGATGCGTCTAATTTGAACAACTGGAATTCGTCGACAGCATGGGGAACAACTACTGAGGATTATGTTTCACCGGCAACATCCATAACAGACTCTCCATTTAATACATATATTAATAATGGAAGTTCAGATATTGTTTTGGCGAATGTATTAGATCTCACAGTGGCGATACGTGCAAAAGTTTCGTTTAACGCAAAGTGGTCGATTGAAAAAGGATTTGACTACACAGCATTTCAAGCATCAGCAGATGGAGGATTTACATGGACGTCGTTGTGTGGAAAGTATACAAGTTTGGGTACTACATCTCAATTGTATAATGAACCGATTTATGATGGAAACCAGCCAACATGGGTGCAAGAAGAAGTAGATCTTAATGGATTTATTGGACAAACAATTTTGTTACGATTTATAATTGCAAGTGATCAGTTTCAGGAATACGATGGATTTTATTTTGATGATCTAACAATAGAAACACTTTCGAGTAATATTGGAGGAACGGTATTAGTACCGGGAATTTTTATTTCAGCAGCGTCACCAAATCCGACGGCGAGTAAATCGATGATTAACTATACTAACAGTAAGAAAGGCGATGTGTTTGAGTTGTATAATTCTTTCGGGCAAATTGTATTGACAAAAGAAATTAGTTCAAGCAGTGGATTGATTGAAATATCGACAGAGGAGCTGGGTGGAGGAATGTATACTTATTTCATTCGTCAAAGAGACGGAAGCAGAAGCAAAGTATTAAAGTTGATGGTTAATTAGTAAGTGGTGAGTTGTGATTGGTGAGTAGTGGGAAAGTCAGGGGTTAGAGGTCAACTGGTCAAGAGAAGCGAAAACATTTTGATTTCTATTCTTCTAGTGAAAGGTGAGTGGTAATTAGTAAGTAAAAATGGCGGTTGGCCTTTATTACTTCATACTTCATACTTTTTACTTCATACTTCTTACTTAATACTTCTTACTTAATATTTCACACCTCGCCTACAACTTTAGTTTCATCAATTTCATTCATGCATTTAAAGTGACCTTTCGGACATTTTTGAAAACCGATTTTTGAGCAAGGTCGACAGGAAAGATTTTTTACTTCTACAATAATACTGTTTGATTTTAGAGGAGAGGGTAGGTAAGGCGCCATGCCGAATTCGGGAATAGTATTTCCCCAGATTGAAATTATTTTTTTTCGAAAAGCAGCAGCAATGTGCATCATGCCCGTGTCGTGCGTAATAATATGGTGAGCGTGTTTAATAATTGCGGCAGATTCATTTATTTTGAAAACACCACAGCCGTTAAATACAGGAACATTAAAATGATTTATTAGCTCCGAACTTTTTGAGAGATCTTCATTTCCGCCAAGAATAACGACAGGCAATTTCAATTTCCCAGCAATAGAAATCATTTTTTGAAGAGGAAGCTGTTTGGTAGCATGTTGTGCTCCAATTGCCCATGCAATATAACCATCGTTGAATTCTAAAGGGAGTTGGGAAATTATTTTATCGTCTTCAGATGAAATAAAATAATCAAGACCTTCATCATCATTTACTATTCCGAAAGAAGAAACAGTTTCGAGATAACGATCAACGATGTGTATTTTGGGAAGACGGTTAATTTTTAGATTAACGATTAACCATTTTTCAACATTAAGTTTTTTAAACGAAAACGATTTTGCTTTTAAAGCCCGTTTAATTTTTAGAGATCGAATATTGTGATGAAGATCGATTACGTAATCGTAGTTTTCTTTTTGCAGCGAAGGGATGATTTCCTCGATAGATTCCTCAAAGAATATTTTTTTTGAGATATGTGGATTGTGTTCAATTACCGTTGAAAACTTCTTACGAGTGAGAAAATGGATCTCGGCCTCCGGAAAGCGTTTTCTCAAACATCTTATTACGGGAGAAGTAAGTACAATATCGCCGATAGAAGAAAATCGCAGTATGAGAAATTTCATCCGTTAAAATAGTATTTTTGCATAATTAATGAACGAGGCAAAGATAGTCTTCGCCCGATAATAAAAAAGATGATAATTACCGACACCCATACACATTTATATTCTGAGGAGTTTAACGGGGAGCGCGATAAATTGATAGCCGACGCAATTACTCAAGGAGTAGAACGCTTTTTCCTGCCAAATATTGATAGTTCATCGATTGAGCCGATGTTAGAGGTAGAGCGAAACTATCCGGGAAAAGTATTTCCGATGATGGGCCTACACCCTTGTTATGTAAAGGAAAACTGGAAAGAAGAGTTGTTAGTTGTTGAACACTGGTTAGCAACGCGAAGTTTTGTTGCTATTGGGGAAATAGGAATAGATTTGTATTGGGATAAAACTTTTTTTGAAGAACAAAAAAAAGCATTTGCATACCAAATTGAATTAGCGAACGAAAGAAAGCTGCCAATCGTCATTCATACACGCAATTCATTTCAAGAAACACTTGAAGTATTAATGTCGACTAAGAAGACAGCACCTCAAGGAATTTTTCATTGTTTTTCAGGAAATGAAGAGGATGCGAAACGAGTAATTGGTTTGGGTTTTAAATTAGGAATTGGCGGAGTGGTAACATTTAAAAATAGTGGAGTTGATAAAGCCATTGCTAATATTGATTTAGAGCATATCGTTTTAGAAACCGATGCACCCTACCTTGCACCGGTACCGTTTAGGGGGAAGCGAAATGATCCGGCGTACATTTTAAAAGTGGCAGAAAAAATATCGGACATTAAAGGTTGTTCATTAATGGAAGTAGCACGAATCACCACAGAAAACTCCATAAAAATATTTGGTTGCTAACACCGGAAATAAAATGACGATGAAGAAAAAAGTATTGATTATTTATACAGGAGGAACGATAGGAATGATCCGCGATGAGAAAACTCGAGCGTTGATTCCATTTAATTTCCGTTCGATCACAGATCAGATTCCTGAATTAAAACATTTGAATTGTAAGATTGCATTTCATGCATCGCACCAACCTATCGATTCGTCTGATGTATTGCCGGTGTTTTGGGAAGAGCTGGCGTCGATTATTGAAAAGAAATATGACCAGTACGATGGATTTGTGATTTTGCACGGAACCGATACGATGGCTTATACGGCTTCTGCATTAAGTTATATGTTAGAAAATCTTTCAAAGCCGGTAATACTAACAGGGTCTCAACTTCCATTGGGAGTAATACGCACCGATGCAAAAAGAAATTTAATCACAAGTATAGAAATTGCCAGTTCATCAACTGTTGTTCCTGAGGTATGCATTTATTTTAATAGTCAGTTGCTACGAGGCAATAGAGCAGAGAAAATAACAAGTAGTAAATTTGATGCGTTTCATAGTGTAAATTATCCGGTGTTGGCGGAGGCGGGGGTAGAGATGATCTTTAATAGAAATATAATTTTATCGAAGCCCAAGAAAAAACTGAAAGTTCACTATGGTTTTGATGCCAATGTATTAATTGTAAAAATATTTCCAGGATTATTACCGAAGGTTATTGATGCGCTAGGAAAAATTGATGGTTTGCGCGGCGTGATATTAGAAACGTATGGAAGTGGAAATGCACCATCAACCAAATTATTTTTAGAGAGCGTGGAGCGATTAATAAAAAAAGGAATTGTAGTAGTAAATGTTTCTCAGTGTAGTGGAGGGTCTGTAGACCAGAGCAAGTATGAAACCGGAATTGGATTGCGAAATATAGGAGTAATAAGCGGCGACGATATTACTACCGACGCAGCAGTTACGAAGCTGATGTTTTTATTAGCGAGAAAGTCGACACGAAGAGAAGTAGAAGCGGGAATGAAGAAAGTGATTAGTGGAGAGATGAGAGGCAACTAATATAATAAATTTGAGTGAACAACTAATTTTCATTTAACCACACATTTTTAAATTTAATATATGCGGGGAGTTTGTCGCAATGAGTAAAATTTTTACGGAAACTAAAATTTCTTAAATAGATTCGTGCAGAATTTAATTTTAAGAAAGACAAGTCAAATGTCATACGTAAAAATTTGGGTGCATGTAGTATTTTCTACGAAGTACCGAAAGCCTTTTCTCAACGATTCTATAAGAGGAAAAGTGTTTAGTCATATTATCGACAATTGTAGGGAGAAAGAAATTTACCTACGAAATGTGAATGGTTATTTTGATCATGCTCATTGTTTATTGTCGCTTGGAAGCGAGCAATCGATTTCAAAAGTTGTTAATTTAATAAAGGGGGAATCTTCCTTTTGGATAAATAAAAATAAATTAGTTGCAGACCAATTCAAATGGCAGAATGATTTTTGGGCAGTCTCTGTTAGTGAGTCGCAAGTTGAAAGAGTTGCGAACTACATCAATAATCAGGAGGCGCATCATTCAAAAAAAACATTTAATGATGAGTTGGACGAGCTTGTGAGATTGTATGGATTTAAAAAAGGTTAGTTGCAAGTAATGAAGTTGACCCATGCCTGAAGGCATGGGGAATAAAAGTGACCCATGCCTGAAGGCATGGAGAATAAAGGCACGAGTTATAAAAGTGACCTATGCCTGAAGGCATGGGGAATAAAGGCACGAGTTATAAAAGTGACCCGTGACTGAAGGTATGGGGAATAAAGGCACGAGTTATAAAAGTGACCCGTGACTGAAGGCACAGGGAATAAAGCCCCACTTTCTTGCCCGCGCCTTCAGGCGCAGGGAGAAAAAAAGTTAGGCTGACACACTCTGATAATTTCCCAAAACACTATCAAGTATTTCGTGAATATCAGATTCAGTAGGAGCGGTAACCATTTGCATTCGGAAATCTTTGAAGTTGTCGAGGCCTTTAAAATAATTTGCATAGTGTCGTCGCATTTCGAAGATGCCGAGCTTGGGGCCTTTCCATTCGACAGATTTTTGTAAATGTGTGCGACAAACGTCAACACGATTTTCAATTGTTGGGAAAGGAAGCATTTCGCCAGTTTTCATAAAATGTTTTATCTCTCGAAAAATCCAAGGGTAACCAATACTTGCACGACCAATCATAACACCATCTACACCATAACGGTTTCGCATCTCGATAGCTTTTTGTGGAGA
The DNA here is from genome assembly GCA_043747595.1 of Bacteroidota bacterium. Lineage (GTDB taxonomy): Bacteria > Bacteroidota > Bacteroidia > AKYH767-A > 2013-40CM-41-45 > JADKIH01. The sequence goes on along the minus strand of JAYTOX010000122.1, from coordinate 25,489 downwards.
GTCCACATCGCCATTTCCGAAAATAGGAATATGAATTCGTTGATTGTTTTTTACTTTGCCAATGAGATCCCATTCGGCCGGTCCTTTATACATTTGTTTTCGAGTGCGACCATGAATAGAAAGCGCTTTTATACCGATGTCTTGAAGACGTTCGGCCACTTCCATAATGTTGAGTGTGTTTTCATCCCAACCAAGACGCGTTTTAACGGTGACAGGAAGTTTAACAGCTTTTACAATTTCTTCAGTCATCTTCACCATCTTCGGAATATCTTGAAGTAGTGCAGCGCCGGCACCTTTGCAAGCAACAGCTTTTACCGGACAGCCATAATTAATATCGATTAAATTTGGTTGAGCTGCTTCAGCGATTATGGCCGCTTCGATCATTGAGCCGATTTCGCCTCCGAACAATTGAATACCTATTGGTCGTTCATATTCGAAGATGTCGAGCTTCACGCGACTTTTAGCAGCATCACGAATAAGACCTTCACTGGAAATAAATTCAGTGTACATCATATCCGCTCCATATTTTTTACAGACATAACGGAAAGGAGGATCACTCACGTCTTCCATGGGTGCAAGGAGGAGAGGAAATTCACCTAATTCTATGTCTGCAATTTTTACCATTTACTGTTTATTCGTGTAAGCAATTATTTAGTAACGCTTGAAATGTTATTCAACACTTCGTTCGATATTGGAATTGTTCTAACAATGCAATTGATTGTTAGCTGAAGAATTTTTTTGGAAGTAGAACCGATTATTCTTTAAAATCAATCGCTAAATTTCAGCTGGAATTGATAATAAAAGATGGTACTAAAACCCAACAAAGGATTACTTTTGTCGGGCAAAAATAAAGTAAATAGATGATGAAGGCAATTTGGGAGAAAAATACTCCATATTCTCAGTTTTTGATCACCGTTGGGGTAATTTTACTGCTAGCGGTGGCATTTACGGTGGTTAGTATGGTGGTAGCAACGGCAACTTTTGGCCTAAGCATGACCGAATTGACTGTTGTTTTGAACGATATGGATTCGCCATTGGCGTTGCCGATTTTGAGAATGATCCAAACCTTTTCCGCCATCGGTACATTTATATTACCTCCGTTTGTGATTGCATATTTATTTAGTGAGAAGCCGACAGAATATTTAGGCATCGATAGAAAACCCACAGCGATTACAGCAATTTATTTAGTGTTAGCTATGATTATAATAACACCGGCGATTAATTATTTGGGCGAGATGAATGCACATTTACACTTACCCGGATTTTTGAAAAGTGTAGAAGATTGGATGAGAGAATCGGAGGATAAAGCAGCGGTGCTTACGAAAAAGTTTTTGGAGATGAGTACAACAAAAGATTTAATTTTTAATTTATTTATGATTGGATTGCTTCCTGCTATAGGAGAAGAATTAGTTTTTAGAGGAGTGGTGCAAAAAATCTTTTCTCGTTGGTCGAAGAATGTTCATGTAGGAATATGGACGGCAGCATTTCTTTTCAGCGCAATGCACATGCAGTTTTATGGATTTGTACCACGATTAATGTTGGGAGGACTGCTTGGGTATTTATATGTGTGGAGTGGAAGTTTGTGGTTACCGATACTTGCGCACTTTGTAAATAATGCAGGAGCGGTTATTTTCACTTATCTATACCAACACAATTTGATTAGCACAGATCCTGATAAGATAGGGGTAGAGAGCGATTTTAAAAGTGTGCTTGTGAGTTTAGTTTTAGGCGCTGCGTTGTTGTGGATAATTTACAAGAGAGAAAGCAATATTCCGAAAGAAGAAAATTACAGTATTACGGAAGATATAGATAGCAATCGTTAGAAAAAAAATATGTTTCTTTGCGAGCTGAAAAAATGTGAGTGATTGTTAGAGTTTTAATTTCGCAATCATTTAAAAAAGGAGAGATGTCCGAGTGGCTGAAGGAGCACGCTTGGAAAGCGTGTGTGCACCAAAAGTGTACCGTGGGTTCGAATCCCACTCTCTCCGCCAAACCCTTTCGCCCAGCTTCATTTTCTTTCACAAATCGCCTTTTTAGTAAAATTTATCACTTTTTGTTTTGTCGGCTTTTAACTTTTTTCTATATTTCGGATAGCACTGCGTCACCAAGCTAAAAAAGTGCGTCACCAAAATGGTCAGAGCATCATACTCCATCAAATTCTTCCTAAACAAGTCTAGAAATAAAGGAAACAGATTCAAAATTTTTGCACGAATTCATTATGCCCGAAAGAAGGCAGAATTGTTCACGCAATATTCTGTTGAAGAAACTGACTGGCTTGAAGAAAAAGAACGCACTAAAAAAAATCTTCAGATCAACGCGCATCTTTCTGCACTTGAAACAGAAGTGCATGAAATAGTTCGCAAGCTTCGCGAAGAAAATAAAATCATTTCAGCGGCAACGATTAAAAACATCTTGACTCATAAAGAAAGCGCAACAACACATATCCTTCAATACTACGATACTTGCATTGAAAGACTTGATGCAGCAAACGAAGTAGAAAAAGTAACTGTTGCAATGTATGGTTACTCAAAAGAACGGCTCGCCGCATTTATAAAAGAAAAGAAAAAATCCAATGATTATCCGATTGAAAATATTGACTACAAATTTATACAGGACTTCGATCTTTTTTTGTTGAATCAAAAAACATATAAAGGGGCGGAGGCGACACTTAAAAGAAATACCGCTTCCAAACATCACAGTAGGATAAGAACAATTTTAATTCGCGCACGCAAAGAAGGGTTGATAGACAGAAATCCGTACGAAGAATTTAAGCTGAAAAAATCTCCCTCCAATCGTACTTATTTAACGCAAGAAGAACTTGACGCATTGATCAAGCACGACTTGGGTGATAATGCTAGTTTAAAAAAAGTTCGTGACGTTTTTATTTTCTCCGTTTACACAGGATTACGTTTTGTTGATGCCCAACAACTCACGATGGACAGAATTCAAAAAACGAAAGAAGGAAAATACATGATCAATATTATTCAAGAAAAAACGGGAGAAGTATTAACTTTACCCTTACTTCCTCCTGCAATTAAGATCATGGAAAAGTATAATGATTCGTCAGAACGAAAAGTCTTGAACCGAGTGATACCAACAATTTCAAATCAGAAAGTGAATACTGCTTTAAAAATAATTGCTAATAATGTTGGCATTACAAAAACGCTATCGCACCACGTGGCTCGCCACACTTGCGCCACTACGGTTTTGTTGAACAATGAAGTTCCGATGGAAGTAGTTAGTAAATGGTTGGGTCATACGAGTATTAAGACTACTCAGATTTACGGGAAGATCACGAATAGTTATATGCAGAAGATTGCGGATAGGTTGGAGGGGAAGATTTAATTGACATAAACTAAAGTAGAAATGGAACAAGAATTACGATTCGGAAAGTTTACTGATGATGAGGTTGAAAGAATTTTGACCAATGCGTTGTTACCATACGAACAAGAAAACCTCAAGAAAGGATTAAGTTTTCTAGGACTGACTTTTCAAGAATATTTTTTTTGCAAGGATCAATTAATCATGGATGAAGCTGACGCCAAAATAAATATGCTTGAGCTTTCTTCCCATTCTCTTATAAGTAGAATAAATGAAAAGCTAGCAAATGCCACCTTAGAACAGATAGCTTTGTTTGACAAGTTCAACCTAACTGTACTTAATGTTTTGTTTTTAAATACGAAGTTTTTACAAGAGATCGGCCAAGAACAGGTAGCAATTGCCGGATATGAAAGTATATTGAAGAACAACGAGGAATTGAGAAAACGTTTTCTTCAAGAATTTCCTGAAGAAAAGTTGGGCGAATCTTTTATACGAATGAAGGAAGAGTTAGACGAATTAAAAAACTCGAAAGGCAAACTTATATGGAATGGAAATCCAATTGTATTAAAAAGACTTTCCGAAGAATTGGCGAATAAAAATATTACAGAGCATATACATGATTTTTCAAACGTATTTGACTTTCAAAATACATGTGTTATCAAAAAATCAGAAATAGATTTTTTCTTAGTTCTCATGTATAATCTAGTCTTTGAGAAAGATTCAAATAATGAAGAGAATATAATTAATGATTCAGGTAAAAATTGGGGATCAATTGGCATTGCGGAGAATTACTTTTGGTACAAATCGAAAAGCGGCTTAAAAAAAATTGATTTTCGAAGTAGGATGTATGTCCTTCAAAGGAAGCGAACTCATTTAATCGAAACCGAAGGAGAGGTCAAAACGCTTCTAAAAACCATTTTTTAATTTTTTCGACAATTTAATTTGTCATAAATGACAAATTGGGAAAAAACATGTTGCAGTCAGTATAATTCGGATTTTTCGGCCACTAATTAACGAATTATGGCGATTCAACAAGAACATTTTTATTTAGTACCCGGCTCTGTTTTAGAGAAAATCCTAGAAGGTCAATCGAAGATACTCGACCTGTTAACCGGCCAATCCTCTTCCGTAGGTAAGCCTCCACTCGGAGATTACATTTCCGAGCCTGAAGCAAAAGGATTGCTGGGAAGGAAAACCACATGGTTCTGGAACATGCGACAAAGCGGACAACTTCCGTTTTCAAAAATTGGCAGCACCAACTACTATAGTCGTCAGGATATATTAAATATCCTGAACGCGAATCATTCATCTGAAAAATAGAAGTTATGCCAAAAACAATTTATCCACCACGAAAATGTTTGAATCCGAAGTGTCCGAATGGAACTTTTATTCCAAAGCGTTCCGATGCAAAACACTGCGACAATGTTTGCAGGTCGAACGCCCACACAAATTTGCGAAAGGAAGAAAATAATGCCAAGTACAATGCCATCCAGCTACTAAAGCAGGCCGATAAAAATCTGGAGAAAATTTTCCTATCATGCCAACAGCAAAACGTTGAATTTGTAACAAGCGAGATAATCATACTTCACAATATTGATCTCAACTCAGCACCGGAAACCGGCATCGATCAAAAAACACAAAACACGATCAAGTGGTTTTTTGAGTACGGAGCAATGGGAGTGGGTTATGAAAAATTTACAATCATTAAAAAATCAGAATATGGAAAACTTTAAGCCTATTGTATCAAACCCGAACGAAGTATTTGGGTTTACTAAACCGATAGAGAGTGTAGTTGTCGGCCCAACCACGACGATGCAGCCGGATTGGGGGTTGATCTTTGTTGGGGGTTTAATGCTAGTGGTTGTCATTTATGTTTATCAGAGCAGTCAGATTAATCAAAGGAAAAGGGATTAGGGCGAAGGAGATGCGATTACTTTTTTTGTAAATCCATTACCGTTTTCAGATTTTCTTTTTACCTGCTCGGCGATGTTAAGCGGATTTACCGACACACTTTCAATTATGTAACCTTCAAGCGTCATTCAGTCCGCACTAAAATTGATTGATTAGAGAATTGCCAATTCCCGGACGGAACGGCGCTTGATGGCACAACTAATTTCAGAGTGTAAAGCCAATTTCCGCTTAACATCGCCGATCAGGGCATCGACAAAATATTGATTTCATTTCTGAAGAAGTCCTAAAAGTAAATAATATTCCGCTCAATTCTGCAATTTCAAATACAACAGATAAAAAATCCAACTATAAAATATTGTGGTTCTATGAATATGGAGTAATGGGAATAGAAAAAAATAAATTTAAAATCGTAAAAAAATCAGATTATGACAAACTTTGATATGGTGCCTCCGGATGCGAATGAATTGTTTGGGTTTAATGGGCCCCCGAACCCTAAACCAAGTATGGTAAATTGGAAGGTGATTTCGATTGTTGTTGCTATTTTTGTTGTTGGAATTATTATTGGTAAGAATATTCGAAGAGTTGAAGATAAATAAACTAATTTGGAAGGTGGACTAAAAATTTCCTGTTTAGTACTTAATATTTAGGTAGTTCATTTATTCTCAAGACTAAGATAAGCAATGGACTAATAATTTATAAAATTTATGATAAGAGATAGCGATTTTAAAAAATTAAAACACAATTTTAAAGACTTCAATATGTTTAAAAATGGGCAGGAACTGGAACCCGGATATAAACCTGACTATGTTTTAAAGAAAGGGAATCATTATATTATATTAGAATCAGAAACGACATCAAGTAGAAAAACTTACGTTGGTGGTATGATGAAAGCGGCTCACTTTTTACAACATGAAAACAAAGGGGATATGATTTTTGTTATTGATCCTAAAGAAAATACAAAGGTTGAATCAATTGCTTCTCATTTAAAGTTATATCTGAGATGGATTAAGAAGGAAACTAATCTAAGAAATGTCTATGTAATTGAAGCTGCTAAGTATTACTCTAATGATGCTCTTCTAATCTTACATGGAAAGAAATTTAAGAAATGCGCTATCAAAGTATAAGTAGAACTCCATCCTTTTCTTACTAATCAATCCATTCCTTTATTTGTTCCTTAGAAAGTTGATGAACTAGTGTAGGTGCCAACATTAACATTTGTTCATAGCGCATATAGTAATACTGCTGTTCAAGTTGGCACAATTCAAATTTTAATTGTGGATTGACATACTTTTCATTCATGAGTTTTCCCTTACGCTTTAGATGTTCTACCTGTGATTGTATTATCGTCTTATACATACCAACAACATACATAAAAGGGTTATATAAATGCTTTACTTTTAGAAATATATTGGAAAGCCTTCGTAATCACTATATTTTTGAGACATGAAAAAATCAAAAGAACTAATCAAATTACTAAAAGACTTAGTTAGATTGATTGTAGCCTTATTAAGGCTATACCATTCACTAAGCTAAATTGAAAAACCCCGATGAAATTTTTCGGGTTTTTTTATTACTTTATTATGAGAATCAGACTGTAAAATCTGGTGAACCGTTTGATTGTATTTTGTATTGAAAAGTAATTTCGTCATTACAATCTCCGCGAGTATCATCTTTTAAATTGAGAATCTTAATTGCGGCGTAAAAGCCATTTGTGTTTTGTAATAATCCTAATTGACCAACTTGAACCATTCTGTTTCTCGAAGAATAATCATAAACTCTTGCATCTTTAATTTTGTTTATTTCGCTTACATCCTTTACTAATGCAACTGCTTTTATACTTGAAGGGTCATTATATAAATAAATAATTTGATTTGAGCCTTTTGAAAATCTACATTCGAATTGAAGTGCATCTTGACCAATAAAGTAACAATGGTTATTATTGGAATAGTCGAATGTTACAGTTCCTTCTAATGCTGGAGAAGTATATTGTTCATTTGAAGGAATAAACTTTTGTTGAGCAAATGCTTTAATGTTTTCAAAAGGATTTTGTCCAATTTTAGGAATAGGTAAAACAGGTTCTTCTAAAATATCTCTAAGAAGTTCTTCATATTTAGATTCATATTTTGCATCGTCTTCAAAACTAATGTACATTCTACTGCCTAAAAAAGTCGGTGTTTTTCGTTCCTCTGAATTAGACCTAATTAGAGGAATAACAAGGTCTGTATTTTGGTTTCTTAGATATTCAGCAGTTATAATTTGTTTTTCATATCCGGCCCCACCAATTCCATTGTTGGCTTTGTTAACATAAGGGGCAGAGCAAACACAAATTATTCTTCGCGATTTTGATAATCCTCTTTCCATAAAAGAAGCCACATCACTACCTAATGTGACGTTCCACCTATCTAATAGAACGTCAACACCATTGCTTCTTAATCTTGTTGCCAATTGCAAAACCCAGGATTTATGTTCTTCATTATCGTGTGAATATGACATAAAAACAACTGGTGGTATTTTTTCTTCCATAGTAATATTTTAATTAAAAGGTATAATAACTTTTTTAAATTTCAATTTCTTTTGCAACTCTTCGTTTTCATCTGCCTCAATTAACTCCATAACTTTATCATATTGGAGAATAAAAAGTTCAATTAATTTTCTGCCATTTAATAAGTTTATCGGAATTTTATTTTCATCCTTTGCACTCTCTACTGCTTTCTTATTGAAGTCTGATAGTGTTATAAAAGTACCTTGAAAGTCTCTTTTTAATGCACCTCTAAAATTTCTTATTTGCAATTCTCCAATTACACTTGAATCATATCTTTTCACTTGTACTTGAAGCTTTGTGGTTGCGACACCGAAAACATCAAGTATACCTTCAAAGTCAATGCCTCCGTCTCCAACTTTTCCAGTTCTTTGCGATGCATCAAATCCTAATGATTGCAATATGTAACTTACGAATATTTCAAATTCATCGTCAGCTAAAGTCAGAAGCTTTTGTTTAATGGAATTATAGATGTTTTCCTCTGCATTTACCTCAGTTCTGATAACTGGTTCGTCCTTCCCAGGGATATAATTTATTCCTGCTAAAGCAGCTATTTCCCTAACTTGAGCCACCTTAAATACAGTTAAGGAACTCTTTAAAGTATTTTGTGTGGGTATTGATAAAGTATATCTATTAAACTTTTCAGGTTTCCATTTTACATTTATTCTTTCGTAGAAATCCAAGATATTATCTTTTTTAAAGTAAGGTTTACCTTCTGCCAAACCAATTAAAAGCTGACCATCACCATAAGTAGTAATAATAATATCTCCCAGATTTATTTCATTCCAAAATCTATAAATCTGTCCTAAGTTTTGCCAACGTGTTCCATCGGAATGTTCCGGCCATTGTTTTTTATAATATTCATTTATAGTTTCTTTAACTGAGTAATCAGAAACAGGTTCATCAAACCATCCTATTGCAGCAAAATTATTTTTTCTAAATACTTCCGTATATTCTCCATATTTCGCTCTTACAAAAACTGCTTTCATTTCAACATTAATTAAAATAGAAATAGCAAGGTAAAAACAATATGCTTATTGACAAATAAAAATTAATATATAGATTGTACTAAAGCATTGGTAGGAGATGAAGTGTTTCCGAGTTAATTTTTTAAAAATTAAAGCATTAAATCTTTGAGTTTGTTAATTTACTTACTCCATGGTATTGTTATAAAAACTTTTAACCCGTAAGAATTTTGAATGTATTATTTAATTAAAATCATACATTTTGCAATAGTTCAAGCACCTTCGCTTCACTTGTAAAATCAGAAGCCATCAAGTAATATCTTCTTTCGATTTCATTTATTGTGTAATTTATTTTATAAATATTTTCTAAAGTATCATTATCTTGTATGATCGAATTTAATTTTATTATAATATCCTGGAATGTATCTTCATTATGCAACGAGTATACATGAAGCGAATTTTCAATGTTTCGTATCATGCTGTAGAAGGGGTCTGTACCGACATTGTTTTTATAATGAGCGAGAAGCATTCCAAATATAAATGGCGATGCGAGTTCGTATGAAATGGTCGAAAAGTCAACTTCTTTAATAAATTGATAATGCGGATTGAAATGATTTTTTTCAAACCATTGGCAAACATATTCTATACCTTCAACACGACCAATTTTAATTAAATAGCAAGCAATTTCTAGTCTGATTTCATCAGAATTGTCTTCATTTTTAACTTCTAGTAATAATTTGTCGATTGTTTTTTTTGACTTATTTTCTAATAAAATAATCACTAATTGCCTTTGCCAGTGATTTTCTTTTGAAAAATCAAAGTCGTTTATAAATATTTCTAATTCTCTATAATCCCCCTTTAATTGGTTAAAGGCGGCAATGGAGTGGTTCTTAATAAATGGATCCTCGTTTACTTTTATTATATTTATTAATATAGGAAGAATGATTCGAAGATTATTTTTTACGCAATAGTCAATATGTAATTCTAAAACTCCCTGCCTAAAATATTTTTCTGATTTTAAATTTTCTAGTATTGCGGATTTCAATTTTTCGGAGTCTACCTTTTCAGCAATGACATCAAATAATTGTTTTGAGTTGGGTTGGTGATCCTTCCTAGCATACCAGAGCATATTCAATAAGTACTTTTCGGAATAATTAAAATCATATACCATAAGAAAAGTTATAAGGTATGTAGCAATTGCATTTCTATGTTCATTATAATAAATTTGGTCATCTTTTTCTTTAAAGTAAACATTTGAAAAATCGAAATCTATGAGTTGTGTTTCACACCAATTTCTGATCCAATCTAAATGAGTCGCAGATATTTCATTTTTAAACTTATCAGTAGCAATTAAGTAGTATTCATGGATTCGAGTCCATTCCCATTGTTTTTCGTTTGAGTAATGAAATTCAATATCTTTTAAAAATGCTATTTTATCATCTTTCATGAATTTCCGAATCTCTCCTCGTAAGATCCCATTAAATTGATCATTTTCTTTTCTTATTTCCCATAATTCTTCAATGGTAATTTGCTCGCCTTTGTTTAAGGCAAAAACAGATCGTATTTCTTGAAGAAAAATATTTTTATCGCTCAGCAATTCAAGATCAGCAATGAAGTGTTGTTTTTGAATCTCTTCAAAATTGTCTCGATGATCATGTTGAAAGCTATTATTAAAGGCCTTATTTATTTTAACTACAGCTGTATCATAAAATTCAGGATTAAATTCCTTTATTGAAGCAATCAGTCGCCAAATTTGGTTCTCGCTGGGTTGGACATTACTTATTTTAGTAATAAAATACTCAAGTCCCTTTTCATCAATAAAGACAGGGAATAGGCGGAAGTATTTCATTTCATTACTTAAGTATTTTTCGAAAAAGGCTTTAAAGGTTTCAAACATCCTATCAAAACCTGCGATTAATTTTCGAAATGCATTTGCAGTTCTGTTTTCATGAATGTAATCGAATGCTTCTATGATTTCCAAAATTTTAGAATATATAATTGGATTTGTTTCGAAATTTGTAATTAGATTTGCTTCGAGTGATTCTATTAAATTAATATAGTGACTAAGTTCAATACTTTTGGGGTTTACAATTAAGTGGTCTAATAATTTAAGAAGATCCTCTTGATTTTTGATTGTTCTTATGCAAGCGGCTAATTTAATGTCTTCAGCAGTATGGTGTCTTTCACTAACTCCAATATTGTTTTTAATCAAGTAAATGCCTTCGATCAGATAATCAACATATTTTTCGGAGAGACCTGTTTGTTCTAAATACGAATATAAGCTACTTCTTATTTGAGCACTTTGTGTACGGTCTAAATTAATGATTATAGTTTGTAAAATTTCATCATTAACTAATTGAAACTTACCAAGAATTTCAATGCTATTATACCTAAGTTCTTCCTTACTTTGAATATTTTTTATAATTGGCAAAAGTAGATTAATAACTCTTGGCGCACTGTTATATAAAGCATCAAAGTCTTTTAATAAAAAAAGAGCATCAAGTAAAACATCATATGAGGAAGGCGATTGAATTGTATTTAAGATGTAATCTAAGACTTGCGAACTTTGACCAGAAAACTCTACTAATCGTTTATCTGTAAATTTATTTGAATATAGGCTAATACCCTTTTGCCAATGATTGTTTGCAATATAAATGAAAATTCGTTCTCTCTTTTCAATATGAATTTTATCAATTTCAAATCCAATAGTTGCCTCTAAATCGTAGTTAATTAACCAGTTTACAAGTTCGTCATATAAGACTTGATTTTTACCTAAGGTGCTTTGGAGGAAGCTTAAAGTGTTTAGCCATTTATCTTTTACTTTTTCATATTTTAATGCGTGAAACATAAAGTATTTAATTTGTTCGAAGGATAGCTTGGAGAGATATTTTGCAGATAGAAACTCCTTAATTGTATTATGTATAAATGTTATTTTACCGTTTCCGCTTTCACTAATATTTAATAGTGAAATTGATTTTAAATTTTTACGAAAAACCTCATTCGGAATTATTTTTTGAAAAAAGGAGAAAGAAATTTCATTTGACCCAAAGCAATCCATTGCGACTGCTAACTTTTCTAGTAGTTCTCGAATTTTCAATTCGTTTTCTGCTGAATCCAAACCTTTAGTGAAAAGCTTACTAAAATCCGCTTCTAATGCATTTGATATTACCTTTTCATATATCTCAGAAATATTAGAGGGTAATTGATTATTAATACTCTTTTCGTAAATATCAACTAGGTGAACTAAATAAAAGGCACTTTTAATTAGTTCATTTAGTCCTTTGTTGTTGAGTTGAAAATTAAAATCATCTGCATTTTGATTCAGACGCTCATTGATATATTGATTTCTTGAAGGATCAGTTATTGGGAGAAGTGAAAACACTTCAAATCCGATTAGATTATTTTGGATTTTAGCTTTGCTAGATTGAAAAAGATTGGATCTGCAACTTATTACTATGTGAGACCTGTTAAATTTGGTAGAAGACCCAAGCAGATTAAGTTTTTTAATTGCATTGTCAATTAAATCTGACCGCACTTCGTCTAGTGCATCAAATATTAGTATTAACTTTTCAAGAGGGACATCTTGCCATCTTGGGAATTCATAATCCAATAGCTCTTCAATAGAACCTGTAAAATCAATCATCTTTATTTTTACAGGTAAAAGTGGTGTATTTGATTTAGATAATTCAGAAGCCAAATAATCGAATTGTGTTGACTTTCCGAAGCCTCCTTCTGCAAGAATAAGAACTCTTTTTTTCTCATGAACCAAATCTACGATTGAAATTGGTTTGAAAGAGCTATCAGAATTAAATCGGTTTTTCAGATTGCTTTCTTGATCCCATGCGAGATAATCTCGATTTATATAAACCTTATCAAATGAATAATTATTTTTTTCAACTTCAATTTTAGGCGTTTCACCTTTAAGTAGAGTATGAATTTCTGAAAGCACCGATTGAATATCGGGAATCAATGAAGTATGATAGATTAAAAAATAATCTCTCAATTCTTCTTTAAAACGCTCACTTAGCATCAATTCACTATATAGAAATTCTATAAGTTTATCTTTGAAATTTGTTGGGAGAGAGGCTTGATCAATATGATTAAAAATTATTGTAAAATCCGGTCCATCGCTTCGAAAATCTAAAACTTTTAAAAGCTCTAGTTTAATACCGTCTTTTTTTAAAATATTTACTGCGTCATTTCCCAGTAGCTCTACTCCAAATTCTTTTTGTAATTGGCATCCTACATTATTTAAAATTTTGTCGAAAGCCGGTTCGGTTAATTTATTAGAAAAATGTTTTGTAAATGTGTCTAGCCCATAATTTATGATTTTTTTCTTAATTGAATCTAAAATTAAAATAGGAGGGATAAATTCTGTGGGAGAAATAGTCATCTTTGTTCTTAGGGGATAGGATGTTTTTTTAAAGGATCTTTTGAGTCCAATAATAGATTTAAACTTAAACCAATCCTATTGCAATTAAATGTTTAATTTATTTTTGACTGTTCCGCAAAGCCGATTGATCATTGTAAAAATACGATTTTCTTGTAGTTGATTTTAGAAAATGTTTTTGGTTTAATGAACAGATTATTTAAATTAAATATTGGAAAAGTCCAGTCTTTGCGCTACTTTTCAACATTCCTCAGTCCATCATCAGTTGAATTATTCTTTGATGGTGTAAACGGATAGGAACATTTAAATTTTACTTAATAATATAATGATCACCGGAGACCTAAAATCACAAATAGATAAAGTATGGGAAGCCTTCTGGACGGGCGGCTTGTCCAACCCGATTACCGTAATTGAGCAAATGACCTACTTGCTTTTCATTCGTAGGCTCGACGAATTACAAACGCAAAAGGAGTCAAAGGCTAATTTGCTGAAGAAGCCGATTGAAGATCCTTTGTATACCAAAAAGGAAAACGAACTACGGTGGAGCTATTTTAAGAATATGGATCCTGAAGTGATGCATAAGCTCTTTACTAAGAACGATGGAGTTTTCGATTTCTTGCGTAATGTTGGAAACCGAAGCGCTGCTTTCAGTAAATTCATGAAAGGTGCAACGTTTATGATTCCTACGCCGCGTTTGTTGGCGCAAGTGGTTGAAATGATTTCCAACATCGACATGAGTGATCGCGACACGAAAGGCGATGTGTATGAATACTTGTTAAGTAAAATTGCAAGTGCCGGACAAAATGGACAATTCCGTACTCCTCGTCATATTATTCGCATGATGGTAGATATGGTAGAGCCAACATTGGACGATATTATTTGCGACCCTAGTTGTGGGACTGCCGGTTTCCTGACTGTTTCCGGTGAATACATTCGTGAGCATTATGAAAAAGAATTATATACTGCTTCAGTAAAAAAACATTTTCAGGGAAAAATGTTTATGGGTATGGAGTTCGATCCAACTATGATACGTATTGGTGGAATGAACCTGATGCTACATGGAATTGAAAACCCACAATTGTTTGATGTAGATGCATTGAGCGAAGCCAACTCTTCGTTTACTGAAAAGGCAACTTTAATTTTGGCAAACCCGCCATTTAAAGGAAGTTTAGACAGGGAAGCGGTTGATGGAAAAATACTAAGCGTAGTAGATAGCAAGAAAACAGAATTACTCTTTTTAGCATTAATCTTAAAAGGATTGAAACTAGGTGGACGTGCCGCAGTGATAGTTCCCGATGGCGTATTGTTTGGAAGTAGCAAAGCACATCAACAAATCCGTACAGAATTAATTGATCGCCAAAAATTGCAAGCGGTTATTTCTATGCCAAGCGGTGTGTTTAAGCCGTATGCCGGAGTAAGTACGGCTGTTTTGGTATTTACAAAAACTAATAACGGGGGTACTGATAAAGTTTGGTTTTACGATATGCAAGCTGATGGTTTGAGTTTAGACGATAAACGACAATCCATTGATGCGAATGATATTCCTGATATTGTAAAACGTTACCACAACCTAAAAGCAGAAGGCAAACGTAGTCGTACCGATAAAAGCTTTATGGTTCCCGTAAAAGAAATTCGGGATAACAAATACGACCTTAGCATTAACCGCTACAAAGAAGTGGTGTATGATGAAAAGACTTACGAGAAGCCATCTGTAATTATTTCTCAAATAGAAACTTTGGATAAAGAACGGGCTGAATTATTGAAAGAATTGAAAAAAATGTTGGCATGAGTATAAATTTAACGAGCTTAAAAGATATAATTCATAAACCTTTATCAGGCGAATGGGGCGACACTGAAGGTGAAACAAATATTGTCCGAACAACAAATTTTACAAATGATGGAAAATTAGATTTGACAGAAGTTGTAAAAAGAAATATAGATGAGAAAAAAATTATTCAAAAACAATTAGTTTATGGTGATACAATAATTGAAAAGTCAGGTGGTAGCCCAAGTCAACCAGTTGGAAGAGTTGTATACTTTGACCAAAAAGAAGGCGTATATCTTTGTAATAATTTCACAAGTGTGATCAGAGCGAAACCCGAAATAGACAAAAGGTTTTTATTTTGGTTTTTATTTAATAATCACTTAACAAAAAATACTTTAAAATATCAGAACAAGACAACGGGTATTATTAATTTGCAGTTAGAAAGATACATTGAAGAACTTCAAATCCCACTCCCACCACTCCCAATCCAAAAGCGCATTGCCGAAATATTAGATGCAGCAGATGCCTTAAAACGCAAAGACCAAGCTCTGCTAAAAAAATACGATGAACTGGCACAAGCTATTTTTATTGATATGTTTGGGGATCCAGTGAAGAATGAGAAGGAGTGGCAGGAGGATAAAATAAAAAACATCTCTTCAAATGAAAAGAATAGTATTAAAGCAGGGCCTTTCGGCTCTTCATTAAAGAAGGAATATTATAAAACAAGAGGGTATAAAATTTATGGACAAGAGCAAGTTATTGCGGATGATTTTACAATTGGTGATTATTATATTGATGAGGTAAAATATCAGGAATTAAAAAATTGTTCAATTAAAGAAGATGACATTCTGATTAGCTTGGTTGGGACATATGGAAAAATTAGCGTAGTTCCCAAAAATGCAGAAAAGGGAATAATTAATCCACGGTTAATGAAAATCTCACTTAATAGAAACTTATTCAATCCATTTTTTTTTAAATATCTTCTTCAAACAAAACAAATGTTTGATAGAATTAGCACTTTCTCACGTGGTGGAACAATGGACATTGTAAACGTCGGAATCATTTCAGAGGTTACAGTGATTTTACCTCCGATAAAAATGCAAAACTCCTTTGTAGAAGAATTAAATTTAGTCAATAAACAAAAAGCACTTATTGAGACTGATAAGTCAACAGTTTTATTTCAAACCTTGTTACAACATGCTTTTAAAGGGGAACTTGTAGAAGTATGACAAACCAATTATGAGTAAAGAAATCAAAAACATAGTTCACAAAAACGTCATTCAGTTTTTAACAGAACCTAATGAGGAAGATTATTTATGGCGGTATATGGATTTGAATAAATTTCTTTCATTTATTATGGAAAGAAAATTGCATTTAGCGCGGTTTGATCAGCTAGATGATGTGCACGAAGGGATTTCAAATGTTCAGATAATAAAGAAATTGGCGCTTCGAAAATTAGAAGGTGAATCGAATGGTTCATTCGGAAGCACTTTAATAAAGTTAACAATTAACGCCATTGATAGAAAATATGATTTGAGCGGTGAAGCAAAAGTCCAAGTATATCAAAAACTATATTACACAAATTGCTGGATAATTGGTAAAAGGGAATCAATGGCTATGTGGGGAACATTTAGCAATAAGGATAGCATTGCAATTAAAGTTAGATACAAAGAATTAAAGGATGTTTTTAAAAGTGGGCATTTTAGATTGAAGGAGCTTGATGGGTTTTATAAAATTAAATTAGGCAAAATTCAATATGTCGATTTTATCAACATGGAAGGAGATTTAACAGAGATAGTTGAAATCGACGAAATCGGATTCGCTAAAGACTTATCATATAAACATGAAAATGAATTTAGAATTTGTTTGTTGAAATCTGATCCAGAAGCTACTTGTAAAAAATACAAAGTAAAACCGAATTGGACTAATGAAGACGATCAAAACCTAAATTCAAATACTGGTTTAAGTCTGGAGTTAAGTGATTTTGAAAACTTGCCCTTTGAAATTATTTTTCATCCAAAGGCAGACGAATTTTCAAAAAATAATATTATTAATTTATTGACCAAATTTGACATTCCTTTTAAGACTCATAGTTCTGAAATAACTTTACGATAAATATGGCAAATTCAAAAAGCAATTTTTCTTTTATCCCTATAAAATGGACTTCGTTAGCATCTACTCCAAAAGAAGCAGAGCTTCATGCATATGGCGCACCCAATTATTGTGCTATGCTATGTCGCAAGAGTTTGGAAGAATGGGTGCGCTGGGTATATGAGAATGATGCAGATTTGGAATTGCCTTACGATACTTCGTTAAGTTCATTAATGCATGATCAAGGCTTTAAAGAAATAGTTGCTCCTAGCCAGTTTAACCAAATAAACCTTATACGCAAACTCGGAAATGCGGCTGTACATACATCTGCAAAAATAAAACCGCAAGAAGCTTTGTATTCCTTGCAATTACTCCAAGCATTTATAAGTTGGCTGGTGCAAATTTATGGTGAAGAAAAAATAAATGCACCAAAGTTTGATGAAAATCTTTTACTCAAAGAAAAAGCAAATGACAAAAGTAAAGATGAGCTTCAGCAGTTAGAAAAAGTATTTCATGAGCAACAGGCTAAACTTGTAAAATTAGAACAAGAGCTTGCAAGTATAAAAGCGATTAAAGAAAGCAATATTGCTTTTATTCCACCACCAATTGATCCTAATGAAGATCTCACCCGAAAGATTTACATCGATACTTTGCTTCGTGAAGCCGGCTGGGATCCGTATGGCCACAATGTACCTGAATATCCTGTTACCAAATGTATGCCTCAAGCCGATGGTTCCAATGGCGATGGCTTTGTTGATTATGTTCTTTGGGGTGATGATGGTAGACCGGTTGGATTAGTAGAAGCCAAACGCACTAAACGAGATCCAAGAGTTGGGCAACATCAAGCTAAATGTTATGCAGATTGCCTAGAAAAAGAATTTGGTCAACGACCAGTTATATTTTATTCCAACGGTTTCAGATCTTGGATATGGGACGATGTGAATTATCCTCCTCGTGAAGTTTTTGGTTTTTATACTAAAGATGAATTACAAATGCTCATTCAAAGACGTACATCTCAAAAGGAATTGGCTAGACAAACAATTAACAACGATATTACAGACCGGCCATATCAGCATGAAGCAATTCGTAGTGTAACGGAGGCTTTGGATAAAAAACATCGTGAAGGCTTGCTAATAATGGCAACCGGTACTGGTAAAACAAGAGTAGCGGCTTCAATAGTAGATCTACTTAGTAAAGCCAACTGGGTTAAACGTGTTTTGTTCTTAGCCGATAGAAATGCTTTGATACATCAGGCAAAAACTAACCTTAATGATTATTTGCCCAATCTTCCGGCAGTAGATTTAACCAAAGAAAAAGAAGATGAAAGTAGTCGGATTGTTTTTTCAACATATCAAACGATAATCAATATGATTGATGGAGAAAGTGATGGCAACAATCGCTTTTATGGAGTTGGTCATTTCGATTTAATCATCTTTGATGAAATACATCGTTTTGTCTATAATCGATACAAACATATTTTCAAATACTTCGATGGGTTTCGTATTGGGTTAACCGCCACTCCGAAAACAGAAACGGATAGAGATACATATGCTTTGTTTGGCATGGAACCCAATAATCCAACCTTTGCTTATGAATTGCAGCAAGCCGTAGATGATAAATGGCTGGTACCTCCAAGAGCCATGTCTGTTCCGATTAAATTTCAACGTCATGGAATAAAATATGCAGAACTGAGTGACGAAGAAAAACTAAAATACGAAGAACAATTCACTGATCCGATTACCGGTGAGTTTCCTGATGAGATCGATGCAGCAGCTTTGAACAAATGGTTATTCAATACAGATACAGTAGATAAAGCTATTGGTCACTTGATGGAGAATGGCATTAAAGTAGAAAGTGGAGATAAACTGGCAAAGACAATATTATTTGCACGATCACACAACCATGCAAAATTTATTGAAGAACGTTTTAATAAACAGTATCCGGAATACAAGGGTGAGTTCCTTAAAGTAATCGATTATCATGAAGAATACAGGTATGATTTACTAAATAAATTCAAGGAAAAAACAAAAATGCCGCAAATTGCAGTTTCAGTTGATATGCTCGATACCGGCATTGATGTACCCGAAGTTTGTAATTTAGTTTTTTTTAAGCCAGTCCGTAGTAGTGTGAAATTTTGGCAAATGATTGGTCGAGGTACCCGTTTGTGCTTGGATTTGTTTAACACAGGAAACCATAAAAATGAATTTGTCATTTTCGATTTTTGTGAAAACTTTGAATTCTTTAATACTTTTCCAAAAGGAAAAGCTAACGATAATGGTAAATCACTAAGTCAGCGATTGTTTGAATTACGATTACGCTTAGGTTTTGTTTTGCTAAATCAGGATGAAGAAGTATTAAAAATTTATGGACAGTCTATAATAGATCAACTCATAAAGCAAACGCAAAAGCTAAATACAGAGAGTTTTGTTGTTCGCCAGCATTGGGAAGAGGTAGAAAAATACCGCGATGCAAATTCATGGAATTCTTTAACTGACTTAGATATAAAAGAACTCCATGTGCACATTGCCCCATTAATGATGGAAGCCGACCAAGATGAAATGGCGAAACGTTTTGATGCACTGATGTTGGATATACAGCTGAATGTTTTGAATGGAGAAAAAAAACAAGTAGCCCAAATACAAAAGGTAATCTTAACAGCCGGAAAGCTCAGTAAAAAAGCAACCATTCCATCGGTTGGAATGAAAATGGATTTAATTAAAGAAGTTCAACAGAAATTATATTGGGAAGGCATAACCATTCCAGGTATTGAAAGGGTTCGTATTGAACTAAGAGATATCATCAAATTTTTAGATGCAGAAAACAGACCGATCTATTTTACAATGTTTGAAGACGAGTTTAGTGCTGATGCAACAGAGCATCATTTGTTATACAACTTCAACGATCTTGAATCTTATAAACGTAAAGTTGAACAGTATTTAAAAGAGCATAGTAACAACATTACTATTTATAAACTCCGGAATAATGTTCCAATTACGAAAGATGAATTAAACGAATTGGAAAAAATGTTGTTTGAGCAAGGCAGTTTAGGAACAAAAGAAGAATTTAAAAAAGTATATGGTGATCAACCTCTGGGTCAATTTATAAGAAGCATTGTCGGATTGGAAATAAATGCAGCCAAGTTGGCTTTCGGAGAAATATTGAATAACCAGACTTTAAACGCACAGCAAATCCGCTTCATCGATGAGATCATCAATTTCCTCAATGTAAAAGGAATAATAGAACCATCAATGCTCTTTGAAGCGCCTTTCACCGACATTAATTCTAATGGTGTTTCGGGATTGTTCGATGATGTTGTTGCTACCAGGATTATATCGTTGATAGAGGGAATTAATCATACTGCGGAGGTGGCGTGAGGCGGTTAATGTTTTAGCATGGCAACATTCGTGTGGAAAGATTGTTTTGAAGTTATTAAGAAGGTTAGATGATAATTTTCCGGATCAATGAATTCATGTATAGATTCGGTAATAAAAGATAAATAATTAATAAGAATAAGAATACCTTTCCATAATAGATGACTCAATGATCAGAAAAATATCCTGGACAAAAATTGTAGACTTACTACACTCTGCTAAAAAGAGAATTGTGTTGGTAATGCCGGCAATACACGAAGAGTGGATTGAAATCATTAAACAAAACGAGAGCAAGAGCCATATTGATATCAAAGTGTGTGTTGATAATAGTGAAGCAGTAATCAGAAATGGTTATGGTTCTATCAAAAGTATGGTAGAATTAGGTAATTTAGGTGCAACGATTAAAGAATGCAATGGCCTTCGTGTAAATTTTCTATGTGCAGATGATGAATCGTATTGTTTGTTCCTTGAAAGCAGAATACTTGCAGGTGACCCTGAAGGTTTTAACGCTTTAGAAATGAATAAAGAGTCTTGTGAAATAATAATAAATGAGTTTTTCCCGGTTTTAAATATTGCAAACGTTAATTTGGAAAGAGAAGTTATAACGGTGCCATTTCAGGAAGATAAATTCAAAGAGATAAAACTATCAATAGAAAAGAACCCTCCTGAGGAACCTGACTTAAAAAGAAAAATTAGTACTTATACTACTTTGTTTCAATATGCAGAATTACATTTTGAGGGCGGGAATTTATCCTCTAAAACTATTACAATTCCGCCAAGCGCATTGCCATTTAAGAACGCAGAACTTAAAAAGCGAATGAAGGCAAGAATTAGCCTCTTTACAAAGGAAATTACTGATGAATGGAAAGAATTGTCTGATCTGAAAAATAAAGTTGAAAGTGTAAGAAAGGAATTTTTAGTTACCTGTAGTATAAGAAAGGAAAAAAGTATTCTTAAAAAGGAAAAGAAAGAAGCATTTCAAAAGGCAATAGAAGAATTGAAAAAATTGGCAGAGGAAAGCACTAAGAAAATTCTTGACAAAGTGCAAACAGCAATTAATAATTCAGAGGATACATTAAGAAGCGAGTTGGCTGCATTTTTTAAACTTAACCCGCCAGATAGTGTAAAAGGCCTAATCTCTGAGAATATTGAACGACAAGTGGAAAAAGAAATACAGAAAATAATATTTCAAATTGATTTGCCTGATGCTGCATCATTAATATCAAAAATGAAGTTACAAGAAATGTACTATGAACTTACCTGGGAGGACTTAAAGGATGAGAAGCTTATGAAATGGTTTGAAAGTAAAAACTTAATTGGTAATGATGATATTGATAAATTAGCCAGGTTTGGGAAGGCTTTTGATGTGAAGCGGTGAGTAAAAATAATTTTATTATTCCAAAAACGAAAATATGATTGAATTGGTTCTTAATATACTAACACTGGGATTAAAACCACTCTACGAAAAAAATATGAGTTACTATAAATTAATAAATGAATTTCGTCTTAAACTTCCTCGTGAACAAAATCAAGCAAAAAAAATTTCAGCCGAAGATCTTCCCAATAATTCGCCATTCAAGAAGCTTTCAAGTTATATGAGTGTTTTGGATCTTTCAAAACAAAAAGTAAGTGTAAGTGAAGCTGAAATAGATCAGTTTTATAATAGGTTAAATACATTTGACTTTACATTTGTTTTCTTTAAAAGTGATTATCAAAATTTTACTAAAAATTTAAATCGGTTTAATCCGCAAGCAACTAATAAGAATTTTGACATTGCAATTGTGCAACATCTTTTAAAAGATAATTCAGATCGCACTTTAAAACCCTTTTCAATACTACTTTTTCGAATGAAGTGGAAGTACAAGCTAACATCCTATTTATATCGTTTCAACGAAAAAATAAAGTCTTGAGCAAATATTTCCAAATCGCAATATTAATAACACCGGCTTGCAAACATTTAAACAAAATTCTATTTTCAATTTAGGTCTTTAAAGTGGCAGGTCTGACTGGAAATTCAGCCAGCAGAGCCCCTACTTCATCGCCATTTTCAGCCCCCAGCAAGAATCTTCTGAAACAATTGCTACTATTGGGATTAAAGGTTAAATTGTCAGGGGGGTATTTTTTTCGGTCAAATGGGGGCTGAAGGAGTGAAATTTCCACTGTAACGCACCTGTGGAAAAACTGATAATACTTCAATCCATTTTCAGTGGTATATTTCATTTTCGATTTCTCGCTAGCCTGCCACTCGGAAATAAACCTCCCCTTTTCTTCCTTAATAAATATTTTTTTCCCTAAATTGTCTTGGTTTTCCATTACACGATTGTATCGCATTAAGGAAAACTATAAAATGTGCTTACGCAATATGTACTTGACCGGAGGGATACGCTATTAATCATTTATAAAAAAAGTGAAAAGGCTCACTACTCAACTACCTTGGTAAAGTTAGCACAGCAATGCGACAAGGCGTGTCATTATAATAACCATTGAAAATAATTATAAAAGATAGGGGACAGGAAAAATATAAGATAAGGCGAATGAAGTTTGATATATTTTGATTACTATTTATATCTTTACTGATCACCGCCAATAAGTCAAAAGTTAAATGAGACATTCTTTAAAAACGATTCAATTTTAGTTTCCAATTTTCAGCATCATATTAACATTATATTGCGTTTTATATTTAAATCTAATTCAATTCTAATAATTTCTAATTATTCGTTCATATGAAAAAAATAATTACACTAATATCTATCTATTTCGTGTTGGTTTTCCCGTTAACTGCTCAGAATCTCAATTGGATTAAGCAAGTGGGCTCTGCAGGCTTTGACACTAAGCAACTGATTGCAACAGACAATCAAGGAAATATTTTTATTTCGGGTTTGACTTCTTCGAACAGTATTAATATTTTCGGAACAACTTTGGCCACACCTTCTTCTTCGATTGGTTCACTCTTCATTGTGAAGTGTGACAGTTCAGCAAATATTCTATGGACCAATTTTTATTCAACAACCGGAAGTAATATTGTTGACCTCTGCGTTGATCGACAAGGGAATTGTATTGCTATTGGCTCATTGATTCACTCCCTAATAATTGGTAATGATACTTTGTTTGATTTTACTTCAGATCCAACAGGATTTATGTTATCAATAAATTCCGTCGGTAGCTTGAATTGGTATCGCCACTTTTCATCAACATGCGAACTCAATCCAAGAAAAGTTACTACAGACTACTCTGGGAACATCTATACATGTGGAAGATTTTATTGCAATGGACAATTTGATACTATTTCCGTAAATACTTTTGGATATGAAAATTTTTTTATTGCTAAATTTTCAAATAATGGCAATGGGTTATGGCTAAAAAAAGGGACAGGGATAGACATGTTGACATTAAACTGCTCCTCTTCCGGAATAATTAGAGCTTGTACACAATACTACGATTCTCTTACGATTGACAATACCTCAATCTATGCTAATGGATCAAATGAAAACACAGCAATTATTGGGTATGACTCCACCGGATATTTGACATTAATTATGAATATAGGACATGCTTCAAATAATACTGCTTCTTCTTCAGTTACAGGATTATCAACAGACGTATTGGGCAACATTTATATTTCCGGCACATTTGATAGTACAAACGTATTTGCCGATACAACTATCTCAAGTTATCAAGATAACGATGTTTTTATACTTAAGCTAAATTCTGATGGATCTACATTTTCTTTCAAGAGATTTGGAGGAGTTCACAATGATTTATGTCGTAATATGATAACAGACCAGTTTGGCGTTTCATATCTTTGTGGATCATTTGAAGGAGCAATTTCTTTCGACGGAGTATGGTATTTTTCAGGAGGTACAAGTGGAGTTTTTATCTGTAGAATAGATTCATCTCTCAATGTAGACTGGGTAATGCATAGTGATAACAATCTCATATCTGAAGCATCAGATTTATCTCTGACTCCCAATGCAGTATTATATGCAACCGGAACAATGAACGGACCACTTGAATGGGGCCCTTGGAATCTGAATACATTCGGTAATGAAGATATTTGGGTTGCACGAATTTCAGACATTACAATTGGAACCGGTCTTTCTATAAAGGATTTAACTCAAGCAATAAAAATTTACCCGAACCCTGCTTCAGAATTCATATCAATAAATGGGCTACCAAAATTAGCGGGCACATTACAGGTCCATAATTTACAAGGGAAATTATTAGCCAATTTTGATAAAGAAATGCTTACACAAAAAATGGAATTGAAATTGCCTTTCCCACCTGGAATGTATCTGATTGAGTTTGTTTCTGATGATAAAGAAAAAACTCTTGTGGGCAAAATTATATTAAACTAATTATTTTGATTTGTCATTTTTAAAATTCACTTCTAAGAGCTAATATTTAAAATTGTTATTTACCTGGAAATTCTGCCAGCAGAGCCTCCACTTCATCGCCATTTTCAGCCCCCAGCAAGAATCTTCTGAAACAATTGCTACTATTGGGCTTAAAGGTCAAATTGTCAGGGGGTTATTTTTTTCGGTCAAATGAGGGTTGAAGGAGTGAAATTTCCACGATAGTACATGGCTGGATTCGTTGGCGCTAATAGAAGGAGAAGAAATAGAAAATTATTATCGAGCGCCTTTTGTTAGAAACTTAAAGAGGAAACCTATAAAATAAATACTTGACCGCGACACCTTTTGGCGCAGGTCAACAGTACATTTGGGAAATTAAAAATATCCAAAAGCTCGTTTATTAAAATTACATAAAGGGAAATACATGAATAATGATCTAATGACGGAAAGATCTAATAAAATTAATAAATTAATTAGAGGCAGGTATGCAAAGTTGGGT
Source organism: Bacteroidota bacterium (assembly GCA_043747595.1). Taxonomy (GTDB): domain Bacteria; phylum Bacteroidota; class Bacteroidia; order AKYH767-A; family 2013-40CM-41-45; genus JADKIH01. The sequence continues at coordinate 285 of JAYTOX010000122.1, read as the reverse complement.
GACGAATTGTCTCCAATTCCTGACGGTATTGTAAGCATTAATAACTATTGTGATGATGAGATAACCAGACATAAAATATTATGGGTATTAAAGGATCCATACGAGACTATGGGCGGTTGGAAATTCACTTCAGATATAAATTTAAAATATTTAGAATGTATGAAATTGCCTGCTATGGCTATTATTGCGTAAGCATCCGACCAACCACGTGTAGCCATATTTAAAATTAATGATTATTCTGCTGGAAGAAAAATCAAGGTAGTAATTCTTCCAGCTTGTTTGCTT
>JAYTOX010000121.1:0-24503 GCA_043747595.1 Bacteroidota bacterium | reverse complement strand
GTTTTATAAACGAGCGATTTGAGCAGTTAAATGAAAGCAGAGAAAGAGCATTCATGGCTTGTTTTGATAAAAAAGTAATAGGGCAGATTAAAATAATGAAAGCTGAAAACACGATTCCATACAACGGGTTTTCATTTTATAAAATTGATTATAATGGGACTATTCCTGAGAGACTAGAGAATGCTTATGATGACTTGAAAGTGCTGAATGACGAGGCTCCAAGAAATAAATATGTTCGTGGCCGGAAAAAGTAAAGTGTCTTTGGAGCAATGATTCAATTGTAAATTGGAGTTTGTGTGTGAATCATGTAACATAATTGTATAGTTGTGTAACAAGAACCAAGTGAATTTAATAGACATTTGTATCATAACAATTCAGTTATAACAAATTAATTATTCCAATGAAAAAGACATTATTTATGTTCACCGCTTCATTATTTGTTGCAGGAACAATTTTAGTCGGTTGCTCATCCGACTCTAAAAAGATAGAGAATGCTGAGTTGAAAGTTCAAGATGCAAAAGCAGATGTAAAAGATGCAAAGCAAGATTTAAATGAGGCGCACCAGGGCACTACAATTACTGAATTTCAGAAATGGAAAAATGAATCGAACGTTGAAATTAACAATAACGAGCGACGAATAGCTGAATTACGCATTGAGATAAAGGGTGAGAAAGCAGGAGAACGTGAAAAAGATGAAGCAAAGCTTGAGAAGTTGGAGAAAAGAAATTCTGAATTAAAGGAAAAGTTAAACAAATATTCAGATGATGGGAAAAGCGATTGGCAAGAATTTAAAACTGAATTTAAGCATGACCTTGATGGAATTGGTTTAGCATTTAAAAACATTACAGTGAAGAATACTAAGTAATAGTTCGATTTTCGTTCATATAAACAAGATTGTATTATTGAAAAGGTAGTTTGTTTTTAATGTGAATGAATTTAAACCGCTTTGGCAGACGCTGAGGCGGTTTTTTGTATTTAATCTGAAGGTTAGAATCAGTAAATTATGTAACATATTAAGATAATTGTGTAACTTAATCTGAGGTCTAATTCGACAAATTTGTATATTAGTAATCATTATCTGAAAAAGCGATCGATTGAAGTTGCATATTAAATACATGGTAAGTAGTCGCTGCAAGATAGCAGTCAAAGAAGAGCTAAAGAAACTTGGCTTGCATTTTATTGTCGTCGATTTAGGGGAGGTGGAGATTATGGAAAAGCTTTCAGACGTGCAACGTGAATTGTTGAAAGCAAATTTGATTACTGCCGGTTTTGAATTAATGGATGATCGTAAAGCAGTTTTAATTGAGCAAATTAAAAATGTAATTATTGAAATGGTCCATCATACAGAAGAAACGATAAAAATAAACTTTTCGACTTATTTAAGTGAAAAATTAAAGCACGATTATACTTACATGGCGAATTTATTTTCCGAAGTGCAAGGAACTACGATAGAACAATTTATTATTTCACACAAAATTGAACGTATAAAAGAACTTATAATTTATGATGAGTTAACTATTACTGAGATAGCATGGAAAATGAACTACAGTAGTGTAGCACATTTGTCAAATCAATTTAAGAAGGTAACAGGGCTTTCGCCGTCTCACTTTAAAAAATTAAAAGATAAACGGAGAAACCAGCTTGAAGACGTAGGGATAGCAAATAATATAAGTGAAAAGAATTTGGTAATTAAAGACGTAACAGATTAAAGGCAATGGAAGAAAAGAAAACAAAAGGCCTTCTTAAGAAATCTGAAACGGATCTTATTAATGCCAAAAAGAAACTTGCTTTTCAAGACGAGGAAAAAGAGAAGAGAGCAACGGAATTGGGCATCGCCAACATTGAATTGGCTTTTCAAAATGAAGAGAAAGAAAAGCGTGCAGCAGAATTGAATGTGGCTAATATAGAACTTGCTTTTCAGAACGAAGAAAAAGGAAAACGAGCAGCAGAATTGGATGTGGCTAATATAGAACTTGCTTTTCAAAATGAAGAAAAAGAAAAACGAGCATCGGAATTGGATGTTGCCAATATAGAACTTGCTTTTCAAAACGAAGAAAAGGAAAAACGAGCATCAGAATTGGATGTGGCTAATATAGAACTTGCTTTTCAAAACAAAGAAAAGGAAAAACGAGCGTCGGAATTACATATTGCCAACAAAGAACTGATATTTCAGAACAGTGAAAAAATAAAACGTGCAGAAGAGCTCGTCATAGCAAATTATGCTCGAGGTTTGATTGAAGCAAGTCGTGATCCTTTGTTCACGATTAGTGTTGAAGGTAAAATTACCGATATGAATGAAGCTTCAGTTAGAATTACTCATGTGTCGCGTGAAAAATTAATTGGAACAGATTTTTCCAGATACTTTACACAACCACATAAGGCTAAAGAAGGATATATGCGAGTTTTTGAATACGGGTATGTTGAAGATTATCCTTTGAAAATGATGGATGGCCACTTAACAGACGTTTTATTTAATGGATCGGTATATAAAAATGAGAATGGGAAAGTTATAGGAGCTGTGGTAGTTGCCAGAGTTATTACAGAGCAAAAAAGAATTGAAAGAGAGTTGACAGAAGCAAAGGTTTTTGCCGAGCTTGCAACAGTAATTGCAGAGGAAGCTAAGATTAAAGCTGAAGCAGCGATGCTCTTAGCAGAAAATGCCGTGAAGGCGAAACAACAGTTCTTATCAAATATGAGTCATGAAATTCGTACTCCTATGAACGCCATTATCGGTTTTACCAAAGTGGTGCTTAAAACAGAATTGACTTCAAAGCAAAAAGAATATTTAACAGCCATAAAAATGAGTGGCGATGCATTAATCGTATTAATTAATGACATACTTGATTTAGCAAAAGTAGATGCCGGTAAAATGACATTTGAAAAAATACCATTTAAAATAGCATTGTCAATTTCATCCATGCTCCATTTGTTCGACAACAAAATTAAAGAAAAAAATTTGGAGCTAATTAAAGAATACGATACTAGAATTCCTGAGGTGGTGATTGGCGACCCGGTTCGTTTACACCAGATAATTTTGAATTTGGTGAGTAATGCGGTGAAGTTTACATCGACTGGTGAAATTAAAGTTAAGGTTAGTTTGATAAGCGAGGACGAAGAAACAGCAAAAGTGGAATTTTCGGTTCAGGACACAGGTATTGGAATAAATGATAATAAAATAAATAATATTTTTGAAAATTTTCAACAAGCTTCAAGCGGAACTTCAAGATTATTTGGCGGAACTGGATTAGGGCTTGCTATTGTAAAGCAATTAGTGGAAAATCAAAGTGGCTCCATAAAAGTTGTAAGTAAGATAGATGAAGGGTCAACGTTTAGTTTCACATTAGATTTTCCAAAAACTAAATCCATTGTAGAAGATGGGTTTAGCGAAATTGAGTTTGATCCTGAGATGAAAAATATAAAAGTATTGGTAGTTGAAGATATAGCATTAAATCAATTATTAATGAAAACATTGCTAGATGATTTCGGCTTTGAAAGAGAAATTGCAGCGAATGGCATGATTGCTATTGAAAAGCTAAAGGCTAAATCATACGATATTATTTTGATGGATCTTCAGATGCCTGAAATGAACGGATTTGAATGCACAACATACATTCGAAATATTATGAATTCAAAAATTCCAATTATTGCATTGACGGCAGATGTAACCACAGTCGATTTGGCAAAGTGTAAAGCTGTTGGGATGAACGATTATATTGCAAAACCGGTTGATGATAAACTATTATATAGTAAAATTATAAGTTTGGTAAAGAAGCCCATAAATGAAAAAAGTGCTGTAAATAAAAATACGATGGACAAGAGTATTCCTAAATACACAAATATGGATTATTTGAAACGTCTAACAAAAGCATCACCTAAATTAATGATGGAAATGATTTCTTTATACCTGACGCAAACTCCATTGTTAGTTACTGCCATGAAAAATGGATTGAGATTGAATGATTGGGAATTATTACAATCAGCAGCACACAAAACGATCCCTTCATTTTCAATTATGGGTATAAGTGCCGATTATGAAATCATGGCAAAAAGAATACAAGAATACGCTAACAAACACGAACCCACGGAAGTTTTGTCGGAACTAGTTAATAAGCTGGAGGAAGTTTGTGGACAAGCTTGCATTGAATTAGAAGAAGAGTTTAACCGGATTAAGAATACTATAAAATGAAAAAAGAAAAAATCAAGCTTTTTCTAGTTGACGACGATGCCGTCTTTTTAAAATCACTGCAACTAGAGTTCCTCGATCATGCAGATTTTGAAGTGGAAACATATGCAACAGGTGAGCTTTGCATAAAGAAATTGTCAGGTTCCCCAGACGTGATAATTTTAGATTACCAGCTTGATGGAATTGATAAAACTGCTATGAATGGATTGGATACCTTAGACAAGATTAAAGCTTTAAACCCTGATATTCCAGTAGTCATGCTTTCGTCGCAAGATAAAATAGATGTAGCGATTAACTGCATGCATCATCGAGCATTTGATTATGTAGTGAAGAGCGAAACAGCGTTTTTACGACTGAAGAAAATAATTACTACAATTTTCAAATACAAGAAGATGGAAAAAGAATTGAACTGGTACATGGAGAGAATGTAATAAATTTTAAGCAAGTGTGAATGTTGTAACATATTCCAACTTTTATATAACAAGTATTATCTAGCATGAAGTTACCTTTATAGTGTAATAATTTCGTTACTTCAAATACAAAATACAATGATTAATAAATTAGATGTTACAGGCACTTGGAATGAGCAGAAGGGTAAACTAAAACAACGGTTCGCAACATTAACTGATAATGACCTGATGTTTCTTGAAGGTAAAAAAGATGAAATGCTTGGTCGTCTTCAACTGAAACTAGGTAAAACCAAAGAAGAGTTGAAAAAAATCCTTTCTGAGCTTTAATCTTTTGCAGCTTTAAATTAAAATCTGGAGAATAGTAAACTCCAAGTAAATGTCAGGATTAAGTTCTGACATTTATTTTGTCTAAAATTTTATACAAATTATTTTACGGAGGGGTAGGACCATTTTTAAGAGAAACGTGTGAATGATGTAACTATTTTAAAAAATTTTGTAACTGTTTTTTATGTTAAGAAAGTCAATTTTGTACTTCAATAGTTCATCTTCAAATAAAACAATATGAAAAAAATATCTATCTGTATAATGACGGTAATTCTATCGTTAACCTTTGTTCCAAATCATTTAAGAGCGGAGGCCGCAATTACTACTACATCTGCAACTAAAGCGGCGGAATCTGCAAAAGCAAATTCACTGCTATCAAGATTGAATGAAATTAATGAAATGGATAAGTCGAAGTTGTCTTCACTAGAAAAAAAGCAATTGCGTAAAGAGGTACGTTCTACTAAAATGCAATTGAAAGAACTAGGCGGTGGGGTTTACTTATCGGTTGGCGCAATAATTATCATTTTGTTGTTGCTAATTCTTTTTCTATAAGCTAACAAGGAGTGCTATTATCATTCTGTATAAATCAAATTAATTATAAACTAATATTTTAATAATAAAATCATGGGAAATTTACTTTACACAGTCGCAGTCATATTAATTATTTTATGGCTTATCGGATTTGTTGGTTTGAGTATCGGTGGAGGATTAATTCATATCCTACTTGTACTTGCAGTAATTGCTATCATCTTAAGGGTGATTAGCGGAAAAAAACCGATTGAATAATCTCAATTTTAATATGAAGAAATTAATAACACTACTATTATTTCTATTTTCAACTATCTTTTTGAGTGCGCAAAAAGTTGCGCCTCAAAAAGACAGTAAGATTGCGCCATCAGATACAATTGTCCCTGCTAAGGGGAAACCAGCGGAGCAATTAAAAGAAATTAAGGATGAAAAGGTAAAGCATCTTTCAGATTCAACAGGCAACGAGCCTAAAAAAAGTGCATTGGTAGACACTACTGTTCAAAATAAATATGGTGATCTATTAGACGATGATTCCTTATACAATAAAAAATATCCGTTATGGATTCCTATTATTGAAGTTGCTGCCGGCAATGCTGCGATCTGGGCGCTCGATCGGTATATAATGAATGCTGATTTCGCCAGAATAGGTCCCAAAACATGGAAGTACAATTTAAAAAATGGTTGGGAATGGGATGCAGATAGATTTGGAATAAATTTTATTGGACATCCATATTCCGGTACAATATCTTATAATGCCGGTCGTGCGAATGGGTACAACTATTTTCAATCGACTGCATTTGCTATAGAAGGCAGTTTAATGTGGGAATACTTCGGTGAAAATACTCGTCCATCTTACAACGATATTATTAATACACCTATTAATGGAGCATTTATAGGAGAGATTTTGTATAGGTTAAGTTCAAATATATTGGACGATCGCACTCGAGGATTTAATAGAGTATCGAGAGAAGTGTTAGCGGGATTAATAGATCCGATGAGAGGATTGAATAGAATAATGCAAGGCAAGTCTTTCAAGGTAACGAATAAAGAAGTTTATCAGAAAGAACCCCTTAATATTTCATTGTACTCCGGCTTACATTTAATAAATGAAGGGAGAAATCCGATTGCAGGAAAAGGAACAACGAGTGTTATGTTAAACATGCAATTTGATTATGGGAACCCATTTGAGAATAGAACTAGAAAGCCGTTTGATTTTTTTAAACTCCGCACCGAATTTGATTTTGGAGTTGGAAGGAAAATATTAAGTAATATAACAGGTTACGGAATTTTATTCGGTAAGAATGTAAGTATTGGAAAACATTCGCTGCTCTTCGGTGTTTTTCAATACTCCGATTATTGGGATAACAAAACATTTGAATTGGGTGCAATTGGTTTTGGAGGAGGAGTATTTTCTAAATTGCCTTTAAGTAAGACGTCAGATTTATATACTAACATACACTTGGCAGCGATTCCATTTGCCGGCAACAGCACACGATTTGGCCCGGATACATCTCAAGTAAGAGATTATACCTTTGGCAATGGTCTGGAAGGGAAATTTGAAACCACAATTAATGTCGGAAAGTATGCATCAGCCTCATTGATTTATTATTATTACTTTATTCATACTTATGTAGGTGCTGCGGGTAGTAATTATATAAGTATTTTAAAGCCGAGAGTAACAGTACGATTGTATCACAAATTGAGTATCGGATTTGAGCATTATATTTATGCAGACGATCGCTACTTGAAAGATATTCCTGCTATCCATGCGGTTCGCACTGAACAAAAAGTATTTCTATTGCTATACCTCGAAGATAAGCAACGTAGAGGGCATTATAATTAGTCTGAAATAAAATGGACCAATGGATTAGATTCGTATCTGCGGCTTTCAATTAATAGATTATAATAGTTACATCACATGATAAAAAAGCTTTTCATAACAATTATTTTATTTGCTGCTTTTCTGTCGCCGGCTTTAGCGCAAACTGAATCTGCAGTCCCCGATTCTTTGAAAGGGAAAATATTGGAAAAGAAAAAAGATGTAACATTTCCGGAAACTCCGAAAGAAAAAAAATTGGAAACGAAATTGCAATCAAAGCTCTATAGTCCAAGACAATTTTTTCATGAAACAGGATTGTTTGTCAAACAACCTACAAAATGGATAAAGAGTGACTGGTTAAAAATAGGAATTGTAACTGCGGTGACGATAGGGGTTATGCCCTTCGACGAAGCAATTACAAATTCTACACAGGGGAAGCAACGCTATTACCACCACGCTTTAATTGATGGAGGAAGAGTATATGGAGAATGGTATTCAATTGGATTAGTCGCAGGTGGATTTGGTTTGTTTGGCTTGATTGCAAAAGATACCGCAGCTAAAAAGATATCAATAGAATTATTACAAGCTGGACTTTATGCCGAGATCGTTACAACAATATTAAAAGTAGGTTTGGGAAGGGCTCGCCCCGTTCACACTGATAATGCATTTACATATCATCCGTTCAATTTTGTTGATTTCAATTTTCATTCAATGCCTAGCGGCCATACAACAAGTGCGTTTGCACTATCGACTGTAATGTCGCGGCATGCAAATTCAACGGCATTAAAAATTATTGCTTATTTACCAGCCGGATTCACGATGTTCTCTCGTATCTATCAGCATAAGCATTGGTTGTCTGATGAAATTCCTGCTGCTGCAATCGGCTTCTTTGTAGGTAATTGGGTGGTCGATTTACACGAAGGCCGAAAGCATAAAATAAATGTAACATCAATGTATCCTTTGGGAATATCTTATTCTCTTAATCGGGTTAATAATAAATAATTATTTTAAAAATAAAATTATGGAAACTAAAAAAACAGGAATGGTTCTCGTGGCAATTGGTGCAATCATGATGATTTATACAGGATTCAATTACATTACAACAAAAAATGTTGTAGACATAGGACCAATTGAAATTAATAAGGAAGTAAATCATCCTGTTAAATGGTCGCCAATTGTTGGAGGTATACTGCTTGTTGCCGGCGTCGTAATGATTTCGACAGGGAAGAACAAGAGTTAATGAATGTGAATCATATAACTAAATTGGATTATTATATAACTTTATTTAAGAAAGAACAAATAACTTTGAGTTGTAATAATCAGTATTAAATAATTTTTAAAAATAAATATTATGGGAAACCTGCTTTATGTTGTCGCAGTAATTTTGCTCCTTAGTTGGGCTATTGGTTTTTTCGCTTATAGCGCAGGAGGAATTATTCATGTACTTCTTGTTATTGCCGTTATTGCTGTTTTACTGAGAGTCATTTCCGGTAATAAAATTGTTAAATAGATTAAAAGCTCCAGTTGAAAAGTCGAGGTTGAATATTAATTTCGGTGAGTGGAGATTGTTTTATTTATGTTAACAATGGTAGTAGGCTATCATATACCAGTCTTTAAACTATGTGAAAGCCTTTTGAACGAATAAATGAAATACCATTTCATTTAGTGATTAACTTTATCTGTTGTATTCAATTATTTTTAATTTTTAAATAAAACAGAAAATGAAAACATTATTTGCAATGGCAGTTCCTATTCTGCCCGGAAAAACAGCTCAGTTCCGCAAGTTCGGAGAAGAGTTAAACACAACCTATTTTGAAGGACTCAATGAGTCGAGAAAAAAATTGAATGTTAGAGAAAGAGCATTCTACCAAAAAACTCCAATGGGCGATTTGGTAATCGTTACCGTGGAAGGTGAAAACCCGGAGGAAGCATTCAAAAAATTCGGTGAGGGAAATGATGCTTTTACAAAATGGTTTGCAAAAGAAGTTAAAGAAATTCATGGTATAGACCTAACAAGTCCACCAAAAGGTGATTTGCCGGAATTGGTAATTGACTCTCAGTATGCACACGTTTTGCATCATTAAGGTAGTTCAATGAACCGACAAAGTTTGTGTAACGACAAATTTTGTCGGTTTTTTATTTAAAATCCAATTCTTGTAAATTTTCCTTATAATTAAGCTGGTTGGTTTTGAGCATACTTAATTGTCAAAAACCTCTTTTTAAATAACTCTTTGTTTTTATTCTTTTATTAATAAATTTGGTAAGTAATAATGTTTTTGGAGATTGGCAGAAGATGGGAGAATTACATCATTAAATAAAAATGTAATGAAATATATTATCGTTTGCATTTTCTTTTTATCAAAATTTTCTGTTTTCAGTCAAACTACTATTTATCATCCATTCCCGGAAAGTAATGCTGTTTGGAACATTAATTATTCGTTAAATTGTAATTGGGCAGGTATAGCGAATGAAAATTATTCCATTTCTTTTTCAAATGATACAACAATTAATTTGCTAACATATCACAAACTAACAACATCATATATTGAATCGTTTTCTACAGGAACTTGTGGATCGCCTAGTGGTACTATTAATTATTATAGAGGAGCGGTAAGGCAAGAAGTAAGTAATAAAAAAGTATTTATTGTTCCCCCTGATTCAGCTCAAGAAAGTTTACTTTTTGATTTTAATTTAAATGTTGGTGATACAGTTAGAGGATTTACAGAGGATCTAGGGTATGAAGATGTGGTGCAAAGTATAGATAGCGTATTTATCGGATCAGATTATAGAAAGCGATGGAATATAAATTCCGGATATCAAATTTCTTTTATTGAAGGAATAGGTTCAACGTTTGGACTTGTTGAAAAATCGCCGGGCAATATTGTTGATGGACCAGGTTATTATTTAACATGTTATAATCAGGATAATCGTTCGCTTTATCCCGATACCAATTCTCAATGTAGTTTAATAAATAATATTACTAGTCATCAATTAAAAAAAACGATTTTGAGCGTTTCGCCGAATCCATCTTCCGGAAATTTTAAAATAAATTTATCGATGGGTGAATTAAAATTGATTACTATTTATAATTCGATGGGGAATGTTATTTGCATATTTGAAAATGAAATAGGTAATCAGTTAGAAGTAGATAATTTTTCAAATGGAATCTATACGTTGATTGGGTTTGACAAGTCGGGGAATGCGTTTTCGTCTAAAATAATTTGTATTCGATAATGCAACAACCAGCCAATTAATAAATGGTAGTTTCATTTGTAAATTAATTTTATAGGAATTAATAGTAGGTTTGATTATTTATAAAGAGTTTGATTTTGTTATTTCTCAAGGAAATAAAATTAGCGGGGATGCTGAAAACCGAATAGAGTAAGCACAACTTTAAAATAAATAAAAAATGAAAAAATTTTTATTTGGATTTGGAATGTTAGCGTTAGGGCTTTCATCGTGTAGTAACAACAATGAAAAGGCATCAACTCCACCACCTGTCGATACTGCCAAAGTGGTAGAGAAAAAAGCAGAGTTCCAGCCATTCGACATGGTTGAAATAGACCATACTGTGAAGGATTATGCAAAATGGAGACCGGCGTTTAATGGTGATACTGCAGCGCGAGCAGCAAGCGGTTTAGAATTTATAGTAATTGGCAGAGGAATGGACAATCCAAATAGCGTAGCTATTTATTTGAAAGCAACGGATGTTCAGAAAGCAAAAGATTTTGCTGCCAATCCAAGATTGAAAGATTTAATGCAAAAGAATGGCGTAATTTCAAAACCTGATATTTCGTATCAACATGTTATCCGATTTAATCCAGATTCAAAAGAGAAGCAGTGGGTTGTTATAAAACACAAAGTAAAAGATTTTGACAACTGGGTAAAAACCTATGATTCGGAAGGTGTAGCAACAAGAGCATCTTTTGGATTAGTAGATGTTGTATTAGCACGAGGAATAGATGACCCAGCTATGGTTTATATTGTTTTTGATATTACAGATATGGCAAAGGCAAAAGCAAGGATGGGCGATCCTGCGCTTAAGAAGTTGATGGAAGATGCCGGAGTTGAAGGTAAGCCGGAAATAACATTTTATACAACAGCAGAGTAAAAAATACTTAGGGAAGTCAATTTAATCTTATTCGGAGATTAAATTGACTTCCCTTTTTAATAACGTAATTATTCGGGTCTATTAAATATATTTTTTCGATCAAGGACATTCATTGACAGAGTACGTAAAAAGTAAATGAATATTTTTTTAACTATTCAAAAAATATTAGATGTCTGAAATAAATCCCAATTCTCGTTTAGAAGCTTTTTGTGATGGAGTATTTGCAATTGCAATGACACTTTTGATTATTGATATTAAAATTCCAATAAGCGTTGAAATTAATTCTGTCCCTGAATTTTTGCATGCGTTAAAACATATTGCTCCATCCATTTTTGCATTCGGCTTGAGTTTTATAATCATCTTTATTACTTGGGTAAATCATCATGCAAGTTTAAAGTTGGGGAATAAATCGTCGCCTGCATTTATTTATGCAAACGGTTTGCTGCTCCTTACCGTTGTATTCTTGCCATTTCCAACATCATTAATTGGAGAGTATGTGTTGACCGATCATGCTGCACCTGCTGTTGTTTTGTATAATGCAACTCTTTCTCTTCAATCGATCAGTTGGATTTTGTTGAGTAGAACAGCGCTCAAAGACAAATTGTATAAAAGCGAGGAAGCACGAGTAATAGTAGAATCGAACGGGAAATACGGATATTATGCATTGGTACTTTACACGCTCTTCGCTATTTTTGCAATATGGTTTCCTTTGTCAGTTGCGATCATCACTATTTTAACTTGGTTATTTTGGTTGGTGTGGGGAATTAATATGAAGTAAATTAGAAAAAATGAAGTTTGAGATAATCTAAAGCGACTTTGATTGATATTGGTAAAGTCCTGTTGTGGAATAATTAATTAAACAATTTATTTTTTAAAGTTGCTTCATAAAAGGTAGAAATAAATTATTTATATGAAATACACAAAGCAAATCGCAAAGCATTTGAGAGAGGTGTTTTTTGGAGGAAACTGGACTGCTGTAAATGTTCAAGACACTCTTTCAAATATCACTTTAAAAACAGCAACAAAAAAGATCGATAATTTAAATTCGATTGTAGCAATAACATATCATATCGATTATTATATTCTTGCACTTTTGAGTGTATTGGATGGAGGAGAATTAAATGCTCATGACAAATTTAGTTTTGATGCTCCATCAATTAATACAGAGAATGATTGGAATGAATTACGTGACACAACATTGGCAAATGCAAGAAAATTGATTTATTTAATAGAGCAACTGTCAGATGAAAAGCTGAATGATATTTTTGTAGATGAGAAATATGGGAATTACTATAGAAATTTACACGGAGTTGTGGAGCACACTCACTATCATTTAGGACAGGTTGTGTTATTGAAGAAAATAATATTAACAAGGATAAGCTAAATAATTTGTAAGTTTGATTCAAAGTATAACTTGAGTTATTGAATAAAAGCAATTCAATTTATTTCGACTTAAAAAATGGAAGTCAATATAAATCATTAAAGAATTCAGTGTAGTAAATTCAAAAAATTAAAACCATGAAAAAAGCAGTAATCACATCTTTATCCGTAGTCGTTTCACTTTGTTTCGTATTATTTTTTTTAGAAGGCGGTTTTGCTCAGCGGAAAATGATAAAGGAGAGTGAAGCGGAAAAAAGCAATTTGAAATTAGGAGCTTTCTCCATTAGTTTAAATGTAAAGGACCTTGAGGTGTCGAAGGAGTTTTATGAGAAGTTTGGCTTTGTTGTTTTCGCCGGTTCATTGCAGCAACATTATTTGATTATGAAAAACGGTAATGCATTGGTTGGATTGTTTCATGGAATGTTTGAAAAAAACATATTGACTTTTAATCCTGGCTGGGATGAAAATGCACAGAAGTTAAAATCATTTAATGATGTTCGTGAAATTCAAACAAAATTAAAATCGCAAGGAGTAAAAATTGAAAGCGAAATTCCTGATAGTGTCAAAGGGCCAGCCGGAATTTTTATTACAGACCCCGATGGAAATCCAATTCTGATCGATCAACATGTTGAGTAATTGGTGAGTGGTGATTAGTGAGTGGTGAGTGGTGAGTAGTGAGTAGTGAGTAGTGTGACAATGCTAATACAGGTTGAGAGTTTTTACTTCTTACTTCTATGAGTGAGTGGTGAGTGGTAATTGGTGAGTAAATGAATGACAATGCCTAATACAGGTTGAGGGTTTTTATTTCTTACTTCTTACTTCTTACTTCTTACTTCTTATTTCTTACTTCTTACTTCTTACTTCTTACTTCATACTTCTTACTTCATCCTCAAATCGCCATCGTTTTATGGATTTTCCTTTTTCTTTTCGAATGCTTTTTGAAATTGTCGGAAAGGATACTGATGTTGCCATCAACTTCAAGAACTGCAAGACTAACATCATCGATTGTTTCAACACCATGTTCTCTTACTGCTGCTTTTAATTCTTGTATTGTAATTTTCTCTCGTAGAAGATTTTGTTCAATAACATTTCCATGAAGAATAAGCATGACCGGATCTCCTTGAATAAAGCTGCTTACAGCTTTTTGTCGATACAATAATTGTTTCAAGAGATAATTAATACTGAACAATGAGCCTGCTGCTATAAGTCCGCCTTCAAGAGAATTATCGGGACCAACCATTGCATTCTGGACTGAATTGCTTATGAGTAAAATAAAAACCAAGTCAACGATTGAAAGTTGAGACAATTCTTTTTTTCCGAAAATGCGAATGCCAATTACAATAACCAAATAAACAACTACACTTCGAATAATTATGGCAAGATATGGGTGAATCATAGTATGGAGGATTAGATTTCTAATTGTTTGTTTATATTTGACCAATGAAATATAAAAAACATATTTTTATTTGCACTAACCAAAGAGGCCCTGATCAAAGAAAATCTTGTGGTGAGGAATGTGGGATGAATTTAGTGAGAGAATTTAAGAAGCAATTAAAAGAGAGAGAAATTGATTTTCCGGTTCGTGCACAAAAGTCGGGATGTTTGGATATGTGTGAACATGGCCCTTCGGTTGTCGTTTATCCGGAAGGCGTGTTTTACGGTGGAGTGCAAGAAAGCGATATTTCACAAATTATTGATGAACATATTCTGAATGACCGTCCAGTACAGCGATTAGTTATCGAAACAGGCAATTGATTAAATGGAAAATACGCCTGAGAAATACAGAAAGGATTTGGAGATTATTCGTGAAACGGCCGCGCAGGTCATTCGTGATTTGAGCATTCATAAGGTTGAAGTTGTTTTTAGTGGCAATGAACTTTTTGCTTATGAGGAGTTGGTTAACCAAATTGAACCAGAATTGATAGAAATGTATAGAAGCAATCGCTCAGGATTTCAGGCGCTGCTTTACCAAATAGATATACCGGAACAAGATTATAAGCGAGTTCTTAAAGAAAGTCATGCGTCCGATTTTGCCCATCAATTAGCAGAATTAATCGTTCAGCGAGAGTTTCAAAAAGTGTTAACCCGACGTTTTTTTAAATAGAAAAGTAGAAAACGAAAAGAAACAGTTTTTTTAAAACAATATCTACTTTGCCGTTGTTTTTACAACTTATATGGGGACCTATTCCATCAAAGACATAGAATTACTTACCGGAATCAAAGCGCATACGCTTCGGATTTGGGAACAGCGCTATACTATTCCGGTGCCTAAACGGACTGAAACGAACATTAGATTTTATGATGACGACGATTTAAAATTGTTGTTGAATATTTCTCTGCTCAATCAGAATGGACATAAGATATCAGGAATCACGAAGATGTCGAGTAAAGAAATTAGCGAGTTGGCATTGAGTTATTCCTTGAGTTCAGATAAGGATCCTATGCATATTCAGTCGATGATTACTGCAATGATTGATCTTGATGAATCTGCATTCGAGAAAATTTTATCGACTTGTATAGTACAATCAGGATTAGAACACACTATGATGGATGTGATTTTTCCATTTCTAAATTCGGTTGGGATGTTGTGGCAAACAGGAGCAATAGACCCGGCGTATGAACATTTTGTTTCTACTATTATCAGGCAAAAAATGATTGTCGCAATTGATGTGCAAACAAAATCAAAAATACTTGATAGCCGCAAGTTCTTATTGTTTTTACCGGAAGCAGAGTTGCATGAATTGGGATTACTATTTGCTAATTTTATTATACGCCAGGCCGGGCATCATACACTTTACTTAGGACAAAATGTACCTCTTTCAGATGTTGTGAAAGTTGGGCATCGTTACCAACCTGATTTTATTATCACATCATTGACAACTGCTTTCAACATTGGTTTTGTTCAAGAGATATTGGATGGACTGCGTTTAAATTTTACTTCATCGAAAGTGCTGGTAGCTGGTCGATTTTTTACTTTGAATGCTGCTATGCTCCACAAGGAAACGGAACTAATTGCTCATCCGGCCGATTTAAAGAAATTCTGCTGATCGAAAAACTGCTATTTTAGCTATTTAAAGAAGATTTTGCATATTTGTTTAATTATCAGTAAAAATAATTAAACAAATGTTTGGAAGTTCTCGTATTCATGCGTAGGTTTGTGGAAGAAATTGTTTAAAACATTAAACAAAACACAAATGGGAACGACAAGAGAATTCAAGATGAAGGTTTCGCAGGAAGCAAATCCTTTAAAAAATTACGCAATCAAATTGACGCACGACTTGGAAGAAGCGGATGATTTAGTGCAAGACACTATGTTGAAGGCTTTTATAAATGAAGAAAAATTTGCGGCAGGAACTAATTTAAAAGGATGGCTTTATACAATGATGAAAAATATTTTCATCAATAAATATCGGAGGGCCATGAAATCAAAAATTTTTAATGATTATACCGAAGACCAGTATTATTTGAATTCGGCAGTCTCATCAAGAGGAAACGAAGGCGAAGGGAATTTGATTATGAAAGACATTACAAAAGCACTTGGAGAACTTTCAGATAATTTAAGAACACCATTTATGTTGAGTTTTCAAGGCTATAAATATGAAGAAATATCCACACGCTTAAAAATCCCACTCGGCACAGTAAAAGTACGAATACACAACGCCCGAAAAGAGTTAATGCAAAAACTCGATTCGTACAAGAATTAGTAAAACACATGTTTGAGGGTTAGGAAAAAAGGAGTTGGGAAACTAGCTCCTTTTTTTGTGAAATTTTTTCTGAAAGATTTCCAGAAAGTGCATTCAACTCTGTACCTTCACCGAATGAAAATTGGTGTAATTGTTTTTCCGGGGTCGAACTGTGACGAAGATATAATTCATGTTCTTAAGCATGAATTGCGTTTGAACGTAATTAAACTTTGGCATAAAGACAGCGACCTACAAGGGTGCGATTTTGTTGTACTTCCCGGTGGCTTTAGCTTTGGTGATTATTTAAGATCGGGAGCGATTGCTCGTTTCTCTCCTATCATGAAAACAGTGATTGAGTTTGCAAACAACGGCGGATTTGTTTTTGGTGTTTGTAATGGATTTCAAATTCTATGCGAGTCTGGATTATTGCCCGGAGTTTTATTGCACAATGTTCACCATCAATTTGTATGTAAGAATACTTTTATAAGAACGGTAAATAACGATTCGTTACTTACTATGTCTGTCGATCCAAATGCTATTTTGAAAATCCCGATTGCACATGGCGAAGGAAACTTCTTTGCAGAGGAAGACACGTTGAAATCGATGTATGCGAATGATCAAATATTATTTAAATATTGCGATGAAGAAGGAAATTTTACTCCGCAGTCGAATCCAAATGGAACAAAAGACAATATTACTGCAATTTGTAACGAAGGGAAAAATGTATTTGGTATGATGCCACATCCAGAACGAGCAGCAAATACGATACTTGGTAATACCGACGGACGAATAATTTTTGAATCGTTGTTTGGCTTGGTAACTTCTTAAAATAAAAAAGAGTTTTAAATAAAAAAGGTCGTCAATTTAAATTGACGACCTTTTTTATTTACTGTAATTTCTTTATTGAATAATTATTTTTTCAGTAAAAGCCTTTTCATCCTGAACAATTTTAAGGAAATAAATACCTTGAGAAATATTTGTCAATGATATATTACCTATAAAACCGGCAGCATTATTTTTGAATGATGTATTGAAAATTATTTTTCCTGAAAGGTCGATCAAACTAATCATACTGTTTTCGGACGAATGATTTAATATATATGATACTTTATCAATAGCCGGGTTAGGAAAAACAACGAACATATTATTTTTATTTAAGTCGTTCGTTCCTACAAAGAAAGTAATATTTGCACAGTCAGTCGCAGTACAACCATTTCCGTCTGTTGTGGTAACGCAATAATTTGCAGGAAGAGTTACAAGTATCGATTGTGTAGTTTGAGTATTCGTCCATAAGTAATCGGTAAAACCTGGAGTGGCAGTTATTAAATAATCCATACCAATTTCAATACTAGTATCAGGACCAACAGATACGTTAGGGGCATTATAAAAATATGCGTTAGCACTTGAGAGACTGCTTTGACAATTTCCGTTATCAGCTTGAGCAAAATAAAGAGCATTAGCTGAAATAACAGGAGTAGTAAAACTCGTTCCACTTCCAACAAGATTTGAACCGGAGTCGTACCAGTTTATTGGATCGGTTGAAGAAGCCGTTAAAGTTACTGTTCCCGCACCACAAGTAAAACTATTACTTGTAATAGGATCAGCAGGGATTGAATTAATGATAGCGTTAACAGTGGTTCTGGCACTAGGGCAATTCAATCCTGTTTGCGCATAATAAATAGTGTTGACAGAAAGTGATGGAGTCGTATAAGTTAGTCCTGAACCCAAAGGACTTCCTCCGGTTGGTGCAGAAAACCAATAAACATTTCCAGTAGTAGTTGCATTCAGTGTTACACTTCCCGTTCCACAGCGTGGTACATCTGGAACAATAGGAGCGCCTGAGTTTCCATCTAATGTGAGTGTAGCAGTTAAAGAATTTCTGGCAGGAATAACATCATTGGTATTTAGAGTAGTGATTGTAAATGTATATGTTCCTCCGCCAGTAGTATTTATTAGAGTTGAGAATACCAGTGTATCGGCATCTTGAGCATGAAAAGTGCCATTGTAAATTCCGCTTATCGTTTGATTTAATCCACCTGTAATTACAACTTGCGCCGGAACATTTGGAACAGAGTCGTCACCAAAATTTCTGATTAGAATTTTTACTTGAATTCCCGAACCGCCGCAGGTAGTAATTGTTGGAGAGGTAAGTGCAAATGGAACAATATAAGTAAGATGATTTACAACGTTACCATTCATATCTGTTTTTACTACATAACCTTCTTCGCTATTGAAACCAAAACTACCCGAATGACCGGCAATAATAAATCCGCCATCACTTGTTTCTTGCGCACTATAACCATGATCATGATTATTGCCACCAAAAGCTTTTGACCAAAGCGAATCGCCAGCCGCATTCGTTCGCAGTAACCACATGTTTGGGTTTAGAGGTCCGGTGCTACTGGTTGTCCCACTTAGAATTAATCCACCATCGGCAGTTAATTCAACTCGATGTAAATCATCGGGTGCCGATCCGCCAAATGTTTTTGTGAAAAGCACATTTCCACTAGTATCTGTTTTTACTAAATAGCCATCATCACCACCTACACCTGCACCGTTTGTGCTACCTGTTAAATAAAAACCATTGTTGCCAATAGCGATAGCTTCAATGTTATCTGAACCGATTGTTCCAAATTTACGTGTCCATAGGGTGTCGCCTGAATCGTTGGTGCGAATTAAATATTGATCAAAGCCGTTTGCTCCATTGTTGCTTTGTCCACCAAGAATAAATCCACCGTTTGCTAACGCTCTGATTGAATTTGCATCATCATAAGCAGCGCTTCCATATCTTTTTAATAATAGTGAATCGCCAACTGAATTTATTCGATAGAGAAATGCATCATAGTATTGAGCAGGAGGAGAAGTGGTGTAACCAACAATTGCAAAAGAGTTGTCTGCAAGCTGAATAATATCTTGAGCGCGATCTTTACCTGATCCTCCCCAAGTTTTAGTCCACATTAATTGTCCGGAAGAATTTATTTTTGTAATAAGAACATCTTCAGAAAGACCGGTAATGCTATTCGTATAGCCACACATTGCGAAACCCCCATCAGAAGTATTGATGATCTTATAGAAAAGATCTTTTTTACTTAGGCCTATGTTTTGACGATAAGTCCACAAAGTATCTCCGCTATTATTGATGCGAACAACATATGCATCAGTATCGCTTACTGTTGAATCGGCAGTATAGCCGGCAATTGCATAGCCACCGGCCGGCGATTCAATAACACAACGGAAAACATCAGTACTTTTATTGCTGAAAAGTTTTTCCCATGTTGTTTGTGCATTTGAAATGGAAGATGCAAAAATGCAAATTAGAATAAGGTAGAATTTTTTTTTCATTTAGATAGTTGATTAGTTTGAAAATAAACAAAAAGACCTGCCATAATATTCGGCAGGTTTTTTTGTAATGCCTATTAATAGTTATTCTATAATAATATTTCTAGTTACAACACCGGCAGGGCTGGTAAGAGTAAGAAAGTAAACTCCTGCAGCTTCATGCGACAAATCGAAAGTTCTGTTGTAAACAACATTCTCAATGTGTTTGTCAGTAACAATAATTCTTCCGAGTGCATCAGTTACTTTCAATTCAAATTTTGCACTGGCATCACTTACTGTCACACTAAAAATTCCGCTCGAAGGATTCGGATAGATCATTAATGATTTATCTGTTTTCTGATCTGCAACTTGAATAAGAACGTTAATCGTGATAGAGTCCGAACCAATACAGTTATGATTATCGGTAACGGTTACATAATAAAATCCACCCATTCCTGTAGTCATCGTTTGACTAGTCGGACCATTACTCCAAGCATAAGAAGTAAACCCTGTGCCTGCATCTAAGGTTACAGTTTGTCCGCTGTTAATATTAATTATTGCCGGGCCAATATTAATAGCCGGAGGAGTATAGATATTTATTGTTGTTGGAATTCGGTTGCTTGAACAAAGGCCATCATTAGCTTCAGCATAAACAGTAACAGTATTTGTGAAATTTGAAGTGTATGAATTCCCACTCGCCAACAATGTTCCGCCTGAAGGTTGTGAGTACCATGAAATAGGGTTCACAGCAGTGGCACTTACAGTAAGCGTACCGGGACCGCAGTTGCTTGCGCTTGTTGGTGTTGGATCTGCCGGTCGTCTGTTTACATTAACATTCAATGGTACTGCGTTGCTTATACAACCTGTTGTGCCGGCAACTGCATAATATGTTGTGCTTGCAGAAAGTGTTGGAGTGGTAAATGTATTTCCTGTACCTAATAATGTTCCACCGGGAGCATCATACCATGAAATTGGATTTGATGCCGAGGCGTTAATGGTAAGAGAAACAGGACCGCAAACAGTTGTGTCACTTGTAACAGGATCGGTAGCTATTGAAGAGATAATTGCATCGACAGAAGAACGTGGACTAGGACAAGCCAATGTGTTTTGTAAATAATAAGTAGTAGTTGATGTGAGTGAAGGAGTAGTAAATGTTGAACCTGTTGCAATTGGATTTCCGCCAGTAGCTACGTCATACCAGTAAATGGTATCTGTAGCTGAAGCATTTAAAGTAATTATACCTGGCCCACAGTTTACAACATTGCTCGATGATGGAGGAGTGTTTACAATAATGTACGCCGTAACCGGTGTACGTGTGCTATTACATCCATTGTCTGTTGCTTGTGCATAGTAGGTAGTGTTAGAAGTAATAGAAGGTGTTGTAAAGATAAGACCGTTACTTAATTGAGTTCCTCCTATAGCATCAGACCACCAAGTAACAGTATTGATTGATTGAGAAGAGATAACCACACTTCCAGGTCCGCAAAGTGATGCGTCTGTACCAACAGGAGCGTCAACAGTTGTGATATCGGCAACTACGGGAATTCTAGAACTCGGACAAGCACCCATCGATTGTGCGAAATAGGTTACTGCGTTTATAAGAACAGGAGTAGTAAAGTTATAAGTAGTTGCGAGCAATGTGCCTCCTGTTTGTTGATCATACCACCCAACAGGATCAGCTGAAGTTGCATTAAGCGTAACAGATGTTGGTCCGCATGCAGCAACATCATTTGCTAAAGGTGCTGTAGAAGCATTGATGATTGCTTGCGCTGCAACACGAGCACTTGGACAATCATTTCCTGCCGAAACATAATAAGTCGCAGTAGAATTTAAGAATGGCGTTGTGAATGTTGATCCGTTTGAAAGGAGCGTTCCATTAGTTGCAGCATCATACCAGTTTAATGGATCAGATGAAGTAGCAGACAAAGTAATTACTCCCGGTCCACAGTTAGTAACATTAGAAGTAGTAGGGAGAGTTGACTGCGTGTTAACGATTGCTTGAACAGCAATACGCGGAGAGCAAGAACCAACTTGTAAATAATAAGTTGTAGTAGAATTTAACGAAGGAGTTGTGAATGAAGAACCAGATGCTAATACCGGCCCCCCAGTTGAATTAGAATACCAACTAAGTGAAGCTCCAGAATTGGCAGTAAGTGTTACAGTTCCGTTTCCACAACGTGAGTTATCGAATGCTGTAGTTGGACCTGAGCCTATGAATGCTTGAGCGGGAACTCTGTTAGAAGTACAGTTTTCACTTGAAACAAAAATATACCAATCGTAGAAGTAATAGTAGTTGCTGGAACTGTTAGAACTTGTTCCATAAATTTCAATAGTTTTTGAAACGCTGTATGGGAATGCAGTTCCACCGGTACTTCTAAATAAATTTCCACTACCCGACCCCAAGCCTAGTTGGAAATCATTTCCTTGAGGAACATCAAAATTTAAATACACTCTGCTTTCTCCAATGGGAAGGTTTACGGTTTTTGATTGAAGCACAACTCCTGCAGAATTTCTTAATTCGATGGTTCTGTTTCCTGTACTGTTAGCATAAACTTTCACAGAAATAAGTTTCAGATTTAATCTAACATCAAACTTTAAGAATCCGTTATTACCTGTATTCCCCGATCCAATTGTGTTGTCAGCTGGTCCTACTTTGCTTCCTGTTCCTTTTACAGATTCTACATAGTATGTGGTCGTGGAAGATAAAGTAGGAGTGACGAATGAAGATCCAGAAGAAACCATCGATCCATTAACAGCGGCATCGTACCAAAACATAGAATCTGCAGATGCAGCTGCTGTCGAATTAAGTAATAGAGTTGAAGGGATACAATTTGTTCCTGATGTTGTAGTTGGATCATTAGTTGGTGGTAGTACAACTAAATTAATAATATTTGTATCGTTTGAATAGCTGATATCACTATTTCTGTGAGCTGTATAGGCTGTTAAAGTATACGTTCCGTCTACGTTAAAATTGTACGTTGGATCGAAGCTTAAGATGGCACTTGTTCCAGGTAAAAGCGTTCCTACGAGTGTATCTTTTAATGTAGTTATTGTACTTCCATTATTGATATCGATGCTAACAATTATATTCGATTCATTTGTTGCTCCGAAATTTGTGAGCTTTAATTTAAAATCAATATTGTTGCTTCTGCACATTTTAGGCAGTGGCCGAACAAATTCATCGATACTAATATCTTTTGTTATTCCGCCATTCGGTCCAAGTTTTACAAGGCTGTAATTCATAAATCCACCGGCGTTACGGAAAAAACCGAACTCGGCAAATCCGCCATCGGAAGTTTCAATTCCACGATAAGCGTGATCATGATAAATTCCACCATAAGTAGAATTCGACCAGTCGATAGTTCCTGTACTGTCTGTTTTTACCAGATAATAATTAGGATTAATTAAGCCAAAACTACGAGTGATGCCGGCAATTAAGAAACCTCCATCAGAAGTATTCTCTACAGTTTTTCCGCCATCTTTTTTATTGCCACCATATATTCTAGTCCATAGCGTGTCGCCGTTTGAATTTGTTCTGATCATCCAAGCATCAGTATCGCCCAATCCTGTTGATAAAGAATCGGCATCACCAATCATTACATAACCGCCATCAGGTGTGATCTGAACATAATGAGCCTCTTGAACCCCTGGTTCAGCGTAAGTTTTTTGCCATTGTACTGTACCAACAGAATCAGTTTTTACTAAGTAGTAATCGCCATCAAGATTTCCATAACTATACGTTTGTCCGGAAATAATAAATCCATGGTCGGCTGTTTCTTGAATAGCATCTCCAATTTCATAAGATTGACCACCAATATTTTTTTGCCATTGCACAACACCGGCAGAATTAAATTTCACTAGAAAAATATCATAGTATTGCGTTGCTGGCGATGAATAGTTAATTCCAACAGCAGCGTAGCCACCATCAGCAGTCAAAACAATTCCTTCAAACTCTTGTGATCCGGTGTCTCCAACAGTAGTATTCCACAGCGTATTTCCATTTGCATCGGTTTTTACAATCCATCCATCGTTACCGCCATTACCATAAGAGTTAGTAAATCCTGCTATGATAAATCCATTATCGGATGGAGTGCGTTTTACCATATTTGCGAAATCGTATCCGGTTCCTCCAATTGATTTTGTCCAAAGTTGATTGCCATACGCGTCGGCGCGAACTAACCAAAAATCCATTTGGCCATTACTGTATGTGTTAGTACCACCTACCATAATATAACCGCTATCGGGTAATTGTTCCATCCAACGACCATCTTCGTTGTATGCGCCGCCATATTCTTTACTGAATTGAATTTGCGCTTTTAGTGAAGTGAATTGTAAAAACACTAAAAGGGCAGGAAGAATAAATTTAATTTTCATCGTTTATGTTAGAGTTGTTTTGTAAAAGTAGTCAGTTGTTTATTTGTATTAGATTTAATTATGTAAATCATCGTTGATTAATGGCGAACGAAAGAAGTTTATGCACAGAAAAAGCGACTTCATTCCTAAAGCAACAATATCCGAATTATTTCACCCCCCAGTTTACCAGAAATGCCTCATTTCTTACTAAATAATTTATTTTTTCTTGTTTTTTGATCGTTCGATTGTGCCATTTTTGGTCCCATTCACTTTTCGAGTTAAAAAGGAAATTAGCTGTTTCAAACTCCTTATTTATAACGTTTTGGCAAAAATAAGGACTATACTGATTTAATTTATTGGCATCAATGGAAAATTCCATCTGTTTATGAACAGC
>JAYTOX010000120.1:0-1686 GCA_043747595.1 Bacteroidota bacterium | reverse complement strand
TCTCTCCCACCACAGCGTGGCTCCCATCGCATCAGTTCAACACAGGATTTAAACGCACCTCCGTGAAAAACGGAGCAGCGTTTAATCCTTATTTGTTATACGCATACCCAACTTTTTAATTAATATTGAGTTATGGAAACGAAACAAATTGTCCGTCCTTATCAATAAAGAATTGATTGTTGAAGTATTTACAAAGCTTGTTGGTACACAAGAAAACATCTCCGTCCTTATCAACATTCTCGTCTTGTAGTTTTTTGTCGATTAATATTGGTTCAAGTTTTCGCCCAAATGCACCTGTTCTGATTAGTTCCTTATTGCATTTAGGACAATTAATGACTCTCATGGTTAAATTATTTACAATATTGATTTATAAATTTTCCTGCTTCATTTTCACCAAGTCCCTTAGCTATATTCCAATCTTCACAGGCGCCCGTCGTGTCCTTTAATTTGAATTTATCTCGCCCCCTGACAAAAAATAGATTTGCATTGGCAGATGTAGATAAAGAAATCGAAATAGTGCAATCAGACAATGATCCTAAATAATCCCTTAAATAAAACTTAATTTCTCCACGTGTACCAAAAGCAGTCGAATTACTTCCATCTAGTTCGATTGCTTTATTTGCGTTAACTAATGCTATTTCATATTGCTTCGCTAATAAATAGGTATAAGCTAAATTGTTATAGGCCATTGAAAAATTTGGATTTAGTTCAATTGCCCTTGCCCAATCTTGTTTTGCGCCTAAAGTGTCAGAGAGTGAGATTCTTGCGTTAGCCCGGTTGTAATATCCCGAAGCACTAGCACTTATTTCAATCTCTTTTGAGAAGTCATTTAGGGCACCACTAAAATCACCTATATTCATTTTTTTATTACCAATTTCTGAGTAATTTTTCGCGGATTCAATATTGGAAATATTTTTTAAAAGAATTGTAGATTCGTAGTGATCCGGACAAAGGCCAAGTACTGTTTTTGCTTCTTGAAACTTATCAAGAAATAGATAGCAGTAGCCTGCTGAATAGTTTAAGTCACACCATTTTTTTTCAACCATTTTGGATAATGGATGGAGTATAGGTTTGTTTTCCGAGTCTGTTATAATAAACATAGCATCCTCAGAACATTTATCAGCCTTTTCATAGTAGAATATAAAGCCGGCATAATTTTCTCTTTTCAAATTTTGATAATTTAGTTGACTGTAGGCAGATTCTTCGTATTCCAAAAATTTATTTACTGCAATTTGTATTTTTTCATTGTTTTCTCGAATGGCTTTATCTTTCATTATCTTCGATAATTCTTTATACTCCTCAATTGGTTGACCAACGTACCTAGGACGTGATGGGGTATAGTCGAAATTTTCAAATATTTTTTGAGCGGAAGCGGAAAAACAAATTTCTAAAAGTAGAACAGTGCACAAGAACAACTTTTTCATGTTGAATATATTTGGTATAGATTGGAAGCTTCAAACTTGTAATTTACTTTCATATTGGCAGAGTCCTATGGGTTGCGTATAACGTTTAGCATTACCGCAGCACTATTTTTTTACCGAAATATAAAAATAAAAAGAGTCAAAAAATAATGTTTTGGCAATGCGGTGTTGAACTAAACCTCCGGTAGCCTGTGTTAGTAATATTACCGTAAATATATCTTTTTCGTATCACAAACTCAAACCAATTAAATCTTGAGTTATGACT
>JAYTOX010000119.1:0-10618 GCA_043747595.1 Bacteroidota bacterium | reverse complement strand
ACAACACAAATAATTACACGACTTCAAAAGCATTTCGGAAAAAAAGTGGGTGTTTATCATAGTCGTTATTCAGGAAATGAAAGAGTGGAGGTTTGGAATCATGTTTTAAACTTTAATGCCAATAATAAAGAACAACAATCGTCTATAATACTTGGCGCGCGGTCTTCATTATTCTTACCATACAGCAAACTCGGATTAGTAATTGTAGATGAAGAACACGATTCGAGTTATAAGCAAAACGACCCGGCACCTAGGTACAATGGTCGAGATACAGCTATGGTTTTAGCAAAAATTCACGGTGCAAAAACGCTAATCGGTTCGGCGACTCCATCGATGGAAAGTTATTCGAATGCACTTCAGAACAGATATGGTTTAGTAAAGTTGAATGAGCGACATGGTGGAATGAAATTGCCCGAAATTGTAATAGCAGATATAGCAGAGGCGAAAAGAAAAAAAATGATGAAGTCAATTTTTTCGCCGAAACTAATTGAAACTATAAAAGAGGCCTTAGATAATAAAGAGCAAGTTATTTTGTTTCAAAACAGACGAGGCTTTTCGCCTTTTATCGAATGTCGACAATGTAATTGGATACCTCATTGTAAAAACTGTTCCGTTACACTTACATATCACAAACAGAGCAAAGCATTAAAATGTCATTACTGTGGGTATTTAGAAAACCTTCCATCAAATTGTCCTAACTGTCATGATTATCATTTAGAAGAAAAAGGATTTGGTACTGAGAAAATAGAGGAGGAGATAGCTATATTTTTCCCTGATGCACGAGTAGCTCGAATGGATTTAGATTCAACACGAACACGTTCATCCTTTCAGAGAATAATTTCAGAATTCGAAGATAGACAGATCGACATTTTAGTAGGCACACAAATGGTAACCAAAGGGCTCGACTTCGACAATGTGAGCACGATTGGAATTATAAATGCTGATCAGCTATTGAACTTCCCCGACTTTCGAGCATTTGAGAGAAGTTATCAATTAATGTCGCAGGTTAGTGGTAGATCAGGAAGAAAATTTAAGCAAGGAAAAGTGGTTATTCAAACTACACAAACAAATCATTGGGTTATAGCCGAAGTCGTAAAACATAATTACGAGGGATTTTACAATCGAGACATAATAGAGCGAAATCGTTTTGGGTATCCGCCGCATAGCCGATTGATAGAAATTAAAATGCGTCATAAAGATGTGGAGCTAATTCAAGATGCAAGTAATTCTTTTGCACTTTTATTGCGGAATTCACTAGGAGCAAGAGTAACCGGCCCATCGCTTCCAATTGTTTCAAAAATTCGAAATCAATATTACCGACATTTTTTAATTAAGATTGAAAAAGGATCGAGTACCTCTGAAGTAAAAAAAATGTTGCGAGCAGATATTCAACATTTTTTTGAAAAAAAAGAATATCATTCGGTTCAATTAATTATTGATGTAGATCCACAATAATTTCAGAATATAGCTTCAAAAAAAATCCGCTTCATTGAAGCGGATTTTTTTAATTATTTTATTTCTTTTCGAATGAGTTCGAGATACCCATGTTTTTCGCCTGACTTGGTAGTCATGATCCAATAATAAACTCCATCAGAAGCATCGGTTCCATCTTCTGTACGACCATCCCATTTGAAATCGGGATTATTAGATTCGTACATCTTTTTTCCCCAACGATTGAAAATAATAATTCTAAAATTAAGTTGATTACAAGTAAAATTGATGTGAAAGAAATCGTTTTTACCATCACCATTCGGAGTGAAAACGTTTGGAATTGTATCTGATGTTTCAATACATGGACAATAATTAATTCGAACTGAATCGATAGCAGAACATCCTAAATTACCGTAACCAACTTCAACATAATAATACTGGCTCTGGCCGGAAGTTGTTAAGGAGAAATTTCCTGGAGCTGCATTATTGAAAACATAAGCAGAAGGCGACCAAGAATATGTGTAAGGAGGAGTATTCGAAGGATCGTTAACAGAAACTTGAACACTCGACGTACCGCCGTCGCTTATACAAATTAGAGATGAATCAATATTAGCAGAAACCAAAGAGGTAACCGTTACAGTTCCACTTTGCGGAGTCGGAATATAACAGAAGCTATTTGCTAATTGAAAGCCGAGATAAAACTGAGGAGTATAAACTCCCGGTAAAGTATAAGTGTGAGATACATTTAATAAGTTACTACCATTTAAAACACTTCCACCACCAAAATCCCAGGCATAAACACTGGAACCTGTGGCAACACCAGTAAACTGAACAGTTAAAGGTCGGCAACCGATATTAGGAGTAAAACTAAACGACCCTGTTGGTCCGGCAACTACAACAGCAGAAGGAACGCTGAAAGTATCGCGGCATCCTAGACTGTTCGTTACTACCAAAGAAGCATCATAACTTCCTGGTGGAACATTATAAGCATAAAAATAATTTGCACCCCAGGTAGCCACGCTATCTACTGTTACATTCCATGAGTAATTTGAAACATATAAATTACTATCAGACTGGAAAGTCCCAAAAACTTGAGCCTTCTTAATACCACTTGTATCTGTTACGCATGTATCTAATGTTGTTACTGTAAAATGTGCATCAGTAGTATAAATGAATATATTTTTATCGATTGAATCGCGACAACCATTTCCATCTATTACTAGTAAATGAACTGGATATAATCCATTTTGTAAATAGGAGTGAGAATTAGTATTTGTAGAAACCGTAGAAGGCGGAGTAGCATCACCGAAAGTCCAAGTATATGAAACAGGATTGGCTGCATTACCCGCAGAAGCAGTAAAGATTTCGGAAGTAGATCTACATCCCAGAGTATCGTTTAAAATTGCAGCAGTAGGTTTTGAAGGGTTGATATAATTAAAAGACGTGTGAGTATCAGTACATCCATTTACATCAGTTACTGTGAGAGTAATGTTATACAATCCGGGAGAACTATAATTATGTGTAACAACGCCGGTATTACTTAACGTATCAGCCAATCCACCACCATAATTCCAACGCCATTGGTTTACTGCACCACCTTCAGTTAGACTGGTATCTGTAAAAGTTACCCCGACAGGCGCACAACCGCCAAGTGGGTTACCTATGAATCCGGCTGTTGGTCCTAGTATATGAATTTGTTTAGTTTGAACTCCGATACAACCATGAATATCAGTAATTGTAAGAGTGGCAGTATAAAATCCCGGACGAGAATATAAATGCAATGTATCTGCTGTAAAAGACGTATCGCGAACACCCGGAATTCCTTCTCCAAAAGTCCACATCAGGGAGTTTACATCTGTTGAACCACTACCAGTAAAATTAATTGTACCGGCATGACAAGCACGCGCAGTATCAACTGCAATTACAGCATTTGGCACTGTAATACGAACTGGCAAAATTGTATCGACTACGCAACCTGTTGTTGTACTTGTAGCAGTTAATACAACATTATAGATACCAGTAGAAGCATAGGTATGAGATGGGTCAGTTACAGCACTAGTTGCAGAAGCATCACCAAAATTCCACTGATAACTGGTTGCTCCACCGCTTAAATTTGTGAATGCAATGGTATATGGCGTCGAACAAGTATATCCTATGCTAAAATTAGGCAACGGTGATAAAACGGTGATCATGTCAAGCTGTTGAATAGTATCAGGACAACCATTGTAAAAAGCAATCAGTGTAACATCGAATGGATCGGCAACAGTTGAAGTATCGAGGTTATATTCATGAATCGGATTTTGCGAAGTTGAACTTCCACCATCTCCAAAATTCCATAACCAACCGGTAACGGGTAGAGGAGTGAGATCAGTAAATTGTACGCTTTCCTGAAAACAAATTTGTCGCGGAGTAGCAGTAAAGTTCGCAGTTGGTTGTGTACCTACGGCAATAAAAGCTGGTTTAGTTAAAGTTGCCGTACATCCGTCAGTTGTAGTAATAGTAAGAGTAACTGCAAAAACGCCAACGCTATTATATTGGTGAGAAATATTAGGAGTTGTAGAAGACTGATTTCCCGTTCCATCACCAAAATCCCAAACATAACTTTGAATATTCGGATTAGCAGGAGAATTAACAAAGGCCGTAAAGTTGAATGTCTTTCCTACGCATCCACTATCTTTCTGAGAAAAATCGAGCGTTGGTTTTATAATTTGAATGTATTGCTGACGAGTCAATGAATCTTTACAGCCATTAACATCAACAACAACAAGAGTAATATTATACAAGCCGAAATTATTGAATGTATGAGATGGATTTTGAAGTGAGGATGTATTCGAAGCACTAGATGCGTCACCAAATGTCCATGCCCACGAATTTAAATTTGAAACCGTATCTTGAAAAGCAACAGTAAAAGGAGTATCACAAGAGTTATTATCAGCAGTAAAGAATAGTGCAGAAGGTTTAGGGTGAACGATAATAGTTCTGGATGCAGTACTTGAACAAGAACCTGCTGTAATTGAGAGTGTAGTGATAAAGGTTCCTGGAGTAGAATAATAATGACTTGAATTTTGATTAGTAGAAGTATTGTAAGTACCACTTGCAGGGTCACCAAAATTCCAAAGAATAGATACACCTGTTGGAACACTTGTATTACTGAAATTAACACTAGAGAAACGACAAATTGAAGTATCGGAAAGTGTAAATGAAGCTAAAGGCGGTTGTATTTGAATGGTAAAAGTATCAACAGAATTGCAACCTGTAACTCCTGCAGTAAGTGTTACCAAATAATTTCCGGTGGAATTATAAATATGGCTTGGAGTAGCAAAAGTTGACGTGTTAGAAACACCACTTCCGGGATCGCCGAAATTCCAATCGAACGTTGTTGTGCCTGTTGAGTTATTTCCGAATGAAACGGTAGTTGGAGTAGTACATGACGTAATTGAAGCGATTGTTAAATCGGCAATCGGCTGAGGAAAAATATAAAGTAGATCACTGAAAGTACTGTTACAACCATTTACATCGCTAATCAATAAATTTGGGGTAAAAACTTTTACCTGATTTGTTCCATTAATAAACGAATGAACAATAGACGACGTTCCATTTACCGGAAGACTACCATCATTAAAAGTCCAAGTATAAACATTGATAGCACCATCACCTTGAATTGAATTACTTGTAAGGGTAATAGCAGTGCCTGAACAAGCAGTGTCAGGAGTTAAAGTAAAACTAGCTTTTGGGCTCGCAAAAACTCTTATGTAGTTCGTTTTAACAACAGTATTTGTAAAAGACGAATTACTCGCTATTAAAGTAACAGTATACTGACCCGGAGTCTGAAAGTTATGCGAAGGGTTTTGATTGGGAGCATGCCCTGTACCATCACCAAAATCCCAATCCCAAGTGGTAGGTGTACCACTTGACCCATCAGTAAAATTGACTAGTAAAGGATCACATCCACTTGTAACATCAGATGTAAAGTTGGCTGTGATCTGTGCAATGGACTGATTTGCAGAAAATAAAAGTAAGCAAACGACAAGAACAGTTCTTGTATAAATTAACTTCATAGTAAGTTGTGAGTTAGTTTTTGAGACGATTCAAATGTAAAAGAAAAATTCAAAACTGCCTTACTATTAGCCGAAAACCCTTGAAAAACTATTCACTGATGAAAAGAAATCTGAAAGAATCGAAAAGTAGGTGACTGAAAAGCAATTCATAAGCCAATTTGTGAGTAAAATTGTTACTATTATTCTCTTTTGGTCTGCATAAGCAGTCTCATGAATGACTAAAATGCAGCCGAAATGGGTGCATACTTAATCAAACGATTGCTCAATGGATTTTTAGTCATTGTGGGCGTTATTGTCATTATTTTCTTTCTTTTCACCATTCTTCCTGCCGATCCGGCGAGAATGATGTTAGGCCAAAGAGCGGATAGTACATCTATAGCAATCATTAATCGCGACTTGGGAGTTGATCAGCCGGTTTCAGTCAGATTTTTAATGTACATAAATGACCTTTCTCCCATTTCATTATTATCAAAAAAACCATCAAGTCATTTTTATGAAGATCCACTGAAATACGGCTCGGTTCTTCATCTTTTCCAGGTAAATGAAAAATGGATCGTCTTGAAAAAACCGTACTTAAGAAGGTCCTATCAATCAAAGAAAAATGTAAATGAAATATTAGCAGATAAAATTACTGATACGTCAGTCCTTGCTTTAACATCTATTGTTTTTGCATCTTTTTTCGGTATCATATTAGGCGTAATTGCAGCGATGAAGAAAAAAACAAAGTGGGATCGATTGATTCTGACCATATCCCTTTCAGGAATTTCTATGCCATCCTTTTTTGCAGCAATACTTTTTGCTTGGCTCTTTGGTTTTGTTCTGAGTAAATACACCGGACTAAATATGACAGGAGGTTTATTCGACATAGATCCATTTACAGGAATTCATCTAAATTTAAAAAATCTAATTTTACCTTCCATCGTTCTTGGGTTAAGACCAATGGCAATAATTGTACAACTAACACGAAGCTCGATGTTAGATGTGTTAGATCAAGATTATATGAGAACAGCAAAAGCTAAGGGACTCAGTAAAAAATCGAGAATATTAAAACATGGATTGGTCAACGCTTTAAATCCTGTTATTACAGCCATCAGTGGTTGGTTAGGGTCATTACTTGCAGGGGCAGTTTTTATTGAATTCATTTTTGGATGGAATGGAATCGGGAAATTAACAGTTACGGCGCTCGACAATTATGACCTTCCTGTAGTAATGGGGATTGTTTTATTGATTTCAGTCATCTTTATCTTATTAAATATTATCGCCGACTTTTTGAATGCACTAGTAGATCCAAGAATTAGATTAAGTAAATAGAAACATCTTTTATATTATAAAAATCGAATGAGAAAAAAAATTGTAGCAGGAAATTGGAAAATGAATCTATCATTTGCAGAAGCGATGGCATTGACAGATAATTTGATGATTAGCAATGAAAATATTGAAGACATAGAAATTGTACTTGCTTCTCCTTTTATATTTCTTCACCAATTAATTAATAGAATACAATCCAATCCATCTTTTTTTATTTCAGCTCAAAACTGCTCTGAAAAGATAAATGGTGCATTTACAGGTGAAGTTTCTGCTTCGATGTTAACTTCTATAGGAGTTGATTATGTTATAATTGGACATTCAGAAAGGAGACAATATTATTTTGAATCGAATGATATTGTTAAAGAAAAAATAAACAGAGCTTTAGAAAACGGATTGCTGCCTATTTTTTGTTGCGGAGAACAATTAAACGACAGAACTAATGATCAACAATTCAATGTTGTAAAAAAACAAATAGAGGATTCGCTCTTTCATTTAAATAATCGTGAACTCGGAGATTTAGTAATTGCCTACGAACCAGTATGGGCCATAGGTACGGGAAAAACAGCTACCGCTTCACAAGCACAAGAGATGCATGAATTTATCAGAAAAATAATTTCTGATAAATATACATCTGCTTTGGCAAATCAAATTTCAATAATTTATGGAGGAAGTGTTAATTCTCAAAATGCAAAAGAATTATTTGAATGCGACGACATCGATGGAGCTTTGGTAGGTGGGGCATCATTAAAAGAAAATGATTTTAATATGATTATTCAAGCACTGGTTGCTGTTTCATAAAAAATAAAATGAATTATATAGAAGTAAAATTTACGAATCCTCTTGAGTTAAACGAAATCATTCTTGCTTTTCTTAGCAACTCCGACTTTGAAATGTTTGAAGAAAATGATAAGGGAATGAACGCATACATACAACAAGAAAAATATAATGAGAGCGATTTAAATTCATTGCTTGCTTCAATACCCGACTTTAAACAAATCAACTATGAAGTGACAGTAATAGAAGGGAAAAACTGGAATAAAGAATGGGAAAGCAATTTTTCACCGGTGTATATCGATGACAAGGTTTACATACGAGCACCTTTTCATCCGGCAAATGAAATATATAAACATGAAATAATAATTGAACCAAAAATGTCGTTTGGAACTGGACATCACCCAACAACAACGCTAATGATTCAGTTGATGCTCGAAAATAAATTCTCACTCAAGTCAGTTTTAGATATGGGTTGTGGGAGTGGAATTCTTGCCATCTTAGCTTCTCAATTAGGTGCAAACAATATTCTTGCTGTAGACTTTGACCAATGGGCTTACGAAAACACTATTGAAAATTGTGAGCGGAACAATGCCAAAGAAATAATTGTTCTGAAAGGGAATGTAAACGTGATTATTGGAAAGAAGTTTGATTTCATTTTGGCGAATATCAATAGAAACATATTGCTGTCCGATACTTTTCAGTATGCAAAATGTTTGAACGAAAAGGGTATCTTGATGCAAAGTGGTTTTTTGATTGAAGATGAAAAATTATTAATTGAAAATGCAAAAAAATCGGGATTGAATCATATAAATTCGGTGCACAAAGAAAAATGGTCGGCAATGACCTTTCAACTTTAAACTGAAAAAATAAATATCAATGAAAAAAATTATTTTTTTCCTTACATTATTCACCGCAACCGTTGGTTTTGTAAATCGAGTTCAAAGTCAGTCCATCAAGAATTTTACAACCGACCCTGTAAAATTTTTAGAGGAGATGCAAAAGTTTTTAGAGGAAACTGATAAAAAGGAAGGTGGTAAAATCATGGATGATTTTATTCCACTTTGGAATGGATCAAAATATAATCCGACCCAGCAAGAAGCTATTTATAAAACTTGCAATGCAATGCTTCGAAAACGAATGAAGGCATTTCCTGATTTTAAAAACTATTTAATCGCTCTAACCAGTTTTGCAAACAGTCAACAAAGTCAATCTAGTTTTGCCTTATGGCAATCAAGTCTAGATAAACTATTGCTCATGCCTGCTAAATATTTTTCAAATTATATTACAACATGTAACACACTTTTCAAAGACAATACACTTTATTCATCGGCATCAACCAATTGGCATAGCGACAATAATTCTTACTCATTTGAATTCGATTCATTACCGAAAATAGTATTCCCATCACTAACGATGATATGTACCTCTAAAGGTGACTCTTCTGTTATTTACCAAACTAAAGGATTTCTGTATCCAACGCAACAGAAATTTTATGGACAGGGAGGAAATGTAAACTGGACAAGAGCAGGATGGGATGAAAAAGTGATCCATGCAATTTTACACGACTATGTCATCGATTTAACTGGAAGTGATTTTTCTGCCGACTCAATTGATTTTTACAATTCGACATATTTTAGTAAGCCATTGAAAGGAACATACAGCGATAAAATTCTTGCGAATGTTACTGTGGAAACAGCATCATATCCAAGGTTTGTTTCTTCGCAATCTGGTATAGAAATAAAAAATATTGTTCCCGATGTTGATTATGTAGGCGGATTTTCAATGGTTGGCAATAAAATGATTGGTTCAGGTACAATCGACGAACCAGCACATATTATCTTTTATCGTGACCATAAACCATTTTTTGTATTAGGCTCAAAAAGTTTTGCAGTTAGGAAAGATCGTATCACAAGCGATAATGCAACAGTGACAATCTACTTTGACAAAGATTCCATTTACCATCCATCATTAACTTTTAAATATATTGTAAAAGACAGAGAGATCGCTTTAATCAGAGCAGAAGATGGTAAATCCAAATCGCCTTATTTTGATTCTTACCATCAGATTGACATGTTTTTCGATGGTTTATATTGGAAAATAGATGACCCAATAATAAATATGAAAATGATAAGTGGTCAAGGAGAGAGTAAAGCCACTTTTGAATCTAGTAACTACTTCAGGAAACTTCGCTTTTTAAAATTGCAAGGATTAAATACTGTACATCCACTTTTTACTTTAAAAGAATATTCAGTCAAGCACGACACAAAAGTTATTTATACTGAAGATTTGGCAAAAGAAATGAAACTGCCAGATAGCGAAGTAAGGGGAATGTTCATTCGTTTTTCAGACGAAGGATTGATTACTTATGATGGATCTGAAGATAAAGCAATAATTAAAGACAGGCTATTTTATTATTTGTTGGCAAATGTTGGAAAAACAGATTACGATGTACTTCAATTCGAATCCATCATCAGTCAAAAATCGAATGCATCGATTAACTTATTGAATTTCGAAATTACTATGCGCGGATTAGCCCCAATTAATTTAAGTGATTCGCAAAATGTTGTAATATATCCGACGGAACAAGAAGTAAAAATTCAAAAAAATAGAAACTTCACATTTGCCGGACGAGTACATGCAGGGCGATTCGACTTTTTCGGTAAATCATTTTCTTTCGATTATCAGAATTTTAAAATCAATCTCGACAACGTCGATTCACTTCGTTTGAAAGTAGAATCAAATGATCCATCAGAAGTAGATGATTACGGTCGAAGAAAATTGGTTCCGGTAAGGAGTGTATTAGAAAATATTACCGGCGACTTATTGATCGATTTTCAAGGCAACAAATCGGGATTACATGATTATCCGAATTATCCAATTTTTAATTCTAAAAAAGATTCGTATGTTAATTACGATAAACCATTTATTCAAGATGGTGTTTATATCCGCGATAAATTTTTCTTCCATCTAAATCCATTTACCATCGATTCACTCGACAATTTTTCGAAAGAAGGACTTCGATTTAATGGAGAGCTCGTTTCGGCAGG
>JAYTOX010000118.1:0-2398 GCA_043747595.1 Bacteroidota bacterium | reverse complement strand
CAACTCGAATGGTTCGCAAATCACAAAGCGAATCATCCAATTTTTGTAGCAATAGAAAATAACACGATCGTTGGATGGGCATCATTAAGCCCATACAGCGATCGTTGTGCTTATGAAACAACTGTGGAAGTTTCAGTTTATATACATCATGAACATCGAGGGAAAAAGATTGGGTCTAAACTTTTAGACGTGATAACACTTGAAGGCGGGAAAGTAAATAACCACACGATCATTTCTCGAATTACAAATGACAATTTAGCAAGTATACACATTCATGAAAAAATTGGATATACCCATGCCGGAGTTTTGAAAGAAGTAGGAATTAAATTCGGTAAAAAACTGGATGTACTTTTTATGCAGTACCTCTTTAAGTAATTTCCGTTAGAATTTTTTTATTTTTCGTCAACATCTTCAATTTTTCAATAAAAATCAACTTTTTACATTTTTATATTCATAGTTTGTTTTTTATATTAATTCTTATCGTATATTTACGATATACATTTAATATAAGATGGCGATTAATAAGAAAGATCAATTTACAATTAAAGAAAACAGTTTGGCCGATTTTGCAAATGCAATAAGTCATCCGGCTCGCGTAGCTATTTTAAAAGAGATTGCTAAAAGAGAGCAATGCATCTGCGGTGAAATTGTAGAAGTATTACCACTCGCTCAATCAACCGTTTCGCAACACTTAAAAGAATTACTAAAAGCCGAATTGATTACAGGATCTATTGATGGAGCAAAATCGTGTTATTGTATTAATTGGAAAACCTTTGAACGATTTGAGAAGCAGTTCAATGAGTTTTTCGCTAAAACAAATTCCGGTAACCCAAAATGTTGTTAATTCAATCCTAAAAAAATAAAAAATGAAAGATCTATTTCCAAGAATGCATGTAAGTCTATATGTAAGCGACATTAATAAGTCGGTCGACTTCTACTCAAATTTCTTCGGACAATCAGCAGTAAAAGTAAAACCGGCGTATGCTAAATTTGTACTTGAAACTCCTTCTCTAATCATCTCTTTTGTTGAGAATAAAGAAAGGGTGCAATCGAACTTTGGACACTTAGGATTTCAAGTGGAGACTATCGAAGATTTGAACATTAAACTTTGGGAGGCTAAAAAGAAAAATTTAGTTATAAAAGAAGAAACGGGAACTAACTGTTGTTATGCCAAACAAGACAAATTTTGGGTTACAGACCCCGATGGAATTCAATGGGAAGTTTATTACTTTCACGCCGATGCAGAATTCAACGATCCGCACTACGAATCCAATACTTTAACTGCATGTTGCTCACCAGCTGCAACAAATTAATTTGATATGAAAAAAAAGAAAGTACTATTTCTCTGCATTCACAATTCGGCTAGAAGCCAAATGGGAGAAGCATATCTTAAATTTTTGGGAGGTGATAATTATGAAGTTGAAAGCGCCGGACTTGAAGCCGGTAAGCTAAATCCATTTGCGGTAAAAGCAATGATGATGGATGGAATAGACATAAGCGCAAATAAAACTACCGATGTAAATGATTATTTTCAAGAAGGTCGTAGTTACAATTACGTAATTTCAGTTTGTGATGAAGCCAATGCTGCTCGTTGTCCAATTTTTCCGGGAGTCAATAAAAAATTATCTTGGTCATTCCCAGATCCCTCTTCTTTTGCAGGCAATGATGAAGAGAAATTACAATTTACATTGAAAGTGAGAGACCAAATTAAAGAAGCAGTTAAAAAATTTATTGTTGAAACTTCATTATGAGAAAAAAAATAATCGCTGAATTTCTAGGCACATTTTTTCTCGTACTAATTGGAACTGGATCTATCGTATTAAATGATCAATATAATGGATTCTTAGGCGTAACTGGAATAGCAATTGCCTTTGGCGTAATTGTTACAACGATGATTTTAGTTTTCGGAAAAACATCCGGAGCTCATATTAATCCTGCAGTTACAATTGGCTTTACTATTCTTGGACTCTTTCCGAAAAAAAATCTTCCGGCTTATGTCACCAGTCAACTTAGTGGAGCTGTTTTTGCATCGCTGCTACTTCATTTTATATATCCGTCCAATCAAAATTTAGGAAACACTATGCCATCCGGTTCTGCGATGGAATCTTTCATCTTAGAAACAGTACTCACGTTTTTATTGATGTTAGTAATTTTAATCGTTTCTCATGTATATAAAGAATCAGGCTATATTCCGGCAATAGCAATTGGATCAGTTGTTTTCTTAGAAGCAAATTTCGCCGGACCAATATGCGGAGCATCGATGAATCCGGCACGTACCTTTGGGCCTTCTCTCGTTTCGGGAAATTTATATTATTTATGGATTTATATCTTAGCACCCATAATAGGTGCTGCTGCTATCTGCACACTTTGGAAAAACGATTCAAGGAAAAAAATATTT
>JAYTOX010000117.1:0-6934 GCA_043747595.1 Bacteroidota bacterium | reverse complement strand
ATCTCACTTAAAATTTCATACTTCATACTTAAATTTTCATCCTTCATCCTTCATCCTTCATCCTTCATCCTTCATCCTTCATCCTTCATCCTTCATCCTTCATCCTTCATCCTTCATCCTTCTTACTTCTTACTTCTTACTTCATCCTTCATCCTTCTTACTTCATCAACCATACTTCATAATTAATTAAGCTTCTAGTTTCGAATCGACACAAAATAAGGTGCAGGCAATAATTCATTTTTATAGATGAATGAGCTGCCATCACTCAGTTGCTTGTAATACATGGTAAATGTATTTGCATTAAAAATTGTGAGATTGCCATTTCTCCCGGAACACGATGAAATATGATGCGGCGCCGGCCCTGTTGGATCTATGTTCAAATTTGCCACGTACACCAAATTGGTTGCTTCATCTGCTGAGATTCCATGTGGTTGAAAGCCGGTGTAGATACTGTCTTTCTGATAAGTAGAACAATCGATAGAGTACACTAACCCTTTTTTCCCGGCACTTACAATCGCTTCTGTGCAGGTTACATAAACTTTGTTTACCGATGAAAGAGAAGTGAATTCTTGAGGTTTATTGCCTACGGGAACAACTGCCAATAAACTGTCGTTGTTCAATTGAAAAATTCTTATCTCCGATGATTTCTGACACGACACAAAATACTTCGTACCATCAGGTGAAAGGATCATTTCGTGTGGGTCTAACGACGAGCTAGTAGAGGGTTGTGCCCCGGGTATTAATACGATTTGATTGCTATCATAAAATGGTGAAGTAATGTCAATCTTAGTAATAAAATTTCCGTTCTGACTCGTCAAATAAAGGTAGTGTGCATCGTTTGTAATGAAACCGCCATGTGGAAAATCGCCCGACAAAACTGTTAAGAGCGTCATTGAATTCAAATCTACAACTACTGTTTTCCCTGCTCCGGTTGCATTCACAAACCCTTTACTTCCATCAGGTGTAATCATAATAGTATTCCAATCTCCTGAAGAAATTGTCGCTTGGCCAACTAAAGAATCGTCGCTTGTTCTGAATTTCTGAACTACATCGCCGGTATAAAATACTACGTACCAAAATTGTCTGTCAGGCGATACTCTAACCATATGTGGTGACTCTATTTGAGTACTATTGGTGCCAACAGAAATGTAACGCATAATAACTTTTGTTTGTTCATCGATCACTGCAACTTTGTCGCATCCTTGCATACATATATAAATCTTTTTCCTTGAAGGGTTATCCGAGAATTTTACAAATCCATCTTTGTTTGGAGCTCCATTACCAATCCAGTTTACTAAAGTAGAATATTCTGATGGTGAGAGATTGGCTTCGTTGTATGGCATTGTTGGAATAAGAGTAGGTCCAAGCAACGTGTCTGTATTGACCGAATAAAGCATATAGCTATTGTCAATGCTATAAGGAATAACGGAAGTGCCATTTCTTCCGCCGTCAAACATTTGATTCCAAGTTGAAAAATCGAGACCACCGGCGACACCCCGACTGAGTGAATTGTGACAGCCCGCTGTTGCACATTTATTAACTAATATTTTTCCTATTGCATCAGGATATCCATTTTCAATTACGATAGGAGGGGTAGGTAATTCATACTTATCATATTTACAACTGAAAGTGAAAATGACAAGGAAGAAGAATATGCTTCCCTTAATTTTGGATTTAATCATAACAGGTTTTTATTGGCCGGATAGCAGTAGTTCAAATTGATTCTTTCAAGAATGAAGACTATTTCTTTTTTATTCTGTAACAGGGATTGCTTTTAATACAATGGAATCTGAAGGTGCAAGGACAACTCTCAATCCACCATAAACATTTGAACTAATACTTGTATCTAGCCCGCAACCATATAAAAAGTAGGTTCCACATTTAAGGTTTGTAATGTTTACCTGTCCATAGCCACCAACGCCCACATACATTACATTATATCCTGTTGGAGCATTCGACCAATTATCAGCATTAAATTTTACCCAAATGGTATCCGGTTGGAAAACTTGATTTGGAATATTTACCCCATGATGTTCTAAAAGTGCAATTATTGTTTTTGATCCACCTGTATCAGCAACGCATGAAATGACTGTTGTAGGATTTGTTACAGAGTCTTTTTTGCAGGAAGAAATAACCAGAATTGAAACAATAATAATTGAAAGCAAACTTAATGAGAATGTAACAGGCTTGAGCATATTTTCGATATTTACACAAAAATAGGAAAAAGGCATCTTAGTCTTGTTTTACAAAAGTCATAATTTCAAAAAATAATACTATATTCATTTATGTTTTCATATTACGCTATCTATAAGCCATTCGGAACCTTATCACAATTCACCAAAGAAGGGGAGCATCAAACCCTTGCTGAATTAGGGTTCAATTTTCCTAAAGACGTTTATCCGGTTGGCAGGCTAGACGCCGATAGTGAAGGTTTACTTCTGCTCACTAACGATAAACGAATCAATAGCAGATTACTTGACCCTGAACAGGGACACGAACGTTCTTACTTAGTTCAGGTAGAAGGTGAAATTTCTGTGGAGGCAATTAATCGTCTAAAAGAGGGAATAGAAGT
This sequence comes from Bacteroidota bacterium, assembly GCA_043747595.1. GTDB lineage: Bacteria > Bacteroidota > Bacteroidia > AKYH767-A > 2013-40CM-41-45 > JADKIH01. The sequence goes on along the minus strand of JAYTOX010000117.1, from coordinate 4,362 downwards.
ATCGTTCGATGGTAAAGTTTATAAAACTAGATCGGCTCATGTTGAATTGCTTTCAGATTTACCGGCAATTCCTGAAAGAAATCCACCAATCCGTTTCCGACTAAATGTGCCAACCTCATGGATACGCCTTAAAATAATTGAGGGTAAAAATAGACAGGTTAGAAAAATGACTGCAAAGGTTGGGTTTCCAACTTTACGCCTAATTAGGGAGTCCATAAATGAATTATCACTGAAGTCGATGGAGTCAGGAAGGGTAGAAGTCATGGAAAGATCAGAATTTTATAGTAAACTTGGCCTTCGATTTTAAAGCTGAATTATCATTATTTTGTCAATAAAACTCCGTTTATAGAATATGAATTTCTGCTTCGCTACATTTGACAACCTAAATAAACAACCATAAATGAAAAGAATACTACTTGCAACTGCGGCAATGTTGTGCTTTACCTTTGTAGGTAACGCTCAAAATGCACATCCGAAAAGAAATTGTGCAACAATGACTCACTTAGATGAACTCAAGGCATTAAATCCGGCTTTAGAACAACAAATGATCGTTGATGAATCAAGGCTTCAACAAGAAATAGCACGTTTAGCAGCAGCTAGAACGAATAGTCCGAATACAATCTATACAATTCCTGTTGTTGTTCACGTTGTTTATAAAACGACGATTCAAAATATTTCAGATGCTCAAATTCTTTCACAAATAGCCGCACTGAATGAAGATTTCGGACGTACAAATGCTGATACAGCTAGTACTCCTGTTGGATTTCGATCAGTTGCTTCTGCAACTCAATTTCAATTCTGCATGGCTAAGCGCGATCCTGTTGGAAATGCGACAACCGGTATTGAAAGAAGATCAACAACTCTTACCTCTTTTTCTACAAATGATAATGTGAAGCATTATGCTAATGGCGGATTGGATGCATGGGATGTAAATCGTTATTTGAATATTTGGGTTTGTAATATGAGCGGAGGAATTTTAGGTTATGGAGAGTTTCCTGCTACAGTTCATACAAACACTTTCGGTGTAGTAATTCAATACAATGCTTTTGGTAGAGTAGGTACTCTTGATCCAACTTACAACTTAGGTCGTACTTGTACGCATGAGTTCTCGCATTGCTTTCGTTTATATCACATCTGGGGCGATGACGGTGGTGCTTGTACCGGTACTGATTATATTGCCGATACTCCTAACCAGGCAGACGCAACGTTTGGTTGTTTAACTTATCCATACAACGATGCATGTTCAGGAACTTCTGCTAATGGGATTCAATTTATGAATTACATGGATTACAGCGATGATATTTGCTTGAATATGTTTACAGCTAATCAAGCTTCTAGAATGTATGCTTCTATCAATAGTTTCTATAATTCACTCTTTACATCCGATGCATGTCTACCTGTAATCGATAATGTAAATTCTCTTAGCGACTTTAATTTCTCAGTTTATCCAAATCCAAGTGAAGGCATATTGACTATTGATATGGTATCGACTCGTAACATTGGTTCAAAAGCAGAAATTGTTGTTACTGATATAATAGGTAAAGTAGTTTCTTCTAGTACTGTAGAAAATCCTACAGGTCATACTCATCAAATCGATCTTTCTAAAGCTGAAAATGGAGTTTACTTCGTTACTGTTTCAAATAATTCGTTCAAGAAGACAGTTCAATTTGTCTTAGCACGTTAATACCAAATAAGAAAATAAAAAAAGGACAGTCCATTCAGGCTGTCCTTTTTTATTGTGGTAATAGTGAAGTATTGTCAACTTAATAAATCAATTCCGATTTCGGAAATTACCAACCAAATTCATTCCTCTTTTAATATTTCAGTTATTCAATCTCAGAGCACATTTTTAAGAAGAGCGTCATCGCTTTTTTCTTCTCTTCGTTAAACGAATAATCAATAGAGTGGGAGAGGTAATGTTTTATCTTGCTTGCTGAAAGATCGTTTGTAGCTTCTGCCGCCGAGATTTCATCGATCATATTAATTCCGGTCTCTATTGCTGCATTAAATTGTGTAATGAATTTGTCATCCAAATCAATTACGGAAGTCCAAACTGCAAATACAAAAGGAAGATTGGTCATATTTTTCCATTCGTCAGAAAGGTCAAAAGAGTATTTAAAATTTTCTCTTGAACGTAAAGCTCGATCACCAATTACAACCCCTGCTGACGTACCATCTATATTTTTTTCATAGTCAATTTCAGAGTTTAAAAAAACAGGATTAATCTTCCATAAATTTTTACACAAAACTTTCATGAGCATTACTGAAGTTCGCGATTGATAGTCGAGATAAATACTACTAATGTCATTTATGGGAACATTGCTTAGTAATAAAACAGAATCTACCGGACCGTTAGCGCCAATACAATAATTCGAAATGATTGAATATTTTTTTAGGTGAGGCAGAATAGCTACTGGTACTAAGCCTATATCTGCAATCCCATTTATTAATTTATCGGCACACACGGATGGGATATCTAACGAGATGTCTGCAACTGAATTAAAATTGCATTCGTTGAAACCATAAATAAATGGTTTGCTATTTAAATAGGATACAACTGAAATTTTTGGCCGATATTTAATTTCCATTCTTAGCTCTACTACTTGTCAATAAAGATTTGGGGCATTCATAAAAAAGTGTTGAACAAATGGATGCTGAATTTCTTCCAATTGTCCAACACTATTTCAATCACTATATTTCAACTTCTATCAAGTCTTCTACTTTTTTAGGAGCTACACCTTCATCGATTGCATGACCTCTGAATTTGCGAAGACGATTTTTTAATCTCGCAGCAATTAAGTACATGACCGGTACTAATATTAACGTAAGGAAAGTTGCAAAGCTCAATCCAAAAATCATTGTCCATGAAAGCGGTCCCCAGAAAGCAGTATTGTCACCACCAAAATAAATATGAGGATTAAATTCTGTAAACAGTGTAGCGAAGTCGATATTTAAACCTACTGCTAATGGAATTAATCCTAGCATCGTTGCAAAGGCAGTAAGTATAACAGGTGTCATTCTGGTTTTTCCTGCTTCAACAATTGCATCGAAAGTAGGTACACCTTTTGAGACTAACAGATCGGTAAATTCTACGAGTAAAATTCCGTTCCTCACTACAATACCGGCGAGTGCAATAATTCCTACTCCGCTCATTACAATTGAGAATTCCATTTTGAAAATTGAGAATCCAATAAATACGCCGATTATACTAAATACAATTTCAGAAATAATAATTAGCGGTTTACTTATAGAGTTAAATTGAATTACAAGAATAAGAATAATCAACAACATCGACATTTGCATTGCCCATCCAAGGAAAGCCCCCGTTTCTGCTTGTTCTTCTTGCGACCCTGTCATTTTTATTGTTACTCCCTCTGGTGCTTTAAATTCTTTGATTGCCTTTTCAACATCTTGAACAACTAAATTTTCCTTGTAGCCGGTTAAAATATTTGATCCAATTGTTACAACTGGTTTTTGGTTTTTTCTTTTGATTACTCCATAGGTGTCGGAATATTTTACATCGGCAAAGGAAGAGAGTGGAACGTTCCTTACCATACCATTCATACTCATATCGCGATAAAGGATCTTCAAGTTTCTCAACATGTCAATATTATACCTTTGGTCGTCCTGGTATTTAATAACAATATTATAATCGTCATTAGCATCTCTAAATTTTGAAATTTCACCTCCCAATACACCTAAATAGATTTCGTTTCCAATTGTGTAAGTTGAAATGCCTTCACGGTTTGCTCGTTCGCGATCAATATCAAAAACGATTTGTGGCTTTTTATCTTGAAGATCACTTTTTAATTCTTCAACTCCATCAATCTTTAGTGAATCTAAATTTCTCTTTAAATTTTTACTTGCTAAAACAAGTGCTTCGTAATTGTCGCCACTCACTTCAATGTTGATGGGTTTGCCAACCGGTGGTCCACCTTGTTCTTGTGAAACACTAATTTCTGCTCCAGGAATTCCTTTTATTGATTCTCTGATGGTGTCTAAGTATGCTCTTGATGAAACACCTTTTCGTTTTCCAAATTCAACAAACGATACCGAAACTTTTCCTTTGTTAGGGTAATTTCCTTGGTCTTCATCTTGCGGATCAGTAACTGAAACCGTCACATTTGAAGTTACAGATTTAACGATTGGATTTGGCCATCGAATTGCTTTATAAACTCGATCTTCTACAATTCTAGTAATTGAATCGGTATATGATTGATCTGTACCAACAGGGAGGCTGATATATACATTTGCAAAATTTGGATCTGCTGTAGGGAAGAAGGAAACTCCTCCATTTCTTACGGTCAATAATACTATTGATAAAATAAATAATCCAATAACGGAAAGCATCATTTGCCAAGG
>JAYTOX010000116.1:0-37955 GCA_043747595.1 Bacteroidota bacterium | reverse complement strand
GGCTTCATAGGTGAATTTCATTGTACAGTAGATGCGAAAGGGCGTTTCCTTATTCCCGGCAGTTTGAAAAAACAAGTGCCGGCGAAAGAGCAAAAGCATTTCGTAGTGCATCGCGGTATGGAAAAGCACTTGGTGATGTATACAAGAAAAGAATGGGATAAGATTAGTGCAGAAGTGAATTCACTGAACATGTATGTGAAGAAGAATCGTGAGTTTCTCCGAAAGTTTAACAACGGCGCTTCACCAATAGAATTAGATGGAACAAATCGATTACTGCTTCCTAAAACTTTGATGGATTACGCAGGTGTCGAAAAAGATATTGTGCTCTTTGCTTATGGGAGTCGGATTGAAATATGGTCGGAAGCTGAGTATGCGCGAATGATGAAAGATGAATCGGAAAACTTCTCTGACCTCGCCGAAGAGGTGATGGGAAAAAAGAAAAAAGGAGTTGCCGATGACGACTTATCATGAGCCTGCTCTGTTGAATGAGTGTATTGAAGCCATGCAGATTCAGCCTGATGGTGTGTATGTCGACGTTACTTTTGGTGGCGGTGGGCATTCAAGAGAAATTTTAAAACGCCTCGGAGAAAACGGACGATTGATCGCTTTTGATCAAGATGAAGATGCAGAAAGAAATAAAATTAGTGACAAACGATTTGTGTTGGTAAGACAAAACTATCGTTTCTTGAAAAAATTTCTTCGTTACTACAATGTAATTCCGGTGAATGGCATTCTTGCAGACTTAGGAATTTCTTCTTATCAAATTGATGAAGCGTCTAGAGGATTTTCTATTCGTTTTGATGCTGAACTCGATATGAGAATGAATAGGTCGGGAAAAATAACAGCAGCAGATCTTTTAAATAAGTATTCAGAAACAAAATTAGTTTCAGTGTTTTCAGAGTTTGGTGAAGTTCATAATTCTAAAACACTAGCTAAAAAAATTGTTGATTACCGAAAGGGTGAAAAATTTAAAACAATAGACCAGTTTAAATCGGCTATTGCATCGTGTGTTGACAAAGCCGCTGAGAGTCAGTATTACGCAAAAATATTTCAAGCATTACGAATTGAAGTGAATGAAGAGTTGGAGTCGTTGAAAGAAATGCTTGAACAAAGTGCAGAAGTGTTGATGCCTGGAGGAAGATTAGTAGTGCTCTCGTATCATTCGTTAGAAGACCGATTGGTGAAAAATATAATTGCAAAAGGAAAATTTGAAGGAGAGTCGGAGAAGGATCTTTTTGGAAATGTAAAAGGAAGTCCCTTTTCGCCAATAAACCGAAAACCCATTGAAGCGAGTAGTGAAGAAAAAGTAAGTAATCCGAGATCTAGAAGTGCAAAATTGAGAATTGCAGAAAAAAATTGAAATGGCAGAAAATAAAAGAAAGCTTGTTGTTGAAGAAGAGAAAGAAATTGAAGTCGATGCTCCGGTTGAAGTAAAAAAGAAACCGAGACCTATTCGTCCTTCAAAAAATTCTTTTCGTTTTACCGACATTTTTGGTGTTTTCAAGAGAAATGAAATTGCCAGAGCAATGCCTTTTGTTCTTTTTGTTACAGCGTTAATTATAGTGTATATCGGAAATAGTTATTACGCTGAAAAAGTAATTCGTGAAATTGAAAAAACGAAAAGTCAATTGAAAGAACATCGTGCTGAATATATTTCCACCATGTCTGATCTAATGACTGAAAGAAAACAATCGGAATTAGCAAAGCAGCTGCTCAAATACGATCTTAAAGAGAGTACAAATCCCCCTCAGAAAATATTTTCTGAACAAAAGAAATCCAAGTAGAAAATTAACGGCATGGAAGTTAAAAAGGATATTATGTGGAGAATTAACTCATCATTCATTTTGATGAGTGTGATGGGATTGATTATTCTCGGTCAAATATTCAGGATTCAGTTTTTGGAAGGTTCTTATTGGGAGTCAAAGGCTGATAGCGCAAATATTGAACTAAGAGATGTTGAAGCCAATCGGGGAAATATTTTTTCTTCCGATGGAAGCTTATTAAGTACTTCTGTTCCTGTTTATGATATTCGTTTCGATACAAGAGCTGATGGGCTGAGCAAAGATGTGTTCGACAAAAACATAGATTCTTTATCGATTAGTTTATCACAATTATTTCCTGATAGAAGTGTAAACGATTTTAGAAATAGTTTGAGGGATGCTTATTCTCAAAAGGAACGATTTTACTTAGTAAGAAGAAATGTTCATTATCCGGAGTTGCAATCGATCAAAAAATTTCCACTTTTTCGTTTAGGAAAATACAAAGGAGGCTTGATGGTTCAGCAGCGAAACATTCGTGAAATGTTATTTCAAAAATTAGCCTCGCGTACGATAGGATATATGCGCGATGTAAAGCCTGTTGGAATCGAATCTTCTTACAATAATGAATTAACAGGAGTTGGAGGTCGTCGATTGATGCAAAGAATTAGCGGAGGAATGTGGAAGCCAATAACCGACAAAGACGAAATTGAATCGAAAGATGGAAATGATATTGTAACAACATTAGATATCAATATTCAAGATGTAGCCGAAAATTCTTTGGAAGAGCATTTGAAAGAGCATAACGCTGATCATGGCTGTGCAGTATTAATGGAAGTTGCAACAGGAGAAATTAAAGCTATTGCAAATTTGAAACGAACAGCTGATGGTGAATATGTAGAAGATTTCAACTATGTAATTGCAGAAGCTACTGAGCCGGGGTCAACATTTAAAATGGCATCTATGTTAGCAGCCTTAGACGATGGATTGATTGAACCGACAGATACGTTTTTTGTTGGTAACGGGTCGAGAACGTACGCACATCAAGTGATGAAGGACGCACATCCTCCTCATTCTTCAAGATTGTCTGTTCAGCAAGCCTTCGAAACATCATCGAATGTTGGAATCTCATCTGTGATTGTTGCTAACTATTCTAAAAATCCCCAAGGCTTTGTAAATAAAGTGCGATCGTTTGGGTTAGGTACACCGCTTGGATTGGACATAGAAGGTGAAGGAATGCCTCGTATAAAAAGTACAACAGCAAAAGACTGGTCGAACATTTCTTTGCCGTGGATGTCGATTGGTTATGAAACGAAACTTACTCCACTACAAATTCTTGCTTTCTATAATGCGATTGCAAATAACGGCGTGATGGTACGTCCGCATTTTGTAAAAGAAATTCGTAGCCACGGCAAAGTATTAAAGTCGTTCAAGACAGAAATTATTAAAGATTCAATCGCATCACAACAAGCATTAGCAAAAGCAAGGAGAATGATGGAGGGTGTTGTTGAGAATGGTTCGGCTAAAATTTTAAAAACATCGCCTTACAAAATAGCAGGCAAAACAGGAACTGCTCAGATTACGAGTAATAAATTTGGCTACGATAAAACACATCCAACTTATCAAGCATCATTTGTAGGTTATTTTCCTGCAGATGCTCCTAAATATTCTTGTATGGTCGTTGTGTATGCCCCTTCAAACGACGTGTATTACGGCGGTGCAGTGTCAGCGCCAATTTTTAAAGACATAGCCGATAAAGTTTACAGTAATCATATTGAGCTTCACGATAAGCCGATGATGAAAGATTCTACTGTAAATGTGTTGCCGTTTGCAAAAGCCGGACAACAAAAAGATTTGTTGAAAATATTAGCGGAATTAAATATTCCAAACATTTCAAAAGACAATGATGCGCATTATGTAGCTCCGGCTATCGAATCAGATAGAGTGGTGATGACAGAAAGAAAAACGAAAGCAGGTATTATTCCAAGTGTAATAGGAATGGGCGCACAAGATGCAATGTTCATATTAGAAAATGCCGGACTTAAAGTGAAGTTGAAAGGAAAAGGAAATGTTGTTCATCAGTCGATTGAAAGTGGAACAGCTATACAAAAAGGACAATTGGTAATACTCGACCTGGAAATATGAGATCATTAAAAGATATTTTATACAAAACAGGAATTGAAGAAGTGTCAGGCAACACCGATGTGAATGTGGTGGATGTGTGTTTCGATTCTCGCTCGGTTCGCGAAGGATCGCTTTTTGTTGCCGTCCGCGGTACACAAACAGATGGTCACAATTTTATGTATGCTGTAGTTGAGCAAGGTGCTGTTGCAATAGTATGTGAGTACCTTCCGGAATCATTATTAACCGGGATTACCTATATAAAAGTAGCAGATAGTGCTACAGCATTGGCAAGGATTGCATCGAATTTTTATGGTAACCCTTCTGAAAAATTAAAATTGGTTGGCGTAACCGGAACGAATGGGAAAACAACAACAGTAACATTGCTTTTTCAATTGTTTAGAGAACTTGGTTATTCGGTTGGATTACTTTCTACAGTTAAGAATCAGATTAATGATCAGGTTATACCTTCAACTCATACTACACCCGACCCATTGCAGTTGAATGCTATGTTATCGGCAATGGTTGAAGAGGGATGTGAATTTGCTTTTATGGAAGTGAGTTCACATGCTGTTGTTCAAAAGCGAATTGCAGGATTAGTATTTGCCGGAGGTATTTTTACAAATATTACTCATGATCATTTAGATTATCATAAAACTTTTGAAAATTATCTAAAAGCAAAAAAAGAATTTTTCGATCAATTGCCGTCTGATGCTTTTGCAATAACAAATTTGGACGACAAGAATGGTGCTGTCATGTTGCAAAACACGAAAGCTAAAAAATATACATACGGTCTACGATCAATTGGCGACTTCAAATGTAAATTAATAGAGAATCATTTTTCAGGATTGTTGCTGAATATGAATGGGCATGAAGTATTATGTCGTTTAGTAGGAAGTTTCAATGCGTACAATTTAACAGCAGCATTTGCAGCAGCAAGTTTGTTGGGAGAAGATAAGCTGGAAGTGCTTACAAAGTTAAGCACATTGGCGCCGGTTGAAGGTAGGTTTGACTATGTAACATCAAGTACACATGTAGTTGGCGTTGTTGATTATGCTCATACACCGGATGCTTTGAAAAATGTATTAGATACAATTCATGATGTGAATAATGGGCACGGACAAGTAATTACTGTGATTGGTTGTGGAGGAGATAGAGATGCAGCGAAGCGACCAATGATGGCAAAAATTGCCTGCGAAAAAAGTGATCGCGTGATTTTAACAAGCGACAATCCACGTTCTGAAGATCCAACGGTTATTATTAAGCAAATGGAAAACGGTATTCCTGTTGGTGACGCACGTAAATCATTATCAATTGCCGATCGTCGTGAAGCGATTAAGACAGCGATAACAATGGCAAAGCCTGGCGATGTAATATTAGTTGCAGGAAAAGGGCATGAAAAATACCAAGAAATAAAAGGAGTGAGGATTCCTTTCGATGATAAAAAAACTCTGCTTGAGTTATTTAAAATAATGGCTTGATATGTTATACTACTTATTTCAATATCTGCACAATGATTTAAAGATGCCCGGAACAGGTGTATTTCAATACATCTCTTTTCGTGCAGCATTAGCTCTCATTACTTCGTTGATCATTTCATTATTATTTGGAAAGAAGATCATCGGAATACTCTTGCGACGCCAGGTTGGAGAAACAGTAAGAGAATTAGGATTGGATGGACAAAAAGTAAAACAGGGAACACCAACAATGGGTGGGTTGATTATTATATCAGCAATTTTAATTCCGACTTTATTATTTGCTCGATTAATTAATGTGTATGTGATTATAATGATTGTAACAACTATTTGGTTAGGCGTTATAGGTTTTATTGATGATTACATTAAAGTTTTCAAAAAAGACAAAGAGGGATTAGCCGGCAGGTTTAAAATTTTGGGTCAAGTGGGATTAGGTTTAATCATTGGCGCAACAATGTATTGGAATCCGAATGTGGTAGTAAAAGAAAGAGTGAATACTCCAACAATGGTTGTTGAGCATCATGAATCGAATGTGATTGAAGATATGCGTTCATCAGAAAACGCCTTGTACTCGCCTGTTGCTGTTAAGTCAACAAGAACTACTATTCCATTTATCAAAAACCATGAATTTGATTATGCATTTCTCCTAAAGTGGATGGGTGGTGATTATCATAAATATGCTTGGTTAATTTTTATTCCTATGGTTATTTTGATCATCACAGCCGTTTCGAATGGTGCGAATATTACAGATGGTATTGATGGTTTAGCAACAGGAACTAGTGCAATCATTGGTGCTACACTTGGAATATTAGCTTACGTTTCTGGTAATACTGTTTTTGCAAATTATCTAAATATCATGTACATCCCACATGCGGGAGAGCTAGTGGTTTTTATTGCAGCTTTCGTTGGGGCATGTGTAGGATTTCTATGGTACAACGCTTATCCGGCGCAAGTTTTCATGGGCGATACCGGCAGTCTTGCACTGGGAGGAATTATAGCAACATATGCTATTGCGATAAGAAAAGAATTGTTGATACCAATACTCTGCGGAATTTTCTTGATAGAAAATATTTCGGTGGTAATGCAAGTGTCGTATTTCAAGTATACCAGAAGGAAATACGGCGAGGGACGACGAATATTTAAAATGTCGCCGCTTCATCATCATTATCAAAAGTTGGGATATCACGAATCAAAAATCGTATCACGCTTTTGGATTTTAGGAATTATGCTTGCAGTACTCACAGTAGTAACATTAAAACTTCGTTGATCAATTGAAATCGGAAACACAAAATAAAAAAATCGTAGTGCTCGGTGCCGGAGAAAGTGGTGTCGGAGCAGCTGTGCTTGCCAAGAAGCAAGGCTACGAAGTTTTTGTTTCTGATAAAGGCACGATTAAAGAAGAGTATGTAACATTTCTAGAAAGGCATTCAATCCGTTTTGAACAAGGCTTGCATACTGAAGCAGAAATTCTTTCTGCAAACGAAGTAATAAAAAGTCCGGGCATTCCTGAGAAAGCGGAGATATTGAAAAAAATTAGATCAGCAAATATTCCTGTGGTAAGTGAAATTGAATTTGCCGGAAGATATACCAAAGCAAAAATGATTGGAATTACCGGAACTAATGGTAAGACAACAACAACTATGATGGTGTACCATATTCTTGAGAAGGCAGGATTAAAAGTTGGCTTAGCCGGGAATATCGGAAAGAGTTTCGCTCTTCAGGTGGCTGAGAAAGATTTCGATTACTACGTACTTGAACTTAGCAGTTTTCAGTTGGATGATATGCATTCATTCAGATGTGATATCGCAATCTTAACAAATATTACTCCTGATCATTTAGATAGATACGATTACGAAGTAAAGAATTACGTCATGTCAAAATTTAGGATTCTACAAAATCAGAATGCCGATGACACTTTTATTTATTGCAGTGACGATGCAATAACAAACGAATACTTGCCCGAAGTAGAAGTAAAAGCAAAAAAATTTCCTTTCTCAATTAAAACAAAATTGGAAAAAGGTGCTTGGTTAGAAGAGCAACAACTCATAATAAACACAAACAACACTAATCCATTTAACATGCTAATTCATGAACTAGCCTTACAAGGCAAACACAATCTTTACAATTCTATGGCTGCAGGAATTTCTGCGAAAGTTTTAGATATACGTAAAGAAGTAATTCGAGAAAGTTTGTCTGATTTTCGTAATGTCGAACATCGTTTAGAGCATGTTGCAACCATTCACGGAATTGAGTTTGTGAACGATTCAAAAGCAACCAACATCAATTCGACTTGGTATGCATTAGAAAGTTTTAACAAGCCTGTCGTTTTAATCCTTGGTGGAGTAGATAAAGGAAACGACTATGAAATGCTTGCAGAACTTGTTAAAGAAAAAGTAAAAGCGATTGTTTGTCTTGGGAAAGACAACAAAAAAATAATCAAAGCATTTCAAGGAATGGTAGAAGAAATAGTTGAGACAGATACTGCCGAGAAAGCCGTTCAAGAAAGTTACCGCTTGGGTAAAAAAGGTGATGTAGTGTTATTGTCGCCAGCTTGTGCAAGTTTCGACTTATTTGAAAATTATGAAGATCGCGGTCGTCAATTTAAAAAAGCAGTGAAGTCGATCTAATCGTGATCGAATTTTAAAAATAGTATTACCTCTCTCCCAAAAACCAAAACCATGCAAGCAACCTGGCTTGATAAATATTTCAAAGGCGATCGTACAATTTGGATGATTGTATTTATTCTGTCTATTTTTTCTTTACTCGCTGTATACAGCAGTACAGGAACTTTGGCATATAAATATCAGCAAGGCAATACGGAATATTATTTATTCAAGCACTTATTTATTTTAGTGTTTGGAATAGCTTTAATGTATGGAGCTCATTTAATACGTTATACATACTATTCTAAAATAGCAGTAATTGCATTAGTGATCACAGTGCCATTGCTAGCGTTCACACTTGCATTGGGAACTAATTTAAACGAGGCAAGTAGATGGTTAACTTTACCGGGAACAAATATCACATTTCAAACTTCCGATTTTGCTAAGCTTGCACTCATTATGTATTTGGCTCGAATGTTATCCAAAAAACAAGATGAGATAAAAAGTTTCAGGTCGGCTTTTTTACCTGTAATAACGCCAGTGTTCATAGTATGTATATTGATTTTACCAGCGAATTTTTCTACCGCAGCGGTTGTTTTTGTTTCTGCTGCTTACTTAATGTTTATTGGTAGAATCAGTATGAAATACATAGCAGCAATGATGGGGATTGGCGTTGTAGCATTTGCTCTATTTATTTTCATCGCAATTGCCGTAGGTCACACCGGACGAATTGAAACATGGAAAGCACGAATAGAACGTTTTTCTGGAAAAGAAGATGCAGATAATTATCAGTCAGACCAAGCAAAAATTGCAATTGCGCGTGGTGGCTTGATAGGAAGATTTCCAGGGAATAGCATTCAGCGAAATTTTCTACCTCATCCGTATTCTGATTTTATATTTGCAATTATTATTGAAGAGTACGGTTTTTTAGGAGCCGGATTTTTAATATTTCTTTACTTGCTTTTGTTCTATCGTGTCATCCGATTTATTTATCACAGTCCGATGGCGTTCGGTACTCTGCTTGCTGCCGGATGTACTTTCATGTTAGTCTTTCAAGCATTGATCAACATGGCAGTTGCAGTAAATTTATTTCCCGTAACCGGTCAGCCATTACCAATGGTAAGTATGGGCGGAACTTCGTTATGGTTTACAAGTATAGCCTTAGGAATTGTATTGAGTGTTAGTCGCCAAGTAGAAAAAGAAAAAAAAGAAGGAGGGTCTGAACTTGCAGCGGTCTAACTTAAGAGTAATCATAAGTGGAGGCGGAACAGGCGGACATATATTTCCGGCGGTGGCCATTGCTAACGCCTTGAAAAAGATGAATCCGAAAACAGAAATATTGTTTGTAGGAGCAAATGGCAGAATGGAAATGGAGAAAGTTCCAGCATCGGGTTATTCGATTGTAGGATTAGATATAAATGGTATTCAGCGAAAATTGTCTTTTCAAAATTTGCTGCTACCGATGAAAATATTAAAGAGTGTAATTAAAGCAAGAATGATATTAAAGGATTTTAAACCGGATGTAGCAATTGGCGTTGGAGGATATGCTTCCGGCCCTTTGTTGTTTGCTGCCACCGGCATGAAAATACCTTCGCTTATTCAAGAGCAGAATTCATATGCCGGAATTACAAATAAAATTCTTGCTAAAAGAGTTCAACGCATTTGTGTGGCTTACGACGGAATGGAGAAATATTTTCCGAAAGAAAAAATTGTTAAAACAGGAAATCCTGTTCGGGAAAATATGGTTGATATAAAAGGGAAACGTGCAGAAGCAATTTCATTTTTCAACCTAGATGAAAATAAAAAAATCGTTTTGGTTATTGGAGGAAGTTTAGGAGCAAGAACGATTAACAAAAGTATTGAATCAGGATTGAAGAGATTGCTAGAGAAAAATATTCAAGTCATTTGGCAAACCGGAAAGTTATTTTACCCTATCGCCAAAGAATTAACGGAACAACATACTGAAAAAGGAATTGCATGTTATGAATTTATTCAGCGAATGGATTTGGCTTATGCGGCGGCCGATGTAGTAGTTTCAAGAGCCGGAGCAAGTTCTGTTTCGGAATTGGCACTAGTAGCAAAGCCGGCAATTTTAGTCCCTTCGCCAAATGTTGCAGAGGATCATCAAACAAAAAATGCCATGTCGCTAGTGAATAGCGATGCAGCTATTTTAGTTACAGATAATCAAGCATCTCAAAAACTAATTCAAAGTTGTGTTCAGTTGTTGGAGGACGTATCAATGCAGGAAAAATTAATCACCAATATCTCTAAGCTTGCACTTGCCAATTCAGCTGAAACTATTGCTGAAGAGGTATATGCTCTGGTAAATAAATAAAAGTGTTCGACTCGAAATCACATATCTATTTTGTTGGAATTGGTGGCATAGGAATGTCGGCACTGGCTCGCTATTTTAAATCGCTCGGAAAAAATGTGAGTGGTTATGATAAAACACCAACGCAACTCACCAATGAATTGATTGCAGAAGGTATTCAGATTCATTTTAGTGATGATCTTAAAAAAGCAGAACCGACAATCAGTGATCTTAGTAAGAAAGATAAGATACTTGTAGTGTATACACCTGCAATTCCTGCCGACCATTCCGAATTGAATTTTTTCAGAGGCAATCAGTATGATTTGAAGAAGCGGTCGGAAGTATTGGGCATGATTACTAAAAGTAGTTTCACGATTGGTATTGCCGGTACTCATGGAAAGACTACCACATCTTCTATGGTGGCGCATATTTTGAAGTTTGCCGGATTGAATTGCACAGCATTTCTTGGTGGCATCACAAAAAATTATAATACGAATTTGTTGTTGGGAAATAACGAGGGTAAAAAGTTTACAGTGGTAGAAGCCGATGAATACGATCGATCTTTTTTAGCGCTTTATCCTGACTTATCTATTATTACTTCGATGGACGCCGATCATTTAGATATTTACGGCGATCATTCGTACATGATAGAATCATATCGTCTTTTTGCAGGTCAGTTGAAATCTGGTGGCTTGTTAGTTCACAAAAAAGGATTGCCATTATCAGACTTGCCATTGAATAAGCAAACATACAGCGTTGATGAAAACGCGGACTACCATGCGGAGAACATTAAAATTGTTGATCATAATTATATGTATGATTGGAAGAGCGCAGAGTCGGAGATTAAAAGTCTGACGAGTGAAATGCCGGGGCTTCATAATGTAGAGAACTCAGTTGCTGCCGTTGCCGTTGCAAAGTATTTAGGAATTGAAAATGATATTATAAAATCAGCATTGGCCTCATACAATGGAGTAAAACGCCGATTTGATTATCAATTGCGTTTGGACAAATGTGTTTACATTGATGATTATGCTCACCATCCCGAAGAATTACGGGCATTTATTGCTTCAGTGAAAGAATTGTATCCGGGCAAAAATGTTGTGGGCTTGTTTCAGCCTCATCTTTTTTCAAGAACGCGCGATTTTGCAGAAGGCTTTTCGAAAAGTTTGTCGATGCTCGATTGTTTAATCCTTCTGCCAATTTATCCGGCAAGAGAAAAGCCAATTGCAGGCATCACTTCCGAAATCATTTTTAAAGAAGTGACGTGCAAAAAGTATTTGGTTGCTAAAGAAGATGCACTTAAGCAGATAGCAGATTTAAATTTTGATGTCATACTAACGATGGGAGCAGGCGATATAGATCAATTGGTTCCATTAATCAAAGAACAATTACAAAAAAGTGTACAGCTATGATCGATGAAACGAAGAAAAAGCGTGTTATACGCATTACGGCCTATTCATTAATTGTATTGGCGTTTTTAATTTCAGTAGGGTTTGCAGAACATCGTCAGGAAGCGATGGCATGTACCGATGTTGAGGTATTCATCAAAGATACACTCGGACATAATTTCGTAAGCCCTGAAGAAGTGATGAGTTTAGTTCAAAATAAATTCGGATTGTTGAAGGGAAAAGAGCTTGGTTCTATTAACATTGGTTTGTTGGAAAAAATCATTAACACGAACCCATTTATTAGCAAGGCTGAAGTATTTTCAACCATTGATGGGAAGGTCAATATTGAGATTAATCAACGTCGACCAATTGTCAGAATAGTCAATGCTAATGATGAGAGTTTTTACATAGATGATCAAGGAGTTTTTATGCCTTTGTCGGATGTTTATACAGCGAGAGTGCCGGTTGCAAATGGATTTTTATTTGACAAAGAAACGGAGAGGAATGTTAGAGTTTACGACGGAGAAAATAGCGATACGTCAATCAAAGCGTCAAGAATAGATGAGGTTTTTCATGTTGCAGATTACATTTATCATCATAGTTTTTGGAATGCACAAGTTGAACAAATATATGTAAACGGAAGTGGCGATATAGAGTTAATACCAAGAGTTGGAAGTCAGAACATTATTGTTGGAAGTGCCGAAAACCTTGAAAAGAAACTGAACAAATTATATCTGTTTTACCGGGAAGGTTTAAGTAAAACAGGGTGGAACAAATACAAAACTATCAATCTGAAATACGAAGGTCAGATTGTTTGCACAAAAAAGTGATATGGAAAAAAAAGAAGAAATAGTTGTTGGTCTTGACATTGGCACGACTAAGATCTGCACAATCGTTGGCCGAAAGAATGAATTCGGCAAGATCGACATTTTAGGTTTTGGCAAATGTGAATCGCTTGGCGTTACTCGCGGAGTGGTCACTAATATTGTCAACACCATTGATTCCATTAAGCTATCAGTGAAAGAAGCATCTGAGAAATCAAATGTGGAGATCGGTTCTGTTTATGTAGGAATTGCCGGTCAGCACATTAAAAGTCTTCAGCATCGTGGTATGCGAACAAGGAACACGTTGGACGATGAAATTAATCAAGAAGACATCGATGCTATCGTTGAAGATATGTTGAAGTTGGCCATGCCTCCCGGAGAAAAAATTATTCACGTTATTCCACAAGAATACATCATCGATAACGAGCAAGGCATTAAAAATCCTATTGGAATGAGTGGTGTTCGTTTAGAAGCAAACTGTCATATCATAACCGGACAAATTACCGCTGCTAAAAATATTTATAAGTGTGTTGAACGCGCTTCTCTTGAAACGAAAGGATTATATCTTGAACCATTGGCATCTTCAGAGGCTGTTTTGACAGAAGAAGAAAAAGAAGCCGGAGTTGTATTGGTAGATATAGGTGGAGGAACAACAGATGTAGCAATTTTTCAAGATGGAATTATTCGTCATACAGCAGTAATTCCTTTTGGTGGAAATGTAATCACTGAAGACATTAAAATGGGTTGTTCAATTATCCGAAATCAAGCGGAGTTATTGAAAATTAAATTTGGATCAGCCTTAGCGAGTGAAAATTTAGAAAACGAAATAGTTTCTATTCCCGGGTTAAGAGGTAGAGAGCCAAGAGAAATTTCAGTAAAGAATCTTGCTCATATCATCCAAGCTCGTATGGAAGAAATTGTTGAACATGTTCATTTTGAAATTCGCAATTCAGGTTATGAGAAAAAATTAATTGCCGGTATTGTTATCACCGGTGGAGGAGCTCAACTTCGTCACATCATACAATTAGTAGAATTTATTACCGGAATGGATACAAGAGTAGGTTATCCAAACGAACATCTTGCTAAAGGTTCTGATGAACTGAAAAGTCCGATGTATGCAACCGGTGTTGGCCTTGTAATAAAAGGTTTTCATGATCTGGAAAAAGCTCGTAAGAGTGAAGGTAAAAAATTGTCTGCTGAGGAGGTCGTAGCCAACGATCGTGCTGACAAATTGAAAGGTGGAAAAGATCGTCAAAAAGAAAAAGTAAAACAACCATCTAATTCCCGAAGCTTCTTAGAAATGATCTCTGAGATTTTCAAAGAAGAGAAGGATAGAGAATTTTAAAAATAATGTTGTGAAAGCAACAAGAACAAAGGAATAACAAACGGAACAATCAACAAATCAAACACAAAAACTTTTAGAACATGGAATTCGATCTTATTAAAGACAAAGGGTCTATCATCAAGGTAATCGGCGTAGGCGGTGGTGGTAGCAATGCAGTAAACCATATGTACCGTCAAGGTATTAAAGGCGTAGAATTTGTAGTCTGTAACACAGATGCACAAGCGCTTGAAATGTCGCCGGTACCTACAAAAATTCAGTTAGGCAGCAGCTTAACTGAAGGCCGCGGAGCCGGATCTATTCCGGAGGTTGGACGTAATGCAGCAATAGAAAATATCGAAGACATTCGTCGATTGCTTCTCGAAAATACACGTATGGTATTTATTACTGCCGGAATGGGTGGCGGTACAGGAACAGGCGCTGCTCCAATCATTGCACAAACAGCTAAAGAAATGGGGATTCTTACAGTTGGTATTGTTACGATTCCTTTTGAGTTTGAAGGGAAGAAAAGAAAACAACAAGCTGATGAAGGTATTGAGGCACTTAGAAATAGTGTCGATACGATTTTAATTATCCGTAATCAAAAATTGCGTGAAATGTTCGGCAATTTAAATTTGTCGGATGCTTTTTCTCATGCCGACAATATTCTAACGACTGCCGCTAAAGGAATAGCAGAGATTATTACTGTTACAGGTTACATCAACGTCGATTTTGAAGATGTGAAAACTGCTGTACAAAATAGTGGTGTCGCAATCATGGGTTCTGCAATTGCAGAAGGAGAACATCGCGCCATTAAAGCGGTGGAAGAAGCATTGGATTCTCCATTGTTGAACGACGATAACATAAAAGGTGCTCGTTATATATTAATGAATGTGGCTTCAGGTTCTAAAGAAGTTACTATGGATGAAATTGGTGACATAACCGATTTCATTCAAGAGCAAGCCGGACTTACAGCAGATATTATCTGGGGTAACTGTCACGACGAAACTCTTGGCGAGAAAATTTTGGTTACTATTATTGCAACAGGATTCAAAACACGTCAAGAGTTAGGTTCTGAAACATCGAAAGCAAAAGAAGCGCAAAAAACAATTCACAAATTAGACGATCCAATTTCTGAAAAGAATGAAGTTGTTCAGACTGTTATTTCTGATCCTTCTTTTACTGAGCCGACTTTGAAAAAAGAACTTGCTCCTGAATCGCCTGCCGAACTTCAAAATAGTGAAGTAACGTTTGAGTTCAACACAATGAGTCGTGAGTCGGTAGCAACTGCTCAAGTGGCAGATAAAGGTGAAGAAATGAGAAGTGTAAACAATGCAGTTGTTTACGATTTGAATAACGATAATTTAGAAGATGAAACAGACGAGCAACTTAGAAAAGCTCGAGAAAGAGTAACTAAATTAAAGCAGTTAAGTTATAGAATAGGTAACCCGGGTAATATTTCAGAAATGGAAAAAGAGCCGGCTTATAAAAGAAGAAATATAAAATTAGATTCTGTGCCGCATTCAAGTGAGTCGAATGTTTCAAGATTTACATTAAGTAATGAAGAAGAAAAAAAATCAGAGTTGCGTCAGAACAATTCTTTTCTTCACGACAATGTTGATTAATAAAAACAGATGAAAGAGTCGATTGAACAACGGCTTTAAAAATAGTTTCCATGTTACGTTTCGTTTTGTTCTTAAACCCTCCTCCCCGGGAGGGTTTTTTTATTGCATAATTTAATCGTATTTATAGAGTAAAATAAGAATCTACTTTTCGAAAATTATTTTGGATTAAAGCGGTGATTGATTGATATCAATATTTGTTATCTTTGAAATATGATGTTAGAAGAAAAAATTAATACAGACATTAAATCAGCGATGCTTGCAAAAAACGAAGCAGCATTACGTGGTTTAAGAGCCGTTAAGGCTGCGCTTTTATTGGCTAAAACAAGCGGCGGAGGAAATGTAACTTCTGAAGATGAGGTTAAAATTCTCCAGAAACTGGTCAAGCAAAGAAAAGAATCGGTCGATATTTATGTCCAGCAAGGAAGAGAAGATCTGGCGAAGCACGAAACCGATGAAATTGAGGTAATTGAGAAATATCTTCCGGCCATGATGGGCGAAGATGAAATAAAATCAGCTATTCAGGCTATAATCGCCCAGTCTGGCGCCAAAGGTCCGGCCGACCTTGGAAAAGTCATGGGTATGGCTTCCAAAGCCTTTGCCGGAAAAGCCGACAATAAAATGGTATCGCAGTTGGTAAAAGACCTTCTTTCAGCATTATAAATCGTTAAGATTTGTAGGGATTCATTATTATTTTACCTTTGACCCGACAACGCCCGCTAAATAGAAACAACCATTCGTAAGTACATCCGTGTTGCGGGCCCGGAAGTTATTTATGAGAGATTAATTATTAGTACCCAATGAAAACCGGTAAAGTAAAATTTTTCAATGAAGCCAAAGGATTTGGATTCATTGTATTAGACGACAATCAGTCTGAAGTATTCGTTCACCACAGTGGTTTGATCGACAAAATTCGCGAAAACGACGATGTTGAATGTGAAATCATCGACGGCAAAAAAGGCCAGAATGCTATCAACGTAAGACGAGTTCAATAACCTTAGTGTTATTGAAAATGAAATGGCTGTTCAATTTTATTGAGCAGCCATTTTTCTTTTTAGGAATATCTTGTTGAATCAACTCAAAACAAATTTCTATATTCGTTTCAATAAAAAAATAATTGAAAATGCATTTGCCTTTTTGTGTAGGAATAGATATCGGAGGAACGAACACTGCTTTCGCATTTGTTGAAGAGAAAGGAGCAATTATTTACAAAGATGTTGTTCCAACCGGATCTTCGTCCGAGCCGACCGACTTGATTAATCGTGTGAGCGAAAAAATTCATGATGCTATAAAAAGTAAATCGTCGTTCGGAAAATTACGCGGCATAGGAATAGGGGCGCCCAATGGAAATTTCTTCAATGGAACTATTGAATTTGCACCCAATTTAAATTGGTTCGGAATAATCCCTGTTGCTAAAATGTTTTCTGAGAAATTTGAAAACATTCCGACGTACTTGACCAACGATGCAAATGCTGCTGCACTAGGTGAAATGTATTTCGGCGGAGCAAAAAAAATAAAAGATTTTATTTTTATAACACTTGGAACAGGACTTGGAAGTGGTATAGTTGTCGATGGTAAATTGGTTTATGGTCATGATGGCTTTGCAGGCGAATTAGGTCACACTATTGTGATTCAACATGGGCGCCAATGTGGTTGCGGCCGAAGAGGATGTTTAGAGCAATATTGCAGTGCTACAGGTTTAGTGAAAACATATTTGGAAATATTATCCGGTAGCGATCCTGAAAATAAATTAATTTCTGATCGTTCTGTTATCGATGCAAAATATATTTACGATCGTGCATTGGCTGGCGATGGTGATGCTTTTTATGCATTTAATTATACAGGAGAAATACTTGGATTCGCGTTAGCCAATAGTGTCGCTTATACAAGTCCTAAAGCAATTTTTCTTTTTGGTGGATTAGCAAACTCAGGTGAGTTATTGATTAATCCGACGGAAAACAGCTTTCAAAAAAACTTACTTAATATCTATAAAAATAAAGTAAAAATTTATACATCATCACTTCCTGAGAATGATGCTGCACTCCTTGGAGCAGCTTCTCTTGCTTGGAATGAATTAACTTAATAATTATGAAAAGTTGTTTTAAAAAAATCTCATTACTAGCATTAATAATTTTTGTTTGTCAGAATGTAATGGCTCAAAATGAAAATAAACTTCCGCTGATTCCCTTGCCACAAAATATTGTAGTAGGTAAAGGGTACTTTGAGATCAACGGACTCACAGTATTGATAGGAGAAAATAATGATGTGATTTCTGACCTAGGTTATTTCCAAAATTATGTTGGAAATAAATATAATCTCCATTTAAAATTAACTACCGGTTCTCTGAAAAAGAAAATGATTTTTGTGAAAAGAAATCTTTCGCTAAAAGAAGATGAATATAACTTAACAATAGATTCTGCCGGAATCGTAATTGAAGGTGGAGCAGGTGCAGGTGTTTTTTATGGGTTGCAAACCTTGATTCAATTGTTGCCACCGGCGAATATGCCTTCGTTAAGTGTAAATTTCGTTTCAATTAATGACGAGCCGCGTTTTTCTTGGCGAGGAATGCATTTAGATGTTAGTCGCCATTTTTTTACTGTAAACGAAATAAAAAAATACCTGGATTATATTTCAATGTATAAGATGAATGTTTTTCATTGGCATTTAACAGACGATCAAGGTTGGCGAATAGAAATTAAAAAATACCCGCGACTTGCGTCTGTTGCAGCTTTCAGAAAAGGTACACTCATAGGTCATGCCGGAGAACAGCCAGAAAAATATGATACAATTCGTTACGGCGGATTTTATACGCAAGAGCAAATTAAAGAAGTGATCGGCTATGCCGCTGTTCGCCATATTACTATTGTTCCTGAAATTGAAATGCCTGGTCATGCACAAGCCGCATTAGCCGCTTATCCAATGCTAGCTTGCACACCAGGACCATTTGAGGTTGCCAAATCATGGGGAGTTTTTAATGATGTTTATTGCCCAAGAGAAGAAACATTTAATTTCTTAGAAGATGTTTTAACAGAAGTGTGCGATCTTTTCCCCGGAAAATATATTCATATTGGTGGCGATGAATGTCCAAAAGATCGATGGAAGGAAAGTGATTATTGTCAATCGTTGATGAAAAAAATGAATTTGACGAATGAACACCAGTTGCAAAGTTATTTTGTACAACGGATCGGAAAGTTTCTTCAAACAAAAAATAAAAAGATGATTGGTTGGGATGAAATACTTGAAGGTGGTATTGCAGAAGATGCAACGATTATGTCATGGCGCGGATATGCCGGAGGAATTGAAGCAGCAAAGCAGCATCACGATGTAGTGATGACGCCAACTTCGTATTGTTATTTCGATTATTATCAGTCGAAGAATTCCTCCGAACCATTGGCTATTGGTGGTTATCTTCCGTTGAATATGGTTTATCGTTTTGAACCGATTGCAGATGTAATGAGCAAGGATGATGAAAAATATGTATTAGGTACTCAAGGAAATATATGGACAGAATACATGGACAATTGGAAAAAAGTAGAATACATGGCTATGCCAAGGATGGCAGCGCTTGCCGAAGTTGCATGGTTGTCGAAAGATAAAAAAGATTACAATTCATTTGTGATGCGTTTAGTTGCTCATACAAAAATGTTAAATTTTCTCGGTATAAATTATTCAAAAGCTTTCTACGATATTTCAGCTCGAGTTTCTCCTGCGGGTAATCAAGGATTGAATATTGAATTGAATACAATGTATCCTAATGGGCAAATTAGATATGCGATGGATGGAAATATCCCGACAGGAAAATCGCCAATCTATACCGGTAAAATTGTAGTCGATCAATCGGTACAAATCAAAGCAGCGATCTTTGAGGGACCGAGTATGAGAGGAAATGTATCAGAACATATTTTCTCCGTTAATTATGCTACAGGAAAAGAAATTACTTTGGTTAATCAACCCGATGCTGAATATTCAAAAGGCGGAGCATTCTCTTTAGTCGATGGACTCAAAAGTAATTTTTCACTCGACGGAAATGATTGGTTGGGATTTTCTGGTAAAGGATTAGAAGCAACGATTGATCTTGGATTTTCGAGGCCTATTACTCAGCTTAGCCTCGATGTTTTAACAGATACTTCAAGTTGGGTTTATCCGCCCTCTATAATTACTGTTCTAACGAGCAATGATAACATTACTTTCAAGAATGCAGGGGTTTTAGCAAAGGACAAAATTAAAGTGGCAGGAAGAAAAATCACAGTTCAATTGGGAATGATCAATGCCAGATATATAAAAGTTATTGCTCCAACAAATGGAAAAATTCCTTTATCTGCTCCCGGAGCCGGAAATGAATCGTGGTTGATGGTTGATGAAATTGAAGTCATTTAGGTTGACCATTAGTCTTGTTTTTTTTTGAAAAAGCAAGTTTCGGAATAAATTTAAGTCGGAAATGTTTTTTATTGATACGTTGATTTTTATGCTTAGTGAATTAGTCAAATCTGGGTGTCTTGATGTTGTATTGGTATTTTAACAATCGCTTAAACCATAGAATGAAATTGTAGTCATACCATTCATTCAAACATTTTTCTACCTTTAGTAAGTTCAAATTTAATTCTCAACCACAAAGCTTCAATAATGGACAGAAGAGATTTTATTACCCTCGAAACAAAACCTCAACAGCCGAAACAAGATTTTTCTCATTTGTACCGAACAATGTCGGGCCTTACACCTTATGTTGGTACATGGACAGTTGCAGAAGCAAGACATTTGCTAAAGAGAACAATGTTTGGTTCTACAAAAAGCGATATTGATTTTTTTCTCACACTCAATGTAAGTGATGCTGTCGATACGTTGCTTGAATTGATTAATCATCCTGTTTACTCAGCTCCGGCTCAACCCGTAAATAATTACAGTGCTTCTATAGCAGATCCAAATTGTGCTGCCGGTTTACCTTGGTCGGGAACACCAGATACCACAGCTGTCAACACATATAGCTTTCGTAAAAAAAGTTTGAAGTCTTGGTGGGTTTCACAAATGATAAACCAGTCACAGAGTCTTCGGGAGAAAATGGTTCTTTTTTATAGTAATCATTTCGTAGTAGAATTAGATACTGCGAATGTTTCAACATATGTTTATCGACAAAATGAATTACTGCGTCAATTTGCATTTGGAAATTTTAAAACATTAACAAGAGAAATTTCGATTAACTGTGCGATACTTCGGTATCTCAATGGCGATCAAAATACAGCATTAGCGCCAAACGAAAATTATGGAAGGGAGTTGCAAGAGTTGTTTACTGTTGGGAAAGATGCAAATGGGAATCCTTACTATAGTGAAGATGATGTAAAAGCAGCTGCGAGAGCATTAACAGGATGGAAAACAGATTTAGTTGGAGGAACTACTTCAGCGAATGGATTTAATTCATTCTTTAACTCTAATAAACACGACTCAACCGACAAGTATTTTTCCGCATATTATAACAATACAGTTATTACTGGTCAGTCAGGTGCCAATGGCGCACTTGAATTGGACGATCTTTTAAACATGATCTTCAGCAAAGATGAAGTGTCGTTATTCTTATGTAGAAAGCTGTATCGTTTTTTTGTTTATTATGATATTGATGCAGCTACCGAAGCAAATGTAATTGTTCCTCTTGCTCAAATTATGCGTGCGAATAATTTCGAGATCGTTCCTGTTTTATCTGCACTATTCAAAAGTGAACATTTTTTTGATGTTCTAAATCGTGGATGTATTATTAAAAGTCCGCTCGATTTTGCCGTTGGGTTAAGTAGAGAGTTTGGAGTTCCGTTTCCTGATGCAAGCAATTTAGCAGGACAATATTCTGCGTGGGATAAGATAAGAACCATAGCTTCATCGGCAGCTATGGATGTGGGCGATCCACCAAATGTAGCTGGCTGGCCGGCTTATTATCAAGAGCCATCGTTTCATGAAATTTGGATAAACTCCGATTCGTTACCGAAGCGAAATCAGTTTACAGATAGAATGTGTGGAACCGGCTATACTTCAAATGGAGCAACATTAAAAATTGATATGCTTGCTTTCACTTCATCACTTACGAATCCATCCGATCCGTTAATGTTAATCGATGAAGTAGTGTCAATATTCTATTCAATAGATGTATCAGCAAATCTAAAAAGTTATCTGCTAAGTATTTTACTTTCCGGACAAGTAAGTAACTCTTATTGGACAACTGCTTGGGATGATTATACCGGCGATCCAACAAATGTTTCTTTCATTTCAATTGTAAGTTCGCGTTTGCAAACATTCTATCGATATATAATGGATTTGTCAGAATATCAATTGTCGTAAAATAAATTTATCTAAATTTTACTTTCAGAAATTAATAGACCACACATGAAAAGAAGAGATTTTTTTAAACGAACCGTGCCTTATGTTACATTGCCTGCGTTAATAAATGGTTTTTCATTTAAAGCATTTGCCGGATCACCCTTAATGCAAGCTTTATCTTCTTCCGTACTTACCGATCATGTATTGGTATTAATACAATTAAACGGAGGTAACGATGGTTTAAATACAGTTATTCCATTAGATCAATATTCTAATCTTTCTGCAGCGCGTTCCAATATTTTAATTCCCGATACACAAGTTCTAGCATTGTCAGGATCAACAGCAACCGGACTTCATCCTGCAATGTCAGGCATGCAACAACTTTTTAACGATGGCAAAATGAATATTGTGCAAGCTGTAGGTTATCCTTCACCGAATTATTCGCACTTCAGAGCAACCGACATCTGGCTCACAGGCAGTGATGCAAATCAAGTGTTGCCAAGCGGATGGGCTGGTCGCTATTTAAATTATGAGTACCCGAATTTCCCGGCAAGTTATCCGAATGCTACCATGCCCGATCCACTAGCAATTCAAATTGGTAGTACAGTTTCTCTAGCTCTGCAAGGACCTGCTGCAAGTATGGGAATGGCAATCTCTGATCCATCTAGTTTTTATAATCTCATTAATGGAATTCAAGATCCTGCTCCGAATACTCCGGCAGGAAAAGAGCTTACTTATGTTAGAACAGTTGCTCAACAATCCAATGCTTACGCTTCTGTAATCTCTAATGCTGCAAATAGTATCACCCAACAATTTTCTGGTTACCCTGCTGCCGGAACAAACTCTCTTGCCGATCAATTGCAAATTGTTGCACGACTAATTGCCGGTGGATTAAAAACAAAAGTGTACATGGTGAATCTTGGTGGATTTGATAATCATTCTGCGCAAGTAGACTCAGCTGATCACACACAAGGAACACATGCAGTATTGCTTTCAAAATTATCTGTAGCAGTAAAAGCTTTTATGGACGATCTGAATTTCCTATCAATTGAAGATAGAGTAGTAGGACTCACATTTTCTGAATTTGGTCGTCGTATAAAATCAAATGCCTCCGATGGAACAGATCATGGAGCTGCAGCGCCAATGTTTGTATTCGGTAAGCCTGTACAGAGTGGAATACTTGGCAGCAATCCTACGATACCTTCTGCTACCACTGTGAACGATAATGTTCCAATGCAATATGATTTTAGGTCGGTGTATGCTTCTATTTTGCAAGATTGGCTATGTGTACCAACGGTTGATTTAAATTCAATACTGTTGCAGAATTTTCAGACTCTTCCAATTATTCAAAGTGCCGCATGTTTAGGAAGTGCTGTTCACGAATTAAATCAAAATGCTGGTGAAAATTTAATTAGCAATTATCCGAATCCGTTTACAGAGAGCACTTATATTAATTTTAAGAGCAAAGGTGGGCATACTTCAATTCAAATTTTCGACAACGAAGGAAGCCTAATTAAAACTCCAATTGATGGCGATTATCCGGAAGGCGAATATAAAGTTTGGTTTGAAAATGAGAATTTTCCAACGGGCGTTTATTATGCACGACTTCAAAATGGTGCCACACAACAAGTGCGCAATATGATGATCGTACGGTAATTTTATTGTTCTCTTTGTTGTTTACAAATAATCGTTAATTGTCCAGCAATTATTCTTCTTGATGAATTGCAAAAAATCAGTATCATTGTTCTGGTAAATGATTTAACAATGACTGATCGTCGCAATTTCATTAAATTAACTTCTTTCGCCACTGCTTTTTTTTCACTGCGTTCTGTTTCAGGATTAGCATCAGAAAAAATCCTAGCCAAGAAACCTGTGGTTATCTCTACTTGGCGACATGGAATTCCCGCAAATGAAGCAGCATGGAAAATACTTTCTTCCGGTGGTCGCGCTCTTGATGCTGTTGAAGCCGGCGTTATGATTCCTGAAGCCGATCCTTCTATCACAACTGTAGGCTATGGCGGCTTGCCCGATAGAGATGGTCGCGTAACATTAGATGCTTGTATCATGGACGAATTTGCAAATTGTGGTTCTGTCGCTTTTCTTGAACATATCAAACATCCGATTTCAGTCGCTAGAAAAGTAATGGAGCTTACTCCTCATGTTATGATTGTTGGAGAAGGCGCACTTAGGTTTGCATTGGACAATGGCTTCACAAAAGAAAATCTTCTTACCGAAGAATCTAGAATTGCTTGGCAAAATTGGTTAAAGACATCGAAGTATAAACCAATTGTAAACATTGAAAATCACGATACGATTGGCATGATTGCATTGGATAGCAATGCAAATTTATCTGGCGCATGTACAACTAGCGGAATGGCATTTAAAATGAACGGTCGTGTTGGCGATTCGCCAATTATTGGTGCTGGACTATTTGTTGATAATGAAATTGGAGCAGCCACAGCTACAGGTGTTGGTGAAGAAGTAATAAGAATTTGCGGATCACATTTAGTTGTTGAGCTGATGCGTCAAAATCATACTCCGCAAGAAGCTTGTGAAGCAGCTGTAAATCGGATTATTAAAAAGCGTGGAAAAGATAAGTTGAAAGATTTTCAAATAGGTTTTATAGCTCTCGATAAAAATGGTCAAGTGGGCGGATATAGTATTCAACCCGGATTTCAGTATGCATTACATTCTGATGAAGGGAATAAGTTGTTCGATGTAAAAAGTTATTTTTAATGGTAGTCGAAGTCGTTTGTGCAAATTTAGAATCGGTTACGAATGCTTTTCTTGGCGGTGCTGACCGTATAGAATTGTGTAGTGCACTTTCTGTTGGCGGACTTACGCCATCTCTTGCAATTATAGAGGCGGCGGTAAAAATTTTTCCTTCCGGAGTATTTGTATTGATTAGACCGAGAGAAGGGAACTTTGTATATAGCAACGAAGAATTTGAACTCATGCTTCGAGATATAGAATTGGTGAAATCAGCAGGCGCTGCAGGAATTGTAAGTGGTGTTTTATTGTCGACAAATAAAATTGATAAAGAACGAACAAGATTATTGATTAAAGCAACTTCACCGCTTCCCTTTACTTTTCATCGCGCCTTCGATTTAATCAGCGATCCTATTTCTGGTTTGGAAACCTTAAAAGAAATTGGCGCTAAAAGAATTTTAACCTCCGGACAAAAAAATACAGCCGAAGAAGGGAAAGATTTGATCCGTAAGTTGAGGGAAGATTCAAACAATGAACCAATTATTTTAGCTGGATCAGGGATAAATCCTAAGAACGTTAAATCAATTGTAAAGTATACCGACGTTTCTGAAATCCATTTTTCTGCAAAGACGAAAATCGAAAATAGCAATTCCATAACCCTAGGGAGTGGTGATGATGGCAGCTACGAAGTTTCTGATCTTCGAACCATCAAGCTGATAATTTCTGAACTTCAAAGAGGATAGGATGAATATATATAAGCTCGCTATTTTATTTTGCATTTTTTCTAAGAGCGCTTTTTCATATACAACCGGCGATACATTGCAGTTAAAAAACGGATGGAATTTTCAAATGGAAGGTAAAGCGGATATTTATCCTGCTAAAATCCCAGGCTCCATTTATCGTGACTTGCAGAGAAATAGTCTTATAAGTGATCCTTTTATAAGTGATAACGAAAAAAAAGTTAGCTGGGTCGAGAAAAATGATTGGATTTATATTGATACTTTTTATTTAAGTAAAGAAAAGCAATTAAGAAATAAAATTGATCTTCTTTTGGAAGGAGTAGATACTCATTCTGATGTATTCTTGAACGATATAAAAATTGGGAATACGGAAAGTATGTTTTTGTCATATACTTTTTCGATTAAACAATTTTGTAAAGCAAGGAATGTTTTGAAAATAATTATTCATTCCACTCCTAAATTAGATTCTTTGGCGGCAATCAAAAATGGGATTGAATTGCCGGGGGGGAATCGTATTTATTCTCGTAAGGCTGCGTTTCAATCAGGGTGGGATTTTGCACCCGACTTAAAAGCCGGAGGAATTTGGAAACCGGTAAAGATTGTTTTTAGTGATAATGTTGTTTGCACCGCGTTATTTGTAAACACACTTACGATGAATGAAAAGCTAGCTAAACTTTCTTTGGAAGTAGAAATAAAATCAGACACAGCCAAGGAAATTGAAATTCGTTTTTCAAATGATTCGTTGCAAATAGATGGGGAAGGATTGTATAAGCTCAAAATCGGGACTAATAAATTTTCAATTCCATTTGAAGTGCAGAAGCCTCTTTTGTGGAATCCGAATGGAAGAGGAAATGCAACTTTAAATAATCTTGCTTGTGAATTTTATTTCGATAAAAAAATATTTTATAAAAGAGAAATCCCGTTCGGTATTCGTACAATTGAATTGGAGCAGAAAAAAGACAGTATGGGGATGTCGTTCACTTTTGTAATAAATGGAAGGCCTATTTTTATGAAAGGTGCAAATGTTGTTCCTCCCGATTGTTTTATTGGCGAAGCAAGTGATAGCGCATGGATAAAAATTGTTGACAATGCAGTTGCTCAAAACATGAATATGCTTCGTATTTGGGGTGGTGGAGTGTATCCTCCGGAATCATTTTTTTTTGAATGCGACAAAAAAGGAATTTTGGTTTGGCAAGATTTTATGTTTGCATGTAGCGTGTATCCGGGTGATTCGACTTTTTTGAATTTGGTAAAACAAGAAGCTATAGAAGTAATTCAGCGAATTCGCTCACATCTTTCATTGGCGCTGTGGTGCGGTAACAATGAAAGTATTGAAGGATGGTACAATTGGGGCTGGCAAAAACAATTCAACTATACAATTTCTGACTCACTCAAATTAATTACTGACTACAAGAAGCTATTTGAAAATATTTTACCTGCCGCTATAAAAGAAAACAATCCGACTACTGCTTACTGGCCTTCTTCGCCTTCTATCGGTTGGGGAAGAAAGGAAAGTCTTTTGAGTGGCGACGCACATTATTGGGGAGTATGGTGGGGAATGGAGCCATTCAATATATACAAAGAAAAAATTCCGCGCTTCATGAGCGAATATGGATTTCAATCATTGCCTTCGTTTGCATCCCTTCAAGAAATGATGGCAGGTTACCCATTAGACCTAACCTCTTCTGCAATTAAAAATCATCAAAAACATCCTACAGGTTTTGAAACCATTTCAAAATATTTTGAAGGCTATTACAATTCTTCAAAATTGGTAAAGCAGTATGCTTATTTATCGCAGCTCCAACAACGGGATGCAATGCATGTTGCTATTTCTGCTCATCGAAAAAATATGCCGTATTGCATGGGTAGTTTATATTGGCAATTGAATGATTGTTGGCCGGGAATTTCTTGGAGTACAGTTGACTATTATGGCAGAGAAAAAGCAGCACGTTACGAAGTCGAAAAATTATATTCGTCAATTCTTACGGTAGTGAACTTTGATGATAAAAAAAACATAGAAGTGAGTGTCGTCTGTGATAGCATCGAGTATATCAATGCAGAATGTCGCATTCAATTGATGGACTTTGAAGGGAATGTAAAATGGTCGGATGTTAAAAGTTTAAAGTTATTTTCAGATTCATCAGTAAATATTTACAAGAAAAATCTTTCTCCTTATTTGAGAGCAATTGATACTTGCACAAATTTTTTGGTAATTGAATTATATAGTAATGGAAAATTGATCAATAGGACTACACAAATGCTTTGTCGTCCAATCAATTTGAAGCTTACTCGCCCCGCTATTTCAATTAAGAGGATTGAACTTGACAATGAGCATACATTATTTGAATTGAATTCAAATGTGTTTGTGAAAGATGCCGAATTCTCTATTAAAAACGATGCGAGTGGTTTTTCGGAAAACTATATCGATATGCTTCCCAATTGTAAGTATTCAATTATTTATAGAAATAGCACTCGAGAATTGCCAGGCAGCGGCCTTAATATTCGATCTCTCGTCGATCTTTATTAATTAGCTTAACAGCCAAGGTTATTTTACCTTGCTTTTATTACCTTGCATTACAATCTAAGATCGTGAAAAAATATTTACTACTTCTCGTCATTATTTCTTTTGGAAGAATAAATGCTCAGCCTGGCCCTGCAAATAGTGTAAACCCATTCATTGGTACAGGTGGTCATGGCCACACTTTTCCAGGGGCTACTGTGCCATTTGGAATGGTTCAATTAAGTCCTGACACGCGCAACGATGCAAGCTGGGATGGGTCTGGTGGTTATCATTACGACGATTCAACAATTTATGGATTTTCGCATACTCATCTTAGTGGAACGGGTATTAGCGATTATGGAGATATTCTAATTCAGCCACTCAACGAAAAATATAACCCGTTAAAAAATTATGTTTATCATTTTTCTCATTCCAAAGAAAGTGCAATTGCAGGTTATTATTCAGTTTCTTTAGAAGAACCTAAAGTGAATGTTGAATTGACAGCTACTGAACGAACAGGTTTTCACAGTTATACTTTTACTCAAGCGAATGATAGTGCAGGAATACTAATCAATTTAAAACATCGAGATAAGGTTATTGACGCTCAGTTATACATTGTCGATAGTCGCCACATAGCAGGGTTTCGACGTAGTTCTGCTTGGGCTAAAGATCAGCTGCTCTATTTTTACATTGAGTTTTCTCAAGATATAGTTTTAGAAAAAGTCGCCTTTGATTCTTTAGTAGTTGCAGAAGATAATAAGAAAAAACAAGCTTGGTCAGGAAATATTATAGCATCGTTCAGGTTCAAATTGTCTGATCGAAAAAATATTCAAATGAAAGTTGCTTTATCTTCTGTGAGCGTAGAAGGCGCAATTAAAAATTTGAAAAAAGAAAATAGCGGATGGGATTTTTCATTGGTTAAACAAAGTGCCATCTCAAAATGGAATAAAGAGCTTGGGAAAATTGAAATTGTAACAGACGATCAAGAGGCAGAGAAAGTTTTTTATACTGCGCTTTATCATTGTATGGTTGTTCCAAATTTATATAACGATGTTGATGGTCGTTATCGTGGACGTGACAGGAAGATACATAAAACAGCAACCAATTATTATACTGTTTTTTCTTTATGGGATACCTTTAGAGCATGGCATCCGCTTATGACTATTATTGATCAGCAACGAACACAAGATTACATAAGAACATTTTTAGCACAATATGAGCAAGCCGGACTTTTACCTGTTTGGGAATTGTCATCCAACGAAACGGAATGTATGATTGGTTATCATTCTGTGAGCGTAATAGCTGATGCATATTTAAAAGGAATAAATAAATTTGATGGGCATTATGCTTTGAATGCAATGATCAAAAGTGCAACAAGTAAAAAACGATTCGGATTAGACGCACTAATGGATCATGGATACTTAGATGTATTAGATGAGTCGGAATCTGTTTCGAAAACATTAGAATATTCGTACGACGATTTTTGCATTTCAAAAATGGCAGAAAAGTTGGGAGATCAAAACAATGCGGAAATATTTGGTAAACGCAGCAATAATTGGAAAAACTTATTCGATCCGGAAACAAAATTTGTAAGACCAAGACGAAATGGGGGATTCATTCAGCCGTTTGATCCGAGAGAAGTAAATAATAATTACACCGAAGCGAATGGATGGCAGTATACTTTTTTTGTCCCTCAAGATATTTACGGCTTGAAAAAAATGATGGGAGGAGAAGAAGCTTTTAAAACTAAACTAGATTTATTGTTCTCTGAAAATTCGCAAACTACAGGAAGAGAACAAGCTGATATCACCGGACTAATAGGCCAATATGCACATGGTAATGAGCCAAGTCACCACATGGCGTATTTATATAATTTTACGAATGAACCTTGGAAGACTGAAGAATTGATAAATAAAATTAGAAAAGAATTTTATAAGAATTCTCCCGATGGTTTAATCGGAAATGAAGATTGCGGTCAAATGAGTGCGTGGTTAGTTATGAGTGCACTAGGTATTTATCAGGTTAGTCCGGGTATTCCCGAATATGAATTAACAGCACCTATGTTTAAAGAAGTAATTCTTCATTTAGAAAATAGTAAGTCGCTTAGAATACTTGGCGAGCGATTTGGTGATAAAAATATTTTTGTTGCGGATGTAAAATTGAATGGAACTCAAATTGAAAGATTGTCGCATGAAGAATTGATGCAAGGAGGCGAATTAAAATTTGATCTCACAGCCGAAAAAGGTAAATGGGTAAGAAGTTCAACAGATACTACTTTGCAAAATGAATCAGCCATTAATAGTAATTACATTGGGTCGCCGGCTATTTATTTTACAACCGATAATTTTAGAGATAGTGCAATAGTGAAGATGGATAGAGAGCTTTCTCGGAAAATATTTTATACACTCAACGGATCAATTCCTGATTCTAAATCATTTCTTTATCAGAATCCACTTACAATAAAAGAGAATGAAACCTTAACAGCAATTGCAATGGATGATAGTGGAAAAAAAAGCAATGTAATTCGTTCGTACTTCCATAAGTTTGCGCACCCTGAATGGAAAATTTCTATTGCTTCAAAATATAGTCATCAATATTCTGCAGGAGGCGACGAGGGAATAATAGACGGTTTGAATGGCGATGAAGAATGGCGAAAAGGAGGTTGGCAAGGCTACCAAGATCAAGATTTTGAAGCTACAATAGATTTTGGTTCATTGAAAATGATTCACGAGGTTGCTGCCGATTTTTTACAAGATACCAGAGCATGGATATTAATGCCTAAAAATGTAACATTTGAATTGTCGGATGATGGAATTGCATTTAAAGAAGTAGCTAAAATCAGTAATGATGTCCCGGATACAATGATGGAAAATACAGTCAAGTTGTTTAAACAAACTATTCAAGCAACATCTGCACGCTATTTAAAAGTGAAAGCAAAAAATTACGGTGCCTTGCCTTCATGGCATTTAGGTGCCGGTTACCCTGCTTATATTTTTATTGATGAGATAACTGTTGAGTAATTTTGCTTAATTATGATTTGTACTTATAGTGGATAAATAGTTAAACTTTGAATGGCCTTGAAATAATTTGAAGCTATAAAGAATCTGGGTTATTGAATTTCGTCTTCACAGATTCAAAATTTTATTTACCAATTGTAATACTTGCTTTCCCAATTCAAACTGCTGAATGTTTTTTCAAATGTTAGTGCAGCCCAAAACGAAAACCCCATAAAGGCGATAAAGCAATGTACGATTAACCATGCTCGTAAAAAGAGTTCACTCTCGCTGCTTATTTGATGCATTGCAGAAGATGGAATTGCAAAAACAAAGAGTGCAGCCAAAATCCAAAGGCTAATAAAGTATGTTTTGAAATTTTGTAGAGGCCAAGTGAGAATTCGGCGATGCCATTTTAGATCCTTACCCCATTGATGTATCAAGTAAAATTTGTCTTCAGAAATTTGTGCAAAAAGTAACGGATCTTTATTTATGTTTTCCAAATCAAAAGCTTTTGATGGCGCAATAATTTTGAAGTTTTCAATTTTAGTTTGTAGTTTTTTTTCAAGACTATTTATTTCAATAATTGCGTCATAAGGGAAATTAGACTTGAAATGTTTGGTAGGTAAAAATCGTAATCGGTATCGCACACAAATTTCTTGAATTGTTTTTAGGTTAAAGACCCGATTGTCTGATGGGTCAATTTCAAAATAGGCCGACTTGCCATCCGAATTCCGCAGTCGGTTAATTACGTCTTCATCTCTTTTTTTTCTTTGATTAAATATTTCTAAGACATTATTCAACAACTCCTTCTGATTGTCTCGTTTTTTAACCAGCTCCTTTTTAACATTGATGTTTTCAAATATCATGGCGTTTGGATTTGAAGGTACAACAAATTGAATACTTGGAAAGTTTTTCAAGCTTTAAAAAACTTACATAAGATTAAAGTTAAGAGAAGAAAAGCAGACTTTAAAATGTATTAACATATGATTAGGAGGAATTGTACTTAATAAAATAAAAAGTGTGAAGGAATTGATTTGGAAGATGAATCTGGAAAGTAAATCATTCATTAAAAAAGTGACTTAAAGTAAAAAAGGCTACCCTTTCAGATAGCCTTTTCGTAATGATTAATAATCCATTCCGCCGCCCATTCCTGGAGGCATTGCTGGCATTTGTTTGTCTTCTTTTGTATCGGAAAGTACACACTCAGTTGTAAGTAACATACCTGCAATTGAAGCTGCATTCTCTAATGCTACACGAGTAACTTTAGTAGGATCAATAACACCTGCTGCTAAAAGATTCTCATATTTATCGGAACGTGCATTGTACCCGAAATCGTCTTTTCCTTCACGTACCTTTTGTACAACGATAGATCCTTCGATTCCTGCATTAGCAACGATCTGACGAAGTGGTTCTTCTAGTGCACGCTTAACTATTGCGATTCCTGTTGTCTCGTCTTCGTTGTCGCCCGTCATTTTGTCGAGTGCCGCAATTGCACGAATGTATGCAACACCACCACCCGGTACAATTCCTTCTTCTACTGCTGCACGTGTAGCATGAAGTGCATCGTCAACGCGATCTTTCTTCTCTTTCATTTCAACTTCTGTAGCAGCACCAACATAAAGTACGGCAACACCACCTGCAAGTTTAGCTAAACGCTCTTGTAATTTTTCTTTATCATAATCAGATGTAGTATTCTCTATCTGTGCTTTGATCTGATTTACTCGTCCAAGAATTTCTGATTTCTTTCCTGCACCATTCACAATAGTTGTATTTTCTTTATCGATTGTGATTTTCTCTGCTTTACCTAAATAAGAAAGTTCTGCATTCTCTAATTTGAAACCACGCTCTTCGCTAATCATTGTTCCGCCTGTTAGGATAGCAATATCTTCTAACATAGCCTTGCGACGATCACCAAAACCTGGAGCTTTTACAGCGGCTACTTTTAATGAACCACGAATTTTATTTACAACTAATGTAGCTAATGCTTCTCCGTCGATGTCTTCTGCAATAATTAAAAGTGGATTACCTGACTGCACTTGCTTCTCTAACAAAGGAAGAAGTTCTTTCATATTGCTGATCTTTTTATCATAGATCAAAATATGAGGACGCTCAAGTACTGTTTCCATTTTCTCTGTATTTGTTACAAAGTATGGAGAGATATAACCACGGTCAAATTGCATACCTTCAACAATCTCAACGGTTGTCTCTGTACCTTTTGCCTCTTCAACAGTAATTACTCCTTCTTTCTTTACACGCTCCATTGCATCTGCAATCAACTTTCCAATCTCGTTGTCGTTGTTCGCAGAAATTGATGCAACTTGTTGGATCTTCTTGTAGTCGTCACCAACTTTCTTACTCATCTTTTGAAGTGTCTCAACAACTTTTTCAACTGCTTTATCAATTCCACGTTTAAGGTCCATTGGATTTGCACCCGCAGTAACATTTTTTAATCCTGCTGTTACAATTGCTTGTGCAAGTACTGTAGCTGTAGTTGTTCCGTCACCGGCAACGTCTGCAGTCTTTGAAGCAACTTCTTTCAACATCTGAGCTCCCATGTTCTCAACAGGATCTCTAAGTTCGATTTCTTTTGCAACTGTTACACCGTCTTTAGTAATTGATGGTGCACCAAATTTTTTGTCAATAATAACATTACGTCCTTTTGGTCCTAATGTAACTTTTACTGCATTTGCCAATGCGTCAACACCTTTTTTCAGGCGGTCGCGGGCTTCAACGTTAAAATTAATATCCTTTGCCATTGTTATGTTTGATTTGTTTGTTTAATTAGATTGTTATTTTCTTATTCTCTTTCTACCCGTTAATGGTAACTTCCAATCTGATTTTTCAAAGAGTTGAATAATTTAAAAATCAGCTTGAACGTGGGTAACTATAGAATTGCAAAAATGTCGCTTTCGCGCATAATAAGATAATCTTTCCCTTCGATGTTGATTTCTGTTCCGGCATATTTACCATAAAGAACGCTATCGCCAACTTTTACTGTTATAGGCTCGTCTTTTTTGCCTTCACCTACAGCTACAACTTTACCACGTTGTGGTTTTTCTTTAGCTGTATCGGGAATAATAATACCACCTGCTGTTTTCTCTTCTGCAGCAGCTGCCTCTACCAATACGCGGTCTGCTAATGGTTTTAAAGAAACTGACTTCATGTTTTTGCTCATTTTGATTAGCTATTTAATAATTTGGTTTATGATTAATTCTATTGTGTCTCCTAGTCAGATATAATGCCATAGCGCCTATTCGTACGATGTCTGACATCTTTGCAACGATCAACTAAATTTTGTCATTTCTCAGTGACAGCGTGTCATAAAAAAACCTCTTTTCAGAGGTCTTTAATTTATTTTCCCGGTGTACTAGGAGTAGGTGTTGGTTGAGCTGGCTGCTGGCCGGTTGGCTGTGCAGCCGGTTGCTTTTGCGCAGGCATCGTTTGCTTTGGTGCCGTTGCTGCATTGTCAATTTGCTCTTGCATATTGGTTCCAACTCCTGTTGTTTCTTTGTTAGGTAAAACCATTCCTGCTCCTAAGCAAAGAAGTATTAATGAGAACATCAGTCCCCATGTTAACTTCTCTATAAAATCGGTGGTTTTTTTAACTCCCATTACCTGATTTGAACCTATGATTCCCGCAGAAATTCCACCACCTTTAGGGTTTTGAACTAATACTACGAGTACTAAAAGTACGCAGGTAAGAATGATCAGTACTGTAATTGCTGTATACATTATAAATCTTGTTTGTTCGGATTATTGTAATTATTGTCTATTTCCTCTATAAGGGCCGCAAAGTAAGCCTTTTTTTCGGGATGAAGCAAGATTAATTTTTGATAAGCCGACCGTGCTTTTAAATGAGCTCCTTGCAAGGAATAGATCTTTGCAAGTGTTTCAGAAACAAGGTCTTCGTCTTCAATTATGCTCCTTTGAGCTTGTTTGGCCGGATTGTAAAATTCTGTCTTGGAAGCCACAATTCTAGGCTCGGTAGCTATGAATTTATTAATCAGTACTTCAGTATCGTTTTTTATCGTTGCCGAATCTTTTATATTTTCTGTAGAATCTTTCTCTTCTATTTCTGATTTTGAGATTACAATCTTATCGATCGACTCACTTGCAATTTGAATTTCTGTTGCTTGATGATTTATTAACCCTTTATCGTTATCATATGCATGAACTTCCTCTACATTTCCAAAATCGTTTGTGCTACTTTTTTTCAGCCAATCAAAAAATGAAAATTCTGTCGATGGTACTTCTTTAATTTCTTGCTTCAACGCAACTGCCGGCTTATCAATTTTCGACTGATCAATGATCGGTAGTTTTTCTAAGGAGTCAATAATCGTTGTCTCTAACGCGTATTCAAACTCGCCTTTCGCAACATCATCCTTAACATTCTCCGCATCTTTTGAAAGTTCATTGATTATTTCCTCCGCCTTAGAATAGCTTCTAATTGGAATTACTTCTTCGTTGATTGTCGGCTCCTCAACGGTTGGAAGTTCAGAGTCTATTTGTTTTACACTATCAATTTTTTTGTCTCCATCGAAATTGACAATTGTTGCTTCTTCTACTTTTTCTTCTGGATGATCAAGGGTAACAACAGTTTCCTTTACTTCAATTGGTGATAGTTCAGTTTCAGAGGAATCTTTCTGATTTAATATTTCCTTTAAACGTTGACGAAGAATTTCGCGAGGATCATCGGTGTTTACTACTGCTTCTGTCGTAATATTTTTTTCTTCAACTTTTAATTCTATTGGCGGCTGAGTAATTGTTGCTTCAACCAACAACTGTTCTGTGTTTTCAAGGCTCACCCCCTTTTCTTCAATAACTATTTTCGGTAATTGCTCAGGAGTAATTGAACGTGAACTTGAATAACTTTGATAAGTTGTTCCGGATTCTTCTTCTTCGGTGTAGTTGAAGTTTCCTAAAGGCAATTCTTCCGATAAATTATTCTCAACTACTTCTTTGGTGGAAACAAAAACATTTTCATTAATAGCATTTTCTTCTGCTCTAGGTAAAGGTACAGGCGCCGGATTTTTTTCTTCGACTACAAGTATTTGAGGTGAATGTGAAATAAATGGTGAAGTGTTTGTCGTTTCTACAAATACACCTGATGGACGATTATTAATTAAGTGATAAAGCGAACGTCGGTCACCACAATAAGCAGCAGCAATTTTTAATTGCTTGTCATATTTTACATGCTCTTGTTCATGCAATGCTTTTGCAAGTAACGATTGCGCAGTTTGAAAATATGGAAATTCATTTACATAATTTTGCAAACCAATTATGGCTTCTTTCTTAGAAGTGCCTTTGGAATCAAAATATGACATAAACTCTTTGTAGTCCATTACCAATTGATCACTGCTTTGTTAAAAATGTCGTCGATTAATTGTTCATTAATTTGTCTGATCAACTCATCTTCAACACTTGAAATATTTGTTGTACTTGAGAAATCTGCAAAGTGTGTAAATGTAGTTTCAAAATTTTGTTTTTCATTCTTAATATTCGTAAATTTTACATTTACTGTTATTGTTAATCTGTTTTGCGCCGCTTGCTCATTCGATTGAATAGCCTGTGGTGAAACTGAATAACCGGAAATGGTTCCTTCTAATGTCAAATCGCCATTCGAAGTTACAAGTCCTAAGCTTGTCTGCGAAAGAAATTTGTCTTTTAATTTCTCAGTAAATGTTTGACTTAACGACGATGGGCCTAAAGCTGCTGTCTTGGAAAAGTATCGGATAACAATCGTTTTTACATCAGGAGAAATAGAAGCGCCCGTCAT
Organism: Bacteroidota bacterium; assembly: GCA_043747595.1. Classification (GTDB taxonomy): domain Bacteria; phylum Bacteroidota; class Bacteroidia; order AKYH767-A; family 2013-40CM-41-45; genus JADKIH01. Next base: position 1,515 of record JAYTOX010000116.1, on the reverse strand, counting down.
GGAATAATTCACCTTGCAAGAGTAAAGCGAACAAACAATAATAAAAAGATAAAGAAACGTTCTTCTCAATGTAGTTGTGTTTTATTAATGAATTCCATATTCATTCATTTTTCGGTACAAAGTTCTTTCAGAGATGCCGAGTTCTTTTGCAGCAAGCTTTCTGCGTCCTTTATGTTTTGATAGAGCTTTTTGGATAAACTCTTTTTCTTTATCGGTGAGCGATAACGATTCGTCAACTTCTATATGTTTTTGAACTGGCGATACAGTTATTGACTGATTGCTCGTTGAGGGATGAATAGTAAACCGAGTTTCGTTTTGCGGAAGTTTATTCTCCGTGCCGTTTTCTTCCAATTCGTGAATTAAATGATCGGGCTTGTCATCCCAATTATTGTCGAGTTGATTGTGCTGCATCAATTGGTTGACAATCGATTTCAAATCGTTCATTTCTTTTTTCATTTCAAAGATCACCTTGTACAAAAGATCTCTTTCGTTGAACTCTTTAGAATTTTTGAGTTCGTCTCTGAGAAGCACAGGAAGGTTGTTCAATGGAGCAGGAGGCAAGTAGTTTAAAAGGATATCTGCGTTGATCTCTCTGTTCTTTTCTAGAATCGACATCTGTTCAGTAATATTCTTTAGTTGACGAACATTTCCCGGCCATCTGTAGTCAATTAATAATTGTTGTGCATCAGTTTGCAAAGAAATCGCAGGAATGCGATAACGTTCTGCAAAGTCGTGTGCAAATTTTCGAAAGATCAGATAGATGTCTTCTTTTCTATCTCTCAAAGGCGGAACTCGAATCGGTACCGTGTTTAAGCGGTAATAAAGATCCTCTCTAAACTTCCCAACTTCAATTGCATGAAGCAGGTCGACGTTAGTCGCAGCAACTACTCGTACGTTTGTCTTTTGCGTTTTAGATGAACCAACTTTAATAAACTCTCCTGTTTCCAAAACACGTAGAAGACGAACCTGAGTATTCATTGGCAGTTCTCCGACTTCGTCGAGAAAAATTGTTCCACCGTTACTTACTTCAAAATATCCCTTGCGTGCTTCGTGTGCACCGGTAAAAGAACCTTTTTCGTGACCGAACAATTCTGAATCAATTGTACCTTCAGGAATAGCTCCGCAGTTGACAGCAATATATGGCCCATGTTTTCTGGGACTAAGTTGATGAATGATCTGAGGAAAAACTTCCTTACCTACACCACTTTCTCCGGAAATCAAAACAGAAATCTCTGTCGTAGCAACTTGCTTAGCAACATTAATTGCATGTTCCAATAATGGAGAAGTTCCGATTATTCCAAAACGTGCTTTTATTTCCTGAATCGTCATTTTTTTTAGTGATTAGTGAGTGGTAAATGGTAATTGGTGAGTAGTAATTGGTGAGTAAAATCTTTTCACATTTCACATTTTACATTTCACATTTTACCCTTGACCTTCTTACTTCTTACTTCTTACTTCTTACTTCTTACTTCTTACTTCTTACTTCTTACTTCTTACTTCTTACTTCTTACTTCT
>JAYTOX010000115.1:0-8276 GCA_043747595.1 Bacteroidota bacterium | reverse complement strand
CCGAAAACTTATTTGTGTATTAATAGGATTTACAGACTTGGCATTTACAAAAACCCAGGCTGAATTTCAAAACCTTTTTAACCAAGTGGGTTATAGCGCTGACGGTGCTGCGGGAAGTGTCAAAGATTTTTTTCTCGAGAATTCCTATAATCAATTGAATCTAACGGTAGATGTTGCCGGTCCTTATACAGCCGGCAATACCCAGGCTTATTATGGTGCAAATACAGCAGGGCAAGCGACAGACATTCGCCCAAGAGAGTTAGTTACAGAAGCTGTAAATCTTGCAGATCCTGATGTTAATTTTGCAGATTATGACAATGACGGCGATGGAAACGTAGACGGAGTATATATAATTTATGCCGGACATGGAGAAGAGGTTGGAGCAGGTACAGATGCTATATGGGCACATGCCTGGAGTATTCCAACTGTTACTCATGATGGAAAAAATATCAGCAGGTATTCCACCTCTTCTGAATTAAGAGATGGTTCAGGGTCTGGGCTAACAAGAATTGGAGTTATTTGTCACGAATTTGGACACGTGCTTGGAGCGCCTGATTATTATGATACAGATTATGGAACAGGCGGTCAATACAATGGTAATGGACATTGGGATCTTAACGCCAGTGGTAACTATAACAATGACTCTAAATCTCCGGCACATTCAAATCCTTACACTAAGGTTTATATTTATAACTGGGCAACAGTTACTACTCTGAGCGCTCAGGGAAGTGTTACTTTGCAGAAATCTACACTTAACGCAAATAATTTCTACAGATATAACACCACTACAGCAAACGAATTCTTTATTATGGAGAACCGCCAGCAGACGGGCTTTGATGTCGGCGTACCAGGACATGGCTTGTTAATTTATCATGCTCATGCCGATCTTGGAAGTCATTTAGGACCGAATGATATCAATGCCACTGCTCCTCAATATTTCTATCCTGTTTGTGCAAGTGCTTCAACAAATCCCGGTGCAACTCCGGCAAGTTATGGGTCGAATGATGGTGATGGCACTACTTACCCGGGAACATCCAATAAAACATCGTTTACAGATGCAACCACACCCAATGCAAAATCGTGGGCAGGAGTAAATACAGCAAAACCCATTGCCTTTATTACAGAAGATAATGCAGCAAAAACTGTTACATTTTGTTTCCTCGGTTGTCCACCTGTTGCTGAGTTCTCGGCTAATAATACTACGCCATGTTCAGGTGATGTTGTTACTTTTTCTGACCTCTCTACCTATTCTCCTACATCATGGGCATGGTCATTTTCGCCGGCAACTGTGAGTTATACCGGAGGAACAAGTGCTTCTTCACAAAATCCACAAGTGATTTTTAATGCTGCCGGAGCTTATACTGTTACTCTTACTGCAACAAATGCTTACGGATCAGACCCGGAAGTTAAAACGAACTATATTAATGTTACAGCTAAGCCGACAGTTACACTTCAACCGATCAATCAAGTTAAACAGTGGGGAGATAATGCATCCTTTACTTCTACAGCAATTGGTACTCCTTCTCCAACTGTCCAATGGCAATTAAGCACTGACGGTGGTGGATCATGGGCGGATATCGGTGGTGAAACAAATACTACTTTGAATTTATCATGCATAACTCTTGCTATGAACGGTTATCAATATCGTGCAGTGTTCAGCAATATATGCGGATCAACACCATCTGCTGCAGCAACACTTACAGTTACACCGCGTGTATCAACCGGTACTGTGACTATTGCTCCAAATCCGCAACAATATAGCGACCCGACAACATTAAGTGTTGTCTTAGCAAATGCAGTAGCGTGCGGAGAGCAGGCTGCCACTAGTGTAACATTCTTTATCGGTACACAGGAAATGGGAACTGTTACTTTAACAATAAGCGGTACTGATCTTATAGCATCACTTCCTGTTCTATTACTGGAGCCTACACCTTTTGGTACTTCTCCTACCGGACAGATGGCACCCGGAGTGCATACTGTAACAGCTGTTTTTAACGGTGTAAATCCTAATTTCACTTTAACTCCTGCTACCGCTCCGCTTACCATTACTCCTGAAGATGCACGCGCATATTATACAGGGGCATGTTTTGTCGGAACACAAAGTGCTACCTCATTAAATGCAGTTGTTACATTGAGCGCAACTATTAAGGACATCACAGCAGTAATAGGCGATCCTTCTTATGACGCGTACGCAGGTGATATCCGCAATGCGACTGTAACGTTTATCAATCGTGATAACAATACAATAATTGCTGCCAATGTTCCATTTGGCCTTGTAAATCCGGCTGATTCAAAAATAGCTGTAGCTACTTACAATTGGAATGTGACCATATCAGGAAATTCACAAAGCTTTACAGTTGGTATTATTATAGGCGGATATTACACCCGCAATAGTTCAACAGAAAATACCGTTGTAACAGTTTCTCAACCTTTACCTAATTTTGTTGCAGGTGGCGGATTCCTTATTCTATCTAGCTCAGCAGGAATTAAATCGGGTGATGTTGGTTCGAAAAATAATTTCGGATTCAATGCAAAGTATAACCAACGTGGAAATACGCTGCAAGGAAATATAAATTCAATTGTGAGAAAAACTGAAAGTGACGGTCTCCATGTTTATCAAATTAAAGGGAACAAACTTACATCGCTTTCTGTTCAGCCAGCTGCTGTTGGAGGAAAAGCAACTATAAATAGTAAGGCAAGTATTACAGACATTACCAATCCCCTATTACCAATATCCATTGATGCAAATGGTTCTATGCAAGTGAAATTGACTGACCAGGGTGAACCAGGTTCAAACGACAGCATTTCAATTACTATTTGGAACAGAGCAGGTGGACTTTGGTATGCCAGCAACTGGAATGGGACCAGGACAGTTGAACAAGTTCTTGATGGAGGTAATCTTCGTGTTAACAGTAACAATTCATTTGTACGTCTGCTTCCTGTTGATGAGAATAGTACATCCTTACCACTTTCTGTTTTTCCAAACCCAAGTGATGGCCAATTTACAATCTCATTTACTTCGGAAGAAAATTTATCTTACCGTATTCGCTTAATGGATATATCAGGTAGAGAGATGTATTTCGAAACATTCTCAACCGTTCAAGGTGAGAATTTAAAAAGCTTTGACTTGAAAAGCTTATCGAATGGACTATACCTTTTATTACTTGAGAACGATACAGATAATCGCATGATAAAAGTGATTGTAAACAATTAAAGTGTTTCTTAGAATTTTAAAACGGGAGCAGAATTCTGCTCCCGTTTATTTTTTAAAGTAATTCTAAAAATAAAAAAGAGTCACTCTGTTTAATTCGCTAATGATTCATCGACTACTTTCTGATAAAGATTTTTATACAGAGGCAGAATAGTTTTATCACAAATTTAAAAAAAAGTTCGGCTTTGAAATTGTATTCTGATTCTTTGAAAAAACTTTTTTTTACTGATTTTATTCCACAATTTATGATGCGTATCGGTTTCGAATTAATTGAGGACTTGCATTAAATCATTTGCAAGTGGATCCTATCGGTTTTGATTGTTCAAATAATTAAAAATCGCATAGGTTGAAAACAATTTCCCGCTTTCTCAATTCAACTAGTAAATAAAATACAAATTGAATGGATTCGGGAGAAATCTTTAGCGTAGATTTATTGATAGAGAAAAAGTATTGTTTGTTTAATCTAGCGCACATCTCTAACAAAATAACCTTTACCTTTTTTAAATCGGACAGTGGCTCAATATCCGGAATGTTGCTTTGTAAGGTGGCTCAATATGCGCCGGAATCACATTCATTTTTTAAAGGGGTGGCTCAAGATGAACCGGAATTAGTGGCTCAATATGCGCCGGAATACACAATTTCTAAATGGGCGGCTGACTGAAATTGCTTATTAATTTGACATCATTAAATTTACAATCAATTTAATCATCGTATCTTTTTCTTCCGTTTTACTTTCTGCAATCATAATGGTTATTGCAACCAGTGCATTGTCTGCAATAATTTTACTGCCATCGGATTTACGCAACTTCTTATTCATATCCAGAAAATAAACAAACAAACCGGCAGCTATACGCTTGTTCTATCGGAAAACGAATGATTTTTTACAACGAAATACAAAAGATTCGCAGCTTTTTCGTCGTTGCTTGGATATAAATCTTTGCTGCCAAAAGTTTGGTATATAGTCTGAAGTGAGCTATGAAACGATTTGTCTTTTTCATTGCCAAACAATTTACCAGCCTTGTGCTTGTTTCGCCAAAGGTGAATCTGTTCAATCGCCTCCTTATAGGAAAGTTTTTGTAGCTTTTCTTTTTGGATTACCGGAATTACCAAACGCTGATGATCATATTGATCCAATAAATCCAACGCATGAGAATATTCTGTTACAACTTTCAATAATCCTACCGCCTCATCAGACGTAAGTTGTTTTTTGCTGACTACATTTTCGAGTAACTTAATGCTTTGCTTCAAAGCGCCTAATTGCTCTTGAGACGCCTTTAGCTTTTGCTCATTTACAGCAAAGCCTTTTACCAGATAATCTTTTAAACGCTGAGTTGCCCATTGGCGGAATTGAGTGCCCCGTTTAGAATTTACTCTATATCCCACTGAAAGGATTGCATCAAGATTATAGTATTTTATCTTTCTCGCAACCTTTCTTTTCCCTTCTTTTTGAACTACCGAGAAAAGCTCGGTAGTTGCCGATTCGACAAGTTCTTCTTCTGTATAAATATTTTTGAGATGCAAGCTGATTGTGTCAGAGTCTCTTTCAAAAAGTTCCGCCATTTCCTTCTGCGAAAGCCACACAGTTTCCTCCACAAACTTCACCTTAACATGAGTTTGATTGTCTTTCCCTTTATATATTTCTATTCCTCGCTCCATATTACTCGTGGATGTTTTTTAAAGAATTTTCTATTTGGTACAATTTGCAATATGTGCATCAAATACTGAAATTATTCTTGAAGTTCCTCCTGCGTTTTGCTTATGATTAGATGATGTTGGTTGATTGCAGGCTACTAACAAGCAAACTAAAATTGGAAGGAGAATATTTTTCATGATATTATTTATTTAACATTGCCATTATTATTTTGTTTAAGTATTAAACGCAACGAAGTGTCTTTAGTAATATAAGCCCATGCCCAATTAATAAATATGATCAATCTGTTCTTTACTCGAAGAATTAACATCAAGTGTAAAAACATCCATATCAACCAAGCAAAATGTCCTTTAAGTTTAATAAACGGAAGGTCAACAACGGCTTTGTTTCTGCCAATGGTTGCCATTGAGCCAAGGTTTTTGTACTCATATTCGTTTGGCAGTTTACCTTGAATTATTTTTTTAAGATTCTTTGATAAATATTTTGCCTGGTTAATTGCCACATTTGCTAACTGCGGATGACCTTTTGGATATTTTGGTGTTTGCATAAAAGCTATATCACCTATTGCAAAAATATTTTCACTACCAAGAACTTTATTTATTCTGTTTACTTTAATTCTATTGCCGGTTGTAATGCAATCCTCAGCTAAACCTTGAATTGTATTTCCCGTTACACCTGCAGCCCATATCACTGTGCTTGTTTTAATAGAATTTCCGGTACTCAATTCTAAAGTACTACCATCATAATTTTTTACAAATGTTTCGGTAAGAATATTTACACCCATTTGCAGCAAATAATTTTTGGAGTTAATCCTTGCATTACTACTCATGTTGCTTAAGGTGTCTTTGCTTCCTTCAACTAAAATGATTTTAAATTTCGAAAAATCAATTCCATGATAATCCTTTGGCAATACATTCTTTTTAATTTCTGCAAATGCCCCTGCCAATTCAACACCGGTAGGCCCTGCCCCTACTATTACCAGATTTAGCAAACTTTCCTTCTCGTCTTCCTTTGCTGATATAATATTTTCAAATGTTTGTAAAATGTGGTTTCGAATTGTAATAGCATCATAGGTGCTTTTTAATGTTAAGGAATGATTCCTAATTTCATTGTTGCCAAAGAAATTCGTTTTGCAACCTATAGCTATAACCAAATAGTCGTATTCAAAATCTCCAATAGTTGTTACTAGTTTATTCTTTGCGGTTTCAATACTTAAAACTTCTGCAAGGCGAATATGTACATTATTCCTATTCTTAAAAATGTTTCTGAGTGGAAACGAAATACTGGAGGGCTCTATTTGCGAGGTGGCAACCTGATAAAACAAAGGCTGAAATTGATGGTGATTGATTTTGTCAATCAATAAAACATCAAAAATGTCTTTATCTAATCCTCTTACAAGTTGTATGCCTGCAAAACCACCTCCTATAACTATTATTTTTTTCTTAACTATCATTCTAGGTCCAAAAAGTATCGTTTAGATTATCAATAAACTTCTCTTCGATATGTACTTGTTTTATTTTTTCTAATTGTGCTGATGTAGCCACTTTCTGAATTTCATTAAATAAAATTCGTTCTTCAAATCGAATATGTTTTTCCAGTTCAATTTGAATTTGTGCCAATGAATCTTCAATGTTGGTCGCTTCTGAAAATAGTTTAGTCAGATGTCTGTGTGCTGCAATTCCTTCTTTGACAAATTTATTTTCACCGTTTAAAACCGGGAAAACATATTTTTCTTCCAACTCAAAGTGAGGCAGCAAATGAGTGTTATAGAACCAGTCAGCATAGGTCTTCATCCTTTGCGGCGAAACACCCTTTGAAAATCCTGTTTTAATTTTCCAACAAAGTAACAAGGCATGATGGTGTTCTCTGCTTAACACCTGAAGGGCTTCATTTCTTTTTATTGGTGCTTCCATTTTCATAAATATTATTTTAATTGTTCCAATAATTTTATAATGAAAAATAAAAACATTCAATCAGTTTTTGCTTTCCATCAATTCAACTTCATAACTCAATACACCATCTACTATTCTTGCAGGCTGCGTGTATGGGTGTTCATCTGCTTTCCCTTAGGTATTCCCCTAGCAATATGCACCAATTTTTCATTTCAACAAAATAATAGACGATTCTTTACTTTGATTAATGACGATCTACTTCTTGCTATTCATACTCACTCTTTTCCAAATTCCCCTGAAAAATATCTACTTTCTTGCTATTACCGATTTGCTGATAGTTAATAAGAGAATGCTACGAATAGTATTCAATCTTAACAAAAATGAAAAAAATACTATAACTATTAGAAATTTTAGGTGCAATTAAATTTGACATTCTAAAATCAAAGTTGAATCAATCAGACTATTGAAAAAAAACAACCTTGGACGAAGTGAAATCATGATCAATAATACTAGACTATAATTGACCTCGCAAACAAGTGGTATGTTCAATCAAAGTGTCAACTTTTTCAGGACGGGTCGGATGTTTCACTAGTTTGATTGTCTGTCCTGTCAAATTTAGTTCGATTAGTTTTCTGCTGCGTTTCGTTTGTTCTCAAGATAAACTCTAAATAAAATATAAATGCAAGCAGCGGAAATTAAAACTATTCCAAGTTGATTATGATATGCTGGATGTTCAGGTGGTTTTACCTTACCCCAAAAAGTTTTAACAATGAAACTACTGATATTAAGTAAATAAAGAATTATGACAAAGTAGAGGCGTTTGCTTAGGTTTTTATACTTCCAAAGAATGACTGGAATTATAACAATAGAAGTGAAAGTAATGATTCCATGAATAGTTCCACCGATTTCTATTGGTCCATTTAATGTAAGTGATTCGCCATGACTTCTGAAACGAAGAATGACAAATAGTAAATGGATTAAATGATTGCATGTAAACATGGTTATCAAAATTAGAAAAGATTCTTTTTTCTTTTCATCACCATATATTTTTTTCAGGCCTTAATATCCAACAATTAATAAGGTGATAAGAAAAATGACTGATGATACTCTGCCTGCTAAACGGGCACATTTGTCAAAAATAAATCCTGAGTGAATTGCAAAAAAATTACTCTCATCGAATGTGCTCGTCCAAACAGCCCACAAGTAAATTGATACTTCTATGCAACAAATAAGTGCAATTAAAAGTGGTAACCTTTTCTTCGTCAGCATAAGCAGTTACAATTTGATTAGCGTTGTAACGAATTTATTTATCTTTTATTTCATGGAGTCAGTTTCAAGTTAGCACAGCCGCCAAAGTATTTCCACTAACGTAAGGCAAATTTGTGAAATGCACGACGAAATGCTACTATGAAACGATCTGCTCTTTTGCATTTCATGAATTTGCCTGTTAGTCGTTGTTGTGCTGGGTTTAGAGCAAGTAGTTTCTAATTAATTCGGTTTTAATAAAAAGCGATTGCGTTAA
>JAYTOX010000114.1:0-3452 GCA_043747595.1 Bacteroidota bacterium | reverse complement strand
GACTTCAAAAATTTAAAGACGTCTGACTTAATAACTGTTAGGTTTTTTACTTCTAACTTCGCTGCTGTTTCTTTAATAAAAGAACTGCATTTTACATTGGAATCAATAGCCGTAACATTTTTAGCACCTCTGGAAATAAACTCTAAACTTATTCCGCCAATCCCTGCAAACAAGTCGAGAACATTTACTTCATCGAAATTTAGTTGATTGTTCAGGATATTAAAAAGTGCCGATTTAGCAAAGTCGGTCGTTGGCCTCACGGGTAAGCTACTCGGTGCAACGATCATTCTGCCACTGAACTTGCCACCAATTATTCGCACAATGCTAGGTTATAAAGTGTAAAATAAAAGTGTGAAGGGATTGTCTCAAAACCTTTGCCGAAAAGTAAACTTCTATCCATTCCAACAAAATTTAGTTTTCGAATGTATTTGTAAAGTAGTTTATATAGTGAACTCTCCGGTTCAATTTCTCCGGAAAGAAAAACGTGTATATTTTCAGGGTCTAATTCTAATTGCTCACAAGTAAAGAGCGTGAAATATAATACATCCTCATCGCTATTCCTTTTAAAGCTATTTAGGAGAATTAGTTTTTTTCCTTCGGTAATAAGTATGTCAACTTCGTTCTTGCGAATGTTGAGCAATAATTTCTTTTCGTTTTCGCCTCTGGCAATTTTAACAGCCGACTTAAGAAGGATTTCTGTATGGTGAATAATTTTTGGATCTTGAAAAAGATGAGTCAGTTCTTTAATCAGCTCCTTGCTTACGCCATAGATCGAAAATAAGTGAAATGTACTTACATGCGCATCATTTACGGAAAGATCTGAATAGTTGTTAAAGTTTAATTTGAAATAAGCCTGTTCGTCGCCCCGATGATGAAGCGCTTCCGGAACAAGAGTATATTGAAGAGATGACAAGCAGATTTTTACTTTAGAAAAATCATACTTTTTAAGAAGCACACTTTTAGCAGATGTCGCTTTGAAATAATCTTTCCAGTTCTCAAATTCATTTGAAGCAAATTGAAAAACTTCAAGTGCAAGAAAGCGATTCGATTTTTTTTCCACTAGTGCCAATTGAATGGAAGAGTCTTCTACCACTACAATAAGATCGCATAGGCCAGCCGTCTTATTTTCTAACGACGGATCGATGAGTAAAAAGGCCGAATCGGTTTCTGAAAGAAATAAATTGTTCACGGGAGCGAAATTACAAAATTATCGAGACGAGAAAAGAGATTTTCTTCGCATTCTAGTAACTCTTTTAGCTGAAATTATTGTTGAATGGCTATAGAAGATGTCGTAATTTCATTGCTTTTATGGCCGGCTCTGTCAACAACATACACCGTATAAGAAACATTTTGCAGACTACTATTGTCGGTAATTCCTTGTCCCCCGAGCTCTAAATTGAGAGTGCCAGTAATTGGCGAAATGGAATTATCTGGTGAAAGTTGGCGAATTCGGAAATCGTAGATGATTCCAATTCTATTGTCTTTAATAAAGCAATTTTTAACTGAGGCGTCATTTTGCCCTAAATCGCCGTCACCATCAGAATATTTAATTGTAATAGTAACTGAATCGGTATATTGATGAGCAACGGAGGGTGTGATTGAAAGAAACTCGATTGAAGGAACAGCACTAAATTCCACTTTCTCTTTTTTACATGAAAAAGAAATTGCAAGTATTGCAATAAAGAAAAATATTTTATTGAACATAAAAGGCATACAATGTTTTGTAATAATCGATCGATTCGTTTCTTGGGAACTCCGCATCATTTACATGATCTCCATCATTCACGTAAATTCTAAAATAAACAGTGGTACCGGTGTGCCACATCGATGTTGGCACAACAGTAACCCAAGCCTGATACTGAGAAATATATAGCGAAGCATTGATTGAAATGGCACTACTGAAATCATTTTTATTGGTCGAGAATTTTATTTTTTTTACAGTATACAAAGATGGATCTGTCCCATCTGCGCCATCAGCAGTATCTAAAGCCGCGAATAACAAATTCATTGTTCTTCCTTCTCGAAGTATGAATGGATTATAACCAAAGCCATTCACTCTGTTAGTGTCGATACGTGTATAAACTGAATCGAATGCGACATAGCCAATAACGTTGGGTTGTAGATTTGGTTTTACGGGCAGCAATCCATTCTGATCGGGACAGCCAGCGTTTATCCAATTTTTTACGTGATCAATATCTGATTGAGAAAGTCGTACAGAATTTGATGGCATATATTCTGTTGTTGAAGTTGTGAGTCGTTCAACTAGCCACGAATCAGAAGTATTATGTGGGATTACTCGCAAAGAGAAAATTTTCGCCGAGTCAAGTGTTACTTTATTAACAGACTGATACACCAATGTAGAGTATGCTGACTCTATCGTTCTAAAATCCGGTTCAAACGTACCGTCATGACACCCGGGATTTGCACAACGCACCGAAAAAATATTTTTGTAAAGGCCTGCAATACTATTTGGATCCAGATTCGGATCGTTTGGATTGTTAGAAGTATGAGTTACGCTGTCGAACGGATTCACAGGGGGCTCTTCTTTTTTGCAAGAAAAAAAGAAAACAGTTAGCGCAACGACTAAAACAGAAAGAGTAATTATTTTTCTTTTCATCATACAAAAGCGGCTTGAATTTCACAATTATTCCAATTGCTTAAATATCCTCCGGGAATCGCATCGTCGAAACCGAGTAAGTGAGCAATAGCAGGAACTATTTCAATGCTCTGACCCATTACAGAATTAATTACTTGATTTTGCTTGACAACGTTTGGTGGACCAACTACAAGACAAAAAATGTCTCGTGCCATTTGCATATTTGGGTCGCCGCTAAAATTCGGATCTGTTGGTGCTGTATGATCAAGTGCACGTCTTCCGTATGCATCAACAGAAGTGTTTGCATAAAAATTTCTGCCGTGTTCTGGTGCTACAATTAGAACAGTATCGTCGGCCATTCCCGGAGTACTTTGAATTGTATTCCAAAGTTGAGCAACAGCATGATCTGCTTTTCGAAGATTGTTGGCATACTGTGTATATTGGAAATGACACACATCAACGTCTTGCATATTTACAACTAACAATTCAGGTTTAAATGTTTTGATAATTTCCGTTGCAAAAAGCACATTGTACATATCGTTATTCATTACACTGGCTGCATTCCACGAATTTTGAAATTGCGAGGTCTGTGCTTTTGCATAAAGATCGGTTATGAACTGTTGTAATAGTTTTGCATCAGTGCTATTGTTTACAACACCGGCTGAACCATCGCTATAGGTATGATTAAATATTCCGTTTACAAATTGATGCATGTTTGTAATCACTGCTTCTTCCTGGCTGGAAAAGTTATGTGGATTTCCGAGTACATCAAATCCTTGCGGACTTATTAAAGAAGTTGGAGAAATAAAATTTGCTCCGAAGTTTGCTCCGTAGTCGGGAGAAGTGGAATAATTTA